>NZ_JBQHCZ010000004.1:0-707130 GCF_052068155.1 Streptomyces sp. OZ13 | reverse complement strand
GATGGACGGGGTATCAACATATCTGGCGTTGATTTTTGGCACACTGTTGAGTTCTCAAGGAACGGACGCTTCCTTTGTACTCACCCTTTCGGGCTTTCCTCCGGGCGCTTCCCTTCGGTCTTGCGTTTCCGACTCTATCAGATCTTTCCGATCCGATTTCCTCGGTGTGCTTTCCGGCCTTTCGGCCTTCCGGCGGTTCCGACTCTATCAGACTCTTTCGGGCCTGATTCCCGGTCAGCGGGAGTTGTCTTCCCGGCTGTTGGGCCGTTCCGACGAGTGAGACTTTAGCGGAATCCCCCGCCCCGAAGCGAATCGGGGCCGGCGTCCTTTCGAACGTGGATTCTTCATTTCGCAAAGGCGCACGAAAGACGGACGACACAGAATGCCGTTCATCGAAGTGGGTCTTACGGAATGGCTGTCCGGGGCCGACCGGGGTCGGTGCTCACGTCGGACAACTCGGAGAACACTACGGATGCCGGTAGGTGATGTCAACCCGCCCCCTGACGGCCTCTGGCGGCGTACTGTTGGGCCCATGACATCGCGCATGTGCCTCCACCAGTGGTGGGCCGCCTGACGGCGGCCGGCACCTTCGCATGCACCCACGGCCGCCGCCTCGGCGGCCGTTCGCGTATCTCCCTCCGGGAGCCCGGCCGCTGAGCGCGGCGGCTTCGATCAGGAGACGGAGAACGGAATGAAGCGGATCTTCAGCGGGATCAAGCCGACAGGGCATCTGACCCTGGGGAACTACCTGGGCGCGCTGCGCAGGTGGGTCGAGGTGGACCAGCACCAGGCGGACGCGCTGTTCAGCGTGGTCGACCTGCACGCACTCACGGTCGAGCACGACCCGGCGCGGGTGCGCAGACTCAGTCGTCAGGCAGCGACTCTGATGCTGGCCGCCGGTCTCGACCCTGATCTGTGCACCGTCTTCGTGCAGAGCCATGTGGACGAGCACGCGCGGCTGTCGTACCTCCTCGAGTGCACGGCCACCGACGGCGAGCTTCGGCGCATGATCCAGTACAAGGAGAAGAGCGTCCGGGCACGCGCGGCCGGGCAGAGCGTGCGGCTGTCGCTGCTCACCTATCCGGTGCTGATGGCGGCGGACATCCTGGCCTACCAGGCGGACGAGGTGCCGGTGGGTGACGACCAGACGCAGCATGTGGAGCTGACCCGCGACCTGGCGGTGCGGTTCAACCAGCGCTACGGGCACACCTTCAACGTCCCCCGGGCCACGGCCCCGCCGGTCGCGGCCCGGGTCATGGACCTTCAGGACCCCACGTCGAAGATGGGGAAGTCGCACGAGTCCGGTGCGGGCATCGTCTATCTGCTGGACGAGGCCGACGTGGTGCGCAAGAAGATCATGCGGGCGGTCACGGACAGCGGGGATGACGTCGAGTACGACCCCGGCACCCGGCCCGGCGTCGCGAATCTGCTCGAGATCCTCTCGGCCTGCTCCGGCGCGAGCCCCAAGGAGCTGGCCGGTGCGTATCGGTCGTACGGGGCCTTGAAGAAGGACACGGCCGAGGCGGTACTCGAGGTGCTGAGGCCGATCAGGGAGCGGCACGCCGAACTCGCGGCCGATCCGGGACACGTCGACGAGGTGCTGAGGAAGGGAGCGGAACGGGCCAGGGGCATGGCCCGTCCGACGGTGGACGCCGCCTACCGGGCGATCGGACTGCTGCCGGCAGCATGACGGACGCGGAACACGGAGAACCGCGGCGGGCCGGTCAGCCGTTGCCGGAGGCCAGTTCGCGGCTGCGGTCGCGGGCGGCCTCGAGAGCGGCGATCAGGGCGGCCCGTACGCCGTGGTTCTCCAGTTCGCGGATGGCGCTGATGGTGGTGCCCGCCGGCGAGGTGACCGCTTCCCGCAGTTTCACCGGGTGCTCGCCGCTGTCCCTGAGCATCACGGCCGCGCCGATGGCGGCCTGGACGATCAGGTCGTGGGCCTGGGCGCGCGGAAGGCCGAGCAGGATTCCCGCGTCCGTCATGGCCTCGACGAGGAAGTAGAAGTACGCCGGACCCGATCCGGAGAGGGCCGTCGCCGCGTCCTGCTGCGACTCGGGGACGCGCAGCGTCTTGCCCACACCGCCGAAGATCTCCTCGGCATGGGCGACGTGGTCGCCCGTGGCATGGCTGCCGGCGGAGATCACGGACATGCCCTCGTCCACGAGCACCGGGGTGTTGGGCATGACCCGGACCACGGGTGTGCCCGCGGCGAGGCGCTCCTCGATGAAGGACGTGGTGATACCGGCCGCCGCGCTGATGACGAGTCGGTCCGCGGTGATGTGCGGGCCGAGTTCGTCGAGGAGCTTGCCCATGTCCTGCGGCTTGACGGCGAGGATCAGGGTGTCGGCACGCTTGGCGGCTTCCGCGTTGGTGACGGGCTCGACGCCGTAGCGGGTGCGCAGTTCGTCGGCGCGATCGGCGCGGCGGGTGGTGACCAGCAGGTCCGCGGGGCGCCAGCCCGCACGGATCATGCCGCTGAGCAGCGCTTCACCGATCTTGCCCGTACCGAGGACTGCGACTGTCTGGGTCATGGCTGAAGTTCACCTCGCCGGTGGGGATACGTGCGCACATCCTGTCACCGGAGCCGGGCTCGTGCCGTGGTCGTCCGAGTGTCGGTACGGGCGTTCCCCGTGGAGGCGGCGGTCAGGCGGTGCGGCGGCGCAGGGTGGCGGCGCCGAGGGCTAGGACGACCAGCGCGCAGACCGCGACGACCAGGACGTCCCGCACGAAGTCGCCGGTGACGTCGGGATGGCGCAGGACCTCGCTCATGGCGTCGACGGCGTAGGACATGGGGAGCACGTCGGAAATCGCTTCGAGGACGGGCTGCATCGTGTCGCGGGGCGCGAACAGGCCGCACAGCAGCAGCTGGGGAAAGATCACGGCCGGCATGAACTGGACCGCCTGGAACTCGGAGGCGGCGAAGGCGGAGACGAACAGTCCGAGCGCCGTGCCCAGCAACGCGTCGAGCAGCGCGACGAGGAGCAGCAGCCAGGGCGAGCCGACGATGTCGAGGCCGAGGACCCAGAGGGCGAGTCCGGTGGCGAGCAGCGACTGGAGCACTGCGACGAGACCGAAGGCGAGTGCGTAACCGGCGATGAGGTCGGCCTTGCCGAGCGGCATGGCGAGGAGTCGTTCGAGGGTGCCGGAGGTGCGTTCGCGCAGGGTGGCGATGGAGGTCACCAGGAACATGGTGATCAACGGGAAGATGCCGAGCAGCGAGGCGCCGATGGAGTCGAACGTGCCGGGGCTGCCGTCGAAGACGAATCGGAGCAGGAAGAGCATTAGGCACGGCACGAGCAGCATCAGGGCGATGGAGCGCGGGTCGTGGCGGAGCTGCCGCAGTACCCGTGCGGCGGTCGCGAGGGTGCGGGACACGGAGGGCGCGAGGGCCGGCCGCTGAAGGGTGGCGGGAGTCGGGCGGGAGCTCATCGGCGGCTCTCCTGAAGGGCGTCGGCCTGGTCCACGAGGTGGAGGAAGGCCTGTTCGACGGTTTCCGAGCGGGTGCGGACGCGCAGGTCGTCCGGGGCGTCCTCGGCGAGGATCTCCCCTTCGCGCATGAGGAGGAGGCGGTGACAGCGTTCGGCCTCGTCCATGACGTGGGAAGAGACGAGGATCGTCACTCCACGTTCGCCGGCGAGGCGGTGGAAGAGGTCCCACAGGTCGCGGCGGAGGACGGGGTCGAGGCCGACGGTGGGCTCGTCGAGGACGAGCATCTCAGGGGTGCCCAGCAGGGCGACCGCGAGCGAGACCCGGCTGCGCTGGCCGCCGGAGAGCCGTCCGGCGAGCGAGTCGGCGTGCGAGGCGAGGTCGACGTCCTCGACGGCTCGCGTGACGTACTCGCGGCGGGCGTCGCGGTTGCGGCGGCCCGGGAGGAGGACGGAGGCGAAGTAGTCGAGGTTCTGCCGGACGGTGAGGTCGTCGTAGACGGACGGGGCCTGGGTGACGTAGCCGATGCGGGAGCGGAGCTCGGCGGCGCCGGCGGGGCGGCCGAGGATCTCGAGGGTGCCGCCGACCTTGGCCTGGGTGCCGACGACCGCGCGCATCAGCGTCGACTTCCCGCAGCCGGAAGGCCCGAGGAGCCCGGTGATGCGGCCTGACAGGACCGAGAAGTCGACGCCGCGCAGGACGGTGCGGTCTCCTCGCAGCACGGTGAGGCCGCGGGCGACGACGGCGACGCCGGAGGAATTCATCATGCGATGAATAATGCTCCCGCCGATACGGGCCGTCAAGCACGAACGCCCGGCCGCACCCCTGTAGGGGCGTGACCGGGCGTTCGTGTGTGTCGCGTCAGCGGCGCTTGGGGCGGCCCTTCGTCCCGCGGGCGGCCGGGTTGCCCGAGCGGGTGCCGCGGCGCTTCTCGTACTGCCTGAGCGCCGACTCGTACTCGGCGCGGCGCAGCTTCTCGCCCGGCGCCTCACTGAGGCAGCGCAGGGCGTACGCGATGAGCGAGCCGATGAAGCCGATCGTCTTGAGGCTGCGCAGCGAGTCCTCCGACGGCGAGCCGTCGGGACGGCGGGAGAAGCTCTCCCAGGTCTTACGGAACGCGATGGCGCTGCACACCGCGAACATCACGACGACGAGGACGTTCACGAAGCTGCCGACCTCGGCGATGGCCAGCCCCTGATAGGCGAAGCGCAGCAGCAGGGCGGCCGCGAAGGCGGTGATCAGCGAGCCGGCGGCGACAGCGGCCCGGCGCAGCCCGTACCCCCCGTCGTGGCCGACCCATGTCGTGCCGAAGAAACGGATGGGCTCGGGCTCCGGGCCGCCGCCGCTCGCCGTGGTGTTCTCGCTCTGGTCGCTCACGGGGTCGATTATCCCCGTACGCGGGCGGAGGGTCAGGCGCAGCGCCGGGCGACGTAACCGTCGCTGCCGGTCTGCACGTACGCGTCCGCCACGAACTCGCCGTTGGCGATGTTGTCCCAGATGTTGCTCGTGCCGTAGGTGCCGGTGACGGTCTCGCCGGCCTTCTGGCAGTTGATCGGGACGGTGGCGCCGTACGGCAGGATCCTGACCAGCCGGTAGTCGGTCCCCGGCCCGCTGCGCACATTGAGACGCACGCCGGGGGCGACCGGGTAGCGCTTGACCGTCATGGTGCCGACCGGTTCGGCCTCGGTCGCGTCCGCCTCGGCGGCCGCGTTCCCCGCCGCTGTGTTCTGAGCCTCTTCAAGAGCCATCGGACTTCCCCCCGTTGACATGGACGATTGGTTGCGCCGCGCGCAGGCTAGCAAGCCATGGCTGGATCGCACGCATCATCGACTAGGCTCCGTGCGTCGCGCGTGCGCACCATCAGACGGGGGTGGGAGATGCCACCGCTGCGCAGCACCGGGCCGTTCCCGGAAGCGGAGCATCCGGAATATGCAGGGCAGTACCGCCTCGAGGCGGTACTGGGCAACGGCGGGATGGGCGTCGTCCATCTGGCCACCTCCGCCTCGGGTCTACGGCTCGCGGTCAAGGTCATTCATGCCGAGCACGCCCTGGACCCGGAGTTCAGAGCGCGTTTCCGCCAAGAGGTCGCCGCCGCCCGACGGGTCAGCGGAGCTTTCACCGCGCCGGTCGTCGACGCCGACCCGGACGCCGGACGGCCCTGGATGGCCACCCTCTTCATCGAGGGCCCGACCCTCGCGGACCGGGTGAAGCGGAACGGTCCGCTGAATCCGGCCGAACTCGTGCGGGCGGGCGCCGGGCTCGCGGAGGCACTCCGCGACATCCACCGGGCGGGCGTGGTGCACCGCGATCTCAAACCCAGCAACGTGCTGCTGGCCGCGGACGGGCCGAAAGTCATCGACTTCGGCATCTCGCGTCCCACCGACAGCGATCTGCGCACCGAGACCGGAAAACTGATCGGCACACCGCCGTTCATGGCGCCCGAGCAGTTCCAGCGCCCCCGCGAGGTCGGGCCGGCGGCGGATGTGTTCGCGCTGGGCGCGGTGCTGGTCCACGCGGCGACCGGGCGCGGGCCGTTCGACTCCGACAGCCCGTACATCGTGGCGTACCAGGTCGTGCACAACGAGCCGGACCTGACGGGTGTGCCGCAGCGGCTCGTACCGCTCGTGGCGCGGTGTCTGGCGAAGGACCCGCAGGCGCGGCCGACGCCGTACGAGCTGATGGTGGCGCTGCGGGCGTCCTCGCCGTCCTCCGCGTACGACACCCAGGCCTACATACCGGCGCAGCGCGATCCCGCTCCCGGTGAGACCCGCGCGGCCGTGCCGGAACCGTCCGCGGGCTCCGAGCCGGCCGGCGACGCACCCGCCGCCGCTTCCCCCGCGCGCCGGGCCCGAAGGCGCTGGGCCGTCGCCGTCGCCGCGGTCGCCGTACTTGCCGCCGCCGGCACCGCCGCCGTCGTCGTCCCGGACGACGGCTCCCCCGCCGGCGGGCGCACCACGCCCTCCGCCGAACAGCGCTTCCGCCCGTGGAACGTCCCCCTGCGGGACGGCGCCGTCTCCGGCGTCCCCGTGTGCACGGCCGGCGACGGCGACGCCCTCTACTGCGCGGCCCCCGGCGTCGGTACCACGCGGCTGGACCCGGCCGACGGCTCGACGGTCTGGACGACGAAGGAACGGGCCGCCGGTGACGCCGCCGCGCAGAGCGACGAGGGCCTGGCGCCCCACACCGCCGGCGGACTGCTGCACGTGGTGACGCGCGACGGTGACCGCTACCAGGCGCTCGACCCGGGGACGGGCGAGGTGCGCCGGGAGCTGGACGCGTCCGGACATCCGACCGTACGAGTCGTCGGCGACACCGTCCTGCTGGTGTCGGACGCCGGGACGGTCCGGGCGATCGACGCGACCACCGGCGAGGCGCGCTGGCAGAAGCGGCACGGCGGGCCCGGTACCCAGTGGCTGTCCGACCCGGGCGGCGACGGCCCGGCGCTCGCCGCCACGCCGTCGGCCGACGGGACCTCGACCCTCGTCAGCGCCGTCGGTCCGATGAGCGGCGAGCTGCTGTGGACCGAACGCGTGCCGGGTTCGCTGACGCCGGTACAGCTCGCCGGCGGCGTCCTGTATCTCCTCTCGGCCGGCACCGACGGCTTCACCGGCGCGGTCGTCACGATCGACACCGCGACCGACGGCCGGGCCGTACGCACCATCCCCCTGACCGTCCCGGTCGACCAGGCGCAGGCGACGGTCGCGGGGAGGACCGTCTACATCTCCGGTTCCGGTGGCTCGCTCTTCGCGTTGGACACGGCCCGGCCGGGTACCGACGGTCCCGAGCTGTGGCGCCTGGAGACCGGGGTCGCCCACCTTTCGCGCCCGGTCACCGACGGACGGGCGGTCTACCTGTCCGCCGCCGACGGGCGGCTGCTCGCCGTCGACGCGCGGCTCGGCAGGATCACCGGCCAGACGGGCCTGCGGATGTCCGACGACGGTTCGACCTTCTCCGCGCTGCTGCCCGCACCCGTCACCGTGGACGGGAAGGTGTACGCCAGCGCCCCGGACGGCTCTGTCTTCGCCGTGGACGCGAAGGACCCGGCGCGCTGGTGAGCGCACCGGGTCCGCGAGCAGTCGGGCGGCGGGTCAGCCCAGCTTGGACACGTCCCTGACGGCGCCCCTGTCGGCGCTCGTCGCCATCGCGGCGTAGGCGCGCAGGGCGGCGGACACCTTGCGTTCCCGCGACTTGGGGGCGTAGACGCCGTTCAGGGCCTCGCGCCGGGCCGCCAGCGTGGCGTCGTCGACGAGCAGTTCGATGGTGCGGCCCGGGATGTCGATGCGGATACGGTCACCGTCCTCGACGAGCGCGATCGTGCCGCCGGAGGCCGCCTCCGGGGAGGCGTGGCCGATCGACAGGCCCGAGGTGCCGCCGGAGAAGCGGCCGTCGGTGATCAGGGCGCAGGTCTTGCCGAGGCCGCGGCCCTTGAGGAAGGACGTCGGGTAGAGCATCTCCTGCATGCCGGGGCCGCCCTTGGGGCCCTCGTACCGGATGACCACCACATCGCCGTGGGTGATCTCCTTCTTGAGGATCTTGTCGACGGCCTCTTCCTGCGACTCGCAGACCACGGCCGGGCCCTCGAAGGTCCAGATCGACTCGTCCACGCCGGCGGTCTTCACGACACAGCCGTCGACGGCGAGGTTGCCACGCAGCACGGCGAGTCCGCCGTCCTTGGAGTAGGCGTGCTCGGCGGAGCGGATGCAGCCGTTCTCCGCGTCGTCGTCCAGCGCCTCCCAGCGCTCGGACTGGGAGAAGGCCGTGGCGGAGCGGACGCAGCCGGGCGCCGCGTGCCACAGCTCGACGGCCTCGGCGGACGGCGAACCGCCGCGCACGTCCCAGCTCTTGAGCCAGTCCGCGAGCGAGGGGCTGTGCACGGAGTGCACGTCCTCGTTCAGCATGCCGGCGCGGTGCAGTTCGCCCAGCAGGGCGGGGATGCCGCCGGCGCGGTGGACGTCCTCCATGTAGTACGTGCGGTTCTTGGCGACGTTCGGCGCGACCTTGGCCAGGCAGGGCACCCGGCGCGAGACGGCGTCGATCTCGTCGAGGCCGAACTCGACGCCCGCCTCCTGGGCGGCGGCCAGCAGGTGCAGGATCGTGTTCGTCGAGCCGCCCATGGCGATGTCGAGCGCCATGGCGTTCTCGAAGGCCGCGAAGGTGGCGACGTTGCGCGGCAGGACGGACTCGTCGCCCTGCTCGTAGTACCGCTTGGTGATGTCGACGACCGTGGCGGCGGCGTTCTCGTACAGCGCCTTGCGGGCGGTGTGGGTGGCGAGGACGGAGCCGTTGCCCGGCAGGGACAGGCCGATGGCCTCGGTCAGGCAGTTCATCGAGTTGGCGGTGAACATACCGGAACAGGAGCCGCAGGTCGGACAGGCGTTCTCCTCGATACGGAGGATGTCCTCGTCCGAGATCTTCTCGTTGACCGCGTCCGACATGGCGTCGACCAGGTCGAGCGTGCGGACCGTGCCGTCGACGAGCGTCGCCCGGCCGGACTCCATCGGGCCGCCGGAGACGAAGACCGTCGGGATGTTCAGCCGCAGGGCGGCGTTGAGCATGCCCGGGGTGATCTTGTCGCAGTTGGAGATGCAGATCAGGGCGTCCGCGCAGTGCGCCTCGACCATGTACTCGACCGAGTCGGCGATCAGGTCGCGGGAGGGCAGCGAGTAGAGCATGCCGCCGTGGCCCATGGCGATGCCGTCGTCGACGGCGATCGTGTTGAACTCGCGGGGCACGGCGCCCGCGGCCTTGATCGCCTCGGACACGATCCGGCCCACCGGGGCCAGGTGCGTGTGCCCGGGGACGAACTCGGTGAAGGAGTTGGCGACGGCGACGATCGGCTTGCCGATGTCCTCGCTCGCTACGCCCGACGCCCGCATAAGGGCGCGGGCGCCCGCCATGTTGCGGCCGTGGGTGACAGTGCGGGACCTCAGCTCGGGCATCGTCGCTCGCTCCTCGTGACGGGTGTACCTGCCTCGAGCGTACGCCGCCGCTCCAAGATCTGGACAGGTTGTCCGAAATGCGGGACGCCCGGCTCAGTCCTCGGTCGGCCGTTCGATGTCCTCGGTCAGGTAGCGCTGCAGCGACGGCGCCACCATCCGGACGATCTCCTCCGGATCCACCGAGGCCATCGGCTCCACCTGGACCACGTACCGCAGGATCACGATGCCCACCATGTGGGAGGCGGCGAGCTCGGCCCGGAAGCGCGGATCCGGTACGTCCAGCTCCCCCGCCACCCGCTCCAGCAGGCGCCGCAGCACGAAGCCCCGCAGCACCTTGGCCGCCGCTTCGTGGGTCAGCGCGGAACGGACGATCGCGAGCAGGGGCGCGCGGGTCGCCGGGTTCTCCCAGATGCCGATGAAATAGCGCGCCAGGCGTTCACCGATCCCCGCCTCACCCTGGCCGAGGATCTGCGGAAGCACCATCGCCGGTTCGAAGGAGACCTCGATCGCGGCCGCGAAGACGTCGTCCTTGGTGCCGAAGTAGTGGTGGACGAGCGCCGCGTCGACCCCGGCCGCCCGGGCGATCCCCCGCATCGTCGTCTTGTCGTAACCACGCTCGGCGAACTCGGCACGGGCCGCCTCGAGGATGCGTTCCCGCGCGCCGGGCCCCTCGTCGGCCGCCTTACGGGCGGGACGGCCGCGCCGCCTGCGTTCCTCCGTCACGGGATGCGGGAGGCCGACGCCAGGTGCAGCCGGGTGAAGGCCAGCGCCTCCGCCAGATCGGCCTCACGTTCGGCGGCGGACATGGCGCGCCGGGTGTTGACCTCGATGACGACATGGCCGTCGAAACCCGAGCGCGCGAGCCGCTCCAGCAGTTCCGCGCAGGGCTGGTCGCCGCGTCCTGGCACCAGGTGCTCGTCCTTCGCGGACCCTTTGCCGTCCGCCAGGTGCACGTGGCCGAGCCGGTCGCCCATGCGGTCGACCATCGCCATGGTGTCGGTGCGGGACGTCGCGGCGTGCGAGAGGTCGATAGTGAAGTGGCGGTAGTCGTCCTTGGTGACGTCCCAGTCGGGGGCGTAGGCGAGCATCTCGCGGTCCCGGTAGCGCCACGGGTACATGTTCTCCACCGCGAACCGCACGTCCGTCTCGTCCGCCATCCGCCAGATCCCGCGGACGAAGTCGCGTGAGTACTGGCGCTGCCAGCGGAACGGCGGATGCACCACGACCGTCGACGCCCCGAGCTTCTCCGCCGCCGCCTTCGCCCGCTGGAGTTTCACCCACGGGTCCGTGGACCAGACCCGCTGGGTGATCAGCAGACACGGCGCGTGGACCGCGTGGACCGGCATCCGGTGGTAGTCGGAGAGCCGGCGGAGCGCCTCGATGTCCTGGCTCACGGGATCGGTCCACACCATGACCTCGACCCCGTCGTAGCCGAGGCGCGCGGCGACCTCGAAGGCTGTCGCCGTCGACTCCGGATAGACGGAAGCCGTCGACAGGACAACCTTCGCATCCGGGATACGCACGACTGGTTCTGCCACGGGGACAGGGTACGGGGCCGGACTAGTCGGCAGGGAGGTGATCCAGGCGGCGGAGGATCACACCCTCGCGCAGCGCCCACGGGCAGATCTCGAGTTCGTCCGCGCCGAAGAGGTCCATCGCACCCTCCGCCACCAGGGCTCCCGCGAGGATCTGGCGGGCCCGCCCCTCCGACACGCCGGGCAGTCCGGCGCGCTGCTCGACCGTCATGGCCGCCAGCTTGGGGACCCACTCCTCCAGTGATTTACGACTCAGTTCCCTCTGCACGTACGGCCCCTCGGCCGAGCGTGCCGCGCCGGTTATCCGGGCGAGCTGCTTGAAGGTCTTGGAGGTCGCGACGATGTGGTCCGGCTTGCCGAAGCGGGTGAATTCGCCGACGACCCGGGCGATCTGGGCCCGCACATGGCGGCGCATGGCCTTGACGTCGTGCGTGTCCGGCGGGTCGCCGGGCAGCATGCCCGCGGTGAGCCGGCCCGCGCCGAGCGGCAGGGACACGGCCGCGTCGGGCTCCTCGTCCATGCCGTACGCGATCTCGAGGGAACCGCCGCCGATGTCGAGGACGAGCAGCTTCCCGGCCGACCAGCCGAACCAGCGGCGGGCGGCGAGGAAGGTGAGTCGAGCCTCCTCCTCGCCGCTCAGCACAGTCAGGGCGACACCCGTCTCTTCCTTCACCCGGGCCAGCACGGCGTCCGCGTTGGTGGCCTCGCGCACCGCGGAGGTGGCGAAGGCCAGCACCTCTTCGCAGCCCTTGTCCTCGGCGGCCTGGAGGGCGTCGGTGATCGTTTCGATGAGACGGTCGACGCCGTCGTCACCGATCGCCCCGTCCTCGTCGAGCAGCTCGGCGAGGCGCAGTTCCGCCTTGTGCGAGTGGGCGGGCAGCGGCCGTGCGCCGGGGTGCGCATCCACTGCCAGCAGATGCACCGTGTTCGAACCGACGTCGAGGACTCCGAGTCTCATGGGCGGAACGCTACTGCGGCCGCCCGCATACGCTGGACCCGTGCCAAAGACGAAAAAGGCGAAGCCGGGCAAAGCCAGCCCTCCGGAGAAGACCGAGACCGACGAGAAGGGCCTGGACTTCGCCCGCGCCTGGGTGGAGTTTCCCGACCCCGCCGACGACGAGCAGGTCTTCCGCTGCGACCTGACCTGGCTGACCTCGCGCTGGAGCTGCATCTTCGGCAGCGGCTGCCAGGGCATCCAGGCGGGGCGCGCGGACGACGGCTGCTGCACGCTGGGGGCGCACTTCTCCGACGAGGACGACGAGAAGCGCGTCGCGGAGCACGTGGCCCGTCTCACGCCGGACCTCTGGCAGTTCCACGACGTCGGCACGAGCACGGGCTGGGTGCAGAAGGACGACGACGGTGAGCGCCAGACGCGGCGCTGGGAGGGCTCGTGCATCTTCCAGAACCGCCCGGGTTTCGCGGGCGGCGCCGGGTGCTCGCTGCACATCCTGGCGCTGCGCGAGGGCCGCGAGCCGCTGGAGACCAAGCCGGACGTGTGCTGGCAGCTGCCGGTGCGGCGCACCTACGAATGGATCGACCGGCCCGACGACTCCCGCGTCCTCCAGGTGTCCATCGGTGAGTACGACCGCCGCGGCTGGGGCCCCGGCGGTCACGACCTGCACTGGTGGTGCACGTCGGCGACGTCCGCGCACGGCGCCGGCGAGCCGGTGTACGTGACCTACCGCCCGGAGCTGACGGAGCTGATGGGCAAGGCGGCGTACGACGTCCTGGCCGGCCTGTGCGAGGCCCGCCTGGCGTCCTCGCTCCCCCTGGTCGCCCCCCACCCGGCCGATCCGGCCGTCTGAGACCCGCCGCAGGGCCGGGCGCACGCGCCGGTCCCAGAGGCGGCCGCCCGGCCGTGGAGCACAGGCCGGGCGGCCGCGTTCCGGGCGGCGTTGCGCCCGTGCGCCTCAGTTCGCCGGCGGCGGTGTCGCCGGCTCCGTGGGCGGACCCGTCGGCGGGTCCGTCGGGGTCGGGTCCGGCGCGGGCGACGACGGCGGGCCGGAGGGCGGCGGACTCGACGGCGGCGGGCTCGACGGCGGGGTCGGGTCCGGCGACGACGGAGGCGGGCCGGAGGGCGAGGTCGGGTCAGGGTCCGGCGACGACGGCGGCCTCGTGACGTCACCGTGGCCACGGATGAAGACGACCGCCCCGGACGGATCCACGCCCACCCGTGCCCGCCACGGCCCGGCCGGCTCCCGCGAACGGTCGACGGTCACATACAGGGTGATCGTTTCGCCGGGGTCCAGCGTGCCGGACGACCGGCTCAGATGGAGCCAGGACGCACCCGTCCAGGCCGACCAGCGGACCGGCGAGCCGCCGGACGCCGCGAGCGTGATGCGGGTGCCGTCCCCGGCCGGCTCCGCCTCGACGGTGATCCGGCCCGGCCCCACCCGGCCCGCGACGGACGGCGGCGTGATCCTTTCCTCGCTGACGACCTCGACCGAGACGTCGGGCGAGCTCCGGTTCGCCGTGAACCTCGGGTCCGGCCTCGTGCTCGCGTTGCCCGCGTTCTCGTAGTGGTCGTACGGGTCGGCGGCCGAGCCGCCGGCGCCCGCCCGCTCGTCCGCGCTGGCCGCGGGACCGCGGGCCTCCCCCGTCAGCGGCGCCCCTCGGTACGCGGCCCACAGGGCGAGCACCGGAGCGGCCACGACGGTGGCCACGACCGTCGTCGTCACCGCCCGCGCGCGCAGCCGGTCCCGCCGCGCCGCATGGTCCTTCGGGTCCAGCGGGAAGCCCCGGGGGCCGAACCGAGGCCCTCCGGCCCGCGCCCTCGGTACATGCAGCATCGCCATGTAGGCGGCCGCCCTCGGCGCCTCGACCAGCGGCAGCACGGCAGGGGTGACCGCGGAGCCCGGCCAGGGCCCTCCCGCGCCGGCGCGCTCGGCGGCGCGCCGGCAGCGCGGACAGTCGTCGACGTGCCGTACGAGCTCCTGGCGCAGCGCCGCCGAGAGCAGCACGCGGTTGTCCCCGGTGAGCCGGCCGACCGCCGGGCAGTTGCCCGTCTCGACGACGGCGAGCGCGGCGCGGGTCCGCTCGACCTCGCATGCGGCGGCCGCGAGGAGGTCGCGCGTGGCCGCGGGCTCCGAACCGAGGACGGAGGCGACCTGGCCGGCGTCGAGCCCGTGCCGGACGGCGAGTTCGAGCGCCTCGCGCTGCTCGGGGGTGGTGCCGGCGGCCTCCGGCCAGGCCAGCAGGGCGAGTTCGGCGCGATGACGCTCCGCGGTCCCGGGGCTCGTCCGGGCCGCGCGCTCCTCCGCGGCGGCGGGCCGCCCGGTGTGCGCGCCCTGGCGCCTGCGCCGCTGCTCCGTCAGCCGGCGCAGGCAGGCCCACCGTGCGAGCGCGTACAACCAGGCCTTCCGCTCGGCCGTGTCGCCGGGGCAGCGCCCCTGCTGGCGTTCGGCGATGGCGAGTACGTCACCGAGGACCGCCGTGGCCGCGTCGTGATCGCAGAGCACGGACAGGCAGTAGGTGAACAGGCCGTCCAGGTACGGCTCGTAACGTGCGGGCGGCCGCCCGGGCGACATTCGGGGAGCGCGTCGGTGCGCCCGGTGTGCGCCGGTGGTGTGGGTAGGGGATTCCAGCCTGCTGCTCGTCACTCCGTGACCGTAGGGGCAGGACCGCGACCCCTTCGCACCCCTTGAGCACTTTTAACCCCTACGGGTGAACAGTTCGCTCGAAGGGGGACAGCGATAGTGAAATCAGGGCCGAATGCCATCCCCCTTTCGGTCGAGTCGCCGCGCTGTCGGTGGCCCCGGTTACGGTTTGCGCATGGCTGCCCGTACGAAATCCGCGAAGGACCGGCCGTCCTACCGCTGCACAGAGTGCGGCTGGACGACCGTCAAGTGGCTCGGCCGCTGCCCCGAATGCCAGGCGTGGGGCACGGTGGAGGAGTACGGCGCACCCGCCGTCCGCACGACCGCCGCCGGCCGTGTGTCCACCGCCGCGCTGCCCATCGGCCAGGTCGACGGCCGGCAGGCGACCGCCCGCTCCACCGGCGTCGACGAGCTCGACCGGGTGCTCGGCGGGGGGCTGGTGCCCGGCGCCGTCGTCCTCCTCGCGGGCGAACCCGGCGTCGGCAAGTCGACGCTGCTGCTCGACGTCGCGGCGAAGGCGGCCAGCGACGAGCACCGCACGCTCTATGTGACGGGCGAGGAGTCCGCGAGTCAGGTGCGGCTGCGCGCCGACCGGATCAAGGCGCTGCACGACCACCTCTACCTCGCCGCGGAGACCGACCTCTCGGCCGTGCTCGGCCACCTGGACGCGGTCAAGCCCTCCCTGCTGGTCCTCGACTCGGTGCAGACCGTGGCGTCCCCCGAGATCGACGGGGCCCCCGGCGGCATGGCTCAGGTCAGGGAGGTCGCGGGCGCGCTCATCCGCGCCTCCAAGGAGCGCGGCATGTCCACGCTGCTCGTCGGCCACGTCACCAAGGACGGCGCCATCGCCGGTCCCCGGCTGCTCGAGCACCTGGTGGACGTGGTGCTCTCCTTCGAGGGCGACCGGCACGCCCGGCTGCGCCTGGTCAGAGGCGTGAAGAACCGCTACGGCGCGACCGACGAGGTCGGCTGCTTCGAACTGCACGACGAGGGCATCACCGGCCTCGCGGACCCGTCCGGGCTGTTCCTGACCCGCCGCGCGGAGCCGGTTCCGGGCACGTGCCTGACGGTGACCCTGGAGGGCCGCCGCCCCCTGGTCGCCGAGGTGCAGGCCCTCACCGTCGACTCCCAGATCCCCTCCCCCCGGCGCACCACGTCCGGTCTGGAGACCTCCCGCGTGTCGATGATGCTGGCCGTGCTCGAGCAGCGCGGCCGGATCACCGCCCTCGGCAAGCGCGACATCTACAGCGCCACCGTCGGCGGGGTGAAGCTCTCCGAACCGGCCGCGGACCTGGCGATCGCGCTCGCCCTGGCCTCGGCGGCCAGCGACGTGCCCCTGCCGAAGAACCTGGTCGCGATCGGCGAGGTCGGGCTCGCGGGCGAGGTGAGGAGGGTCACGGGCGTCCAGCGCAGGCTGGCGGAGGCTCACCGTCTGGGCTTCACGCACGCCTTGGTCCCCTCCGATCCGGGGAAGGTCCCACCCGGTATGAAGGTCACGGAAGTCGCCGACATGGGTGACGCCCTGAGGGTGCTGCCCAAGGGCCGTCAGAGGTCCTCCGGCGACGGCTCGCGCAGAGAGCGGGCGGAGGCCCCACGGGAGGCGGAAGCTCGCCGGTAGACTTTGCCCTGGTCTCGCCCACCCGTACGAGCCGGAGGAGTGCAGTGGCAGCCAAGGACGGGGCATCAGCACCCGGAAAGTCCGGCGGAGGCTCCGGCAACGAAGCGCTGATCCGCGCCGCCCTGAGCGCCGTCGCACCGGGCACCGCCCTGCGCGACGGACTGGAGCGCATCCTCCGGGGCAACACCGGAGGCCTGATCGTTCTCGGCATGGACAAGACCGTCGAGTCGATGTGCACCGGCGGTTTCGTGCTGGACGTGGAATTCACCGCCACCAGGTTGCGCGAGCTGTGCAAGCTGGACGGCGCGCTCATCCTCGACAAGGACATCTCCAAGATCCACCGGGCGGGGGTGCAGCTGGTCCCGGACGCCTCGATCCCCACGGAGGAGACGGGCACCCGGCACCGCACCGCGGACCGGGTCTCACGTCAGTGCGGCTTCCCGGTCGTGTCCGTGTCGCAGTCGATGCGCCTGATCGCGCTGTACGTGGACGGGGAGCGCCGGGTCCTGGAGGAGTCGGCGGCGATCCTGTCCCGCGCCAACCAGGCACTGGCCACCCTCGAGCGCTACAAGCTCCGCCTCGACGAGGTCGCGGGCACGCTGTCGGCCCTCGAGATCGAGGACCTGGTCACCGTCCGCGACGTCACCGCGGTCGCGCAGCGCCTGGAGATGGTGCGCCGCATCGCGACGGAGATCGCGGAGTACGTGGTCGAGCTGGGCACCGACGGTCGTCTGCTGGCCCTCCAGCTCGACGAGTTGATCGCGGGTGTCGAGCCGGAGCGTGAACTGGTCGTGCGCGACTACGTACCGGAGCCCACGGCGAAGCGCTCGCGCACCGTGGAGGAGGCACTCGCGGAGCTGGACGCGCTCAGCCACGGCGAGCTGCTCGAACTGCCCACCGTGGCCAGGGCTCTCGGCTACAGCGGTTCGCCGGAGACGCTCGACTCGGCGGTCTCGCCGCGCGGTTACCGGCTGCTGGCGAAGGTTCCGCGGCTGCCGGGCGCGATCATCGAGCGGCTCGTCGAGCACTTCGGCGGGCTGCAGAAGCTGCTCGCGGCGAGCGTGGACGACCTTCAGGCCGTGGACGGCGTCGGCGAGGCGCGGGCCCGCAGCGTGCGGGAGGGCCTGTCGCGGCTCGCGGAGTCCTCGATCCTCGAGCGGTACGTCTAGGGCCTCTCGTTCGGATCATGCCGGGACGGCCGTACGCCCCCGGGCGGTGTCGTGCCCGGCTCCTCCGGGGAAGCCCTGGGCTCAGACCTTGTCGAGACGGAACGAGGCCGGCAGCACCGTCGTGCCCGGGAACGTCGCTTCCACCAAGTAGGTGCCCGGGCCTACCGCGCCCGCCGTCGGCGTCGCGCACTGCGGCGCGCTCCGCTTGCGGTCCCACTCCACGGTGTGCGTGATCGTGGACTTCGCCGGGACCTGGAGCAGCCGGCTCCCGGCCGGGCGCGGGCAGTCCTTGGTGGACCAGACGGACTCGTCCTCGGCGTCGGTGACGGTGAACACGGCCGCCTTCGGGCCGAAGTCGGCCTTGCACGTCGTCGCCGAGGAGTTGGTGACGACGAGCCGGAACGACGGGTTCTCCCCCGGCTCGTAGGCGACCTTCGCGCTGCGCAGCGTCAACTTCAGTGATCCCGGGGCGCAGTCGGGGAGCGTCGAGCCCGCCGGTACGGGGCGGCCGGCCGAACCACCGCCGGCCGTACCGCCGGCGCCGCCGTCCGCGCCGCCGCCGTCCGTGCCACCGTCGGACGAGCCGCCGGTCGTGCCGCTCGTCGCTCCGCCGGAAGCACCGCCCGAGGAGTCGCCGGTACCGCTCGAACCGCTCGAACTCCCGGACCCGTTACCGCCGTTGTCCGCGCCGGCGTCCGATTCGTCACGCCCGCCCGGCTGTTCGCTGATCGCGGGCCCCGACTGGCCGGGCCCCGGCGTGATCGAGGGAAGGGGAGACGTACCCCCGGCGCCCTTGTCGTCGCTGCCGCCGCCCTCTCCCGCCGAACCGACCGCCCAGACGATCAGTACCGCGATGAGCGCAACCAGCGACGCCGCGACTGCCCTCCGTCGCCAGTAGATGGAGGAGGGGAGCGGCCCGATCGGATTGCGCAGAGATCCCACGGCTCAAACTCTACGAGAGATCCGGCCCAACTCCCGCCGTACCCGCCGCCATACTTCCGAACTCTGCCGATCATCATCACGGACCCCGCCCCGCAAGGCCGTTACTTTCGTCGGGGGTGGCCCTGTCCGATGGCCCCGGGTGACCGCCGCCGCAGGGAAGGTACGGTCCCTGACCATGGACAGCAGCATCACCCGCGATCTCTACCGGGACATCATCGACTTCGCCCACACGACTCCCTCCTGGGTGCAGCACGTCGCCGAACTCTGGACGGAGGCGGGGCTGTTGCTCTTCGGAGTGCTGTACGTGGTGGCCTGGTGGCGGTCGCGCGCGGGCGACAACCGTGCCGTCGCCCTCGCGGTGCTCGCACCGCTCGCGACGGCCGCCGGCTACGTCGTCAGCGAGTCCCTGAAGTCGGTCGTGGACGAGGAACGCCCGTGCCGCACGGTCGCGGACGCTGCGGCGGCACTGGTGCCCTGCCCGCCGACCGGCGACTGGTCGTTCCCCAGCAATCACGCGGCGATCGCGGGCGCGGCGGCCGTCGCCCTGGCCCTCGCGTGGCCCCGGATCGCGCTGCTCACGGTGCCGATGGCCCTGCTGATGGCGTTCTCCCGGGTCTTCGTCGGCGTGCACTACCCGCATGACGTGCTGGTGGGGCTGGTGGTCGGCGCCCTCGTCGCGACGGTGTTCACCCTGGTGCTGGTCCGTGCGGCGGCGGCGCTGCTGGGCACGATGCGGATGAGCCGCACGCCGCTCGTGGTCTGGTTCGCCGGCCCCGGCCAGGCACCGGCGCAGGCGGCCGCGCCGCAGGCGTACGAGCCCCGCGCCTGACACTTTCGGGGGCTCCTTCGCCCCTGGGGAGCGGCCCCGCTCCGGCGCGGGGGGAGCGCGCCCGGCGGCTTCCGGGCCGCCCGGGCGCCACGTGACGGCACACCCGGGACCCGCCGGCCGCCGCGTCCCCCGCGGCGGCCGGCGGCGGACACGCCCCGTGGGCTTGCCGGAGCCCGTGTATGCGGCGTGCACACCGGCGGACGTGCCAGGATCGGTGTGCCATGACTGTCACTCACGAAACCCAGACGTCCGTAGCCGTCGACCCCGCCTCGCTCCACACCCCCGTCATCGCCTGGTTCGAACAGCACGCCCGTGACCTGCCCTGGCGTCGCCCCGAAGCAGGCGCATGGGGCGTGATGGTGAGCGAGTTCATGCTGCAGCAGACCCCGGTGACCCGGGTCCTGCCCGTGTACGAGCAGTGGCTGGCCCGCTGGCCGCGCCCCGCCGACCTGGCCGAGGAGGCCCCCGGTGAAGCCGTCCGTGCCTGGGGCCGGCTCGGCTACCCCAGGCGGGCCCTGCGCCTGCACGGCGCCGCGCAGGCGATAACGGAGCGGCACGGCGGTGAGGTCCCGACCGACCACGCGCAGCTGCTCGCGCTGCCGGGGATCGGCGAGTACACGGCGGCGGCCGTGGCCTCTTTCGCGTACGGGCAGCGGCACGCCGTCCTGGACACCAACGTCCGGCGGGTGTTCGCGCGCGCCGCGACGGGCATCCAGTACCCGCCGAACGCGACGACGGCGGCCGAGCGCAAGCTGGCCCGCATGCTCCTCCCGGAGGAGGAGCGGACCGCGGCCCGCTGGGCGGCGGCCTCGATGGAGCTGGGCGCGCTGGTGTGCACCGCCAAGAACGAGGACTGCGCGCGCTGCCCGATCGCGGAGCGGTGTGCCTGGCGGCTGGCCGGCAAGCCGGCGCACGTGGGTCCCGCACGACGCGGCCAGACGTACGTCGGCACGGACCGGCAGGTCCGCGGCAAGCTGCTCGCCGTGCTGCGCGAGGCCGTGACACCGGTGCCGCAGTCGGCCCTGGACGCCGTCTGGCACGAGCCGATGCAGCGGGGCCGTGCTCTGGACGGGCTGGTCGCCGACGGACTGGTCGAGCCGCTGGAGAACGGTCACTACCGTCTCCCGCTGACCTGAGCGGGCACGGGGCCGAAGTCTTTACCCCACTCACCCCCCACCTGAAACATCCGCTGTTACACAACCGATGGATGGCCGTGCGCCCTCCGACGGCTGCTCCGCACAGTGCCGTGACAACGCCTCCGTAGCTTCTTGTGACGCAGGAGAAACACAAGAGCGGCAAAGCACGCAGAGCTTGGTCACGGGGACGGAGGCGGTTGGAATGGCGCACGGCGAGGTGCTCGACTTCGAGGAGTACGTACGCACCAGGCAGGAGGCGCTGCTGCGCAGCGCCCGCCGCCTCGTCCCCGACCCGGTCGACGCACAGGACCTGCTCCAGACCGCGCTCGTACGCACCTACGGCCGGTGGGACGGAATCGCGGACAAGTCGCTCGCCGACGCGTACCTTCGCCGCGTGATGATCAATACGCGCACCGAGTGGTGGCGGGCCCGCAAGCTCGAAGAGGTCCCCACCGAGCAGCTGCCCGACGCCAGCGTCGAGGACGGCAGCGAGCAGCGTGCGGACCGGGCTCTGCTGATGGACGTGCTCGGAGTGCTGGCGCCCAAGCAGCGCAGCGTCGTGGTGCTGCGGCACTGGGAGCAGATGAGCACCGAGGAGACCGCCGCCGCGCTCGGAATGTCGGCCGGTACGGTGAAGAGCACGCTGCACCGGGCGCTCGCCCGGCTCCGCCAGGAGCTCGAGGCACGGGAGCTGGACGCCCGCACCCTGGAGCGGTACGAGGCGCGGCGTGCCGATCGGCATGACGGACGGGAGCGGGAGCGGTGCGCGGCCTGACAGGCAAGGGCAGCAGCAGGACCATGGCGGCGAGCGGCACGGCGACGGCCGGGCTCGTCGCCGCGGCGCTGTTCGCCGCCGGCTGTTCCACCGGGGGCACGGGGGTGGAGGACGAGGGTGCGGCGCCCTCACAGACCGCGAGCAGGGCGGCCCCGGTGCCGTCGGCCGGTGACGCGGGCCATTTCACGGAGTCGGTGGACGCGGTCAAGCTGCTGATGGCCGACCCGAAGGTCAGCGCCCGGGTCAAGGCGGATCTGCGGCCGTGCGCCAAGGACTCGTACCCCGTCGACACCTCGTACGCGGTACTCACCGGAAATGACACGCCCGACGTCATCGTCAACGTGCTGACCTGCGGTGACGCGGTCGGCATGGGCACGTATGTGTACCGGGAGACCGGAAAGACCTACGAGAACGTGTTCTCCGTCGAGGAGCCCGCGGTCTACGCGGCGGTCGACCGGGGCGATCTGGTGGTGACCAAGCAGGTGTACGCCAAGGACGACCCGGTGGCGGAGCCGTCCGGCGAGGAAGTGAGCACCTACCGCTGGTCGGCGGGCAGGTTCACCCGGGAGTTCTGGGTGCGCAACGAATTCAGCAGGGCGGTCGGCGAGGGCGAGGTGGTCGCCTCCGAGGCTCCCGCGCCGAGCGGCAACTGAGAGAACTGAGAGAGCGCCGGATGGCCGAGACCCATGTCCTGTTCGTCGAGGACGACGATGTCATCCGCGAGGCCACGCAGCTCGCCCTCGAGCGCGACGGCTTCGCGGTCACCGCTGTGCCCGACGGGCTGCTCGGCCTCGAGGCGTTCCGGGCGGACCGGCCCGACATCGCGCTGCTGGACGTGATGGTGCCCGGCCTCGACGGGGTGAGCCTGTGCCGGCGGATCCGCGACGAGTCGACGGTGCCCGTGATCATGCTTTCGGCGCGCGCCGATTCGATCGACGTGGTGCTCGGCCTGGAGGCCGGGGCGGACGACTACGTCACCAAGCCCTTCGACGGCGCCGTGCTCGTCGCCCGTATCCGTGCCGTGCTGCGCCGCTTCGGCCATGCCTCGGGCCCCGCGGGCGACGGCGGCCCCGCGGGACGGCAGGAGCAGGGCGGCGCGCTGACCTTCGGCGACCTCGAGGTGGACACCGAGGGCATGGAGGTGCGCAGGGCCGGCACGCCGGTGTCGCTGACGCCGACCGAGATGCGGCTGCTGCTGGAGTTCTCGTCCGCCCCCGGCACCGTGCTCTCCCGCGACAAGCTGCTGGACCGGGTCTGGGACTACGGCTGGGGCGGCGACACCCGGGTCGTGGACGTCCATGTCCAGCGCCTGCGCACCAAGATCGGCCAGGACCGGATCGAGACGGTCCGCGGCTTCGGCTACAAGCTCAAGGCCTGAGGCACGCCGTATGGGTGCCGCAGCACCTTTCGCCGAGGAGAGTCCCACCGCATGAGGCGTCTCGTCCTGCGCACCGGCGTCCGCTGGAAGATCAGCATCGCGATCGCGGCGGTCGGCGCGCTGATCGCCATGGCGCTCAGCCTGGTCGTGCACAACGCCGCCCGGGTCTCCATGCTCGACAACGCCCGCGACGTCCAGATGGACCGGGTCCTGCTGGCGCAGCGCTGGTACGAGACGTCCAAGAACAAGGACCCGCGCTTCAACAGCAAGATCAACGATCCCGCGCTGCCGGACGAGCTCCAGCGGCTGATGCGGGAGAAGCGGCGCGGCTCGTACATCGACGAGGGCCACGACGGGACGCCCGAGATCTGGGCCGCCGTGCCCCTGGCCGGCGGTGACGTGCTCTCCCTGCACACGGCGTTCGCCGGGCGCAGCGCCGAGATCATGCAGGACCTGGACCGGGCGCTGATCATCGGTTCGGTCTCGGTCGTACTGGGCGGTTCCGCGCTGGGCGTCCTGATCGGCGGGCAGCTCTCACGCCGGCTGCGCAAGGCGGCCGCGGCGGCGGGCAATGTCGCCGAGGGCAACCACGAGGTCCGGGTGCGGGACGCCATCGGCGGCGTCGTGCGCGACGAGACCGACGATCTGGCGCGGGCCGTCGACGCGCTCACCGATGCCCTCAACGAACGGATCGAGGCGGAGCGCCGGGTCACCGCGGACATCGCTCACGAACTGCGCACACCGGTCACGGGGCTGCTCACGGCGGCCGAGCTGCTGCCGCCCGGGCGCCCGACCGAGCTCGTACGGGACCGGGCGCAGGCCATGCGGACGCTGGTGGAGGACGTGCTGGAGGTGGCCAGGCTCGACAGCGCCTCCGAGCGGGCCGAGCTCCAGGAGATCCAGCTGGGCGAGTTCGTCGGGCGCAGGGTCGCCGTGTTCCACCCTGAGGCGGAGGTCCGGGTGGTGCACAACTCCTGGGTGAGCACCGACCCCCGGCGTCTCGAGCGCATCCTCGGCAATCTGCTCACCAACGCGGCCAAGTACGGCAAGGGCCCGATCGAGGTCACCGTCGAGGGCCGGGTGGTGCGGGTACGGGACCACGGACCCGGATTCCCGGAGTCGGTGCTGCGGGAGGGACCGAGCCGGTTCCGCACGGGTGCCAGCGACCGTGCGGGTACGGGGCACGGTCTGGGCCTCACGATCGCGGCCGGTCAGGCGCGGGTGCTCGGGGCGAGGCTGACGTTCCGGAACGCCGCGCCGGAGGGGGCGACACCGCTGGGGGCCTCCGGCGGGGCGATCGCGGTGCTCTGGCTTCCCGAGCACGCGCCGACGAACACCGGGAGCTTCCCGGTGCTGACACCGGCGGAGGACCGGGATCCGGAGCGGCCGAAGAGGCTGAAGCGGCCCCGGCTGAAACGCCGCGGTTGAGCCCCTGGCGTGTCCGGGCGCACAAAGGCCCCGCCCGGGCAGGGCGGGGCCTTCTGATCACCCGGCGCTGTGCGACGGGGCGGGCTCAGGCGTGCGTCACAGGTTGACGCCGGCGGAGCGCAGGAACGACATCGGGTTGAGCGCAGAGCCGTAGTTCGGCGTCGTGCGGATCTCGAAGTGGAGGTGCGGGCCGGAGGAGTTACCGGTGTTGCCGGACTTGGCTATGTTCTGGCCGGTCTTCACCTTCGCGCCCACGTTCACGTTGATCTTCGACAGGTGGGCGTACTGGGAGTACTTGCCGTTGTTGTGCTTGATCACGATGGCGTTGCCGTAGGCGGGGCCGTCGCCGCCGCCGTTCGGGCCCGCCTTGACGACGGTACCGGCGCCGACCGCCTTGACCTGCGTGCCGATCGGCACCGCGAAGTCCTGGCCGGAGTGCTTGGCGGACCACATGGCGCCACCCTGCGCGAAGCTCGCGGTCAGCGTGTACTTGCCGACCGGCTTGACCCACGCCGGGGCCTTCTTGACGGGCTTCTTCTTGGCGGTCTTCTTGGCGGCCTTCGCCTTCGCGGCGTTCGCCTGGGCGTCGGCCTGGGCGGCGACGGCAGAGGCGGCGTCCACGACGGCCGGCTTGGCCGCCTTGCCCGCGTCGGCGGAGGCGACACCCGCACCGGCTCCGACGACCATCACGGCACCCATTCCGGCGGCCACGACAGCACCACGGGTACGGAGCACGGACGGGCGGAGCTGGTGGATCATGGTGCGCTTCGACATACGGGAGAACCTCCGGGCATGAATGGACCCGATGCATCCGCACCGGGCTGGCTCCACATTGGTAACCCGTGCTCCCAAGTCGCCTCAAACCCCCCAACTACGACATTGCGTCGTAGTGGCATCCGCGGAAATACGCCTCTTGACTCCCGGCCGAGGCGCGCGCACCGCCGGAAAGCGGGGCCTCGTATGCCCGGGACCGACCGGTTTAACCGCACGTCCTGGCCACGGGCCCCGGGAGAGACGCCCTGCGGCCGGACCCGCGGACGAGGAGACGGAAAGCCCCGGGCCGGCCGGATCCCCCGTGAGGGACAAAACGGATATTCCGATCACTAATCCACCTAGTAGTACCCAAAACGCCTGTGCGCCTTGTCACGGAGGGGCCCCTTCCGGGGGTCCGGAATCGTGAGCCAGGCCACGCGCGACAGCCATGGGAAAGTGCTCCGGACCACACTGGAAAAGGGGCCGTGAGGTGACCGGGGCCACAGAATTCAGCCCTTTTCACCGCCCGGAAGGCCCGCCGCGCGTCCTTCCGGGAAGGATCCGCTTCCGGGATCCTCCTGTGCCATGAGTAGACCCGTGGTTCGTATCCGTCACCGCGCGCTGCGCCGCGCATGGATCTGGCCGCTCGCCGCCGGCCTCGTCTGCACGCTCACCTGGAGCTCGCCGGCCGGGGCCGGCCCCTCCGACACCGGCCTCAAGGGCGCCCTCGACAAGGTCCTCGCGGACCCCAGGATCGACGGTGGCGCCGTGAGCGTCGTGGTCGCCGACGCCGCCACCGGTGAGCGCCTCTACCAGCGCGACAGCGGCGACCGTCTGATGCCCGCGTCCAACACCAAGCTCGCCACCTCCGCCGCCGCCATGGCCGTACTGGGCCCGGACCACCGCTTCAGCACCGACGTGCTGACCACCGGCCGCCGCGAGGGCGCCACTCTCACCGGCGACCTGTACCTTCGCGGCAGCGGCGATCCCACCCTGCTCGCGGCCGACTACCGAGCCCTCGCGGCGGACGTCGCGGCGTCCGGCATCAAACGCGTCACCGGGCGCCTCGTCGCCGACGACACCCGCTTCGACGACCAGCGCCTCGGCCGGTCCTGGGCGGCCGACGACGAGTCCGCCTACTACTCCGCACAGATCTCGGCGCTCACCCTCGCGCCCGATACCGATTACGACTCCGGCACCGTCGTCGTCGAGGTCGCCCCGGGCGCCCGGCCGGGCGAGCGCCCCCGCGTGACACTGACCCCGCCCACCGACTACGTACGCCTCGACGTCAGCGCCACCACTGTCGAGGCGGGCCGGCCGGACACCCTGGCCGTCTCCCGGGACCACGGCACGAACAGGCTCACGATCAGCGGTGACGTCCCCGTCGGCTCGGCAGCCGCCAAGGAGTGGATCGCGGTCTGGGAACCGACCGGCTACGCGGCCGCCGTGTTCGCCGACGCGCTTGCCGAGCACGGCGTACGGGTCTCGGGCACTCCCCGTCTGGGCCGCCCGACCCCCGCCGGGGCGCGCACGCTCGCCTCGCACCGCTCCATGCCGCTCAGCGAACTGATGCACCCGTTCATGAAGCTCTCCAACAACATGCACGCGGAGGCGCTCACCAAGGAGATGGGGCATCGGGCGTCCGGCCGGGGCACCTGGGACGCGGGCCTCGCCGCGATCGGCGCCCAGCTGGAGAAGGAGGGCGTCAGGACCTCCACCCTCCGCCAGGCCGACGGCTCCGGACTGTCCCGGATGAACATGTTCCCGGCGGCCGAGCTGGCGACCCTCCTGCTCTCCGTCCGCGACGCCCCCTGGTTCGCCGACTGGTACGCGTCCCTGCCGGTGGCCTGCGCCCCCGACCGCGCCGTGGGCGGAACGCTGCGCTCCCGTATGTGCGGCACCCCGGCCGCCCTCAACGCCCGGGGCAAGACCGGCTCGCTGACGGGTGCCTCCGCGCTGTCGGGATACGTCACCGACGCCGCGGGACGCGAACTCGTCTACAGCGTCGTCCTCAACAACTACCTCGCCTCCTCGGTGAAGAGCATCGAGGACGCGCTGGTCGTCACCCTGGCGTCCTCGGACACCGCGGCGGGCACGATCGTGCCCACGTCGCCCCCGCGTGCCCGCACCGCGGAGCCCGATGCCTCACTGGAATGCTCCTGGCGCAAGCCCGCCTCCTGCTGACCCTGCCGGGTCCCGCCGACGCCAGCGGGGGCCGGCTCAGCACGGCACGGGCAGCACACGCAGGGCCTTGACATGGCACGCCCGCCCACCGCCTGGTCGGGCGGACCGGCCCGACCAGGCAGAGCACGGCCTCGGCATGGCACGCCACCCGAGCGCTGACAGTGCCCCGCCGAGAGCGGGCGGCTCCTGGCCCTCCTCGGCGCCAGGCAGCGCACGCAGTCCCTTGGCGAGGCCCCCGCCAACCCTGTCACGGCCTCCGGACAGGGCCCGCCAGGGGCAGCGGGCCCCTGGCGGGCCGGAGTACCCAGGCGGCACACGCAGAGCCTTGGCACGGCACGCCTGCTGACCCTGTCACGGCCGCCGGACAACAGCGGGATGGTGCCCTGGCTGCCAGGGCACCAGCCAGCACGCAGGGACCTGGCACGGCACGCCTCGCGGCCCTCGGCCCGGCAAGGCACCAGGCGGCACACGCGCGGCGCGTCGCGGCACGCGAAAGGGGCGGGCCCCGGACCTTGTGGGTCCGGGGCCCGCCCCGTCACGTCAGCCGGCCCGGCAGGGCCGTTACGCGTCCTTCGACAGGTTCGGACCGGTGCCACCGGCCGCCTGCTCGATCGGCGGGACGTCGGGCAGAGCCGACTTCTCCTCGCCGCGGAAGGTGAACTTCTTCTCCTCACCCTCGCCCTCGGTGTCCACGACCACGATGTGACCGGGGCGCAGCTCGCCGAAGAGGATCTTCTCCGACAGGATGTCCTCGATCTCGCGCTGGATCGTCCGGCGCAGCGGCCGGGCGCCCAGGACGGGGTCGTAGCCCTTCTTGGCGAGGAGCGACTTGGCCGTGGCGCTGAGCTCGATGCCCATGTCGCGGTCCTTCAGACGCTCGTCCACCTTGGCGATCATGAGGTCGACGATCTGGATGATGTCTTCCTCGGTGAGCTGGTGGAAGACGACCGTGTCGTCGACACGGTTGAGGAACTCGGGCCGGAAGTGCTGCTTCAGCTCTTCGTTGACCTTGACCTTCATCCGGTCGTAGTTCGACTTGACGTCGCCCTGGGCGGCGAAGCCCAGGTTGAAGCCCTTGGAGATGTCCCGGGTCCCGAGGTTGGTCGTCATGATGATGACCGTGTTCTTGAAGTCCACGACGCGGCCCTGGGAGTCGGTCAGACGACCGTCCTCCAGGATCTGCAGAAGGGAATTGAAGATATCGGGGTGGGCCTTCTCGACCTCGTCGAAGAGGACGACGGAGAACGGCTTCCGGCGGACCTTCTCGGTGAGCTGGCCGCCCTCTTCGTAGCCCACGTATCCGGGGGGCGAACCGAAGAGACGGGAAACCGTGTGCTTCTCGCTGAACTCCGACATGTCGAGGGAGATCAGCGCGTCCTCGTCACCGAAGAGGAATTCGGCGAGCGTCTTGGAGAGCTCGGTCTTACCCACACCGGACGGGCCGGCGAAGATGAACGAGCCACCGGGGCGCTTCGGGTCCTTCAGACCGGCTCGCGTACGGCGGATGGCCTGCGAGAGGGCCTTGATGGCGTCCTTCTGCCCGATGACGCGCTTGTGGAGCTCGTCCTCCATGCGCAGCAGACGCGAGGACTCCTCCTCGGTCAGCTTGAAGACCGGGATGCCGGTGGCGGTCGCGAGGACCTCGGCGATCAGCTCGCCGTCGACCTCGGCGACGACGTCCATGTCGCCGGCCTTCCACTCCTTCTCCCGCTTGGCCTTCGCCGCCAGCAGCTGCTTCTCCTTGTCGCGGAGCGAAGCTGCCTTCTCGAAGTCCTGGGAGTCGATCGCGGACTCCTTGTCGCGGCGGACACCGGCGATCTTCTCGTCGAACTCGCGCAGGTCCGGCGGCGCGGTCATCCGGCGGATGCGCATCCGGGAGCCGGCCTCGTCGATCAGGTCGATCGCCTTGTCCGGCAGGAAGCGGTCCGAGATGTACCGGTCGGCCAGGGTGGCGGCCTGGACCAGCGCCTCGTCCGTGATGGAGACCCTGTGGTGGGCCTCGTAACGGTCGCGCAGACCCTTGAGGATCTCGATGGTGTGCGGCAGCGACGGCTCCGCGACCTGGATCGGCTGGAAGCGGCGCTCGAGCGCTGCGTCCTTCTCCAGGTGCTTGCGGTACTCGTCGAGCGTGGTGGCGCCGATGGTCTGCAGCTCGCCTCGCGCCAGCATCGGCTTGAGGATGCTCGCGGCGTCGATCGCACCCTCGGCGGCGCCCGCACCCACCAGGGTGTGGAGCTCGTCGATGAACAGGATGATGTCGCCGCGGGTGCGGATCTCCTTGAGGACCTTCTTCAGGCGCTCCTCGAAGTCACCGCGGTAGCGGGAGCCGGCGACCAGCGCGCCGAGGTCCAGGGTGTAGAGGTGCTTGTCCTTGAGGGTCTCGGGCACCTCGCCCTTGACGATGGCCTGCGCCAGGCCCTCGACGACCGCCGTCTTACCGACGCCGGGCTCGCCGATGAGGACCGGGTTGTTCTTGGTACGGCGGGACAGCACCTGCATGACCCGCTCGATCTCCTTCTCGCGCCCGATGACCGGGTCGAGCTTGGACTCACGAGCGGCCTGGGTGAGGTTCCGGCCGAACTGGTCGAGGACGAGGGAGGTCGAAGGAGTGCCCTCGGCCGGGCCGCCTGCCGTGGCGGCCTCCTTGCCCTGGTATCCGGAGAGCAGCTGGATGACCTGCTGCCGCACCCGGTTGAGATCGGCGCCCAGCTTCACGAGGACCTGGGCGGCGACGCCCTCGCCCTCGCGGATCAGGCCGAGCAGGATGTGCTCGGTGCCGATGTAGTTGTGGCCCAGCTGAAGAGCCTCGCGGAGCGACAGCTCCAGGACCTTCTTGGCACGGGGCGTGAAGGGGATGTGACCGGACGGGGCCTGCTGGCCCTGGCCGATGATCTCCTCCACCTGCTGGCGGACCGCCTCGAGCGAAATCCCGAGGCTCTCCAGGGCCTTAGCGGCGACACCCTCACCCTCGTGGATAAGGCCCAGGAGGATGTGCTCGGTGCCGATGTAGTTGTGGTTGAGCATCCGGGCTTCTTCCTGAGCCAGGACGACAACCCGCCGCGCGCGGTCGGTGAACCTCTCGAACATCGTTAATCGCTCCTCAGAGCGGTCAGGCAGTAAGGGGTCGGTCCCCTCCCTGTCCTTCCGCAGCTTAGTCCCGCAAGCGGGGACCGCTCATTCCAACTGCCGACACCCGTCTGTGGCCTCCTGACCCCTGAACGCCGACAACTGCTCCAACCCGATGGTGCGAGACGATGTTCCCGCAGGCCAGGCAGTTACCCCCACCGCCACTACGCCGATGGCGAACGTGAGACTGCCCTGCGAGCGTGTCGCCCCTCCCCACTAGGAATGTCTTACCCGCTGCCACCGACAGTCCATGCAGCGTGCACCCCGTCCCTCAGCTACGGGCGAACAACCTTGCGCCGTTCCGTGCGTGTGCGCGCCCCCGAATCCGCCACGTTGAGCAATGACTCCGACACAGTGCGTAACCATCATCGGGCCTGCGGAGTTTGCGGAACATGCCCTTCACCGTGCCGTCCCCCCGCGCACCCTTCGAGTGCGGCGCCGCGCAGTGGTACCGCAGCGAACTCGGCTGGGCGGCGACGGAGGGCAGTCCCGTGCTGCTCACGACGGGGGTGCGGTTCGATGTGCTCGACCTGCCGGCGGACGCCGGAGCGGCGGTGCTCCGCCGGGTCGCCCGCACCGGGCCGGTCGCGCTCATGGGGCAGAGAATGCGGCTGCTGGTCGCTCCGGGAAGCGCGGAGGAGCTGCCGGGGCTGCTCGACTGGCTGGAATGGGGCGGTGTCGATCTGGACCTGACCGCCCTCGGCACGGGCGGAGCGATGACCGCCCCGCCGCCGCCCGGGCGTCCTGGTACCGGTCGGGCCGCCATGTGGCTGCGGCCCCCCGCGCCGGGGCGCGAGGCACAGCTGCCCGCTCTCGCCGGCCTCGGGGGCAGTGGGGATGCCCCCGATCTCGTACGGCTGGTGGACACGGCGGCCACCGAGTGCCACCGCGCCCGGCTGACGCGTACGGCGCGTACGAATACGCGACGGGCGACGAGTCAGCCGTTGGCCTTCTCGTAAGCCTCACGGACCGTCGCGGGGACACGGCCGCGGTCGTTGACCTCGAAGCCGTTCGCCTTCGCCCAGGCGCGGATCTCGGCGGTGTCCTTGTTGCCGCCCGTCGTCGCACGGCCCTTGCCACGCCCGGTCGCCGCACGGCCACCGGTACGCCGGCCGTTCTTCGTGTACGGCTCGAGCAGACCCCGGAGCTTGTCCGCATTGGCGGTGGTGAGGTCGATCTCGTAGGTCTTGCCGTCCAGTGCGAACGTCACCGTCTCGTCCGCCTCGCCGCCGTCGAGGTCGTCGACAAGAAGGACCTGAACCTTCTGTGCCACCGGGATTTCCTTTCATCGAAAATGCAGTACGCGGAAAGGAAACCGCTTTTCCTTGGAAAACACAAACCCTTGACAGAGGTTCAGAACCGCGAGAACGCGGGAAACGTGCGCGATTCGGACATAGGGATCCGGGGCTCTAGTGGCGATCACAGGTGCAGAAGCATCCGGCTGTTGCCCAAGGTGTTCGGCTTCACTCGTTCGAGACCCAGGAACTCGGCGACACCCTCGTCATAGGAACGCAGGAGCTCGGCGTAGACATCGGTGTCGACGGGCGTCTGAGTCTCCCCGATCTCGACGAAGCCGTGCTTACCGAAGAAGTCCACTTCGAAGGTGAGGCAGAAAACTCTGCGCACTCCCAGCCTGCGCGCGGTGGCCACCAGCTTCTCGAGAACCTGGTGTCCGATGCCGTGGCCCTTGAAGGCCGGGTCGACCGCGAGAGTGCGCACTTCCGCGAGGTCCTCCCACATGACGTGGAGAGCGCCGCAGCCGACGACCAGGCCGTCCTCGTCGCGTTCCGCGACCCAGAACTCCTGGATGGCTTCGTAAAGAGTCACCGTCGCTTTGTCGAGCAGGATGCCTTCACCGACGTACGGGTCCACGAGCCGGCGCACGTCCGGCACATCGCCGGTCCTCGCGCGCCGGACGGTGAAGGCATTTGCTGCGGCATAAGGCATGGACCCGACGCTATCGCTCCGCTGCTCCGGGGTCCTCGGCGGCCTCGTTGCCCTGAACGAGACGCACTGCGGCTTGCAGCGACTCGCGCTGCTCGGGGGACATCATGCCGAAGAAGGCGACAAGAGCCGCTGCGGGGTTGTCGCTCTTGGACCAGGCTTCGTTCATCAGTGCGGCCGCGTAGGCGGCGCGGGTGGAGACCGCTCTATATCGATAGGCCCGGCCCTCGACTTCCCGGCGGACCCAGCCCTTCTGATGGAGATTGTCCATTACCGTCATGACGGTGGTGTAGGCGATGGACCGTTCCTTCTGGAGGTCTTCCAGGACTTCCCTGACCGTCACCGGCCGGTTCCATTGCCAGATGCGTGTCATGACGGCGTCTTCGAGCTCTCCCAATTGGCGGGGCACACCACCACCATAGTGGGAGATCCGGGATCAACTGCCCTTTGACGTGACAAAAAGGACGCACGGCGGGAATTCCACCGTGCGTCCTCGGCCGTCGGGGACGGCCCTCAGTTGTCGCGTCCGGTCTGCGGACCGGACTCCGTCCGGGCCAGCGCCGCGTCCACGGCGGCGTCCTCCTTGGCCTTGTTCGGACCGCCCTGGCTCTTGACGATCGTCACGACCAGACCGATGAAGAACACGGCCATCACCACGGGAGGCACAAGCGCGGAAACATAGTCCATGCCGTCCAGGGTAACTAGCCGACGGCCCACTGCTCCGGCGGGGGCACGGGCTTACGGCGCGGCGGGAACACCTCGGAGGGCTTGGGCACGGGGCGCTCGTCCGGCGCGGGCGGCTTCGGCTGTGGCTGCGGTTGCGGCCTGGGCTTCGGCGCGTCGGCGGCACGGCCGCCGGGGAGCGCGAGGAGCCGGGCACGCCGGGGCGCCTGGGCGGGCGCCGGGACGTGGACGACGCGGCCGGCGAGCCGGTCGCGCACCGACTGCTCCGCCAGGCCCTGACAGCGTCGCAGCACGGCCGCGGCGGCCGGATTGCCGCGCAGGGCGCGCAGAGCCGCCAGATCGTCCGGGCGGGGGTCGTAACCGGCGGCGAGGGCGTCCTGGAGGCGCTCCAGGTAGCTGGTGGCCGTGCCGGGCAGGGCGTCGCGGTAGCGGGCGAGGTCGGCGACGAGGAACGCACGCAGCCGGCCTGCCTCGCGGACCGCCTCATCGACGGAGTCGGCCAGGCGCAGACATTCCCGGACGTCGTCGTCGGCCAAGGGGACGGGGTGAAGGGCGACGGCGAGGGCGCGTCGGAGCACACGCAGCTCGTCCGCACCGAACGCCATGCCGCCACGGGATCCGTATGGCGTGGGCATGTCCCGACAGTACGTCCTAATTGCCCAAAATCCGCTTAATGCCCGCCCGTGGGCGCGGCGTGGCTCCACGCGGTCCCGGGGGTGCGGCCGGGCGTTGCCCGGGCGCACCCCGGATCACGTCACCGCGTCCCCGCCCTCCGATTCAGGCCCGGCGACGGCGCAGGAGCAGAGCGGCTCCCAGAGCCACGGCCACGGCCGACGCCGTACCGATCAGCACGAGCGCGGAGGTACCGGTGGAGGCCAGCTTCCCGTTCGGCGATCCCGCCGCGGCGGAGGGACCGGCGCCGGTCGCCGGCGCGGCCGAGGCGCTCGGGCTCGGGTTCGGGCCCGGCGAGGCGCTCGGCGCCGGAGACGGGCTCGCCGAGGGAGACGCGTCACCGGTCACCTCGAGCCTCACCGGAACGGTGTTGTTCGACAGGTCCGGGTCGTTCACACCGTCCGGCAGCACCAGCGTCAGAGTGCCCGGCCTGCCCTGCTCGGGCTTGCGGTCGATGTGCACCCGCAGGACGTTGGAGTAGTTGTTCAGCCCGCAGCGGATCGGCTCGTCCGCGGAGCGCCCGGCGGCGCAGTAGCCGATTTCCGAAGGATGGCTGCCCGGTTCGGGCGTAGCGAGGGACACCCCTTCGGGGAGGGTCACCACAGCCTGACGCACATACGTGTCGCCGGCGTTGTCGGGCCCCAGGTTGCGGGGGACCGGCAGTTCGACCTCCGCGTAGCTGCCGACCGCACCCTCGAGGGTCACCCCGGAGGCATCGCCCGGTGCATCCCCGCCATGGAGCGACCAGTCGGTCGTCCACTCGCCCTCCGTCACGAACGGCAGTTGGCCGCCCCCCGGGCTCAGCGTCCCGATGTCCACGGGCTTCAGACCGAGCACACGGCCGTTCCCTTTCGGTTCACGACGGTAGTCCGTGTATTCGAGCGGGTTCCCGACGGGACGGACGCTGTAGCCGTAGGCCCCCTTCACACGGCGCTTCGTCTCGGTGACGGCATCGAAGTCGCCGTCCGTCTCGTACGCCGTGCCCGGCGTCAGCGGGCCGGGGAACTCGCAGTGGGCCACGGCCTTTCCGTAGTGGCAGTTGCTGTACCTCTCCCCCGTGAAGTCGAGCGCGTCGCCCACCGCGACTCTCATCACCACGCCGGTCGGCATCTCCACCTGGCCGGCATTGCCGAAGGCAGGGGTGATGGCGGGCAGCGAACCCCGCTCCGATTCCGGCACCGTGTACGGGGCATGGGACCGGTAGACCGGCTGGTGCTCCCCGATGAAGACACGGGTCGACCTGGTCAGCGTGCCGGCGTTGTCACTGGTGACCGTGACCTTGATCGGTCCGGCCTCGCCGATCTCCGCTCCCGCGACCGCCTTGATCCTGAACGGCGTCACATAGGTGCGCTCGTAGAAGTCCCCCTGCGGGCAGGTGACAACATGGTCCTGCCGTGTGCAGCGGTGTCCGAGGCCGGAGAGGGTGACCTTGCCCTTGAGGGCGGACGCGTCGTAGACGGCCACCACGTTCTTCGCGTCGCGCTCCTCGCCGCCTCCCGGCTGCCGCACGGCGATGATCGTCTGGAAACGGTTGTTGACGTCGGTGCCGTCGGGCCGCGCGAAGTAGGACTCCTGCGCGTCCATTTCGATCAGCGTGACGTCGTTCGCGGCCTGGGCGGCCTGGGCCGGCGCGCCCAGGGCCGTGCCGAACAAGGCCGTCGTCGCCAGAGCCGCCAGCAGGCCGGCCTTGCGTCCGCTCATGTTGTGTTTACCCCCTCCACGGGCGGACCGGTGCACCGCCCGCGGAGCAAGACCCCTGTCGGGCAGGAAGGGTTGTACGGTCACCCGCGGGCCGCCCGGACGTCACCGGGCGGGCCTCACATGCGGGAGACGTTGCGCTCGTACACCAGCCGCAGTCCGATCAGCGTCAGCCACGGCTCGTGCTCGTCGATCGCCGTCGCCTCGCCGAGGATTATCGGGGCGAGACCGCCCGTCGCGATCACCGTCACGTCGTCCGGGTCCTCCGCCAGCTCGCGCTTCATCCGCTGGACGACACCGTCGACCTGGCCGGCGAAGCCGTAGACGATGCCGGACTGCATGGCCTCCACGGTGTTCTTGCCGATCACGCTCCGCGGGCGGGCAAGCTCGATCTTGCGCAGCTGCGCGCCCTTGACGCCGAGCGCCTCGACGGAGATCTCTATGCCCGGAGCGATCACACCGCCGGTGTACTCGCCCCGTGCGCTGACCGCGTCGAACGTCGTCGCCGTACCGAAGTCGACGACGATCGCGGGGCCGCCGTAGAGGTCCACCGCGGCGACCGCGTTGATGATGCGGTCCGCGCCGACCTCCTTCGGGTTGTCCATCAGGATCGGCACGCCGGTCTTGATGCCCGGCTCCACCAGGACCGCCGGGACGTCGCCGTAGTAACGGCGGGTCACCTCGCGGAGCTCGTGCAGCACGGAAGGGACCGTGGAGCAGATCGCGATGCCCTCGATGCCGTCGCCGAGTTCGTCGCCGAGCAGCGGGTGCATGCCCATCAGGCCCTGGAGCAGGACGGCGAGCTCGTCGGCGGTGCGCCGGGAGTCGGTGGAGATGCGCCAGTGCTCGACGATCTCCTCCCCGTCGAAGAGGCCCAGGACGGTGTGGGTGTTGCCGACGTCGATGGTGAGCAGCATCAGCTCTCGACCTCGCGGAGGTCGAGGCCGATGTCGAGGATCGGCGAGGAGTGCGTGAGGGCGCCCACGGCGAGGTAGTCGACGCCGGTCTCGGCGTACGCGCGGGCGTTGTCGAGCGCGAGCCGGCCGGAGGACTCCAGGACCGCGCGGCCCGCGACGACTGTGACGGCCTCCGCCGTCGCGGCCGGGGTGAAGTTGTCGAGCAGGATCAGGTCGGCGCCCGCGTCCAGGACCTCGCGCACCTGGTCGAGGGTGTCCACCTCGACCTCGATCGGGAGGTCCGGGAAGCGGTCCCGCACGGCCTTGAAGGCCGCCGCGACGCCGCCGGCCGCGATCACGTGGTTGTCCTTGACGAGCGCGGCGTCGGACAGCGACATGCGGTGGTTGACGCCGCCGCCGCAGCGCACCGCGTACTTCTCCAGGGCCCGCAGGCCGGGCGTGGTCTTGCGGGTGTCGCGGACCTTCGCCCTGGTGCCCTCGAGGGCGTCGGCCCAGGCGCGGGTGGCCGTGGCGATGCCGGAGAGACGGCACAGGATGTTGAGTGCGCTGCGCTCGCCGGTCAGCAGGTCGCGGGTGCCCGCGGTGACGGAGAGGAGCTTCTGGCCCGCCTCGACGCGGTCGCCGTCCTCGACGTGCCGCTCCACCTCGAACTCGGTGGTGCAGACGATCGACAGGATCGCCTCCGCGACCCGCAGACCGGCGACCGTGCCCGCCTCACGGGCGGTGAAGTCGCCGGTCGCGACGGCGTCCTGGGGGACGGTCGCGACGCTCGTCACGTCGACGCCGCCGTCCAGGTCCTCCTCGATGGCCAGGTGCGCGATGTCCTCGACCTGGACGGGGTCGAGCCCGGCCTCGGCGAGGAGCGTGGCGAGCGCCGGGTCCAGACCGCACTCGTAGACCTCTTCGGCGCAGCCGCAGTCGTCCCCGCAGCCGCCGCCGGCCGGGGCGCCGATCTGGATCAGCGGTACGTCCACGGGGCTCGGGCGTTCATCGGGCGTGCTCACGGTTACGGCTCCCTGGGTGCGTCGGGGACGGACAAGGTATCGGTGGACGGGAAGGCTGTCCCGTCGGTGTGCCGGACGACGAGCCGGCGGTCCGGCGCGAGCCGTACGACGAGATGGCGGCGCCACTCGGCGTCGTCGCGCTCCGGACGGTCCTCGCGCCAGTGGCAGCCTCGGGTCTCCTCGCGCTCCAGGGCGGCCGCGGTCAGCACGCGGGCCACGCACAGGAGGTTCGAGGTCTCCCACGACTCGACGCCGGGCTCCGCCGTCTTCCCGGAGCCTTCGCGCTCCTGCACGGCGGTCACGTACACCGACTCGAGGGCGGCGGCCGCAGCGGCGAGCGACGCCGCCGAGCGCAGCACGCCCGCGCCGTGGGACATGATCCGCTGGATCTCCGCGCGCTCCTCCGGGGCGATGAGCGGCAGCAGGGAGGGCTCACGCGGCGCGGCGGGCGGGACGGACGGCCAGGGCCGCCTGGCGGCGATGTCGGCGGCGATGCGCTCCGCGAAGACGAGCCCCTCGAGCAGCGAGTTGGACGCGAGGCGGTTGGCGCCGTGGACACCGGTGCAGGCGACCTCGCCGCAGGCGTAGAGACCGGGGACGGTGGTGCGGCCCTGCAGGTCCGTGCGTACGCCGCCGGACGCGTAGTGGGCGGCGGGAGCGACCGGGATCGGCTCGGTCACCGGGTCGAAGCCGTGGGCCCGGCAGGCGGCGAGGATCGTGGGGAAGCGCTGCTCCCACATCTCGGCGCCGAAGTGGCGGGCGTCCAGGAGCATGTGGTCGGCGCCCTGCTCCTGCATGCGGCGCATGATGCCCTTGGCGACGATGTCGCGCGGGGCGAGCTCGGCCAGTTCGTGCTGTCCGACCATGAAGCGGACGCCGTCCGCGTCGACCAGGTGGGCGCCCTCGCCACGTACCGCCTCGGAGACCAGCGGCTGCTGGCCCTCGCTGTCCCGGCCGAGGAACAGCACCGTCGGGTGGAACTGCACGAACTCGACGTCCGAGACCTCCGCGCCCGCGCGGAGCGCGAGCGCCACGCCGTCGCCGGTGGAGACGGCGGGGTTGGTGGTCGCGGAGAAGACCTGGCCCATGCCGCCGGTGGCGAGCACGACCGTCGGGGCGTGGACCGCGCCCACGCCGTCGTGCTGGCCCTCGCCCATGACGTGCAGCGTGATGCCCGCCGTCCGCCCGTCCGCGTCGGTGAGCAGGTCGAGGACCAGGGCGTTCTCGATGGTCCGAAGCCCCTGGTCGCGGACCGCGTCGACCAGGGCGCGGGAGATCTCGGCCCCGGTCGCGTCGCCACCGGCGTGCGCGATACGGCGCCGGTGGTGGCCGCCCTCACGGGTCAGCTCGATCTCGCCGGACGCCGGGTCGGTGTCGAAGTGCGCGCCGGTGGCGATCAGCCGGCGCACGGCGTCGGGCCCCTCGGTGACGAGGGCCCGCACCGCCGCCTCGTCACACAGGCCGGCACCCGCCACCAACGTGTCTTCCAGGTGCTGTTCCGGGGTGTCGCCGTCGCCGAGCGCCGCGGCGATACCGCCCTGCGCCCAGCGCGTGGAACCGTCGTCGAGGCGGGCCTTGGTGACGACGACCGTGTCCAGACCGGCCGCCGCGCAGCGCAGTGCCGCCGTGAGCCCGGCGACACCCGAGCCGACCACGACGACATCCGCGTCGATGGCCCACCCCGGGGCGGGGGCGGTCAGCCGTATTCCGGTCACTTGGCGGCTCCGTCGTTCAGGGCGGTCCCGGGATGCGCGGTCCCGAAGTCCAGCGGGATGTTGTCGATGAGGCGGGTCGAGCCGACCTTGGCCGCGACGGCGAGGACCGCCTCGCCCCTGTGGTCGTCGGGCACCTCCTCGAAGGTCGCCGGGTCGACGAGTGCCACATAGTCGAGCGCCAGCGGCGGCTTGGCCTTCGCCGCCTCGTCCAGGACGGTCCGGGCCGCGGCCCGGACGGCGTCGGCGCCGACGGGCGGCCATGCCTGGGCCACCGCGTGCGCGTCCGCCGCCGCGCGGGCCTCGCCGAGCTTGGAGAGCGCGGCGGCGCGGGTGGGCGCGGCCGGCACCGCTTCGGCCCTCGCGTGCAGTGCCTGCTGGGCGGCGAGCCGGTCGGCCGCCGCGAACAGGGCGCGGGAGAGGGCCAGGGCGGTGTGTCGCTCGCCGGCGGACAGGTAGCGGTTGCGGCTGGAGAGGGCGAGGCCGTCGTCCTCGCGGACGGTGGGCACGCCGACGATCTCGACCGGGAAGTTCAGGTCGCGCACCATCCGGCGGATCAGGGCCAGCTGCTGGGCGTCCTTCTGCCCGAACAACGCCACATCCGGGCCGGTGAGATGCAGCAGCTTGGCGACGACGGTGAGCATGCCGTCGAAGTGGCCGGGGCGGGTCCGGCCTTCGAGACGCTCCCCCATGGGGCCTGCCGTGATGCGGACCTGCGGCTGCCCACCCGGGTAGACCTCGTCGACGGACGGGGCGAACACCACGTCGGCGCCCGCCTCTTCGGCGGTCCGGAGGTCGGCGTCGAGGGTGCGGGGGTAACGGTCGAGGTCCTCGCCCGCGCCGAACTGGAGGGGGTTGACGAAGACCGTGACGATGACGAAGCCCTTGGGGCCGACGCGCTCACGGGCGGTACGGATCAGGGAGGCGTGTCCCTGATGGAGGGCGCCCATGGTCATCACGACGGCGGTGCGGCCGGGGACGGCGTGGTGCTCCACCACGTACCGCAGGTCCTCCCTGGTCGGTACGAGCTCGAAGGCGCGGCTCATCGGAGGTCCCCCTCGGCCAGCACGCCCAGCAGGTCCTCCGCGAGCTCCGGCTTGAGCATGCCGTGCGCGAGGGCGCGGTCGGCGGTCGTACGGGCCATCGCCAGATAGCCGGCGACGGCGGCGGGAGCGTGTTTGCGCAGCTCGGCGACGTGCGCGGCGACGGTGCCCGCGTCGCCCCTGGCGACCGGCCCGGTCAGGGCGGCGTCACCGGAACGCAGGGCGTTGTCCAGCGCGGCGCCGAGAAGGGGGCCGAGCATCCGGTCGGGGGCGCCGACGCCCGCGGCGCGCAGCAGCTCCATCGACTGGGCGACCAGCGTGACGAGGTGGTTCGCGCCGAGCGCGAGGGCCGCGTGGTAGAGCGGGCGGTTCTGCTCCTCGATCCACTCGGGCTCGCCGCCCATCTCGATGACCAGCGCCTCCGCGGCCAGCCGCAGCTCCTCGGGCGCGGTCACGCCGAACGAGCAGCCGGCCAGCCGCTGCACGTCGACCGCCGTGCCGGTGAAGGTCATCGCGGGGTGCAGGGCCAGCGGCAGCGCCCCGGCCCGCAGCGCGGGCTCGAGCACCTTGGTGCCGTACCGGCCGGAGGTGTGCACGAGCAGCTGCCCGGGCCGTACGGCACCGGTCTCGACGAGACCCTCCACCAGGCCGGGGAGCGCGTCGTCGGGCACGGTCAGCAGCACCAGCTCCGCGCGGGCCAGCACGTCCGCGGGCGTCACCAGCGGGACGTCGGGGAGCATGGCGGCGGCACGGCGGACGGAGGCGTCGGAGACTCCCGACGCGGCGACCGGCCGGTGACCGGCGAGTTGCAGGGACGCGGCGAGCGCGGGCCCTACCCGGCCCGCTCCGACCACGCCGACGGTCAGCCGGGCGGGGCGGTCCCGCGGGTCGAGCGGTTCCTGTGGTGCTGTGGGATTCACGCGGCGGTGCCTTCCGTTCCAGTCCGCACGGGTACCGGACGATTTCTCGTCCACGATGCTACGCCAGCGTTTCCGGCGCCCCGCAGTTGTCCACAGGCTGTGGGCGATGATCGGACCGTGACGGACACGAACGGAACGAACGAGTACGGCAAGCAGGCGGAGCCGGACGACCGGGACCACCGGACAGAACCGGACGTCCCGGACGTCCCGGACGCCGCGGACGGACAGAACGGGCAGGACGCCCTGGACGCCCTGGACGCCCTGGACGAGCAGGACGCCCCGGACGAGCGGCGCCGCCGCCTCGCCGCATGGCGCGCGTCGGACCGTGTGCTGTCGCGCGTCTCCGCCGACCGGCGGATCGGCGAACGCCTCGCGGCGCTGGCGGAGGCCGCGGGCGAGGTGCACGACCTGGACGACTGGACCGACGTGTACGGGAACGGGGTCGTCGCGGAGCTGGAGCGGCGTACGGCCTCGCTGCTCGGTTTCCCGGCCGCCGCGTTCTTCCCGACCGGCACGATGGCGCAGCAGGTGGCGCTGCGCTGCTGGGCGGCGCGCACCGGGAACGCGACGGTAGCGCTGCACCCCCAGGCGCATCCGGAGGTGCACGAACGCTCCGCCTTCTCCGTGGTGAGCGGCCTGCGCACGGTCCACCCCACGACGGAGCCCCGGCTGCCGACGGCCGACGAGGTGCGCGAGTGCGACGAGCCCTTCGGCGCGCTGATGCTCGAACTGCCGCTGCGGGACGCCGGCTTCGTACTGCCCGCCTGGGAGGATCTGGTGGCCGTCGTGGAGGCGGCGCGGGAACGTGATGCGGTGGTGCACTTCGACGGCGCGCGCTTGTGGGAATGCGCCCCGCACTTCGGCCGCCCGCTCGATGAGATCGCGTCCCTGGCGGACAGCGTGTACGTGTCGTTCTACAAGTCCCTGGACGGCATGTCGGGGGCGGTGCTCGCCGGTCCGGCGCCGCTGATCGACGAGGCACGGGCCTGGCGGCACCGGTACGGGGGCCAGCTGTTCCAGCAGTACCCGGCAGCCCTGTCCGCGCTGCTGGGCCTCGAACGGGAGCTGCCCCGGCTGCCGTCGTACGTGGCCCACGCGAAGGTCGTCGCCGCGGCGCTCACGGACGCGCTGCGCGAGCCGGCCGTCCCCTGGGCGCGGATCCACCCGCCCGTTCCGCACACGCACCAGTTCCAGGTCTGGCTGCCGTACGACAAGGACGTGCTGAACGAGGCGGCGCTGACGCAGGCGGAGGAGACCGGCGTGACGCTCTTCCGCCGCTGGTTCTCGGAAGGCTGCCCGCCGGGCGTCTCGGTCACCGAGGTGACCGTCGCGGCCGAGGGCCTCGAGTGGACACCGCAGGACGTGGCGGAGGCGGCCTCGGAGTTCGCACGCCGCCTCCGGTAGCCGGCACCCACCTCCGCGCCACCGCCCGGCGGGTGCGCGTCATGACCACCGGGCGGGCGCGCCGCGTGACGAACCGGTGCCGGCCGAGGCCGGCGGGCGGCGGTCAGCAGGGCGAACGGTGGGCGTCGGCGGGCCGGGGGACGGCGCGGCGGGACGCGAGCACCGTGCGGAGACGGCGGTGGCCGCGTGCCTCGCGGAGCGTCCGCAGGTCGTGGTCGCCGGGGTGCGGTGGCGGCGCGGTGTCGGTCCGGGCGGCCCGGTACAGGTCGAGCATGTGCTGCTGGATCGCGTTCATGGCCTCACGCTGCTCCCCGCGTCCGGCGCCCGTCGCGTCGATTGACGAGCCACGTCAAACGTGGCCGCGCCCGCCCCGGGACCCCGCACCATGGAGTCGTGAGCGTGACCATCGACATCACGGGGCTGGCCCCCGAGCGCATCGTCTTCGACATCTCCCCACTCGCCGAGCTGGGCGTGGCCCTCCACGCGCTCTCCGAGCCCGCGCACCACCCCGGGCTGCACGGCTGGGCCACGGCGACGGCCGCCGGGCTCAAGCCGGACCTCGCCGACCGGCTGCACGAGGCCGACTTCCTGTGGCGATCGACGTTCTCGGACATCTTCCTGCCCTTCGCCGGGCTGCCGGCGGAGCCCGGTCGCATCGGGGCGAGCCTCAAGGAGGAGCTGGACCTGCTCGACCGGCTCGACGACGAGCGGTTCGTGTCGTCGGCGCTCGAGTTCACCTGCGCCAGCACGTACTCGACCGGCGCCCCGTCCCCGCTCGTCGACGCCTCACGCCGGGCGCACGCGCTCGATCTGGCGGCCAACCGAGGGCCCCGTCAACTGGACTTCACCCGGCGGCTGCTGGCCGACCCGGCGTCCGTACGCGCCTGGCTGCGGCGGCTGTTCGAGGACTGCGACGACGCCTTCTTCGCGGACACCTGGGGACGCGTCTCGACGCAGCTCGCCGCCGACGCCCGCCACAAGACCGAGCTGATGCGACGCAAGGGCCTCGCGGAGGCGCTGCGCGCCGTCTCCCCGGCGCTGTCGCTCGACGAGGGCGGCACCGTGATCAGCGCCGACAAGCTCGCGGACGGGCGGACGACCGCCACCGACCCGGCCTTCGGCGCCGGGCTCACCCTGCTGCCGTCCAGCTTCGGCTGGCCGCACCTGATGGTCGTGCACGCGCCCGGCTGGCAGCCGGTGATCCAGTACCCGATCGGGGCGCCCGAACTGCCGGGCGCCGCCTCCGTGGAGCTGCTGAAACTCCGCATGGACGCGCTCGCCCACCCGATGCGGATGCGGCTGTCCCGCAACCTCGGCAGGGCCGCGTACACGACCAGCGAGCTCGCGGACTCCCTCGGCATCAGCGCACCCGAGGTCTCCCGCCATCTGGCCGTGCTGAAGAAGGCCAAGCTGATCTCCACCCGCAGGCGCGGCCGTTACGTGCTCCACCAGCTGGACGTGACGGCCGTAGCCCGGCTCGGGAGCGATTTCCTCGAGACGGTGCTGCGCTGACCGCGGGGCCGGCGCGCAGTCCGACGGCGCGTGGAGCCGTCGGCGGGCCGACCGGTCAGGCCGTCCCGCCGCCGGCCCGGACCAGCCCGGTCTCGTAGGCGAGCACCACCACCTGCACGCGGTCACGGAGGCCGAGCTTGGTCAGGATGCGGCCGACGTGCGTCTTGACGGTGGCCTCCGAGAGCACGAGGCGGCCGGCGATCTCCCCGTTGGAGAGGCCCTGGGCGACGAGCATCATCACTTCCCGCTCCCGCTCCGTCAGCCTGGCCAGCTCCTTCTGCCGCGGCTCCGGGCCGGCGCTCGGCAGCATCGGGGAGAAACGGTCCAGGAGCCGCCGCGTCGTCGACGGCGCCACGACCGCGTCACCGCTGTGCACGGAACGGATCGCGCCGAGCAGTTCGCCGGGCGGCACGTCCTTGAGCATGAAACCGCTGGCGCCGGCCTTCAGACCCGAGAAGGCGTACTCGTCGAGGTCGAAGGTGGTCAGGATCAGCACCTTGGGGGCGTCCGGCTCCGCGCAGATGCGCCGCGTCGCCTCCACCCCGTCGAGCCTCGGCATGCGTACGTCCATCAGCACGACGTCGACAGCGGTGGACCGCAGGTTCTCGATCGCCTCCGCGCCGTCCCCGGCCTCCGCGACGACCTCCATGTCCGGCTGGGCGGCGAGCACCATGCGGAAGCCGGTGCGCAGCAGCACCTGGTCGTCGACGAGCATCACGCGGATGGACATGTGGGTTCCGTCCCTCGGTTCTGTGGGCACTAGTGGGCGGGCTTGAGCGGCAGCAGCGCACTGATACGGAAGCCTCCGCCGGGCCGGGGTCCGGCGTCCAGGGTGCCGCCGACCATGCCGACGCGCTCCCGCATGCCGATGAGGCCGTGGCCGCGGCCGTCCGCGCCCCCGTCCTCGTACAGCTCGTGCGAGGCGCCGCGGCCGTCGTCCTCGACGAGCAGCCCGAGCCCGTCGTCGAAGTAGACGAGCCGCACGCTGGCGCCGGCGTCCGGGCCGCCGTGCTTACGGGTGTTGGTGAGTGCTTCCTGCACGATCCGGTAGGCGGTGAGCTCGACACCGCTGGGCAGCGTGCGCGGCGTTCCCTCGACCTTGAAGTCCACGGTCAGACCGGCCCGGCGGACGTGTTCGACCAGTTCCTCGATCTGCTTCACATCGGGCTGGGGAACGTACTCGCCGCTCTCCGGCCCGTCGCCGGTGCGCAGCACGCCGAGCAGCCGGCGCATCTCCGCGAGCGCCTGGCGGCCGGTGCTCGAGATGGTCTCGAGGGCCTGCTTGGCCTGGTCGGGCGCGGCGTCCATGACGTAGGCGGCGCCGTCGGCCTGCACGACCATCACGGACACGTTGTGGGCGACGACGTCGTGGAGCTCGCGGGCGATCCTGGCGCGCTCGGCCGCCACCGCGACCTTGGCCTGCGCCTCGCGTTCCTTCTCCAGACGGGTGGCGCGCTCCTCGAGCTGGTCGAAGTAGGCGCGCCGGGTGCGTATGGAGTCGCCGAGCACCCAGGCCAGGACGAACGGAAGGCTCATGACGACGGTGATGAAGATCCGCTCGGAGACCGCGGAAGCCTCCTCCGGCCAGCGGATCTGCGCCAGCGACGCCGCTGACAGACCGCCGGTCAGGGCCAGCCTCGAGGCCCACCGGGGCGAGCCGACCGCCGCGACGGTGTAGATGATGACCATCATCGCGAAGTCCGCGGGATTGACGCCGACGTCGAACACGAGCTGCGCGACGCCCGCCAGCGCGGCGAGGACCAGCATGTGTTCGGGCATTCGCCGGCGCATCGCCACGACCAGGCTCAGTGCCGTGACGATGACGGCGGCCGCGATGGTGCGGCCGGCACCGTCCGGCACCTCGACCACCCACAGCATGGCGAATCCGAAGAGCGCGACGGCCCAGAAGGTGTCGACGCCCGTCGGGTGTCTGCGGATGAAGTCGTAGAGGCGCTGCACGTAACCCAGAGTAGGGAAGGCAGATAGGTGCAGGGGTCAACCGGAGGGGCGATCCGGGGAGCGGAGGCGTACTCCGCAAGGTGGAGACTGGTGCCCGTGACGTATGAGACCGGCGATTGGCGCGGCTGGCGGGAGGCGGCGGAGACCGCACTCTACGGGCCTCGGGGGTTCTACCGGCGGCCGGAGGGTCCGGCGGGCCATTTCCGTACCTCCGTCCACGCATCCGGGTTGTTCGCCGCCGCGGTGGCCCGGCTGCTGACCTCGACGGCCGGGTCGCTGGGCCTCGCCGAGCCGGCGCTGATCGACGTGGGGGCGGGCCGCGGCGAACTGCTGACCGGGGTGCTCGCCGCGCTGCCGCCCGGCCTGCCGGTTCGCGCGTACGCGGTCGAGCGGGCGGACCGGCCCGCGGGCCTCGACCCGCGGATCGAGTGGACCGCGGAGATCCCCGAGGGTCTGAACGGGCTGCTCTTCGCGAACGAGTGGCTCGACAACGTTCCCGTGGACGTGGCGGAGGTGGACGCGAACGGGGCGGTCCGCCGTGTGCTGGTCCGCGAGGACGGCGAGGAGCGGCTCGGTGACGAGGTCACCGGGGCTGACGCCGACTGGCTCGCCCGCTGGTGGCCGCTCGGCGAACCGGGAACGCGTGCGGAGATCGGCCGGCCCCGGGACGAGGCGTGGGCGGCGGCGGCGGGCTCCCTGGCGTCGGGTCTCGCGGTCGCCGTGGACTACGCGCACACGGCAGGGGCCCGGCCGCCGTTCGGCACGCTGACCGGCTTCCGCGACGGCCGCGAGGTGCGCCCCGTGCCGGACGGAAGCTGTGACATCACGGCCCATGTGGCGCTGGACGCGTGCGCCGCGCCGGGGAGCGCCGAGCTGGTCGGCCAGCGGGAGGCGCTGCGGAGGCTGGGCGTGAGCGGGGAGCGGCCGCCGCTCGCCCTCGCGTCGTCGGACCCCGCGGGCTATGTGCGTGCCCTGTCCCGGGCCGGGGAGGCGGCGGAGCTGACCGCGAAGGGCGGCCTCGGCGACTTCACCTGGCTCATGCAGAGGGTGGGGCGGCCTCTGAGAGACTGGTCGGCATGACGGAGACGACGGTCGGCATCGGCGGTGCGGCGGAGAACACCGACATGGTGCTCAACATCGGGCCCCAGCACCCTTCCACGCACGGCGTGCTGCGTCTTCGTCTGGTGCTCGACGGCGAGCGCATCCGGGAGGCCGAGCCGATCGTCGGCTATATGCACCGCGGTGCGGAGAAGCTCTTCGAGGCCCGCGACTACCGGCAGATCGTGGTGCTCGCCAACCGGCACGACTGGCTGTCCGCGTTCTCCAACGAGCTCGGTGTCGTCATGGCCGTGGAGCGGATGCTCGGCATGGAGGTCCCGGAGCGCGCGGTGTGGTCCCGTACGCTCCTCGCCGAGCTGAACCGGGTCCTCAACCACCTGATGTTCCTCGGCTCCTACCCCCTGGAGCTGGGCGGCATCACGCCGGTGTTCTACGCGTTCCGCGAGCGTGAAGAGCTGCAGACCGTGATGGAGGAGATCTCCGGCGGCAGGATGCACTACATGTTCAACCGGGTCGGCGGTCTCAAGGAGGACCTGCCCGCCGGCTGGCTCGGCCGCGCCCGGCACGCGGTCGCGGACGTCCGCTCCCGCATGGACGTGTACGACCGCCTCGTCCTTGGCAACGAGATCTTCCGCGGGCGGACGCGGGACGTGGGAGTGCTCTCCGCGGACGCCGTCCACGCCTTCGGCGTCAGCGGTCCGATCGCCCGCGCCTCCGGTGTGGACTTCGACCTGCGCCGGGACGAGCCCTACCTCGCCTACCCCGAACTGCAGGACACCCTCCGGGTGGTGACCCGACAGGAGGGCGACTGCCTGGCCCGCTTCGAGGTGCTCCTCGAGCAGACGCACAACGCCCTGGACCTGGCGGACGCCTGCCTCGACCGGATCGCCGAACTGCCGCCGGGGCCGATCAACCAGCGGCTGCCGAAGGTCCTCAAGGCACCCGAGGGCCATACGTACGCCTGGACCGAGAACCCGCTCGGCATCAACGGCTACTACCTGGTCTCCAAGGGCGAGAAGACGCCCTACCGGCTCAAGCTCCGGTCGGCGTCCTACAACAACATCCAGGCGCTCACGGTGCTGCTGCCCGGGACGCTGGTCGCCGACATGGTCGCCATCCTCGGGTCGCTGTTCTTCGTCGTCGGCGACATCGACAAGTAGCGTCCGCCGCTTCAGGAGACGGCGTTGCGCAGTCCGGCGACGTCCAGCTGCTCCGTCTCGTCGTGCGCGGTCAGGTCGATGACCTTGCCGACCGCGCGGGGCCCGCTGACGCGCTGGGCGGCGAGGGCCTCTTCGCCCACGACGTCCGCCAGGTCCTCGTGCTGGACCGCTTCGATCGCCTTCTGCGTGCCCGGCGCCTCGATGGCCCTCAGGGCGGCGGCGCTCTCGACGGCCTTGACGCCTTCGACGGCCCTGGCACCGGACCCGGCCTCGCCGCCGCCCGTGACGCCGCTCGCCGCGCCGCCCGTGCCGAAGAAGTCGAAGCCGCCCTCAGGGCGCTTCACGCGGGAGCGCTGCTGACCGTACGGGACGATCGCGGCGGCGGCAGGAACGGTCCGGCGGGCGGGGAGGGCGGACGACGGGCGTACGTCCTGCTCGGCCCCGGCGCCCGCCGCGTGCTTCCCCTGCGGCTCGTCCGCCTCACGGGAACGCTCCGCGAGGTCCCGTCGGCGCGCTTCCTCGACCGTGTGTCTCGCCTCCTGCGCCGCGGCGTTGCGCGACAGGTCCTCCAGCGCCTTGGCCGCACGCAGAAACGTCGAGGGCGTCGGCGTGGAACCGGCGGGCAGCAGCGCCTTCGCCGGTGCCGCCGCCTCGATCGCGAGCTGCCTGCGGCCCTCGAGGGCGCTGGCCCGCTCCGTCTCCGCGTTCGCGTACCGCCGCAGCAGTGCCGCGTGCTCGCCGCGCAGCGCGGCGAGTTCGACCCGCTTGGCGCGCAGCTTCGCGTCGAGCTTCAGCCGCAGCTCGCGGGACTCCTCGACGTCCGTCTCGAGCTCCGCTATGCGTTCCTCGAACTTCCACTGGTCACTGGCCCGGCCGCGCGTCAGCTCCGCGACCCTGCGCCCGGCCCCGCGGTCCCAGTTGCGCATGAGGACCGCACCGGTGACGGCGGCGGCCGCCGCGGCGGCGACCAGCACACGGAGCACCACGGTATCGCCGACGAACCACGCGCCGGCGGCGCACAGGACCGACGCTCCGGCGACCGCCGAGGGGGGCAGCAGCTTGTGCAGGGGCGGGGAATGACGGTGGCGTCCTCGTGGCATGGCCCGAAATTTACCGTGCGTAGGCACTGAATGGGGCATCGGCCCGGCAAATCTCTGGGAGAGAATGCCGGGCCCGGGGACCGCTACTTCCGCAGCAGTCCCTCCGACTCCAGATAGGCCTTCGCGACGTCCGCGGGCTTCGCGCGTTCCGAGTCCACCTTGCGGTTCAACTCGGCGAGATCCTCGGTGGTCAGGGCCTTGGTCAGGCCGGCGAGGACATCGGCGATCTCCGCGCTGCCGGCGTCCTTCGCATTGACGACCGGAAGAATGTTGTCCGCGTTCTGGAGCTTCTTGTCGTCCTCCAGGACCACCAGGCCGTAGCTCTCGAGCGTGCCGTCGGTGGTGTAGGTGAGCACCATGTCGTCCTCACCGTCCTTGACGGCCTGCTTGGCCTGCGGGGTCCCGACGCCCTTCGGGTCGATGCCCGCGACGTCGATGCCGTAGGTCTTCTTCAGACCCGGCGCGCAGAAGGGCCGCACCTCGCACTCGTCGCCCGCCGCGATCTTCACCGGTCGCTTCGACCTGCCGAGATCACTGAGCGTCTTCAGTTTGTTCTTCTCGGCGAATTCCTTCGTGACGGCGAAGGCGTTCTGGTCGACGGCTTCCCCGACGGGCAGCACCTTCAGTCCGAGCGGCTCCGCGAGCTTCGTGAGCTCCTGAACGGTCGAGGTGACATCACCCGACGCGACGGGCTTCTCCTCCGGCGCCTTGGGCCCGTTGACCTTCGCGTTGAGGAATTCGGCGAGGGTCGCCGCGTATTCCGGTACGACGTCGATCTCGCCCTTCTCCAGGGACGGTTCGTACAACTCGCGGTTCTTAACGGTGGTGATCGACGTCTTGTAGCCGGCGTCGCCGAGCAGCTGTGCGTACAGCTCGGCGAGGACCTTCGACTCGGTGAAGGCAGCGGCCCCGACGACCAGGGTGCCCTTCTTGCCCGAGCCGGTCCCCGGTGACGTGCCTGCGTTCTCCTGCTCGAGGGATTCACCGCCGCACGCGGCGAGGGAGCCTGTCAGGGCCACCACACCGAGTACCGCACCGGCGATGCGAGAGGTCTTGCTCATCAAGGTTCTCCGTCCACAGCGACTTGGGAAGCGAATCGGCGGCACGCGCAGTCGGCACGTGCCGTCAGGCGGACGACGGCACGGTCCTGCGCAAGGGACTCAGCAGCCGGTCGGCGGCCACCAGAACCCCTTCCACGACAAGGGCCAGCAACGCCGCGAGCAGCGCCCCCGCGACAACCTGCGGGGTGTTGTACGTGTTGAACCCGGCGGTGATGATGCGGCCGAGGCCGCCCTGGCCGACCATCGAGGCGATCGTGGCCGTCGCCACCACCTGGACGGCGGCCGACCTCAGCCCGGTCATCAGCAGCGGATACGCGAGGGGCAGCTCGACCCGCAGGAAGACCTGCCCGCCCGACATGCCCATGCCCCGCGCGGCCTCCACCACGGCCCGGTCGACCTCCCGCATGCCCACGTACGCGTTGGTCAGCAGCGGCGGCACGGCGAACAGCACCAGGGCGATGATGGTCGGCACATAGCCGGCGCTGCGCAGCGGCGTGAGCATGAACAGCGCGAGGACCGCGAAGACCGGCACCGCCCGGCCCGCGTTGGAGATGTTGACCGCGAGCGCGCCGCCCTTGCCGATGTGCCCGAGCCACAGGGCGACGGGCAGCGCGATCGCGCAGGCCAGGAGGAGCGCGACACCGCTGACGTAGACATGCTCGCCGAGCCGGTGCCAGGCGCCGCCCTCCCCGGACCAGTTGGCGCCGGTGGTGAGCCACGTCCACGCACCCGAGACCACACTCATCGGACCTTCGCCTCCGCCGTCCGTACCCGGGTCCAGGGGGTGAGCAGCCGCTGCAGGCCGAGGAGCAGCAGATCAGCGACCGCCGCCAGCAGCACGCACAGCACGGACGCGGTGAGCACCTGGGCCTTGAACGTGGTCTGCACGCCGTCGTCGATCAGATTGCCGAGACCGCCCTTGCCGACGAGGGCGCCCACCGTCGTCAGCGCGATCGTCGACACGGTCGCGATGCGGATGCCCGCCATCAAGGCCGGCAGCGCCAGCGGCAGTTCCACCTCCCACAGCAGGCGGGCGGGGCCGTAGCCCATGCCGCGGGCGGCCTCACGCGCCTCGGCCGGGACCGCTTCCAGCCCGGCCATGATGTTCCGCACGAGGATGGTGAGGGAGTAGAGCACGAGCCCGGTCACCACCAGGGCGGCCGACAGCCCGAAGAACGGCAGCAGCAGCGAGAACATGGCCAGCGAGGGGATCGTGTAGAGCAGCGTGGTGAGCCCCAGCACGGGCCCGGCGAACCGCGGCCTTGCACGGGCCAGCAGCGCCAGCGGGAAGGCGACCGCCAGCCCGATCAGTACCGACGCGACGGTGATCCAGACGTGCTGGACCGTCGCTTCGGTCAACTCCTGGCCCCGGGAGCGGATGTACTCGCCGCAGATCCAGTCGTTCGCCGCGAGACAGCTCCCCGCCGCCTGCTCCGTGCCCGCCCACCCCGTACTCATCCACTCCCACCTCCCCCGCAACCGCCGAACGTATGTCTGGCGACCATAACCCTGGGGACCGACAATGCCCGGGGCCGCCACAGTGCAGCAACACGGCTTTCACACATCACCCGTCACAATGGGGAGTCATGATCCGGTTCGAGCACGTCACCAAGCGGTACCCGGACGGCACGACGGCCGTCGACGATCTCTCGTTCGAGGTCGCGGAGGGTGAACTGGTCACGCTCGTCGGACCGTCCGGCTGCGGCAAGACCACCACCATGAAGATGGTCAACCGCCTCATCGAACCGAGCAGCGGGCAGATCTTCGTGGACGGCCGGGACATCGCCGGCACGGACCCGGTCGAACTGCGCCGCCGTATCGGCTATGTGATCCAGCAGGTCGGCCTGTTCCCGCACCGGACGGTCCTGGAGAACACCGCGACCGTCCCCCGCCTCCTCGGCGCCAAGCGGTCCGCCGGCCGGGCGCGCGCCGCTGAACTCCTCGACCTGGTGGGCCTCGACCCGTCCGTGTACGGCGACCGCTACCCGGAACAGCTGTCGGGCGGCCAGCGCCAGCGCGTCGGCGTGGCCAGGGCACTGGCCGCCGACCCGCCCGTGCTGCTGATGGACGAGCCCTTCGGCGCGGTCGACCCCGTCGTGCGCGAGCATCTGCAGAACGAGTTCCTGAAGCTCCAGGCCCAGGTGCGCAAGACGGTCCTGTTCGTCACCCACGACATCGAGGAGGCCGTGCGCCTCGGGGACCGCATCGCGGTCTACGGGCAGGGCCGCATCGAGCAGTTCGACGCCCCGGCGGCCGTGCTCGGCGCCCCCGCCACCCCGTACGTGGCCGAGTTCGTCGGCGCGGACCGCGGGCTCAAGCGGCTGTCCGTCACCCCCATCGAGCCCGCGGACCTGGAGCAGCCGCCGGTCGTCCACCTCGACGATCCGCTCCCCCGCGACCTCGGCGCCCGCTGGGCCGTCGTCCTGGACGGCGAGGAGAACCTGCACGGCTGGATCTCCGAGGAACGGGCCCGGCAGAGCGGTTCGGTGCGCGACCATGCCCGCCGCATGGAGGCCTGGCTGCCGGTGGGCGCCTCGCTCAAGCAGGCGTTCTCCACGATGCTCCAGCACGACGCGGGCTGGATCGCGGTGATCGACGAGGAGGAGACCGGGCGGTTCCTCGGTGTCCTCACCCCGGCCCGGCTGCACGAGGCGCTGCGGCGCTCGATCGACGCGGACGCCCAGGACATCGCCCGTGCGGAGGTGGCCCTGGAGTCCATCGCGACCGTCCCGTCGGCGGGCCCCCTCACGAAGGACTGAGCCGGCCGGCCAGCCACTGAAGGGCCGGCGGGATCTCGCGCCGCCACGTGTTGAAGTTGTGCCCGCCGCTGTCGAGGACGATCGACGACACCCGCGCCGGCGCCTTCACCTTCTTGACGAAGGCGCGCGTGCCCGCCAGATTGCCTTCGCCCTGCCGGGAAGTGGTGACCAGGAACGACGAACGGCCCTGCGGCAGATGGTCCAGGCTCCACAGCAGGTCGGCCCGCTTGCGCTCCCGGTCGTCGCCGTGGAACAGGTCGCCGGTCGTCGGGTCCTCGGCCGCCTTGTAGTACGCCGAGAGCCCGACACCCGCCGAGAACCGCTCCGGATGGTGCAGCGCGATCTTCAAAGCGCAGTAGCCGCCCGTGGAGTTGCCCATGAAGCCCCAGTTGCGCGCGTGGGTCCCCACCCGGTACGTCTCGGAGACGGCCCTCGGCAGGTCCTCGGCGAAGAACGTCTCCGTCTTCGGTCCCCCGGGCACGTCCACGCACTCGGTGTCCCGCGGCGGCGCCACCGTCGGCCGCAGCATGACCAGGATCATCGGCTGCATCCGCCCATTCTTGGCCTGCTCGTACGCGGTCCTCGGGTACTTGAGTCCCTTGAGCAGGTTCTCCGCGGTGCCCGGGTACCCGGTCAGCACGACGGCCGCCGGAAAGGTCCGCTCCCGGTGCTCCGCATGGAAGTACTCCGGCGGCAGATAGACGTACGCGGGGCTGTCGATCCCCGACTTCGCGCCCGACACGACCACCTTGTGTATCTGGCCGCCGGTCTCCGGGCGGGACGCGCCCGTCACGCCGGGTCTCTGCTTCTCGACGACCCTCAGATGGGTGCCCTGCGAATGGTCCACGACCACGCCCATGTCCTGCTGCTGCCCGAAGAGGTCGGCCCACGAGCCGTAGAACAGGAAGGAGTTGTTGGCCGCGAGCCCGACCGCGGCGAACAGCGACAGCTGCGTGGCGAGCAGCAGACCGACACGCCCCGCCACGGCCCGCGGCCCGCGGCCCGCCAGCCGCGGCCACAGCCATACCGTGGCGGCGAACAGCAGCACGGCCGCCGCGACGGCCAAGGCCAGGACTTTATTACTGGTCAGACCCATGAGTCGGGTGTGCCTTCCGTATCGACGAATTCCCGTTGCGGATGAACCCGCCTCCCCGAAGTCCCGTCCTAGAGGGCGCAAATCGTCCGGGCCGACCGACCTGAGGCCTTGGGCACGGGATCTCATCCGAAATCACGGGAAGCGATGTCTGCAACGGTAGATGGGGACAAATCAGGATCGGTTCCGAATCGGGTGCGCCGCATACTGCACGGCCCACGGCCCGAGACGGTTCCGGCCCTGGTCGGCACGGCCTGCACGTTCGTCGGTCTGATCGACATCGCGGCAGGGATCTTCCCGCGTTTCCGGCACAGCCGGATGCACACGATCGCCGAGGTACTGCCGGGCGCCACCGGCCCGTTCGCCGCCGCGCTCTCGCTGAGCGCCGGCATGCTGCTGCTCCTGCTGGCGCACGGGATCAAGCGTCACAAGCGCCGGGCCTGGCGGGCGGCCGTCGTGCTGCTGCCGGCCGGGGCCGTCGCGCAGTTCGTCTACCGGCACTCCGTCATCGGCGTGCTGCTCTCCCTCGCGCTGCTGGCGCTCCTGCTGCGCCACCGGGGCGAGTTCGCCGCTCTGCCCGACCCGCGCAGCCGCTGGCGGGCGCTCGCCAACTTCGTGTCGATGGGCGCCGGTTCACTCGTCATCGGCCTGGTGGTCGTCAGTGCCCACCCCGGCCGGGTCGTCGGCGACCCCGGGCTCACCGACCGCCTGGAGCACGTCATCTACGGGCTTTTCGGCTTCGAGGGCCCCATCGACTACACCGACGGCGTCTCCTGGACCGTCGGCTACTGCCTCGGCGCACTCGGCCTGCTGACCGCCGTCACCACCATCTACCTCGCCTTCCGTCCCGAGCACCCCGCCGCCCGCCTCACCGAGGACGACGAGCGCCGGCTGCGGGACCTGCTCGCCGTCCACGGCGGGCGTGACTCGCTCGGCCACTTCGCGCTCCGCCGCGACAAGGGCGTCGTCTTCTCCCCCAGCGGCAAGGCCGCCGTCTGCTACCGCGTCGTCTCCGGTGTGATGCTCGCGAGTGGCGACCCGATCGGCGACGTCGAGGCATGGCCCGGCGCCATCGAACGCTTCATGGACGAGGCGAAGGCCCACTCCTGGACCCCGGCGGTGATGGGGTGCTCCGAGACCGGCGGCGAGGTCTGGACCCGCGAGACCGGCCTCGACGCCCTGGAACTCGGGGACGAGGCGGTGGTGGATGTCGCGGATTTCTCCCTCACCGGGCGCGCCATGCGGAACGTGCGCCAGATGGTGAAGCGCATCGAGCGGGGCGGCTACCGCACCCGCGTACGCCGCGCCCGTGATCTCACCGACGAGGAGGTCCGGCAGATCCGCCGCGCCGCCGCCGACTGGCGCGGCACCGACACCGAGCGCGGCTTCTCCATGGCCCTCGGCCGTATCGGCGACCCCGCCGACGGCGACGCCGTGATCGCCACCGCCCACAAGGCCGACGAGAGCGGAACGTCCCCGTACGGCGACCTGAAGGCGGTCATCCACTTCGTCCCGTGGGGCACGGACGGCATGTCGCTGGAGTTGATGCGCCGCGACCGGTCCGCCGACCCCGGCATGAACGAGCTGCTGATCGTCGCCGCCCTCCAGGCGGCGCCCGGCCTGGGCGTCGAGCGTGTCTCCCTCAACTTCGCGATGTTCCGTTCGGCGCTTGCCCGGGGCGAGAAGATCGGGGCCGGGCCGGTGCTGCGGATGTGGCGCGGGCTGCTCGTGTTCCTCTCCCGCTGGTTCCAGATCGAGTCGCTGTACAAGTTCAACGCCAAGTTCCGGCCCCGCTGGGAGCCCCGGTTCGTGGTCTTCCCGGCCACCCGCGACCTGCCCCGGATCGGCTTCGCCGCGATGCAGGCCGAGGGATTCGTCAATCTCTCGCTGCCGCGCCCCTTCGCCCGCCGGCGCACGCGGGTTCCGCGCCCCTGCGCCCATCTGCCCGCCCGGCCGGAACCGCGCGAGGCCCGCGTGGCATGACGGGTCCGCCCCCGTGCGCCACCGGCCCGGCAGGGGCCGTGGACGCCCGGGTGGGGCGCGAGCGCGGCCCGAGACGGGCCCGGGCGCCGCACAGCTCCCGCACGAGCAGCACCCGGCCACGAGTGGCATGGACGCGGCCCGTACGGGCCTAGGCTGGGTTCCATGAGTACGTTGCGCGGACGGGGCACGGCCGACGGCCTGCCGGAGTGGGATCGCTGTGCGGTCATGGGAGTCGTCAATGTGACGCCGGACTCCTTCTCCGACGGCGGGCGCTGGTTCGACACCACGGCCGCGATCAAGCGCGGTCTCGAGCTGGTGGCCGAGGGCGCCGACCTCGTCGACGTGGGCGGCGAGTCCACCAGGCCCGGAGCCAGCCGGGTCGACGAGGACGAGGAGCTCCGCCGGGTCGTACCCGTCGTTCGGGGCCTCGCCGCGGAGGGCGTCACCGTCTCCGTCGACACGATGCGCGCCGTGGTGGCGGAGCAGGCGGTCGCGGCCGGCGCGGTGCTCGTCAACGACGTCAGCGGCGGCCTCGCCGACCCCCGGATGGTCCCCGTCGTGGCCGCGACCGGCGCCCCGTTCGTGGTCATGCACTGGCGGGGCTTCAGTGAGGACATGAACAGCCGCGCCGTGTACGCGGACGTGGTCGCCGAGGTGGTCGCGGAACTGCGCGCCCGTATGGAGGCCGTCGTCGAGGGCGGGATCGCGCCGGAGCGCATCGTCGTCGACCCGGGCCTCGGCTTCGCCAAGCAGGCGGAGCACGACCTCGCTCTCGTCGCGCATCTCGCGGAGCTGCGGGCGCTCGGCCGGCCGGTCCTGGTGGCCGCGTCCCGCAAGCGCTTCCTCGGCCGCGTACTGGCCAAGGACGGGCCGCCGCCGCCCGCACGCGAGCGGGACGCCGCCACCGCCGCGGTCTCCGCCATCTCCGCCCACGAAGGCGCCTGGGCGGTCCGGGTCCACGAGGTGCGGGCCACGGCCGACGCCGTAAGGGTCGCGCGTGCCGTCGAGGGCGCCCGGTGAGCCTGACCGACACCGAGCTCGTCGAGCAGGCCAACACCGCCTTCTACGAGACGATGGAACGCGGCGACTTCGACGAACTGTCCGACCTCTGGCTGGACGACGACATCTCGTGCATCCACCCCGGCTGGCCGGTGCTCTCCGGCCGCGGCGAGGTGCTCCGCTCGTACGCCCTGATCATGGCGAACACCGAGTACATCCAGTTCTTCCTCACCGACGTGAAGGTGCACCTGGCAGGCGACACGGCGCTGGTCACCTGTACGGAGAACATCCTCAGCGGCGGTCCCGCGGAGGACGGAGGCGAGCTCGGGCCACTCGTCGGCCAGCTGGTCGTGGCGACCAATGTGTTCCGCCGCACAGCCGACGGCTGGAAGATCTGGTCGCACCACGGCTCGCCGGTGCTCACGGAAACCGACGGCGAAGAGGACGAGAACAGCCCCTCATAAGTGGGTAGGGGGCGAGCAAGAGGGTTCGTCGCCGCGCATGCGCGGGTATACGCGCCTACCCGGCCTCTCGTGAGTCCTCCACGGCCCCATGGGCAGGTCCTGTCGGTGCTCGCAGGTAGATTCGAACGCGGGCACCACGCCATCCGCATGTGGCCGCGTGCCCGCAGACCTACAGAAGCAGGAGTGATTCGCGTGGATCGTGTCGCGCTGCGCGGCCTCAAGGCCCGTGGGCACCACGGCGTTTTTCCCAAGGAGCGGGAAGAGGGCCAGACCTTCATCGTCGACCTGGTGCTCGGTCTGGACACCCGCCCCGCGGCGGCCGACGACGACCTGGCGAAGACCGTGCACTACGGAGTGGTCGCGGAGGAGGTCGTCGCCGTCGTCGAGGGCGACCCGGTGGACCTGATCGAGACGCTGGCGGAGCGGATCGCCCAGGTGTGCCTCAAACACGACCCTGTCGAGGAGGTCGAGGTGGTGGTGCACAAGCCGGACGCCCCGATCACGGTGCCCTTCGACGACGTCACCATCACGATCACCCGGAGCCGAGTATGAACCAGGCAGCGAGCGACCCGACCGTGCAGCCGGTGCCGTCGTCCGTCACGGAACAGGTCGACGCGGCCGATGTCACCCTGTCCAACCCCAAGGACGCCGTGCTGTCCCTCGGCTCCAACCTCGGCAACCGCCTGGAGACCCTCCAGGGTGCCATCGACGCCCTGGAGGACACTCCCGGCCTCCGGGTGAAGGCCGTGTCCCCCGTGTACGAGACGGAGCCATGGGGCGTCGACCCCGGCAGCCAGCCGTCGTACTTCAACGCGGTGGTCGTGATCAGGACGACCCTGCCGCCGTCGTCGCTGCTGGAGCGCGGACAGGCCATCGAGGAGGCGTTCGACCGCGTCCGCGATGAGCGCTGGGGCCCGCGCACCATCGACGTCGACATCGTCGCCTACGCGGACGTCGTGTCCGACGATCCGGCCCTCACTCTTCCGCATCCGCGCGCCCATCAGCGCGCCTTCGTCCTCGCCCCCTGGCACGACGTGCAGCCGGAGGCACAGCTGCCGGGCCGCGGCGCGGTGGCCGAGCTGCTGGCCGGTGTGGGCGCCGGCGGCGTCCAGCCGCGCGGCGACCTGGAACTGCGGCTGCCCGAGTAGTCGTTAGGCTCGTACGGAACGATCTCCCCCGGCGGGTCGGCGGGGCACGGACGACAGGCGAAGGGCGGCTTTCTCGGTGAAGCAACTACGGCTCGGTGTGCTGGCCGGTCTCTTCGCCGTGGCAGGAGTCCTTTCCTGGGGCGGCGCCCGCCTGTGGGACTCGCTGGGCACCCTGCCGAGCGTGCCGCTGGCCGCGCCGATCGTGCTCGCCGCGATCGCCGTCGTCCTCGCCGCGACCGCGCTCTCTCTGCGCGCCCGCCTGCGGGCCCAGCGCGAACGCCGGCCGGGCGCCAAGGGCGTCGAGCCCCTGATGGCCGCCCGCGCGGTGGTCTTCGGTCAGGCGAGCGCCCTGGTGGCGGCCCTGGTCAGCGGCATGTACGGCGGCACGGGCGTGTTCCTGCTGGGCTCCCTCGACGTCCCGGCCCGCCGCGACCAGGCGATCTACGCCGGTTTCGCGGTGGTGGCCGGCATCGCCGTGATCGCCGCCGCCGTCTTCCTGGAGCGGGTCTGCAAGCTCCCGGAGGACGGCGACGACGAGAACGGCGACGGCGCGGCCCGGGCCTGACCCGGGACCGCCACGCCGGGCGGGCCCTGGGCGGCCGGCCCTCCGGTCAGAGCAGCGTGCCGCCCTCCACCTCGGTGGACGACAGGATCGCCGAGAGCCGCTCGAGCACCTCTCCGGGCAGCTTCACCCTCCCCGCCGCCAGGTTCTCCTCGATGTGCGCGGGCGTCCGGCTGCCCGGAATCGGGACCGCGTGCTCGTCCTGGTGCAGCAGCCATGCCAGCGCCAGCTGGGCGGGCGTGATCGACAGCTCGGCCGCGATCCCGCGGACCGGGGCGAAGCGGTCGTTGTTGGCCTTGAGATTGGCGGCGGCGAAGCGCGGCGCGTTCTGCCGGAAGTCGCCCTCCTTCACCTCGCTGACGGCACCGCTGAGGAACCCGCTGCCCAGCGGGGACCACGGCACGATGCCCACGCCCAGCTCCCTCGCGGTCGCTAGCAGCTCCGGATCGATCGGCCGCCACATCGACCACTCCGTCTGCACGGCCGCCACCGGGTGCACGGCATGCGCGGCGCGCAGTTGCGCGGCGGTCACGTTGGACAGACCGAGGTGCAGGACGAGACCGTCCCTGATCAGCTCGGCGACGGCGCCGACGGTGTCCTCCAGCGGCACCTGCGGGTCCGGGAAGTGCGGGTAGTACAGGTCGATCCGGTCGGTGCCGAGGCCGCGCAGGCTCGCTTCGGCGTAGCCGCGGACATGCTCCGGCGCGGCGTTGACGGCCAGCTCGCCGAAGGCGAAGCCGACGGGGAACGGATGCGGTTCGACACCGTCCGGAAGCCGGAAGCCGAACTTCGTGGCGATGGCGATCTCGTCCCGCCGGCCACGCAGGGCCCTGCCGATGAGCTGCTCGTTGTGGCCGTCGGTTCCGTAGCCGTCGGACGTGTCGATGAAGGTGGCGCCGGCGTCGACGGCGGCGAGCAGTGCCCGCTCGCCGCGCTCGTCGTCGATCTCGCCGTACACACCGGGGGAAAGGACCATCGCGCCGAAGCCGAGTGCGGAGACCTCGAGGTCACCGAGGCGGCGCGTGGGCAGCAGTTGTTCGGTCATACGACCGATCCTTGCAACAACTCCCGGCTGTCACCGGGGAGTTGATGAAGAACGCGGACACTGTCCGGAGTGTGGGATCAACGGGCCATGATCAAGCTCATCGCCTCGTTGCGCGTCGCGGGGTCACGCAGCTGACCGCGGACCGCGGAAGTGATCGTCTTGGCGCCGGGCTTGCGGATACCGCGCATCGACATGCACATGTGCTCGCACTCGACGACGACGATGACGCCCCGGGGCTCCAGGATCTCCATCAGGGAGTCGGCGATCTGAGTGGTCATCCGCTCCTGCACCTGCGGCCGGCGCGCGAAGACGTCCACCAGCCGGGCCAGCTTGGAAAGGCCGGTGATCTTGCCACTGGTGGACGGGATGTAACCGACGTGCGCCACGCCCCTGAAGGGGACCAGGTGGTGCTCACAGGTCGAGTACACCTCGATGTCCTTGACGAGCACCATCTCGTCGTGGCCGAGGTCGAACGTCGTCGTCAGGACGTCCTCCGGCTGCTGCCACAGACCGGCGAATATCTCCTTGTACGCCCGCGCCACGCGTGCGGGCGTCTCACGCAGCCCCTCGCGGTCCGGGTCCTCGCCGACCGCGATGAGCAGTTCACGAACGGCGTTCTCCGCCCGCTTCTCGTCGAACTCGGCGAGATAGCCCTCGCCGTCCAGCGTCACCGGGTCGGTCATCTGTGCCTCGTTCCTCTGCTCCGACGTGGCGCGAAAACGCCGCACCTCCCAGGCTAGAACCTGGGAGGTGCGGCGTTCATTCCGGGGCCGGTGGCCCTGGGCGACGAATGCCCTGGTCAGGCCTCCGGACGCTCCTCCGGGACCGGCTCGGCGGACGACTTGGTGACATCGGTCACCGTGGTCGCCGTGGCCGAGGCCGACGTCGCACCGTTCGCGGCGCCGTTGGTCAGCGCCAGCTCCTTGGGCGAGAGCACCGGCGGGCGGGTGGAGGGGGTACGCCGCGAGGAGCCGGTCCACGCCGGGCGGGCCGGGCGCTTCACGATCGGCGCGAAGATCTCCGCGATCTCCTCCTTGCCGAGCGTCTCCCTCTCCAGCAGCTGGAGGACCAGGTTGTCGAGGACGTCGCGGTTCTCGACGAGGATCTCCCAGGCCTCGTTGTGCGCGGCCTCGATGAGCTTCTTGACCTCTTCGTCGACCAGCGCCGCGACCTCTTCCGAGTAGTCGCGCGGGTGGGACATCTCGCGGCCGAGGAACGGCTCGGTGTTGTCACCGCCGAACTTGATGGCGCCCAGCCGCTCGGTCATGCCGTACTGCGTGACCATCGCGCGGGCCGTGGCGGTGGCCTTCTCGATGTCGTTCGCCGCGCCCGTGGTCGGGTCGTGGAAGACGAGCTCCTCGGCCGCACGCCCGCCCAGCATGTAGGCGAGCTGGTCGAGCATCTCGTTGCGGGTGGTCGAGTACTTGTCCTCTTCCGGGAGCACCATCGTGTAGCCGAGGGCACGGCCCCGGGACAGGATCGTGATCTTGTGGACCGGATCGGAGTTGGGTGAAGCCGCCGCGACCAGGGCGTGACCGCCCTCGTGGTACGCGGTGATCTTCTTCTCCTTGTCGGACATGATCCGGGTCCGCTTCTGCGGGCCGGCCACGACACGGTCGATCGCCTCGTCCAGCGCGTGGTTGTCGATCAGCTTCTTGTCGCTGCGCGCGGTCAGGAGCGCGGCTTCGTTCAGCACGTTCGACAGGTCGGCACCGGTGAAGCCGGGCGTGCGCCGGGCAACCGCGCCCAGGTCCACGTCCGGAGCGACCGGCTTGCCCTTCTGGTGGACCTTGAGGATCTCGAGCCGGCCCTGCATGTCCGGACGGTCGACCGCGATCTGCCGGTCGAAGCGGCCCGGGCGCAGCAGCGCCGGGTCGAGGATGTCGGGCCGGTTGGTGGCGGCGATCAGGATGACGCCGCCCTTCACGTCGAAGCCGTCCATCTCGACGAGCAGCTGGTTCAGCGTCTGCTCGCGCTCGTCGTGGCCACCGCCGAGACCCGCACCACGGTGCCGGCCGACGGCGTCGATCTCGTCGACGAAGACGATCGCCGGGGCGTTCGCCTTGGCCTGCTCGAAGAGGTCGCGCACCCGGGAGGCACCGACACCGACGAACATCTCGACGAAGTCGGAACCGGAGATCGAGTAGAACGGGACGCCCGCCTCGCCGGCGACGGCGCGTGCGAGCAGCGTCTTACCCGTACCGGGCGGGCCGTAGAGCAGCACACCCTTCGGGATCTTGGCGCCGACGGCCTGGAACTTCGCCGGCTCCTGGAGGAACTCCTTGATCTCGTGGAGCTCCTCGACGGCCTCGTCGGACCCCGCCACGTCGGCGAAGGTCGTCTTCGGGGTGTCCTTGGTGATCAGCTTGGCCTTGGACTTCCCGAAGTTCATGACTCGGGAGCCGCCGCCCTGCATCTGGTTCATCAGGAACAGGAAGACCACGACGATCAGCACGAAGGGCAACAGGGAGAGCAGGACCGAGACGAACGGACTCTGCTTCGACGGCGAGACCGTGTAACCGTCCTCGATCGCGCCGGCCTCGAACTTGTCCTGCAGCGTGTCGGCCAGGTCGGCACCCTGGGTGCCGATGTAGCTGGCCTGCACCTTGCTGCTGTTGTCGACCTTCTGGCCCTCCTTGAGCTCGATCTTGATGATCTGCTCGTCACCAGTGGTCAGTTTTGCCTGCTTGACCTGGTCTTTTGCGATCGCCTGGACGACCTCGCCGGTGTCAACCGTCTTGTAGCCACCGGACGAGCCGACGACCTGCATCAGCACGACCACGGCGAGGACGGCCAGCACGATCCACATGACCGGCCCACGGAAGTATCGCTTCACGTCCATCCATACGGGGCGGTGTCGCCCCGTCCCTCCTGCCCGTAGGTAAATGCTGCTGTGAGAAAAGACAACTGCTCTTCGGACGGTACCTCAGCATCGACGCCGACGACCGCCTTCCCCTGCTCCAACGGCGAAAAGGCGGGCTTGGTTCCCCGGCGTGCCGTTGCTTCAGCCTCCGTAGACGTGCGGCGCCAGCGTGCCCACGAACGGGAGGTTCCGGTACTTCTCCGCGTAATCAAGGCCATATCCGACGACGAACTCGTTCGGGATGTCGAACCCGATCCACTTCACGTCGATCGCGACCTTGGCCGCGTCCGGCTTCCGCAGCAGGGTGCAGACCTCGAGTGAGGCCGGCTCCCGGGAGCCCAGGTTCGACAGCAGCCACGACAGGGTCAGCCCCGAGTCGATGATGTCCTCGACGATCAGGACGTGCTTGCCCTTGATGTCGGTGTCCAGGTCCTTGAGGATGCGGACCACACCGGACGACTGCGTGCCGGCGCCGTACGAGGACACCGCCATCCAGTCCATCGTGACGGGGGTGGACAGCGCACGCGCCAGATCCGCCATCACCATCACCGCGCCCTTGAGGACTCCGACGATGAGCAGGTCCTTGCCCGCGTACTCTGCGTCGATCTTCGCGGCCAGCTCGACGAGCTTCGCGTCGATCTCTTCCTTGGTGATGAGCACCGACTGAAGGTCGGTGCCCATGTCCTTCTCGTTCACCCGCGTCGCTTTCTCTCGGCGGTTCAGCCTTGCCGAATGACCAGTCTGCCACCCTGGCGTCGCGCTTCGACCCGGCCGGGCAGGTTGATGGCGCCCTGACCGCGCCATCCGGTGATGAGACGGTCGACTTCCTCGACGTGCCGGGCGAACAGCGATCCGGCGGGCGCCCCGGCCTCGATCACGGCCCGGCGCAGCACCCGGCGGCGTACGGCGGGCGGCAGGACGTAGAGCTTGGCGCATTCCAGCCGGCCGCTCTCGTCCCGCACGGTGGCCTCCGCGTCGGCGGCCCAGCTGTCGAGGGCATCGGCATCGTCGCGGGAGAGCTGGGCGGTACGGGCCAGTGCCTCGACGACGCCCTTGCCGAGCGCCTTCTCTAGGGCGGGCAGCCCCTCGTGGCGCAGCCGGGAGCGGGTGTAGGCCGGGTCGGCGTTGTGCGGGTCGTCCCACACGGGCAGCGACTGGACCATGCAGGCCTTGCGGGCGGTCTGCCGGTCGATGTGGAGGAAGGGCCGGCGGTAACGGCCGGCGGTGCCCGACACGGCGGCCATCCCGGACAGCGAGCGGATGCCGGAGCCTCTGGCGAGTCCGAGCAGCACGGTCTCCGCCTGGTCGTCACGGGTGTGGCCGAGCAGCACGGCGGCGGCCCCGTGGCGCTCGGCGGCGTCGTCCAGGGCGGCGTAGCGGGCGTCACGGGCCGCGGCCTCGGGTCCGCCCTCGCGGCCGACCCGGACGGCGATGGCCTCGACCGGGTCCAGCTGCATCGCGGTGAGGCGTGCGGCGACCTCGGCGGCGCGCATGCCGGAGCCGTCCTGGAGGCCGTGGTCGACGGTGATGCCGCCGGCCCGGACGGAAAGTTTGCGGGCCTCGAAGGCGAGGGCGGAGGCGAGCGCCATGGAATCCGCACCGCCGGAGCACGCCACGAGGACGAGCGGGGGTTCGCTCGCGGGCGCCGGGCCCGGGGCGGAGTGCGCGAAGCGTGCGGCGTTTTCTGTCTGGTCGGTGAGGACGTCGTGGAGTACGCGGCGGACCGCCAGGCGTATCGCCGCGACCGCAGGATGGGGACCCATGTCCGGTGCCCTTCGTGAACGGTTCGGGAGTGGGGTGACTCGGTCGAGTCGGACGATCAGGACGGCCACAGGACGAAGACCGTCACTCCGAGAGCAGTCACTCAGAGTGCGTCGATGGTGACAGAACCGAGCCAATACCCGAGCATTGCACGCCTATCCACAGCCCACGGTCCCTCGGACGGGTGATTGGAGGGGCGCCCTTCTGCCGATGCCCGCCTGTCTTTCGCGACTCTCCTCTACGGCGCGCCCTCCCCCTTGCGGTGCACCCTCGCGACCCAGTCCGCCGGTTTGGCGATCTCCGCCTTGGTCGGGAGCGTGTTCGGTGAGGTCCAGACGCGGTTGAAGCCCTCCATCCCCACCTCCTCCACCACGGCGCGCACGAAGCGCTCGCCGTCGCGGTACTGGCGCAGCTTGGCGTCGAGCCCCAGCAGCTTGCGCAGCGCGAGGTCCAGCCGGCTCGCGCCCCGTGCCCTGCGCTGCTGGAACTTCTCCCTGATCTCCGCGACCGACGGCACCACCGCGGGCCCGACGCCGTCCATCACGAAGTCGGCGTGACCCTCCAGCAGAGACATCACCGCGGTCAGCCGGCCGAGGATCTCGCGCTGGGCGGGGGTCTGCACGATCTCGACGATGGAGCGGCCGTCCTCGTCCTGCTCGCCCTCCGGACGCGCCCCGACGAGGGACTGCGCGGCCTCCCGGAACCGCTCGAGGACGGTCATGGGATCCATCTCGGTCTCACTGAGGAACGACTGGATCTCGCCCTCGAGATGGTCGCGCAGCCAGGGCACGCCGGTGAACTGCGTGCGGTGGGTCTCCTCGTGGAGGCAGACCCAGAGCCGGAAGTCGTGCGGCTCCACTTCCAGTTCGCGTTCGACGTGGACGATGTTGGGCGCGACCAGCAGCAGCCGTCCGCCGCCGTTGCCCTCCCCGGGGTCTCCGGACGGCAGGTCGCTGCCGCCCGGAGCGAAGGTCTCGTACTGTCCCAGCACCCGTGAGGCGAGGAACGACAGCAGCATGCCGACCTCGACGCCGGTCACCTTGCCGCCCACGGCGCCGAGCACCGCGCCACCGGCCGTGCCGGAGCGCCGTTCCTGCATCTTGTCCAGCAGCGGGCGCAGCAGTTCGCGGAAGCCCGCGACGTTCGCCTTGATCCAGCCGGCCCGGTCCACCACGAGGACCGGGGTGTCCCGTGGCCGGGCGCCCTCCGGAATCATCCGGGTGAACTCCCGGACGTGCTCCTCCGAGGCCTTGGCGTGGCGGCGGAGCTCGGCGACGACGGCGCGCGCCTCGTCCCGGCTCACCTCGGGACCCGGCCGCACGAAGCGGGTCGCGGTCGCCACGGCGAGGTTCCAGTCGACCATCTCGGCACCACCGATGCTCGTCATGCGTCAACCGTACGTTCTCGGCCCGCGCCGCGGAGAGGTGTCGTCGCCCGCCGATCCGGTCCCCCGGCCGGTTCGGGCCCCTGCCGTCAGGAGACCAGGGCGGCCGCCAGCCGGTCCAGAGCGGGTTGCGCCTCGTAGGGGGAGGGTGTGTCCGCCGCGAGGAACGCGAAGCCCAGGAGTCGCCCGCCCGGGGCAGCGACGGTGCCGGCGAGGGAGTTGATCCCGGTGAGGGTGCCGGTCTTGGCGCGGACGAGGCCGGTGCCGGCGGAGGTGTCGGAGTAGCGGTCCTCCAGGGTGCCGCTGAAGCCGGCGACGGGCAGTCCGGTGAGGATCGGCCGCAGCTCGGGGTGGGCCGCGTCCGCCGCCCGCGCCAGAACGGTCGTGAGCAGCGCCGCCGACACCTTGTCGCGGCGGTTCAGCCCGCTGCCGTCGGCGAACCGGGTATCGGCCAGCGGCAGCTGGAGCCGGCGGAGCTGCTCGGTCACGGCCCGCTCCGCGCCGGCGAAGGACGCCTTGTCGCCGGTGGCGACTGCGGTCTGGCGGGCGAGCGACTCCGCGATGTCGTTGTCGCTGTCGGTGAGCATCCGCTCGACGACGGACGACAGGGGCTCCGAGAGCACCTGGGCGAGGGGGACCGCGTCGGCCGGCGCGCGCCCTGGTGCGGGCGGCGACGTGCGGATTCCGCGTTCCGAGAGCTGCTCCCGGAAGACCCGGGCCGTTTCGCCGGCCGGGTCGGCGCTGCGGGTGGCGGGCCCTCTCGTGCGGTCGTCGAGCCGGCCCTGCCCGACCATGAGGGCGGTGACCGGGGCGATGTTGTCGTTGGGGCCGATGGGATGCAGGACGGGGCCCTGGTAGAGCGAGGCGTCGTACACGAGCCGGACCGTGGCGGCCTTCCGGGAGCCCTCACCACGTTCCCGCAGGGAGCTCGCGGTCAGGTCGGCCAGTTCGGCGAGACGGGCCCGGTCGAGGGTCGCGTCGCCCCCTCCGACCAGCGTGATCGCGTCGGCGTCCGGAGCGGCGACGACCGTGGTGGGGATGCGGTGGTCCGGTCCGAGTGCGGTGAGGGCCGCGGCGGCGGTGGCGATCTTGACGGTCGACGCCGGGACCATGGGGACCTCCGCCCGCTTCCCGTACAGCCGCTCGCCGGTGGTGAGATCGACGACGCAGACGGCGGGCGCCGGTCCGAGGCCGGAGTCGGCGAGCAGCGGCCCGAGCGTCGCGGCCAGGCCGTCCGCCCGGGTGGGGTCCTCCGCGGACACGGTCCGCGGGCCGCCGAGGGCCTCGAGCACCGAGGCGGCGGAGGGCGCCGGTGCGGGGCGCTTCGGCGGGGGCGCTTGGTGATGTGCGCCACCCGTGGGGCCGTGGGCCGCCACCCGCTGCTTCTCGGCCTTACGCTGACCGTTGTCCCAAGGTCCCGCCGCGGCCACCGCCCCGGCGGAGAGGGTGAGGCCGACCACGGCAGCACCTGCTGCGAGCTGCCACGTCCTGACCTTCGGCACCTCGCACCAGCCCCTTTCGCGATCACACATGTGCGTGAGGGACACTTAATCACCAGTACTGCGTCTTGCTATGTGTTGATCATGGAGGAGCCACCCGTGGAGTTCGACGTCACCATCGAGATCCCGAAGGGTTCGCGGAACAAGTACGAGGTGGACCACGAGACCGGTCGGATCCGCCTTGACCGTCGACTCTTCACCTCGACCAGCTACCCCGCCGACTACGGTTTCGTGGAGAACACCCTCGGCGAGGACGGCGACCCGCTGGACGCGCTGGTCATCCTCGACGAGCCGACCTTCCCGGGCTGCCTCATCAAGTGCCGCGCCATCGGCATGTTCCGGATGACGGACGAGGCGGGCGGCGACGACAAGCTGCTCTGCGTGCCGGCGTCCGACCCGCGCGTGGAGCACCTGCGGGACATCCACCACGTGTCCGAGTTCGACCGCCTGGAGATCCAGCACTTCTTCGAGGTCTACAAGGACCTGGAGCCGGGCAAGTCCGTCGAGGGCGCCGACTGGGTCGGCCGCGCCGAGGCCGAGGCCGAGATCGAGGCCTCCTTCAAGCGCCTCGAGGCGCAGGGCGGCGCGCACTGACGCCGTACCGCTGACGTACGCCGGCGCGGGCGGGACACCTCTGGTGTCCCGCCCGCGTCGCGTTTCTGCCCATGCCCGTGGCCATACTGGGCAGAAGCGCCGGTCAAGGGGCGGTACGAGAGGGAGCGAGGAACACGAGTGGTGGCGGAACCCGAGGGTCCGGAAGACCGGAAGCCTCAGTCCGACGAGGCGCACAGCGCTTTCGTCCCGCCGGCGGGGGTGGAACAGCCCGAGGCGCCGGAAGAGGACCACCCCAGTTCCGAGTTCGCCGTCCCCGAAGGTCTGGCCCCCGAGCCGCCCGCGGAGCCGGAGGGCTCCGCGTTCGCTCCGCCGCGCACCTACAGCGCCAGGACCTCGCCGCCCGCCTTCACCCCGGCGCACGGCATCCCGATGGTGCGGCTCACCAAGGACGCGCCCTGGCAGGACCGTATGCGGGCGATGCTGCGGATGCCGGTGGGCGAGCGGCCGGTGCCGGAGACACCGCACCGGCACGACGAGGCGGGTCCGGCCGTGCCCCGGGTGCTCGACCTGACCCTGCGTATCGGCGAGTTGCTGCTCGCAGGCGGCGAGGGCGCCGAGGACGTCGAGGCGGCCATGTTCGCCATCTCCCGCTCGTACGGGCTGGACCGCTGCGAGCCGACGGTCACGTTCACCCTGCTGTCGATCACCTATCAGCCGTCCCTGGTCGACGACCCGGTGACCGCGAACCGGACCGTCCGGCGGCGCGGCACCGACTACACCCGGCTCGCCGCCGTCTACCGGCTGGTCCACGACATCAGCGCCGAGGAGTCGGACGTCACGCTCGAGGAGGCGTACCGGCGTCTCGCCGAGATCCGCCGGAACCGGCACCCCTACCCCGGCTGGGCGCTGACGCTGGCCGGCGGACTGCTGGCGGGCTCCGCCTCCGTGCTCGTCGGCGGTGACCCGGTGGTGTTCCTCGCCGCCGCGGTCAGCGCGATGCTCGGCGACCGGCTGGCCTGGCTGTGCGCCGGGCGTGGGCTGCCGGAGTTCTACCAGTTCGTCGCCGCGGCGATGCCCCCGGCGGCGATGGGCGTGGCGCTGAGCCTGTCACCGCTGGAACTGCGGGCGTCCGCGGTCATCACCGGTGGACTCTTCGCCCTGATCCCCGGACGAGCGCTCGTGGCCGGCGTGCAGGACGGTCTGACCGGCTTCTACATCACCGCGGCTGCGCGTCTGCTCGAGGTCGGCTATCTGGTGGTCGGCATCGTCGTCGGCGTGCTCGGGGTGCTCTATCTCGGTGTCGCGCTGGATGCCGGACTCAGTCCGGAGACCGCGATCCACAGCGTGCCGCGGCCGGTCATCCAGACCCTCGCGGCGATGGGCCTGTCGCTGTGCTTCGCGGTGATGCTCCAGCAGGAGCGCCGGACGGTGGCCCTGGTGACCTTCAGCGGCGGCGTGGCCTGGGTGGTGTACGGCGCGGTCGCGGACGTCGCCGGGGGCTCGCCGGTGGCCGCGACCGCCCTCGCCGCGGGGCTCGTGGGCCTGTTCGGCCAGATGCTCTCGCGGTTCCGGTTCGAGTCGGCCCTGCCGTACGTGACGGCCGCGATCGGCCCGCTGCTGCCCGGTAGCGCCACGTACTTCGGGCTGCTGGAGGTCGCCCGCGGCAATCTCAACACCGGTCTCGCCTCGCTGAGCAAGGCGGCCGCCCTGGCGCTGGCCATCGCGATCGGGGTGAACCTCGGTGGCGAGATCTCCCGGCTGTTCCTGCGGGCGCCGGGTGTCACCGGCGCCCTGCCGGGCGAGGAGACGCCGGGCGGACGCCGCGCGGCCAAGCGGACGCGCGGCTTCTAGCCAGGTTCTCCGCGTCGGCGGTCGGCGTCAGCGCTTGGCGTGACGGCCGCCGCGGGACGACGGCGGGATCTCGCCCTCCGGCGCGGAGGCGGCGGCCTCCGACCTCTTGTTCTTGGAGCGGGCCCGCAGGAACTCGATCACGATCGGGACGACCGAGAGCAGGACGATCAGGATCAGGATCGCCTCGATGTTCTTGTGGACGAACTCGACCTTGCCCAGCGCGGCGCCGAGCAGCGTGACGCCGGCGCCCCACAGGACGCCGCCGATGACGTTGAAGGTGACGAACGAGCGGTAGTTCATCCGGCTCACACCGGCGATGATCGGCGTGAACGTGCGCACGATGGGCACGAAGCGGGCCAGGACCAGGGACTTCGGGCCGTACTTCTCGAAGAAGTCGTGAGCCTTCTCCACGTTCTCCTGCTTGAAGAGGCGGGAGTCGGGGCGCTTGAAGAGGGCCGGGCCGACCTTGCGGCCGAAGAGATAGCCGACCTGGTCACCGATGACGGCGGCCAGCACGATCAGCGTGCAGACCAGCCACAGCGGCATGTCGATCGCGCCCGTGGTCACCAGGAGTCCCGTGGTGAACAGCAGCGAGTCGCCGGGCAGGAAGAACCCGATCAGAAGGCCCGACTCGGCGAAGACGATCACCAGGACACCGATCAGCCCGAACGTGGTGATCAGGTAGTCCGGGTCGAGCCAGCTCGGTCCGAGCGCAAGGGTGTTCACGAGGTCCGGGCTCCTGTGGTGATAGTCGTCGGCAGGGTCGGCTGCCCAAAGCTATCAACGCATACGGGTGACACCCGGTTCCACCTGCCTCCCCGGATGCGAGGCGAACGCAGGGACCCGAAGCTTTCACCATGGGAATCGATGATTACGGCGGCGGGCAGGGTCCGCAGGCCGATGTGCTGGTCGTCACGACGAACGACCTCCCCGGCTTCCGTGTGGAGCAGGTGATCGGCGAGGTCTTCGGCCTGACGGTGCGCTCGCGGCATCTGGGCAGCCAGATCGGGTCCGGCCTGAAGTCGATGATCGGCGGCGAGCTCAAGGGTCTGACCAAGACCCTCGTGGAGACCCGCAACCAGGCCATGGAGCGCCTGGTCGAGCAGGCCCGGTCACGGGGTGCGAACGCGGTGCTCGCGTTCCGCTTCGACGTGACGGAGGCCGCGGACGTCGGCACGGAGGTCTGCGCGTACGGCACGGCGGTGACGGTCGCGAAGGTGTGACGATGACGGGCGCGGCGGGCCCGTACGCCGCCGCGGCCCGACCCGTCCCGTCCCCGCCCGCGCGGCTCAGAGGTGCCGGACGGCGTTCGCGAGGATCGCCTCCCGCTCGTACGCCGCAAGGCCCGGCCTGGCCTTGTCGATGTTGCGGGTGAACCGCTCGTCGGCGACGTACATCTCGGCCAGGCCCGTGTGGATCTCGTACGTGCAGGTGTAGTGGTGGCTCGAGATCCACCGGCGGTGGTCCTCCGCCACGTCCATGGCGGCCTGGGACTCCGGCTCCTCGCCCGCGTCCATCAGCGCCACGAAGCGACGGGTGATCTCGTCGGCCTCGCGCTGGATGCGCAGCCAGTCCTCCTTCGTGTACGAGGCCGTGCGCCGCCGGGACTCCTCGTACGCGTCGGTGCCGCCCCAGCGCTGCTCGGTCTCCTCGGCGTACTCGTCGGGGTCGAAGTCCCCGAAGACCTCGAACTTCTCCTCGGGCGTCAGGTTGATGCCCATCTTCTTCGCCTCCATGGCTCGTTCCACGGCCGCGGCCATCTCCTTGAGTCTGGTGATCCGGGCGGAGAGCAGTTCGTGCTGCCGCCGCAGGTGGGCCTGCGGATCCGCGTCGGGGTCGTCCAGGAGTGCCGCCACCTCTTCGAGGGGAAAGCCGAGCTCCCGGTAGAACAGGATCTGCTGAAGCCGGTCCAGGTCGGCGTCGTCGTACCGCCGGTGGCCCGACCCGCTGCGGCCGCTCGGACGCAGCAGTCCGATCTCGTCGTAGTGGTGCAGGGCGCGCACCGTGACTCCGGCGAAACGGGCGACCTGTCCCACGGAGTAGCTCATCGCCTTCGCTCCCTTCCTTCGCGTTACGGACCCAGGCTGCTGCCTCACGTTGCGTGAGGTGCAAGCCCGTACGAGCCTGTGGCATATGGCACTCCACCAGGGCACCACCGGGACCGAGGACCACACACCGGAGCGGCGCAGGCTCGCGGTCAACCCCTTCTTCGGTCCGGCCGACCCGGTCGGCGGGATGACGGCCGCCCCGCCCACGCACCGTCTCCCGGACGGCCCGATGCCGCCTCTCACGGCGTATCAGCTGGTGCACGACGAGCTCATGCTCGACGGGAACTCCCGTCTCAACCTCGCCACCTTCGTCACCACCTGGATGGAGCCGCAGGCGGCGGAGCTGATGGCCGAGTGCCGCGACAAGAACATGATCGACAAGGACGAGTACCCGCGCACGGCGGAGCTGGAGCGCAGGTGTGTGGCGATGCTCGCCGACCTGTGGCACGCGCCGGACCCGGCCTCGGCCGTCGGCTGTTCGACCACCGGCTCGAGCGAGGCCTGCATGCTCGCCGGGATGGCCCTCAAGCGGCGGTGGGCGAAGCGGAACGCCGACCGCTATCCGGTGAAGGCCCGGCCCAACCTGGTGATGGGCGTCAACGTGCAGGTCTGCTGGGACAAGTTCTGCGCCTTCTGGGAGGTCGAGCCACGGCTCGTGCCCATGGAGGGGAACCGCTTCCATCTCGACCCCCAGGCCGCCGCCGAGCTGTGCGACGAGAACACCATCGGGGTGGTGGCGGTGCTCGGCTCGACCTTCGACGGCTCCTACGAGCCGGTCGGCGAGCTCTGTGCCGCGCTGGACGACCTCCAGGAGCGCACCGGCCTGGACGTCCCGGTCCATGTCGACGGAGCGTCGGGCGCGATGGTCGCCCCGTTCCTCGACGAGGACCTCGTCTGGGACTTCCGGCTGCCGCGGGTGTGCTCGATCAACACCTCGGGGCACAAGTACGGGCTGGTCTACCCCGGTGTGGGGTGGGCGCTGTGGCGGTCGCCCGACGAACTCCCCGAGGAGCTGGTGTTCCGGGTGAACTACCTCGGCGGCGACATGCCGACGTTCGCCCTCAACTTCTCCCGCCCCGGCGCGCAGGTGGTGGCGCAGTACTACACGTTCCTGCGGCTCGGGCGCGAGGGCTACCGGGCCGTCCAGGGGACGGCCCGCGAGGTCGCGACGGGGCTCGCCGCCCGGATCGGGGCGCTGGACGACTTCCAGCTGCTCACCGCGGGCGACCAGTTGCCCGTCTTCGCGTTCACGACCGCGCCCGAGGTGACGTCGTTCGACGTCTTCGACGTGTCGCGGCGGCTGCGGGAGAAGGGGTGGCTGGTGCCCGCCTACACCTTCCCGGCGAACCGCCGGGACCTCTCGGTGCTGCGGGTGGTCTGCCGCAACGGCTTCTCCGCGGACCTGGCGGAACTGCTCCTGGAGGATCTGCGGCTGCTGCTTCCCGAACTGCGTGCCCAGTCCCACCCTTTGACCAGGAGCACCGCGGAGGCCACGGCCTTCCACCACTGAGCGGGCCCGGCAGCGGCCGCGGGCCGGTGCCGGGCCCCGCCGTCTCAGCGGCCCAGACGCCGGAAGCGGGAGACCGCCAGCGGGAAGAAGACCGCGACCAGCACCAGAGGCCAGGCCACCGCCAGCAGGTCCGCGTGCTCCGCGGCCCAGGAGCCCGTGGCCACGTCGGGGATGCCGGCGAGGTCGCGGACCGTCGTCGCGGTCGCCGAGATCGGGTTCCATTCGACGGCCGCGCCCAGCCAGCCCGGCATCGATTCGGGCGTCGCGAAGGCGTTGGACAGGAAGCCGACCGGCCAGACCAGGATCTGCACGGCCTGCACCAACTCCGGCTTCCCCGCGACCATCGCGAGGTGGATGCCGGCCCACAGCATCGCGAAGCGCAGCAGCAGGAGCAGCCCGACGGCCCCGAGAAGCGCGCCGAAGCCGCCGTTCCAGCGCCAGCCGATGGCATGGCCGACGCCGATCATGACCAGCAGGCCGAGCGCCGACTGGAGCATGTCCGCGAAGCTGCGCCCGACCAGCACCGCCGACGACGCCATGGGCATGGACCTGAAGCGGTCGATGACGCCCTTGTTGAGGTCCTGGGTGACCGCGAGCATCGTCGCCTCCAGACCGAAGGCCATGGTCAGCGCGAGCATGCCCGGAATCAGGAAGTCGACGTAGGCCCCTTCCACGCCCCGGCCGCCCCCGATCAGGTAGCCGAACATCAGCAGCAGCATCACGGGGAACACGAGCCCGACCACGACCTGCACGGGCTGCCGTGCCCAGTGCGCGAGTTCGCGCCGGGTCATGGTCCAGGAGTCGGTCAGTACATAACTGCTCATGCCGCGTGCTCCTTCGTCAGGTGGAGGAAGACCTCGTCGAGGGTGGGACGGCGGACGGACAGGTCCTCCGCCTCCACCCCGGCCGTCTCCAGTGCCCGCACGGTCTCGGTCAGGGCGGCCATCCGGTCGCTCACCGGCGCGCTGACCAGCCGCCGGTCGGCGTCCACGGTCGCCTCGCCGGGAAGCAGGGAGGCGACGAGGGCGAGGCGGTCCGCGTCCCGCAGGACCACGTCGATCCGGTCGCCGCCGGTCTTCGCCTTCAGCTCGTCCGCCGTGCCCTCCGCGATCACCCGTCCGGCGTCGACGACCGAGATCCGGTCGGCCAGTTGATCGGCCTCCTCCAGGTACTGCGTGGTCAGCAGCACCGTGGTGCCGGCGCCGACGAGGGAGCGCACCGAGGCCCACACCTCGGCCCGGCCGCGCGGGTCGAGCCCCGTCGTGGGTTCGTCGAGGAACAGCACTTCGGGCTCGGTGATCAGCGAGGCCGCGAGATCGAGCCTTCTGCGCATGCCGCCGCTGTAGAGCTTGACCGCCTTGCGTCCGGTGTCCGCGAGGTCGAACCGCTCGAGCAGTTCGTCTGCCCTGGCGCCCGCCCGGCGTGCGCCGAGGTGGTACAGCCGCCCGAACATCTCGAGGTTCTGCCGTCCGCCGAGCTCTTCGTCGACCGCCGCGTGCTGCCCGAGCAGGCCGATCCGCTTACGGACCTCGCCGGCCTGGGTGCGCACGTCGTGACCGGCGACGCGCACCACGCCCTCGTCGTGCCGCAGCAGTGTCGCCATGACCCGTACGGCGGTGGTCTTGCCCGCTCCGTTGGGACCGAGCACGCCGTGCACCGTGCCGCGCGCCACCGTCAGGTCCAGGCCGTCCAGAGCGCGCTTGTCCCCGTACCGCTTCCGTACACCCTCGACGACGATCGCGTCCGTCATCCGTCTCCTCCAGCAGCCTTGGGGCAGTAGTCAAATTTGACCACCGCCGTAAGATAGTCCCCTGAAATCGATTGGTCAAACTTGATTAGCTGAGATCGCCCTCATGCGGCTCGCCCGTCGCGTAAGGGTTCTCGTCGCCCTCCGCCCGCACCCCGATGAACGGTTTCCCCTCACCGGCGAAGGTGTAGGCGCCGTCCTCGATCCGGCTGATCAGGCCGCGTGTCCACTCCGCGCCGAAGTCCGCGGACGACACCCACATGTTCATGATCTCGCCGATGTGGCCCAGCGACTGGGGGCCCTCCTCCGGCGTGTAGTACTCGGTGACCGCCGCCCGCCACTGCTCCAGACCGCGCACCCTCTCCTTGAGCAGCGCCACCGCCTCGTCCCGGGGCAGGTCGACGATGAAACCGATCGCGGCCGAGAGCACGTCCGTCTTCTGGTCGTGCGCCGTCAGGGACTCCCGCAGGAGCGAGAAGAACTCCTCGGTGCCCTGCTCGGTGATCTCGTACTCGGTCCGCGGCGGCCCGCCCGCCGTCGACGGGGCGATCTCATGGGCGTGCAGCAGTCCCTGCTTCGCCATCTGCTTGAGCGCGTGATAGATCGACCCCGGCTTGGCGTTGGACCACTCGTGGGCGCCCCAGTACTCGAGATCGTTGCGGACCTGGTAGCCGTGCGCCCGTCCGTGCTGGCGCACGGCCCCCAGGACGAGAAGCCGGATCGCTGACATCCGCGTACCTCCTAATCAACTTTGACCAGGGTACGCAGCGGTCATCACGCGCCCCAGTCCCCACCCTGCTCCAGCGCGATCAGGTCGAACGCGCCCTTGCCGTCCAGCGACTCGCGGATGATGTCCGCGTGGCCCGCGTGCCGGGCGATCTCCTCGACCAGGTGCATCATCAGCCACCGCATGGAGACCCGCGCGTCCTTGGGGTACCAGGGCGCCGGAGGCAGCGGGAAGGTGTCGTCGAGGCTCGGCACGGAGCGGATGAACTCCTCCGTCTCCTTCGCGACCGAGTCCCAGAAGCCCAGCACACCCGGCACGGTCTCACCGTCGACCAGGCGGAAGCTGTCGCCCCAGGTCTCCTCGCTGCGCTGCCTTTCGTTCGGCCGCTGCTGCGCCAGCCGCAGCCAGTTCAGCTCCGTCTCCGCCACATGCTTGACCAGCCCCGACAGCGACAGCTCGCTCGCGCTCGGCCGGCTCGCCGCCTGCTCCTCCGTCAGACCGAGGACGGAGCGCCGGATCGCGCCCCGCTGCGCCTCGACGAAGGACAGGAGCGCGCCGCGCTCGTCGCCGTGGGCCTCCGCGGGAACGTGGGTGACCATGGTGTGTCCGCCTTCCGGATCGTGGGGAGGGCCGTCCGCCCTCCTGCCGACACCTCAAAAGCTACGGGCCCTTGCGGTCAGGTTCTGTCCGCAAGGGCCCGGCGTCGGAAGATTCGTCAGAACGGGAACCGCGAGCGCCCGTGCTGGACCGAGATCCACTTCTGGGTCGTGAAGGAGTCGAGCATCGAGTCGCCGTTCAGCCTGCCGAGACCCGACTGCTTCTCGCCGCCGAAGGGCACGATCGGCTCGTCGTGCACGGTGCCGTCATTGATGTGGATCATGCCGGTGTCCACCCGCTTGGCGAGCCGCACACCCCGCTCCACGTCACCGGTGTGCACGGCGCCGCTCAGGCCGTACGGCGTCGCGTTGGCGATCCGGACCGCCTCGTCCTCGCCGTCGAAGGGGACGATCAGGGCCACCGGACCGAAGATCTCCTGCGTGAGCACCGGCGAGTCGGCGGGGATGCCGGTCAGCACCGAAGGGGAGACGAGGTTGCCGTCCGCGGCGCCGTGCAGCAGTGCCGTCGCACCCGCCTCCACGGTCTGCTCGACCAGCGCGGAGACCGCGTCCGCCTGGGAGGAGTTGATGAGCGGGCCGATGTGGGTCGCCGGGTCGGCCGGGTCGCCCACCTTGAGGGTCCGCACCTTGGCGACGAACTTCTCGGTGAACTCCTTCTCGACCGAGCGGTCCACCAGGATGCGGTTTGCGGCCATGCAGACCTGGCCCTGGTGCACGAACCGGCTGAAGACCGCGGCGTCCACCGCGTAGTCGATGTCGGCGTCGTCGAGGACGATCAGGGCGCTGTTGCCGCCGAGTTCGAGGATCGCGTGCTTGAAGTTGGCCGCGCAGACGGTGGCCACGTGCCGGCCCACCTTGTCGGAGCCGGTGAAGGAGATCACCTTCGGTATCGGGTGCGCGATGAGCGCGTCGCCTATCTCGGCTATGTCCGTGATCACGACGTTCAGCAGGCCGGCGGGCAGTCCCGCTTCCTCGAACACCCTGGCCACCAGCGAGCCGCCGCAGATCGGGGTGTTCTGGTGCGGCTTGAGGACCACGGCGTTGCCGAGGGCGAGCGCCGGGGCGACCGACTTGACCGACAGCAGGAAGGGAAAGTTGAAGGGGCTGATGACGCCCACCACGCCGACCGGCACCCGGTAGACGCGGTTCTCCTTGCCGTCGACCGGCGAGGGCAGGATGCGCCCCTCCGGCCGCAGCGCCAGGTGCACCGCCTCGCGCATGAACTCCTTGGCGAGGTGCAGTTCGAACGCCGCCTTGAGGCGGGTGCCGCCGAGCTCGGCGACGATCGCGTCCGCGATCTCCTCCTCGCGGTCCTCGATGATCCGAAGGGCCCGCTCGAAGACGGTCCGGCGGGCGTAGGGGTTGGTGTCCGCCCACGCCCGCTGGGCGCGGTCCGCCGCCCGGTAGGCCTGGTCCACCTCGTCGGCCGTGGCCACGGCGATCGAGGCGAGTTTCTCACCGTCGTAGGGATTGAAGTCGATGATGTCCCAGGAGCCGGTGCCGGGCCTCCACTCGCCGTCTATGTACTGCTGGGCCAGATCGGTGAAGAAGGACATGTGATCCCTTACTCCAGAGGCATGAGCACGGACGTCTGATGTTGCGTCATCGTACTTATGTTTCAGATGAGTTGGAGGAGACCCCGAAGAAGGTCACGGGTCTCGGCCGGATCAGGACTGTCCTCGGTCAGCCGTTCCATCACCCGCTCGTACTGGGCGACCTCCTCGCGCTTGTCCAGATACAGGGCGCTGGTCAGCTGCTCGAGGTAGACGATGTCGGAGAGGTCCGACTCCGGGAAGCGCAGCATGGTGAACGCGCCGCTCTCGCCCGCGTGGCCGCCGAAGCTGAAGGGCATCACCTGGAGCGTGATGTTCGGGTGCTCCGAGACCTCGATCAGATGGCGGAGCTGGGCCTGCATCACCGCCCGGTCGCCGTACGGGCGACGCAGGGCCGCCTCGTCCAGCACTGCGTGCAGGTGCGGGGCGCGTTCGGAGACGAGGGTCTTCTGGCGCTCCAGGCGCAGCGCGACCCTGCGGTCGATCTCGGCCCGCGGCGCGTCGGGCATGCCGCGGGTGACGACGGCGTGCGCGTACGACTCGGTCTGCAGCAGCCCGTGCACGAACTGCACTTCGTAGATGCGGATCAGTGAGGCGGCACCCTCGAGGCCGATGTATGTCTGGAACCAGCCGGGCAGTACGTCGCCGAAGCTGTGCCACCAGCCGGCCACGTTGGCCTCCTTGGCGAGCCCGAGCAGCGCGTCGCGTTCGCTGTCGTCGGCGACGCCGTAGAGCGTCAGCAGGTCCTCCACGTCGCGCGCCTTGAAGCTCACCCGGCCCAACTCCATACGGCTGATCTTGGATTCGGACGCGCGGATCGAGTAACCGGCCGCCTCTCGCGTGATGCCACGCGATTCCCTCAGCCTTCTGAGCTGTGAACCCAGCAGGATGCGCCGCACCACCGAACCTCCGCCCGGGCCCTCGGCGCGGGACTGTTCCCACGACCACGCTGACTCGCCTGCTGCCACGACTTCGACCCTCCCCATCCCTGCTGTACACGCTCTGTTCGCTCGACACCGATGCTTCCGGAGGTCCCCCCGAACCCCAAGAGCCGGATTCTGCCACCAAAACGCTTCAGCCCGTACTCATTCGATTACGGAAATGAGAAGGCGTCAGGCAGAGCTCGCAAGATATTGGTGGAAGAAATGAGCAAGAACCGGCACGGGGACGGACAGGTCCGGCGCGTGCACGTGCATCTGCCCTTGCATCTGCCCTACGCATTCGGAACCATGGTCCTCGCGCACCTGCGTGCTCGTTCGTGTTGTAGCGTCACAGCCGCGATTCCCGGGAGTGCCTCGCATGGGACCGAATGGATCCACCATGCTCGAGCCGTTACGGCAGGGCCTTCCCCCCTTCGACCCCGCGGCCGTCTCGAGCTCGGCCTCGTGCGCCCTGCCCGCCCGCTTCGAAGCGGTGCGCGGCGCCCGCATGTTCACCAAGAACACACTGGGCCAGTGGCAATTGGACGAACGCTTCGACGATGTCGCCCTGGTCGTCTCCGAGCTCGTGACCAACGCCCTGCGGCACGCACTGCCGTCCGACGGCGCCCCGCACGAGCCCACCAAGGAAGCCCCGGTCCGGTTGCACCTGATGCGGTGGACCGGCCGGCTGGTGTGCGCGGTGCGTGACCCCAGCCACGACGGCCCCCGGTCGCGGGAGACCGAGGAGGACTTCGCCGCCGAGTCCGGCCGCGGGCTCTTCCTGGTCGACTCCTTCAGCGACGGCTGGGGCTGGCACCCGCTCGCCGGGTCGCTGCGCGGCAAGGTGGTCTGGGCGCTGTTCCGTCTGAACCAGGCGCCTCCGTCGGTCTGAACCGGTCGCCCACGCCCGGGACACGGTCGCGTGTCCCGGCCCGGCGTGCGCCGGAGCGGCCGGGCCTCACGCCCCCGCGATCAGGTGATCGAACTCCCCGTCCTTGACGCCCAGAAGCAGCGCTTCTATCTCGGCGGGCGTGTAGACGAGCGCGGGCCCGTCGGGGTGCCGCGAATTGCGCATCGCCACGTCGCCGTCCGGCAGTCTGGCGAGCTCCACGCACGAACCCTGCGAATTGCTGTGCCGGCTCTTCTGCCAGACGACCCCGCGAAGCTCCGTCGCCGCCATGCCGTTGTAGACCTGGTGCACAAGTCGCTCCCGGGGTGCAAGGTGCAGGTGTCAACTATCCGGGATCATAGCTGTGTTCACATGCAGATGCATGAAGCGAATGCGTGAGCAGATGCACGTGCACGCGGGGTGTTCCCACGGTTACAGCAGCGACGGCCTCACCCATGGAGACGTCTGCCCCCGCCGATCGGTGCCATCCACCGCGGCCAGGTTCCGGGTGCCCCCGGTGGATACGTACGACCGTGCCCGTCCGTTCAGCCGGCCGAGCCGCGACGCGGGCCGACATGTCAGACCTCGAGGAGGGAGTCGAAGGCGGGCGGCAGCCGCTTCCAGGCCTCGCGGCCCGCGGCGTACTCGGCGTCGGTCAGCAGGCACGACTCGAGGAGCTGCTGGAGTCCGTCGCGGTCGAGGCCCGGCGAGGTGAACACCAGGTGCTGGCAGCGGTCTCCGTGCTCGGGGTGCCAGTCCAGCGCGGCGGCCGCCCGGCGCACGGGCGGGACCATCTCCCAGGCGGCGTCCGGCAGCGAGGCGAGCCAGGGCCCCGCGCTCTCGACACAGAGCGCGCCCCCGGCCGCGTCCCAGGCCAGCAGGGTGTCGGGCCGGTCGGCGAGCCAGAACCGGCCGCGGCTGCGGGCCGCCGCGCAGGTCAGGTCCTCCAGCGCCTGGTAGAGGCGCTCCGGATGGAAGGGCCGGCAGCTGTGCCACACATAGGTGGCGACGCCGCAGTCGTCGGCCTCCTGCGGCAGCCGTGCGCAGGCCGGATGCTGCGCGGCGGCGGCCGCGTCCACGTCGAACCCGGCGACGGCCGCGGCGGCCAGCTCCTCATCGCCCACGGCGATCCGCCTGGCCGTCGGGTGCAGTTGTGCCAGCAGGGCGCGGTCCTCGTCGTCCGCCTCCTCGCTGTCGACGAGGGCGAGGACCGGCGCGTACTCCAGTTGACGCGCCCAGGTGTCCGCGATCGTGCGCCGGTCCGTGGCCGCCGCGGCGAGGCCCGCGTCCGCCAGGTCGTCGCCGTTGGCGAGATACGGCAGCAGCAGCGCCGGGTCCACGGCGGTCATGACCGATGTCAGGGCAAGGCCTTCGCCGCCGTGCGCCGCGATCACTTCGGCCATGGCCTTGGGCTCGACCGAGTCCCACAGCTCGACGACCGCGAGACCGGTGGCGCCGTCCGCGGCGAGCCGCGCCAGCTCGGGCACGAGATCCTCACGCAGTGCGCAGCAGGCGCAGTCGTTGACGAGCGGGGTCTCCCCCGTGTCGCGGACGCCCCGTGCGTCGCGGACCGTCCTGACCACCGTGCCCCGTCCGGCGGTCGAGAGGTCGTGGTGGAGGGCGACGCTGCCGGGCACCGTGGTGAGCAGCAGCTCCACGGCTGCCCGGCGGGCATCGGCGTGCAGCCCGCCGACGATTACGACGGGCAGCGTCACCGTCGGCCTCCGTACCGGCGCTCGAAGCGCTCGACGCGGCCGGCGGTGTCGAGGACGCGCGCCGTCCCTGTGTAGAAGGGATGGCTCGCGGAGGAGATCTCCACGTCGATGACGGGGTAGGTGTTGCCGTCCTCCCAGTCGACGGTCCTGTCGCCGGTGGCCGTCGACCGGGTCAGGAAGGCGAAGCCGGCGGCCTTGTCGCGGAAGACGACAGGCGCGTAGGGCGGGTGGATGCCGGACCTCATGTCAGCGCTCCTCTCGGAAGTCGACGTGCCGCCCGGCGACCGGGTCGTACTTGCGAAGGGTCAGCCGGTCGGGGTCGTTGCGGCGGTTCTTGCGGGTGACGTAGGTGTAGCCGGTGCCCGCGGTGGAGCGGAGCTTGATGACCGGGCGGATGTCGTTGCGAGCCATGACGCCAGTATATGGAAATGATTTCCATTATCAAAGGCAGCCCCGCGCGGACCGGGCACGGGCGCGCTGGAGCAGCGGTCGCACAGGCCGGACGACGCCGTCGGCCGCGGGACGCCGGTCCGGCGCGTGTCCGCGAAGAGGCGCGGCGGGCGGCCGAACAGCGGGGTCGCCCGCGGAAGTTCCGGGTGTCCAGGGCGCCGAGGCGTGAGCAGGCGCACGCCGGCTCCATCCCTGGGGTGGGCACGTCCTGCTGGTAGCTTGGCGCGGTCTTGCTATCGATCAGGGGGACAGATCAGTGCTCAAGCTCGTACGTACATCGGCCGTCGCGGCGGGCCTCGTCGCCGCCCTCGCGCTGACCGGATGCGGCAGCGGCGACAGCGACGACGCCGGCAAGGACAAGGCCACGGCCTCGCCCACCGAGGCCGGCGGCGACAGCGGCGGCGGCGAGGGCAGGGCCCGTGACATCGAGGGCACCTGGACCGGCCTGAGCGACGGGAAGCCGGTCGCGCTGTCCGTCCAGGGCTCCAACGCCGCGATCGTCGCCGACGGTCATGCCTGCACGGGCGAGGTGCAGGACATGGGCAAGCAGATGCTGTCGCTGAAGTGCGCGGACGGGAACACCGACCGCACGATGGGCTCGATCGAGTCCAACGACGGGACGACGCTGGTCATTTCGTGGGACGCCGGCAAGAAGGACTCCCTCAAGAAGAGCGAGGCGGGCGCGCTGCCGGACGGTCTGCCGACCGGCCTGCCGTCGGACTTCCCGACCCCGTGACGGCTGCGGTTCACCGCCGGCCGGTCGCCGGGGACGAGCCGCTCCGCACGTCACTTCCGCGTCACCGGGCCGCGGGTCCCTCGTGGGCCCGCGGCCCGTCGTCGCCCGGCCTCGCGGCCATGGCGTCGGCCAGGTCGTCCAGGGCGGCGAGGAGTTGGACGGCGCCGCCGCGCAGGACGGCGTCGGACGTCTCCTTCGTTCCCCAGCGGTCCACGACCTCGTGCACCGGCCCCCAGTCCGGCACCCGGTTCTCGCGTACCGCCTCCGCGCCCTCCTCGACGGCGTGGCGCAACACCTCGGCCAGCGCGGCGGCGGCGGGTACCGGCGCGGCGTCCTGACCGCCGCCGTTCTCGGGCAGATGCGCCTCGATGAGCATGGCGACCCTGCCCGCCTGGGCGAGTGCCCGGCCCGCGTCCTCCGCCGTCCTCCGTGACAGCACACGGGAGCGCACCGGCTCGTGCTTGGCCTTCGACAGGGCGTCCCGCCAGGCGATCCGGGCGTCCCGCGAGTGGAGCAGCGTCCCCCGGACGTCCGCGGACCCGGGCGACCCGGCGATGTCCGGCCCCTCGGCGGGATCGGCGTAGCGGTCGAGGACGGCCGCGGCGTAACGGCCGCTCGCGAGCAGCCAGTCGGCGAGCCGGTGGTGCAGGCGGGGGGTCTCCCAGGCCGGGTAGAGCGCGTAGGCGAGCATCGCCAGCACCCCGCCGAGGAAGGTGAGCAGCACCCGCTGGGGAACCGTCTGGGCCCAGTCCTCTCCACCGGTGCCGAGCAGGAAGACCACGTAGGCGGAGATGAAGACGCTGGCCACCGCATACCCGGTGCGCATCACCAGGTACATGCCCAGGGCGCACAGGACGGCGATGCCCGCGCTGAGATAAGTGCCGGGGCGCGCCGTCTGTACCACCGCCGTCGCCACGCCCACACCGACGAGCGTGCCGCAGAAGCGGGCTACGGAACGGCCGTAGGTCTGCGAGAAGTCGGGGCGCATGACCATGACCGCCGTCAGGGGCGCCCAGTAGCCGTGGCCCAACGGGAGGGCTGTGCCCAGCAGATAGCCGGCGGCCACGACCGCCGACGAGCGGACCGCGTGCCGCAGCACCGGCGAGTCGGGCCGCAGCTCGTCGCGCATCGCCCGCAGCGCGCCGGGGACCAGCCGCACCAGCCCCTGCCGTGTGCGGTGGTCGGACTCGGTGCCGCCCAGGCCGCGCACCGTGCCGACGACCTCGTCGAGCAGCGCGGTCAGCCGCACGGCCGCTCGTCGGGGCGGCCCGGTGAGGAGGGCGCCGGTGTCGGGCGTCCGCAGGGCGGCGGCCGCGGCCGGCGGCACCCGGACGGCCTCCCCGTGGCGTACTGCACGCGCGGCGGCGTCGAGCACCGTCCCGGCGGCGTGGAGGAGTTCACGCACCCGGTCGCGGGCCGGGCCCTCCGCGGGAACACCGACCGCCGGGTCGGCCAGTGAGGCGAGCACGGGCCTGATGCGTTCGGCGACGCCGCGGGTGCCGTGCAGCTCCGCCGGCCTGCGCCTGGCCTGGCGAGGGGTGACGGCAGCGGCACTGCGGGCGTACATCAGCGGGGCCGGATCGAAGGACGCCGTCGGGTCCTCGCGGAGCCTGCGCGCGTAGTCGGCCTCCGCCGCGAGCGCGTCGGCGAGCGCGTCGCGCTGCGCGCCCCAGCGGCGCACGGGGAACAGGACGACGAGCAGGGCCTGGACGACGCCTCCGACGGCGATCATGGCGGCATGGCCCGCGGCGGCGGCGACCGACGTGGGCAGTGTGACGGTCACCAGCATGATGGCGATGTTGGAGGACGCCATGATCCCGGCGGTCGGTCCCACCGCCCACAGGAGGCCGCCGAGGAAGGTCCACAGCGTCAGCAGGGCGAGGAACAGGGCGACATGGGCGCCGGTGAGGTAGCCGAGGAAGGTGGAGACGGCGAGCGTCGCTCCCGACAGGAGCGCGAGGACCGGCCGCGGCCGCCAGCTGCGCTGGAACGTCGCGATGGCGGACTGGAACGCGCCGAAGGCGGAACTCACGGCGACGGCGGGCCCGAAGATCATGAGCCCCGCGCCGACGACGAGCGCCAGCCCGGCGGCGGCCCGGACGGCGATGAGGGGTTCCAGCCGTTTCCGCTCGATCTTCAGCCCCGAAAGGGCAGTCTCCTTCAGCGCCCGGAGCCAGCTCATGGACCGAGCGTAACGACCTTTCCCGGCATTTCACCCGACCTCCGGGCGGAGGGCGCCGCACGGCGGAGTGATGCCGGGCCATACGCTCCGACCATGTCGAACATACGCATGGCGCGGTTGTCGTCGGACGGGCTGTGGGTCGCCTTCGCGTTGCTGCTGTGCGCGTCCGTGGTCGTCTGGCTGGCGGCCGGCCTGCTGGCGGCGATCTCCGAACTGGACGAGCGGTGCAGCCACGGGATGGTCGGCCCCGGCGGGCCGTTCACCGTCGAGCGGAGCAGCCTGCCGCCGGACGTGCGGTGCGTGTTCGCGGACGGCACCACCATTTCCACCGCCGGCGCGCTGGTGTGGGTGATGTGGGCGTGCATCGCCGCCACGGCCGCCTGCGCCGTCGCCGCGACGGCACTGGAGTTCGTCCGGTCCGATCACGAGAAGGCGGCCCGGCGGATGGGGGCGACCGCCGTGGGCGCGGGATTCGCCCTCGCTCTCGTCCACGCCGGCGGCACGGCGCTGACCTCACCGGGGAAGGAACCCCTCCAGTCCTGCTCGGCGTTCGTGACCGGAATCTACGACCGCGCCACGCGCGTGGACCGCGACATCTTCCCCGCCCAGGCCACCTGTGTGTACCGGGACGGCACCACGTACCGCCTTTTGCCGGAGTGGCTCGGCATCCTCGAATGGCTGCTGCTCGGCGCGGTGGTCGTGGGCGTGGCGGGCATGGCCGCGGCGCGCAGGAGGCAGCGCGCCGGCTGAGGGCGTGGCGAGGGCGCGGAGGCGCACCGCGCCGGGCCGAGGTGACAGCCGGCGCCCGCCGACCGGCGTGGCTAGTGGCGGGGTCTGCGCGGGATGCGTCCCGCCGACGGCGCCGGGCCCCGACGCTCCGCGCGGTCCGCAGCGGCCCGGCCGTCCTGCCAGCCGTCGAGGTCCGTGGCGCCGCGCACCCGCGTGGTCGTCGTCTCGGGGAACATCCGGTCGGTGTGCGAGGCGACCGCCACGTCCCGCGATGCCAGGACCGGCAGCAGGTCGGCGGTGACCACCTCTTCGGCGACGGCGGTCAGATGCTCGCCCAAGCGGCTCGCGTACGCGGTCCAGAACGACTGGCGGAAGGTCTTGGTCCGCCGGCGGCCGCCCGCACGCTGCGCGGACTCCGCCTTGGTGAGGGCCGTCGCGCCCTGGACGAGCAGGGAGGTGTGCAGCAGCTCGACCGACTCGAGGTCGCTCTCGAAGCCGACAACGGTCGAGAAGCCGAAGGCGCTGTTCCACACCGCTCGGCAGCGGTTCGCGGCGGCGACCGCGTCGAGCAGGACCGCCTTCGCCGTCTCGTACGGGGCGTCCACACCGATCCGGCACGCGGACGGCGCGTCCGGGCTGTGCGTACGGGCGGCCAGCAGGGCCTCGTCGACGCTGTGCCGGGCCATCAGCTCCTGTGCCTTGGCGGTGAGCGCCTCCGCCTCCTCCGGGTAGCCGGTGGCCTCCGCCTTCGCCAGCAGCGCGCGGATCCGCCCGAGCATGCGCGGCTCGTACGGTGACGCCGGCACCGAGGCCAGGGACGCGCCCGGGACGGGGCCGACCGGTTCGATCGCGGGGAGGCGGGAGAGCAGCCGGTACAGCTCCAGCAGGGCGGTGGCGTGCGAGAAACGGTCGGACCTGGGCGGTTGCAGACCGGCGAGTTCGTCGAGCTGGGCACGGAAGCGGGGGGCGAGCCGCGGGCCGTAGCGCTTGGTCTCCGCCGTGATCAGCCCCGCCGCCAGCAGTTCGTGCGTGTCGTCGAGGTCCCGCCGGACCAGCCGCACGACGTCGGCCGGCTGCCAGCCGCGTTCCCACGCCCGCCGCACCAACTCCTCGCCGCGAAGGCGCAGCTCCCCGTCGGCGGAGGGGTCGGCGGCGAGGAGGGACGCGCCGGTGTCGAGCGCCTCGTCGCCCTCCCCGTACAGCGCCGCCGCCAGCGCCCTTTCGACCGTACTCATACTTCGGATGGTCCCACGGACGGGGCGGCCGGTCCCGCGGGGTGCTTCCGGGGGTAGGGCAGGCCATACCCCCGGAACACCCCCCAGTGGTCGTGATCACGGCGCCGGGAGACGGAAGCCTGGCGGCATGACCACAACAGCCGTACGGCTCACCGGCCTCCGCCGCGTCCACCGTGACGTCACCGCACTCGACGGCGTCGACCTGGAATTCCCGCGGGGGTCCTTCACCGCCGTCATGGGGCCCTCCGGATCGGGCAAGTCCACCCTGCTCCAGTGCGCCGCCGGGCTCGACCGGCCCACCTCGGGGAGCGTGGAGATCGACGGCTTCAGGCTGGACGGGCTGAGCGAACGGCGGCTGACGCTGCTGCGGCGCGACCGGATCGGCTTCGTCTTCCAGGCCTACAACCTGATCCCGTCGCTGACCGCGGCCCAGAACGTCGCCCTGCCGCTTCGGCTGGCCGGGCGGCGGCCGTCGCGTGCCGATGTGCGCCGGGCGCTCGCCGAGGTGGGCCTCGAAGGCAGGGCGGGGCATCGGCCGGGCCGGATGTCGGGCGGGCAGCAGCAGCGGGTCGCCCTCGCCCGTGCCCTGATCACCCGGCCGGCCGTGCTGTTCGCGGACGAACCGACCGGTGCGCTCGACACCGTCACCAGCAAGGAGGTGCTCGGACTCCTGCGCGGGCTGGTGGACCGCGAAGGGCAGACGATCGTGATGGTCACCCATGATCCGGTGGCCGCGTCGTTCGCCGACCGGGTCGTCCTCCTGGTCGACGGGCGGGTCGGCGGAGAGCTCACGTCGCCCACCGCCGAGCAGGTCGCGGCCCGTCTCGCGGGGCTGGAGGCGGTCCCGTGCTGACCGTTGCCTGTGCCGCACTGCGGGCACGCTGGGCCACGTTCGTCGCCGGCTTCGTCGCACTCGCGCTGGGCGTCGGCCTGCTTGCGACGATGGGCCTCGGCCTGGCCTCCACCCTGGAGGCGCCGCAGCGCCCGCCGGAGCGGTTCGCCTCCTCGCCGGTGGTCGTCATGGGGCAGGACAGGCTCACCGTGGAGGTCCGTCGGGGGCCGGCGACCGGGACGGTGTCGAAGCCGCTCGCCCATCCACACCCTGTGGACACCGCACTGCTGCCGGAACTGGCCGCGCTCGGCCCGGTGACCCGCGACGGCGGCCCTGACGCGGTCGGCGTCGACGCCCCCGCCGACAGGGTGAGAGAAGTGGTGGGCCGCAGAGCTCAGGTCCTCACCGGGGACGAACGGCGGCGCGCCGATCCCGGGACCGAGCGCGACGCCCAGGCTCTCGTCTCGGTGAACTCGCTGCTCGGCACGGCCGGCGGCGTGTCCGCCTTCGTCTCCGTCTTCGTGGTCGCCTCGACGTTCGCCTTCGCGGTGGCCCTGCGGCGACGTGAGTTCGGGCTGCTGCGGACAGCGGGGGCGACGCCCGGCCAGATCCGCCGCCTGCTGCTCACCGAATCGCTGGTCGTCGGCGTGCTCGCCTCGGCCGCGGGCTGCGCGCTCGGCGCGTGGGGAGCGCCGCGGCTGGCCCGGGCCCTCGTGGAAGGGCGGGTGGCGCCCGCGTGGTTCGCTATCCGCGAGGACGTGAACTGGCCCTTCCACGTGGCGTTCTGGACCGGGCTGCTGGTCGCCGTCACGGGAGTGTGGGCCGCCTCGCGCCGGGCAGGGCGCATCGGTCCCGCGGAGGCACTGCGTGAGGCGGACGTGGACACGGGTGTGCTGCCGCGCGGCAGACTGCTGGCCGGCGTCGTCCTCGCGGTGGCCGGTGCGGCGCTGCTGGCGTGGGGGCTCGCCACGGACCCGGCCGACCTGCTGAAACGCAAGACCTACCTGACCCGGCCGATGATCCTGATCACCGCCGTCGCGCTGCTGGCTCCACTGCTCGTGCGGCGCACCGCGAGGCTGCTGCCCCTGCCCGGCGCGGTGGGGATGCTCGTACGGGAGAACACCGCCGCGTCCGTGCGCCGCACGGCCGCCGTCGCCGCGCCCGTACTCGTCACCGTGGCACTCGCCGGCTCGATGACCGGGACCGCCGAGTCGGTGACGGCGGCGCGGGCGGCGGACGCCCGGGAACGGACGGCGGCCCAACTGGTCGTGACCGGCGAACGGTTGCGCGTGCCGGAACGCTCCGGCAGCACGCCGGTGACGAAGGCCGCGACTATCTCGCCGTCCGCGTCCACCGCCGTGTACGTACGGGAGGAGGGCACCGCGCTCGTCGGGTTCGAGGCGCGCGCGGTGACCGACCCCGCGGCGTTCGCGAAGCTGGCGCGGCTGCCCGTCACGGCGGGCGACCTGCGCGACCTGGACGACCGTTCCATCGTCGTCACCGAGGAATGGATGCGGCACGAAGTGGGGCGGACCATCGACGTGTGGCTGGGCGACGGCCGCCCGGCCAGACTGCGTATCGCCGCCGTCCTGGCGGTCGGGACCGGCGGCGACGGCGCTTTCGTCACGGCCGCCAACGCGCCCACCGCCCCGGTCGACCGGATCGACGTACGGGCCGGCGCCGGCGCCTCCCCGGCCGCACTCGAAGCCCTCGCCGGCGAACTGCGGCGCTCCTTCGGCGGAACGGTCCGCGACGTGCACGAGTGGGCCGCGGCGACGCATCCCCGTACGAGCCCGCAGACGCGTCTCGGAATGCTCGTGGTCCTCGGGATCGCCCTTGTCTACACGGCGATCGCCCTCGCCGGGACGCTGCTGATGGCCACGTCGGCACGCGCCGGCGAACTCGCTTCGCTGCGCCTCGCGGGAGCGACCCGCGCGCAGGTGCTGCGGGTGGTCACAGGAGAGGCACTGCTCTCCGTCGCGGTGGGAGCCGTGCTGGGGGCGGCGATCACCGCCGTGAACCTGGCCGGGCTGGGGACGGCGCTGGCCGCGCTGTCGGCGCCCGTGACCGTGGTGGTGCCGTGGGGCACGGCCGGAGCGGCACTCGGGTCGTGCGCGGCGGTCGCGGTCCTCGCGTCGCTGGTCAGCTGCCCGCGGACAAGGTGAGGGCGGCGGGGCGGGCGGGGGCGGGGCGAGGAATGAGGTCCGGGGACTCAGGGGGCGGGGCGGGACACGAGGTCGCGGGACTCCGGTCCCCCGCCCGCGGTCATTTCCCGGGACCGGCGCGCGCCCGGTCGGGAAACGCCCCCGGTCAGGAACACCCCGTCAGGAAATACGCAGCGTCCGCTTCGCGAGTTCGTACGCGGGGAGCATCTGCTCGTGTTCCTGCGAGTCGAAGCCGCCGAGGTCCACGACCACCAGGCCCCGCGGCGTGGCCACGGCGAAGGCACGTTCCTTCTTCGGGTCGTCGAAGAACTCGTTCTTGTTGATGTACGTGACCTCGGTGGCGGCGAGCTTCCCCGCCTTGGTCTCCTTGTACACCTCGTCCGTCCGCTCCTTCGCACCGTCGGCGACGAACGCCTGGAGCGCCTTGCGGGTGTCGTCCCCGGCCTCGGCACCGACCCACACCCGGATGAAGCCGATGTGGCCGGCGGGCTTGGCGTCGATCTCGCACACGAGGGTGACCGGGCCCTGGTCGAGGACCGCGGCGAACTCGCTGTCCTTGTCGCTCTCGAGGCGCTCGGGCTTCCAGTCCGCGGCGAGCGAGAAGGTGACGGGCATCGGGCAGGCGGAGCCGGGGGCGCCCACCGAGCCCGCCTCCGCCGGCCCGTCGGCCGCCTTGTCCTGCTCCTTGCTCTCTTCCTCGGTCTTCTCCTTCTGCGTCTCTTCCTTGCTCGCGTCCTGCCGCACGTCCTGCCGGCTCGCCGGACCACCCGCCTGATCGTCCGAGTCGGCCTTCGACGAGCAGCCGCTCGCCACCCCCGTCACCAGTACCGCCGTCACCACCCCGAGAGCCGCGCCGCGCAGACGTCCCCGCATCACACTCCGCACCGAAGGATCCCCACCCTGTCTGTCCGTGAACCCGCCACCACTGTCGGCGGCGTAGCAGGATCGATCCTACGGAGAGCCGCTGTCGAGGAAGGGTTCGAGCAATGGGCGAGAACAAGGACCGGATGCTGGCCGGCGAGTGGTACCTCCCGGACGACGAGGAGTTGGGCGCGGACACCCGGCGCCGTTCCGAACTCTGCGCCGCCTACAACGGGAACGGCGGCGCCTCGCCCGACGAGCGGACCGCGATACTCCGCGAACTGCTCGGCTCGCTGGGCGAGGACGTGCGCATCCGACCGCCGTTCCACTGCGACTACGGGCGCCACATCAGCATCGGGGACCGCACGTTCGTCAATTTCAACGCGGTCTTCCTCGACGCGGCCCCCATCACCGTCGGCGCCGACGTGCAGATCGGACCGAACGTGCAACTCCTCACCCCGGCCCACGAGATGGACACGGAGCGACGCCGAGCGGGGTGGGAGAAGGCGGTCCCCATCGTGATCGGTGACAACGTTTGGCTCGGCGGCGGCGTGATCGTCTGCCCCGGCGTCACCATCGGGGAGAACACCGTCGTCGGCGCGGGGTCCGTGGTCACCAGGGACCTGCCCGCCGGGGTGCTCGCCGTGGGCAACCCCGCCCGCGTCGTCCGCTCCCTGACGGGCTGAGCCCGCGGCGCGCCCGCCTCCCACGTCGCCGCCCGGCCCGTCGACCGGCCGTTGTCGTACCCGGCTGCCACACTCGAACCCATGGGCGAACGATGGGCTCTGGCAGCGACGGAGGGGGACGGGGCCAGGCTCGTCCCCCTCCGTCCCGACGGCCTGCCCGCAGGGCCCGCGGCGGAGGAGCCCGACCTGGTCGAGGCGGTCCGTTCCCGTCCCGGGGTGGACCGGTGGGTGTGGCGGTCGACCGCCGGGATCTATCCGCGGCTGCTGGCCGCCGGTGTCCGGGTCGAGAGGTGCTACGACATCGAGGACGCCGAGCTGCTGCTGCTCGGCCACGAGGGACGGCTCGGCGAGCCCCGCTCGGCGGCCGCCGCCTGGGCGCGGCTGCGCAACGCTCCCGTGCCGCCCGATCCGCCGGCCCGCGCGGCCGAGCCCGGCTCCCAGTCCTCACTGTTCGAGCCGCAGCCCGTCGCCGTGCCCCTGGAGGCACTGCTCGAGGTCTACGCCGACCAGCAGCGAAGGCATCTGGCCGCCGAGCACCCCGGCCGGATGCGGCTGCTCACGGCCGCGGAGTCCGCGGGCATGCTGGTGGCCGCCGAGATGAACCGCGCGGGGCTCCCGTGGCGGGCCGATGTGCACCGGGCGGTGCTGCACGAACTGCTCGGCGAGCGGTACGCGGGCGGTGGCGAGCCGAGACGTCTGGCGGAGCTCGCGGACGAGGTGTCGGCCGCCTTCGGCCGGCGCGTGCGGCCTGACCTGCCGGCGGATGTGGTGCGGGCGTTCGCACAGGCGGGGATCAAGGTGCGCTCGACCCGGCGATGGGAGCTGGAGGAGATCGACCACCCGGCCGTGAAGCCGTTGATCGAGTACAAGAAGCTGTACCGCATCTGGACCGCACACGGCTGGAGCTGGCTCCAGGACTGGGTGCGGGACGGCCGTTTCCGGCCCGGGTACCTGCCCGGCGGCAGCGTCTCCGGCCGCTGGACGACCAACGGTGGCGGGGCACTTCAGATACCGAAGGTGATCCGGCGGGCCGTCGTCGCGGACGACGGCTGGCGTCTCGTGGTCGCCGACGCCGACCAGATGGAGCCGCGGGTACTCGCCGCGATCTCGCGGGACCACGGCCTGATGGAGGTCGCGGGGCACGACGGCGATCTCTACACGGCGCTGTCCGACCGGGCGTTCTCCGGAGACCGCGACCACGCCAAGATCGCGCTGCTCGGCGCGATCTACGGCCAGACGTCGGGCGACGGCCTGAAGAACCTGGCGGCGCTCCGGCGCAGGTTCCCGAGGGCGGTGGCCTATGTGGACGACGCGGCGAAGGCGGGCGAGGAGGGCCGGCTGGTACGGACATGGCTCGGGCGCACCAGTCCCCGGGCGGCCGGCGCGGGCGACGACGACGAGGCGGGCATCCCCCAGGAGCCGGTCGAAGCCGCTCCCGCCGACGGCGAGTTCACGCCCGGCTACGCATCGACCAACGCCAGGGCACGGGGCCGCTTCACCCGGAACTTCGTGGTGCAGGGCAGCGCCGCCGACTGGGCGCTGCTGATGCTGGCGGCGCTGCGGCAGGCGACCGCGGGGATGCGGGCGGAGCTGGTGTTCTTCCAGCACGACGAGGTGATCGTGCACTGCCCGGCGGACGAGACCCGCGACGTGGCCGAGGCGATCCGCTCGGCCGGTGAGCTGGCCGGGCGGATCGCCTTCGGTGAGACGCCGGTGCGGTTCCCGTTCACGATCGCGGTGGTGGAGCGCTATTCGGACGCGAAGTGACGTGCGCAGGCCCGACTGCGGTACCGGCTCCGCGGAGACGAGGCTCCGGGGTTCGCGCCGAGGGGGCCCGGCTGCCGGAATTCGCCGTCGGGGAGCCCCGGAGCTCGGCGCCGTGGGGGGCCAAGCCTTGGCGCTCGCGCCACCGTGGAGACCAGGCCGCCGGAGCCCGGCTCCCGGGGCCGGGCCCCTGCGGCTCATCCGGTCGTCGTGCGCCACTTCTCGTCGAGGACGATGGTCTTCATCTGCTCGATGGTCAGGACCGGCTCGGCGCGGCTGGCGTCCTGGCCCTGCCCCGGCGCGTTGAAGGCCATCATCACGACCCGGAAGCCGTCGGGGCGCAGGGTGTCGACCGTCCAGCCGACCGCGCCCGCGCCGCCCTTCTGGTCGGGGTCGTTCTCCTTCTTCACCATGACCTTGGTGCCGTCCGGCAGGGTCGTGACGTCGCCGGTGAAGACCGCCGCGAGGTCCTGCATGCCGGACTGCGCGTTGACCTGGATGAAGCCGGCGCCCTTGCCGTCGTCGGCGACGACGAAGCCGTAACCGGGGTCGCCCTGCTTGTCGAGGACCTTCAGTCCCTTGGGCAGCAGCGACGTGAGGATCTTGTCCACCGGGGTACCGGCGGCGCCGGGCAGCGGTGTCTCCTTGTCGGGCTCGCCCAGTTGCGCGCCGATCGACTGCCACACGCCGTCCGTGACGAGCGTCTTCAGCTGCGGGCCCGTCAGAGGCGGGGCCGGCCGGCTGACCGGCGCGTTCTTCTCGGCGGGCGCGTTCCATTCGCTGGCGTCGACCTGCACGCCCTTCGGCGTGATCAGGACGGCCCGCCACAGTCGGGTGTCCACACGCCGGTCGGGATATTCGTAGCCCTGGAACAGCATGTAGCGGGAGCCGTCGGGGAGCGTCTCGGCCTTGCATGTGTCGTGCTGCACCAGCGCCTTGGACGGGCACGTGACGTACTGGTCGGCGCTCTGTCCGGCCGGGTCGACGGTGCTCACGCCGAGGCTGATGGCCGCCGCTCCCTGTCCGTCGTCGAAGACGACGGAGGCGTACGGGCCGGTCTTCCCGCCCTTGACGTCCTCGGTGATGCCCTGACCGGCCTCGCGGGTGATCTTTCCTTCGGGCAGGAGGGCCTTGAAGGCCTCGATCATCTTCTCCTTGGTGACCCCGCCCGCCGGGGGCGCGCTCGGAGCGCCGGGCGTGGCCTGCCCCGCGACGGCGGTGGGCGTGGCCGGTGCCGCGGCCGACGCCCGGCCGTCGCCGGAGCCGAGTGCGCCGGTCGTATAGCCGCCGGCGACGCCGACCACGGCGAGCGCCAGGACGCTGCCGGTCACGGCGGCGGTCCTGCGACGGGCCAGCCGGCGGCGGCCGCGGGTCAGGCCGGCGTCCACCAGGCCCGGCCGGTCCAAGGGCCGGAACGTGTCACCGGTACGGCGGATCGCATCACCGAGTTCGTCCTCGAAAGGCATGGGGAACCACACTCTCTGGTCGCATCGCATGAATGAAGTGGTGGAGCCCGCGGGGCGGCCCGCGGGAAGAGCCCGTCGTCGCGGTGCCGCGCCTCAGCGGGCGGCGAACTCGACGAGACTGCCGCCGAGTTGCTCGCGGAGCTTGGCGAGCGCCCGCACCGTTCTGGTGCGCACGGCGGCGGAGCTGACGTTCATCGCGTCGGCGGTCTCCTCGATGCTGCGGTCCTCCCAGTACCGCAGCACCACCACCGCCCGGTCCTTCGGTGAGAGCCGGCCGAGCGCACCGAGAAGTGCGAGGCGCAGCTCGGGGTCGTCACCGGAGAGCAGGGCGGAGTCGGGCAGTTCGCCGACAGGGCGTTCCGAAGCGGAGCGCCGGCGCCTGTGAGTGAGGAACGAGCGGACGAGAACGGTCTGTGCGTATCCCGCCGGATTCTCGATCCGGGAGACGCGCCCCCACAGCACGTACATCCGGCCGAGCGTCTCCTGCACCAGATCCTCTGCGAGGTGCGTGTCCCCGCTGGTCAGGAGGCAGGCGGAGCGGTAGAGGTGCGCGGCGCGATTCGCCGCGAACTCTCTGTACTCCTCCGTGCGGGACGCTCTCATCCCCTGCTCACTCTCCCCCCGTCGTGCGCCGGCGACCCCTTCACCTCATTGACGCGGCAGCGTCCCCGTAATGTTTCAACCTTTTCCAGGACCCGTGCCGGGGTCAGGCCCCGACGTACTCCCGCAGATGGTGCGCGGTGAGGGTGTCGCCGTGGGCGACCAGGTCCTTGGGTGTCCCCTCGAAGACGGTGCGGCCGCCGTCGTGTCCGGCGCCGGGGCCGAGGTCGATGAGCCAGTCCGCGTGTGCCATGACCGCCTGGTGGTGCTCGATGACGATCACGGTGTTGCCGGCGTCCACCAGCCGGTCGAGCAGCGCCAGCAGCTGGTCCACGTCGGCCATGTGCAGACCGGTGGTCGGCTCGTCCAGTACGTACGTCGCCGCCTTCTCCGCCATGTGGATGGCCAGCTTGATGCGCTGCCGCTCACCGCCGGAGAGGGTGTTGAGCGGCTGTCCCAGCCGGAGGTAGCCGAGCCCGACGTCCCGCAGCCGCCCGAGGATGGTGTGTGCCTGACCCGAGGTGAAGAAGTCGTGGGCCTCGGCCACCGACATCCCGAGCACCTCGCTGATGTTCTTGCCGCGCAGGGTGTACGTGAGCACCTCGGGCGTGAACCTCTTGCCCTCGCACTCCTCGCACACCGAGGCCACGCCCGCCATCATGGCGAGGTCGGTGTAGACGAGCCCCAGGCCGTTGCACTTGGGGCAGGCACCGTCCGAATTGGCGCTGAACAGGGCTGCCTTGACTCCGTTGGCCTTGGCGAAGGCGGTACGGATCGGGTTCAGCAGACCGGTGTACGTCGCCGGGTTCGAGCGGCGCGAACCGCGGATGGGCGACTGGTCGGCGACCACCACTCCGTCACGGGCGGGCAGGCTGCCGTGGATCAGCGAGCTCTTGCCGGATCCGGCGACGCCGGTGACCACGGTCAGGACCCCGAGCGGTATGTCGACGCTCACGTCCCGCAGGTTGTGCAGGTCGGCGCCCTTGATGGCCAGCTGTCCGCGCGGCTCGCGCACCTTCTCCCGCAGACCGGCCCGGTGCTCCAGGTGCCGCCCCGTCAGCGTCCCGGAGGCCCGCAGTCCGGGCACATCGCCGCTGAAGCAGATCTGTCCGCCTTCCGTGCCGGCCCCAGGGCCGAGGTCGACGACATGGTCGGCGATCGCGATCACCTCGGGCTTGTGCTCGACGACGAGCACCGTGTTCCCCTTGTCGCGCAGCCGCAGCAGCAGGTCGTTCATCCGCCGGATGTCGTGCGGGTGGAGACCGACGGTCGGCTCGTCGAAGACGTAGGTCACGTCGGTGAGGCTGGAACCGAGGTGCCGCACCATCTTCACGCGCTGCGCCTCACCGCCGGACAGAGTGCCGGCGGGCCGGTCCAGGCTGAGATAGCCGAGGCCGATCTCCACCAGCGAGTCGAGCAGGTCCCGCAGTCCGGCGAGCAGGGGGGCCACACCCGGGTCGTCGATCCGGCGCACGAACTTCGCGAGATCGCTGATCTGCATCGCGGAGCACTCCGCGATGTTCACCCCGTCGATCTTCGAGGAGAGGGCGGCGGCCGTCAGCCGCGTGCCCCCGCAGTCGGGACATTCGCGGAAGACCACGGCCCGGTCGACGAAGGCCCGGATGTGGGACTGCATCGCGTCGCGGTCCTTGGTCAGCATCGTCCGCTGGACCTTCAGCAGCAGGCCCTCGTACGTGAAGTTGTTGCTGCCGACCTTCACCTTGACCTGCGGCTTGTGGAGGAAGTCCGCCCACTCCTGCTCGGTGAAGTCCCGGAGCTTCTTGTCCGGGTCGTAGAAGCCGGAGTTGGCCATGATCTGCCAGTACCACGAGTCCACCGCGAAGTTCGGCACGGTGATCGCGCCCTCGTTCAGCGACTTGTCGCGGTCGACCAGCTGGTCGATGTCGATGTCCGACACCCGGCCGACGCCTTCGCAGCGCGGGCACATGCCTTCCGGAAGGTTGAAGCTGAAGGCTCCGGACGTGCCGATGTGCGGCGTGCCGAGACGGGAGAAGACGATCCGCAGCATGGTGTACGCGTCGGTCGCGGTGCCCACGGTGGAGCGGGAGTTGGCTCCCATCCGCTCCTGGTCGACCACGATGGCGGCGCTCAGGTTGTGCAGCGCGTCCACGTCGGGCCGGCCGAGGCTCGGCATGAACGACTGGATGAAGGCGGTGTACGTCTCGTTGATGAGGCGCTGGGACTCGGCGGCGATCGTCCCGAAGACGAGGGACGACTTCCCCGAGCCGGACACGCCGGTGAAGACGGTGAGGCGCCGCTTGGGGATGTCGAGCGAAATGTCGGCCAGGTTGTTCTCGCGCGCGCCGCGCACCTGGATCACATGGTGGTTGTCGGCCGGGATCGTCATTCGGCCGACGTTAGCCGACCCCACTGACAACGGGGCCCGGTACCTGCGTCCCGCCCGTTGACAGCGGTGGGACAGCGTTGTTTCGTCGTCTGGCAAGCGCTTTCCGGCCGAACCTTGGAGCGTTCAGGTGGAGTTCTCGCGTCGTTCCGTGCTGTCCGTGATCCCGGCGGCAACGCTGCTTGCCGTGGCCCAGCCCCTGCGCGCCCGAGCCGCGCCCCGCGTCCGCCCCTCCGCCTCCGGACAGGCAGCCGATCACGAGACCCTGCTGCGCAACACGGTGGCAGTCTTCGCCGGCACGGCGGAGGCCAACGCCCGGGCCGAGGTCGCCCCGAAACTCGCGGCCATCGCCTCCGCGGCGCGGTCGCGGCTCGCCGCGATGGACGGCGCCGGACCGGGCGAGCTCTTCGCGGGGGTTCCGCTCGGGACCAGCGATCCCAACCTGAGCAGGACGTTCCAGTACCTGTACGAGATCGCCCTCGCCACCCGCACCCCGGGCGTCTCCGGTCTGTTCGACGGCACGGCGGTCCGGCGCAGGGTCGCCGACGGTCTGGTCCGTCTCCACGACGAGTACTACGGCGACCAGTCGAAGGGCTACTACGGCAACTGGTTCAACTGGGAGATCGGCATCCCCGGCCACGCGACCAAGACCCTCGTACTGCTCGGGGACGAACTCGCGGCGTACCGGCCGGACCTCGCCGCGACCTACGTCGCCTCCATGGACGCGTACCTGCGCAACGGCAAGAACGGCGACGTCGACCTCGACTCGCGCTTCCACACCGGAGCCAACCTCGCCGACATCACGACCAACCGGATCCTCCAGGGAGCGGTCCTCGGCGAAGACGCCCGTGTCAGCAAGGCCGTCGCCGACCAGCTCACCGTCTTCGCCCGGATCGACCCGTACGACCTGCGGCACGGTGTGACCGACGGCTTCTACGCGGACGGCTCCTTCGTCCAGCACGCGTCCGTCGCCTACACCGGCTCCTACGGCAAGGGCCTGCTCACCCGGATCGTCCAGAGCGTCAAGATCCTCGACGGGACGGCCTACGTCCCTGCCGAGAACCTCGTCGGCGTCGTGCAGGGCTGGGTCGCGGAAGGCTTCGCCCCGGTGGTCTTCGAGGGCTGGATGATGGAGATCGTCAAGGGCCGCGCCGTGTCACGCACCGGCACGGGCTACGCGGACGTCGCCGCCGTCGTGGAGGCCGTCGTCGACCTCTCCGGATACAGCACCGGCGGCGACACCGAGGCGCTCGAGGGCTACGTCAAGTACGTCCGGCAGACGTCCAGGACGAACCTGGACCCGGCCTCCTTCGTCTCCCCCGTCAGCATCGCCCGCTACGCCGACATCCTGAAGTCCCCGGCCCCGGCCGAGGACCTGGTGCCCGCCGCCTCCCACACCGCGTTCAACGCCATGGACAGAACCGTCCACCGGCGCCCCGGCTACGCGTTCGCCCTGGCCCGCAGCTCGGACCGCATCAGCAAGTACGAGTACATGAGCGGCGAGAACCTGATGCCCTGGTTCCAGGGCGACGGGGCCCACTACCTCTATCTCTCCGGCCAGGACCAGCGGCAGGCGTTCGGGATCGACTACTTCACCACCGTCTCCCCGTACCGCCTGGCGGGCGTGACCGCCCCGGTGGAGGACCGCCGTACCGTGCCGGAGCTGTACGGAACGCTCTGGTACGACAATCCCGAGCGGGGTTTCACCTCGTCCTCCGAGTCCCAGAACACGTACGTCTACTTCCCGCGCGGCAGCCACCCTCACTCCGGCGGCGCCCGCCTCGGCGCGTACGGCACCACCGCGCTCGTCCTGTCCGACGATGTCGCGTACGCGGCGAAGGAGGCGGGCGAACTGCCCGACGACTTCGTCGCCTACCAGGGCGCCCGTGGCACCAGGTCCTGGTTCATGCTCGACGACGAGATCGTCGTCCTCGGGGCCGGTGTCACGGGCCACGCGGACCGCGCGGTGACCACCACCGTCGACACCCGCATCGCCTCCGCGACCGCCCCGGTCACCCTGACCGGTGAGCTCCGCGACGGGACGCCGTGGCAGGGGACCGGAACCGCGCCGCTCGCCTGGCTGCGGTACGACGATCCCGGGCAGGGGACCGCCGTCGGATACGTCTTCCTGTCCGGACCCCGGCCGGCCGTCGCGCTCGACACGGTCACCCGCAGCCTGCGCGGCGTCCGTCTGTCCAACCCGGACACCGCCGTGACCAGGCAGGTCTTCACGGTCTCCTACGACCGGCCCGCCGGTGCCGCGCCCGCCGCCATGGCGCACGCGATCGTCCCGAACGCCTCCGAGCGCCAGTTGGCCTCCTACTCGGGCGGGCCGCTCTCCGTCCTCGCCAACACCGTCCGCGCCCAGGCGGTCAAGCACACCGGGCTGGGCATCCTGGCCGTCAACACCTTCGCCCCGGGCACCCACCACGTCGAGCGCCTCTCCGTCGACGGCCCCGCGTCGGTGATCCTGCGCCGGTCCGCCGACGGCACGTGCTCGATCGCCGTGTCCGACCCGACCACGGAACGCCGCACGGTCAGGGTCACCCTCCACGGCCGCGCCCTGCGCCCCGTCTCGGCAGACGACGGGATCCGCACCACTCACGTCCCGGGCGGCACCCGCCTCGACGTCACGACGCACCACGCCTACGGCCGCAGCTTCACGGCGACGCTGCGGTAGGGAATCCCGTACGGACAGCCCGGCCGCCGGCGGGTCCGCTCGTACGGGCCGGCCGGGACCTCCTGGCGCGTCCCGTACGCAGGCCCGGCGGCCGGGGGTGCTCACGTCACCGGGATCAGGGCCGGCGCGCGTACTCCTCGGAGAGGAACTTGATCGTCTGGTCGACGAACACCCGCATCTCGCGCGAGAGGGTCTTCCCGCGCCGCCAGGCGATCTGGGTGTGGACCTCGAACGGGACGGTCCAGGGCAGGGGTACGAGGGTGCCGCTCTCGAGGCTGTCGGCCACTGTGACGCTCGGCAGCAGACTGATGCCGAGTCCGGCGGCGACACCGCGCTTGATGGACTCTATGGTGCCGAACTCCAGGAAGGGCAGGGATTCGCCGGTGCCGTCGTTGAGTTCCGCCTCGAACAACTCCCGGTAGGCACAGCCCGCCTCCGCGGAGATGACCTGGGTGGCGCGCAGGTCGTCCGTCGTCACCTTCTCGGCGCGGGTGAGGGGGTGGCCCGGGGCCGCGACGACCGTGAGCGGCTCGGAGCCGAGCACTTCCGTCTGCACCCCGGGGTGCTGGGTCTCCGCCTCCATCAGGAAGCCCATGTCGAACATGCCCTGGCGCAGGGCGTGGCAGGTCTCGGCGCACAGACTGGGGCGCAGCACGATCTGCAGTGCCGGGTGACGGTGGTGGAAGAACTCCAGCAGCGGCGGCATCCGGTAGGAGGTGATGCTCTCCATGGAACCGACGGTGAGCACCCCTGCCGGCTCCTCGGAACCCAGCGCCGCACCGCGTGCTTCTCCCGCCAGGGCGAGCATCTGCTCGGCGTAGGGGAGCAGTCGCCGCCCCGCCTCCGTGAGTTCGACCCGGCCGCCGAGACGGTCGAAGAGATTCACCTCGAGCGATTCCTCAAGGGCTTTGATGTGCGCGGTGACACTGGATTGCGCGTACTTCAGTTCCGCCGCCGCGCGGGTGAAACTGAGCAGCGTCGCCACCTTGTGAAATGTCGCCAACTGCCGAATGTCCATGTCCCCTCCGTGGTCCGGTTGTCGCCGAACTCGTGGCGCATGAACCAGGAAATCAGCCGGGGAATGGGGACACCAGAACAGCGGCCTGTCCGATCGGGGACAATGACCGTCAGGAATCTGCCACTTCGGCCCTGTCCGGATTCGCGGGCACAGCGCTCGTCTCAGGGATCAAGCCCTGCTGAGCGAGGAGAAGTCCGGCCTGGAAGCGGCTGGTGGCGCCGACTTCCTCCATGATGGCGGAGATGTGGCGACGGCAGGTGCGGGTCGCCATACCGAGCCGGCGGGCGATGCCCTCGTCCTTGAGGCCTTTCGCCATGAGCCGGGTGATCGACACCCGCAGATCTTCGGTGATCTGCTGGTATTCGGCGGTCCGGCCCATTTCGAACGGCTGGCTCGCCTGCCAGATGGACTCGAAGGAACGGCAGAGATAGGCCACGACCGTGGGGTCGGTGACGAGCGCCGCGCCCGGCGGCTCCTTGCCGGTGCGTTCCTTGGGAATGAAAGCGAACTTGCGGTCGTAGATGATCAGCCGCTCCGACAGCTCTTCCGCGGTCCGGACCTCCGCGCCCTGTGCGCAGATCTGGCGTACATAGGTACGCGTGGCGAGGCTCGCGCGGGCGGTGTTCTGATAGAGCGTCCGGATGCGGATACCGCGTTTTCTCATCTCGAGCGTCTGCAGCAGGTCCTGCTCCAGCAATTCGGCGCTGCGGCCGCCGCCGGGCTGGAGGCTGATGCGTTCCTCCGTGCAGCGCCGGCGGGCGAGGTCGATCTCGCGCCGGACGTCCTCGAAGTCGTCGAGCACCCGGATCGGCACGTCGTCCGACGTGGACCGGGTCCGGGAGCGGTAGACCTCCGACAGGACCCGCAACTCCTGGTGTATACCGGCTATCTCGCGGCGGCGCTGCGCGATGGACAGCTCGAGCGGGGTGACCAGTTCGGCCTCGGCGATGTCCGGATCGAGCGCGGCCACGACACGGCCGTTCGCCGATACGGCGAGCAGCCGAAGCTCCTGCAGCACCTCGCGGGCCTCACTGATCATCCGGACATCGACGCCCAGGCGACCTGCGATCTCCTCGTCCTTGAACGTTCCGTTACGCAATGCGTATTCATAGACCTCGACCGCGACGCCGCCCAGCAGTTGATGCTCCCCCATAGGTCACCAACCCCAGCCAATTGCCCGATTTGTCGCTATCCACTTGCTGCCGCTCCATCATAGGACACTCCATGCCACTCGAACTCGATCTTCACTAGTGCCACCTTGTTCTTGCGGCCGGAGAGGGCGCGCATCGGATGAACAACGAGAGGGAAATACACGATGGCGAAGGCACACCGTTTCCTGGCTCATGGAATCTCGGTGACCGTGCTGGCGCTCGCGGTGATCCATTCCATGGCAGGGGTGACCACGTCCGTTCCCGAAGGCAACTCGTTATCCGGGGTCATTCTCGCGGACGACAAGTGGGACTCCCCGATGCCGGGCGAGGGATCCACCGCGGCCGAGCGTGATCAGTACTGACCCAGTGGTACAGGCCAAAGGAGTATTGATGTCGGGGAATATGCCAATGGCCGGACGGCTCCGGGCGGTCGGAGCCAAATGCGGCACTCTCCACTGGCCGCGGCGCTGCCGTTAGCCTCGAGGCTCCGTGACGGCCCGTCGTTCACTTCGACGGGCCGTCACGGCCGTCCGGACCCGGTGCCGGGGACGGCCGGCGCCGGGCCGGTCAGAAGTGGACGCGCCGGTTCTCCGGCGTCACCCGGTACCGGATGTCCCACAGGCTGCGCCGCACATACGTGCGCTGCAGCCACCGGTCCCGCCCGTCGTGACGTGCCCCGAAGCGCGACCTCGCGTGCACCCCCTTGCGGTTGTTGACCAGGAGCGCCTGGCCCGGCTCCAGCCGCACGGCGTGCGCCACCTCGCGGCACGTCTCCTGGAGCCCCTCGAAAGCGGCTGCCGCCTCCCCGCTCAGCGGGCGCACGCCGTTGGCCGACACGGCGATCTCCGGAAAGTCCTCGGCACCGCTGATGATCGGGACCGGATCGGACAGCACCTCCGCCCCGCCCGCGGCACTGCGGGTGTAACTGCCCGGCGCGTTGAGCCGGAACAGCGGACTGCGCAGCAGGCGGAGCCGGTCGTCGGGCAGCCGGCCGCAGATGTCGCGGGCGTCGGCGTAATAGGTGACCGCGGCGCCGAAGGGGTCGCCACGCAGGCAGTTGAGCACCAGGAAGTCCGGATTGGCGACGTCGTACCGGCCCGTCGGGTCGTAGGTGATGTCGCTGTGGAAGTTCAGGAAGACCGCCGAGCTCTGGTTGGTCTGGGTCCGCTCGCCGCCTTCCACCGGCACGATGTCGTGGATCAGCCGGCCGTCCTTCTCGGTGAGCACCCCCAGGGGTTCACCGAGCAGTCCCGTCAGCCCCAGCAGCACCCCCTCGGAGACGAAGCCGCGTTTGGCCCGGCTCGGCCCGCCGTCGTCGGGTGTCGGCGGCAGCACGTCGTCGACGGGGAGGTTCCGCACCAGGGCGACACCGGCCGTGTCGATGTGCCGGCCGAAGTCCATGACGGCCTGGAGCAGTTCGGTGGGCAGCGCCGCGAAGACCTGGTGGCATCGCGCGGTGGCCCGGTCGAAGTCCTCACTCGGATCGGGCAGCCGGGAGAGGCCGCTGTGGAGCGTGTCCCGCACCGCGTCGGGGAGCACCAGGTCCAGACGGGTCGCGGCGCCGCGCCCCTCGGGCCCGCCGTACCGGCCGGAGGGCTCCCCGTGGACCGGGAATGCCGTCACCACGTCCTCACACCCCTGCCAGCGCAACCGCGTCCCTCGGCTGCGGGAAGTCCATCCCGTCGTGCAGCCGCTGCGCCAGGTGGAGCGCGTCCTCGCCGCTGTCTGCGAGGTGCATCGTGACCTTGCTGCCCCGCACCTCGGCGACGGGCACGCCCATCTGCCGGCCCGGCTCGACCCCGGCCCTGCGCTGGACGGCCTCCACGTCGACGTAGCCGCCGACCACCGCGACCCCGGGCCGTCCCGTGAGCCGCACCGTGTCGATGCCGGCGCCGTGGAACGCGTTGTGCGCCGCGTCGGCATGGGCGTCGTCGGGATATCCGAGCACCACGGAACGCTGGTTGAAGACCACCGCGGACATCTGGGTGCCCTCCGCGCTGATGGTCGTCCCGGCGGAGAACGGGGCGCGGTTGTAACGGAGCACGATCTCGATACGGTGCCGCAGCGCGAGCTGCACGGCGCGGCGGTGCAGGACCTTGGCCCCGTACAGCGACATCAGGGCCGCCATGTTGTACGAGACCCGGGGCAGGATATGGGCTCCGGCGATCAGATGCGGATCGGAGGTGTAGATGCCGTCGACGTCCGAATGGATCTCGCAGGCGGTGCTGCCGACGGCACGGGCGACCGCCAGGGCCGACAGGTCGGAGCTGTTCTTGCCGAGCCAGGTCGGCCGTCCTTCCGCGTCGACGGCCTGTCCCCCGGGCACCACGACGACCTCGTGCTCCGACATCGCCCGGCGCAGCGGCGCGGGATCGGTCCTGACGACGCGCGCCCACAGGAAGGAGTTGTCGGTGGTCAGACCGAGCTGGTGGCCGGCGAGCACCGTGGCCGTGCGGCCCCTGCGGTGCAGCGCGGCGGCCAGCAGATGGGCGCTGACGAGATCGCCGGTCGCCAGCATCCCGGCGGACGTGGCGTCCTCGGGCCGCGGGTTGACCTCGTGCAGCCGGCCCCGCAGCCCCTCGGTCTCGCCCTGCATCGCACTGACCACGACGGCCATCGGGCGTCCCCCGCTGCGGAGGCGTTCCTCGAGCCCGGCAGCGAGTTCGTCGTAGGCGGCGTGGGTACGGAAGGTGGAGCCGCCGAATTTCAGTACCACCGGGCCGTTCAACGTGTGCCTCCCGCCATGAATCCGTGCCGGAGGACGTACTCGGCCACCTGGATGGCGTTGAGCGCGGCGCCGACGCGGAGGTTGTCCGAGACCAGCCAGAGCCAGAAGCCGCGCGGGTTGTCCGGGGTCACCCGGATCCTGCCGACGTGCACATGATCGGGGTGCCCGGCCCGCAGCGGGGTCGGGAAGGCCGCCGGATTCTCCGCGTCGTGCACGGTCACCTCCGGCAGCCCGGCGAGCAGGGCGACGAGCTCCGCCCGGTCGACCGGAGCACCCGCCTCCACCCAGACCGCTTCGGAGTGGGAGTTGACCACCGGTACGCGTACGCAGGTGGCGGTGAGGTCCAGATGGGGCCGGTCGAGGATCTTCCGCGACTCCTGGAGCATCTTCTGCTCCTCCAGGGTGAACCCGGTGTCCAGGAGCCGGTCGATGGAAGGGACCACGTTGAAGGCGAGCGGCGGCTTGAACCGCTCGGCGGGCAGCTCGGCGTCCGGGTCGCGCAGCGCCAGCTCGGTGCCCTCCAGCAGTTCCTCGATGCCTTGATGGCCCTGGCCGGAGGCGGCCTGGTAGGTGCTGGCCACCACCTGGCGGATGCCCCAGCGGCGTTCGACGGGCTGCAGCACACGCACCAGCGGGATGGTGGAACAGTTGGGGTTGGCGACGATGCCGCTGTCGGGGCGCCGCTCCAGCACGTGGGCGTTGACCTGCGGGACCACCAGGGGGGTGTCCGGGTCCATGCGGAAGGCGTTGGTGTTGTCGATCACGAGCGTGCCCTTGGCCGCGGCGACGGGCACCCATTCGGTGCTGATCGGAGTGCCCGCGGAGAAGAAGGCGATATCGGCCCGGCCGAAGTCGAAGTCCTCCAGGTCCTGGACGGCGTACGGCCGGCCGTCCACCATGAGCTCCCGGCCGGCGCTGCGGGCCGAGGCCACCAGATGCATCTCGCGGTAGGGCAGCGACCTCTCCTCGATCAACTCGATGAGGGTGTTGCCCACCACTCCGGTCGCACCGACGATGGCGATGCGCGGGGCTGCTGGGTCGGTGACGAGCGTCATCAGACTTCTCCGATCTGTACGGGTCCGGCTGCGGGTGCCAGAGCTGCTCGTACGGCTTCCAGGACGGGACCTGTGGGGCCGCACACCCGTGACGGCGGCGTCATCGACGCACCGCCTCGGCCTTCGGCGGGGCGGTGGGCGCGGGCTTCCCGGCCGTCCGGCGGCGCCCGCCGGGCAGCAGGGGCAGCCGGCCGAGGTTCACTGCGAGGGCCGCCGCGGCGATCAGCGCGACGCCGAGGGCCTGGAGGGCATCGATGCGATGTCCGTAGACGGTGAAGTCCACGAGGATGGCCACCGCCGGGTACACGAAGGACAGCACCGCGATCCGGTCGGTGGCCAGCTTCTGGTACGAGGAGTACAGAAGGATGTACATCACACAGGTGTGGATCACTCCGAGGCCCACGAGCCAGCCCCAGCGGGCGTCGAGACCGGCGGTGTCGCCGAGCCGGGTGAACGGCAGCAACAGCGGAATGCCGACCAGCACCTGCACGAGAGCGGTGACTTCGGGGCGCAGCGTGGTCAGCCGCTTGGCGATGACCGTGGCGAAGGCGTAGAAGAGCGCCGCCACCAGAGCCTCGCCGACGCCCAGCAGATAACCGTCGCTGCCGCCGAGGTCGGCGCCCGGCAGATCCGCCACCAGCACCACACCGGCGAAGGCGGCGAGGATCCAGCCGGCCCGGTACCGGTCGAGCCGCTCCTTGAAGAGGATCACCCCCAGCAGCACCACGTAGAAGGGCTGGGTGTGGTAGACGACGGTGGCCACGGATATCGACGTACGGCTGTACGCGTCGAACAGCAGCACCCAGTTGAAGACGATGAACACGCCGCCGAGGGCGGCGAGCGCGAGGGTGCCCCGGGTCAGCCGGGTGTTCTTCAGATAGCCGCGGAACAGGCAGTACGCGGCCAGGGCCAGGGCGCCGAAGAGGCACCGGAAGAACACCACGTTGAAGGAGGAGGCGCCGGACTCCAGGACGAACACACCCAGGGTCCCCGACAGCCCCATGGCCGCGATGAGCTGGACGGCGCCTCTGCGCTGCCGGTCGGCCGGTACGGCCTCGTTGGTCATACGCCTCGACTCCCTCTCGGTGACGTTCGGATCGGTGCGGGCGGATCGGTACGTTCGGATCGGTGCGGGCGGATCGGTGCGGTCAGGCGGAGATCCGTGCGGGCGGGGTCAGTGCAGCGGGACGGCGTAGTGCAGGCCGCCCGCGGTCCACAGCTCGTTCACCCCCCGGGGCACGTCGAGGCCCGAGGCGGCGCCCAGGTTCCGTTCGTAGACGTCCGCGTACGTACCGACCGCGGACAGGACCCTGTCGGCCCACTTCTCGTCCAGCCCCGCCGACGGCCCGTGGGGGCCCGCCAGCCGGGCCGCGTCCTCGGGGCCCTCGTGCTCGGCGGCCACCAGCAACTGGAGCACCCACCGGACCAGTCGGAACCAGTGCGGATCGGCCTCGTGGACCGCCGCCGCCATGGGCTCGCGGGAGATCGACACCGGAAGGATCCGGTGGTCCCGCGGCCGCGGCAGGCACGCCCTGGCGCCGGCCAGCGCCGTGCGGTCCAGGACATAGGCGGCGCAGTCGCCGCTCGCGTAGGCGGCCAGCGCGTCGGCCGGGTCGTCGAAGCCGACGGGCTCGACGTCAAGGCCCCTCGGGCCGTACCACGACTCGAGATTGACCACGGTGGTGCAGCCGTTGTGGACGGCGAGACGCCGGCCGGCGAGGTCCGCCGGATCGCCGGCGCCGTCGGCCGCACGCACGAGGAACCCCTCGCCGTCGTAGCAGGTGATGCCGGCGAAGAGCACCGCGCCCGCCGCCTCACGGCCCATCGTCCAGGTCAGGTTGCACACCGTGAGATCCGCCCGGCCCGACTCCAGGGTGCGCAGCCGGTCGGTGGCGCGTACCGGGACCCAGTCGACCGCCTCCGCGTCCCCGAGGGCGGCCGCGGCCACGGCGCGGGCGATGTCGGTGTCGAGCCCCGTCCACAGCCCGGCGGGCGTCCGCAGCGACAGACCGCGGACGCCCTGGGACACGGCGACGCGCACGGCCCCGCGGACCTTGGCGGCCCGGAGCGTGGCGGTGGTGGCCGGGCGGCTCATGACAGGCTCCCGAGCGGTTCGCGTTCCGGCCGGTCGTAGCGGCGCCGGTTGAAGGTGAGCAGTTCGGTGAGGCGCCGCGCGGTGAGGGGACCGCTCTCCCGGACGGCCGTCACGGGCATGCCGCCGGCGTCTCTCCAACTGAGCGCTGACCGGGCGTCGATGGTGGCCCGTGCGCGGTTGGCGTTGTCGGGGTGCAGGCAGAACGGCACGTCGAGGATGCCCCGGGCGAAGGCTGCGACCAGGCACCGGCCGATGCTGCCGCCGAGTTCGAGGGTGGCGTCGACGAGGGCCCTCGCCTCTTCGTACAGGCCCGTGGACGTGGGTGCGGGGCCGCCGTTGACGTCGGTGGCGTCGGCCACCGAGCGGGCGAACGCGATCGCCGCCGCGTTCTCCTCGATCGTGGGAATGCGGTGCGCCTCGGCCGGGGTCTTGACGATCAGCCGGTCGGCGCCGCCCTGCACGGCGAGCGGGACGCTCTCCGCGAGCAGCCGGCGGCTGCCGTCGCCGGTGCGGGGGAAGACGCCCATGAAGGTGTAGAGGACGATGTGGTGGTCGTCGCCGGCCAGCCGCTCGTCGGCGAGACGCCGTAACGCGGCGAGGGCCTCGCGGTCCTGTCCCGGGTGGATCTGCTGGGCGTAGCTGAGCGAGACGCCCGTCAGCCCGTGCTCCTGGAAGAACATCGCTTCCAGCACTCCGAGGGCGACCAGCAGCGACGGCGGGCACAACTGGCCCAGCATGCAGCCGCCGAACGTCTCCATGTGCATCGGTACGGGCTGCGCCGCGAGCAGTTCGCAGCCGGCGCTCCACTCGCGTACCGCCTGTCCGAGCGGAACCCGGCTGTAGGGCAGGCAGTACGAGACGGGACCGCCCTCCGTCGCGTCGGCACCGGCCCGGACCATGGCGTCGAGCACGCGTAACGGGCGGGGGGTGCCGTGCCGGACCTGGACCGGGAAGCCGGGTGAGGACGTCTCCTCCAGCAGCGCCCGCACCGCGGGCACTCCGTGGGCGATGAGCGGGAAGCCGTTCAGGCTCTCGGGGTGCTCGCGCAGGGCGCGGCGCGCGGCGGTGAAGTCGTGGCAGCGGGTGTAGCTGTCCAGTGTGACGGTGCCGGCCGTGAAGGGGCCGGCGTCCCGCACGGCGCGCAGCCCTGCGCGCATGCGGTCGAGTTCACCGAAGCCCATGCGGGCCTGGATGACGAGATGTCCCGCGCGGCGGGCGTCGCGCACCATGCCGGTGAACCGGTCGGTCTCCATCACACCGCTCCCGCCGGGACGGCGAGCCGCGGTGCGGGGAAGGCCGTCGCGGGGCCGGCGCCGGGACGGGTCACCGCGTGACCGGCGGCGGGGCCGGGACGGTGCAGGGCGGCGAGGGCGCCGAGGAAGTCGTCGAAGCGCGCCAGGGCCGCGTCGGGGCCGCCTTCGTCCGCGTCGTCGAACACCGCGTCGTAACCGGCGGCGGCCAGCTGCGCGGTGACCTCCGCGTGGTCGCGGTCGTCCACACCGAGCTTCCCGCCGATGACGACGGGCAGGGCGGCGAGTTCGGACGTGGCGCGCAGGGCACGGACGAGGCGCAGCCCGTCCAGCCGGCCGTGCCCGTTGACGCTGCTGATGACGAGGAGGTCCGGCCGGCGGCTGCGGCATGCGCCGATGATCGTCGCGTCGGGCGTCACATTGCCCAGATTCGAGACGTCATGGCCGCGTTCCTCCAGCAGCAGCTGAAGGAAGACCAGGTTCCAAAGATGGGCGTCGGAGGACAGACCGGAAACGACGACTCTCAGTCTCGGAGCAGAAGCTGTGCCGTTCATTCGTTCCCCCGGGGAGAAAAGGAGTTACGTCATGGAAACTATCCATGGGCCGGCGCCGCCCGGTCCAGCGGCATCGGTCGGCATTCCTGATCGGACGGATCAGGAATTCCTATCCCTCGGCGTCCGGCTCCCGGTCGTCATCCGCGAGGCCAAGTCTGGCCGCCGCCATGCCCAGTTGGAACCGGGTCTCCACCTGGAGCTTCTCGCACATTCCGGCCAGGTACCGGCTCAGCGTGCGGGTCGAGATACCCAGCCTTCGTGACATGAACTCGTCGGATCTTCCCCGTTCCAGATGGCGCAGAATTGCCAGTTCCACATCCTCGAAGACCGCGTCGTCGTGACTTCCGCCGCCGACCGGTCTGGCGTGTTCCCAGATGTGGTCGAAAATCAACGACAGAAAGCCGACCGCCACCGGATCGCGGAGCAGGGCGGCACCGCCCGAAGCTGTGGACACGAACGCGAAGGCGTCGTCGAGCAGAATCATCCTGCCGGGTATCACGGCGGCGGTGCGCACCTGTGCCCCGAGTTCGCCGAGGCGCCTGACGTGTTGCAGCGACTCGTACTGCCGGCGAGCGGTGTGCGGCACCACCGTCCGGTACCGCACACCGCGGTCGAGGAGTCCGCGGTCGAGATCCAGGGCGGCGCGCAGCGTCTCGGGACTGCCCAGTGTGGGGTGGGCCGTCAGCACGCTGTGCCGCACCTGGGCGGACAGATCGGTGAGGCGGTGCCGTACGGCGTCCCCGTCGGCGAACAGTTCGGTGGTGGTGCCGTCGAGCTCCTGCCGCCGGTGCGCCTCGTACGCCGAGCCCAGCGGCCCCAGTTCACGGCGGGTGGTGTCGATCAGCCGCACCAGCTCGTGCACCCGCGTGTGGCAGGCGGCGGTCAGCGCGGCGGCGGCGACGGCCGGGGAGAGGGCCTCGTGGCGGCCGGGGCCGTCGGGCCGGAGCAGCCGGCGGGCCGTCAGTCTCTTCACGGACTCGGCGACCTGCTCGCTGGAGAGCCCGAGCCGCCGGGCGCCCTCCTCCGCGTCGGGGGACGTCTCGAGCAACTGCCGGTAGACGCCGATGTCCTGGGCGGTGAGCTCGTCCGACGGCATGGCTGCTCCCCGTTCCGGCGTGGGCTTCCCTTCTTCCGGTGTGCCGCTCACAGCGCGAAGTGACGCCCGAGGAAGTCCGTCGCGATGTCTCCTCCGCGGAATTCGGGGTGGCGGAGGATCTCCTGGTGCATCGGCACGGTGGTGTGCACACCGGGTCCGCGGACGTCGAACTCCGACAGCGCGCGCAGGACGCGGTCGATACAGGTGTCGCGGTCCGGGCCCCACACGATGAGCTTCCCGATCATGGAGTCGTAGTAGGGACTCACCCGCGCCCCGGCCACGTAGTCCGTGTCGACACGGACCCACGGGCCGCCCGGGACCCGGTACTCCTCCAGCGGACCCGGGGTCGGGACGAATCCCCGTGCGGGGTCCTCGGCGTTGATACGGCACTCGATGGCGTGACCGCGGATCTCGATGTCCTCCTGCTTGAAGGACAGCGGGCTGCCGGACGCCACACGCAGTTGCTCGGACACCAGGTCGACGCCGGTGACGAGTTCGGTGACCGGGTGCTCGACCTGGATACGGGCGTTCATCTCCATGAACCAGAACGCCTCGTCCCCGGCCTCCAGCAGGAACTCCACGGTGCCGGCGCCCCGGTAGCCCACCGCACGGGCGCCCGCCACGGCCGCCTCGCCCAGCCGGTTCCGCAGCTCGGGAGAGACCATCGCGGAGGGCGACTCCTCGATGAGCTTCTGGTGCCTGCGCTGCACCGAGCAGTCGCGTTCGCCGAGGTGGACCGCTCCGCCGAAGTCGTCGCAGACCACCTGGACCTCGATGTGTCTGGTCTTTTGCAGGTAGCGCTCCATGTAGACGGCGCTGTTCTTGAAGACGGCCTGGGCGCTCGCCCGGGTGGCGGTGTAGGCGTCCCGCAGGTCCTTGGGGTCCTGCACGACGGTGATGCCGCGTCCTCCGCCGCCGGCCACCGCCTTGATGATGACCGGATAGCCGATCTCCGCCGCGACGGCCACGGCCGCGTCCACCGAGTCGACCGGCTCGACCGTGCCCGGCAACAGCGGAAGGCCGGCCGAGGTCATCAGCCGTCGCGCGGTGGCCTTGTCGCCGACGTTCTCCATCACGTCCGGCGGCGGCCCGATGAACGTGATGCCGTCGTCGGCGCAGATCTCGGCGAAGTACGGGTCCTCGGAGAGGAACCCGTATCCGGGGTGGATGGCCTCCGCGCCGGTACGGACGGCCGCGCCGATGATGTTGGGGATGTTGAGGTAGCTGCGGGCGGGGGCGCCCGGGCCGATGTGGACGGCCTCGTCCGCGGCCTTGACGAACTGGGCGTCGGCATCGGGCGTGGAGTAGACCGCCACCGTACGCACGCCCAGATCGCGACAGGAGCGGATGATCCGCAGCGCGATCTCACCGCGGTTGGCGATGAGCACCTTGTCGAACACGTCTCGGTCCTCCCGTGTGTGTGGCGCCGGCGGGTCAGTCGACCGGGACGAGATCGATGAGCGGCTGCGCGTACTCGACCACCTCGCCGTCCCGGGCATGGATGGCGTGCACCCGGCCGCGGACGTCGGCGGTGATGGAGTTGAGCAGCTTCATGGCCTCGACGACGGCCAGTTGCGTGCCGGGTTCGACGATGTCGCCGACCTTGACGAACGGCTCCGCGCCGGGTGACGGCGCCTGGTAGTAGGTGCCGACCAGCGGCGCGGTGACCTGGACGAGGCCGGCGGGCGCCGCGTCCTCGGCGGGCGCGGCGGCGGTCGGCGCGGCGGGGGTCGGCGCGGCGGCCGCCGCGGGGGCGGGAAGCACGGCGACGGGGGCGGCAGCGGCGGGGGCCGTCTCCCACTCGACGTCGACGCTGATCCCGCCGGCCCGCAGCGTGATCCGGCGCAGGGTGCCCGGCAGTTCACCGGCCAGCAGCCGGGTCTGTGCCCTGAGCTCTTCGACCGTCATCGTGGCGGCGGCGGTCGGCGCCTCGGACGCCTCAGTGGTCATCACTCTTCTCCCAGTCGACGATGGGCTGACGTTCGGGGTGCCCGAACCGGTCGAAACGCTCCCGGCGCAGCTCGACGAGCCGGTCCCCCGGAAGGTCGAGCAGCGGACCGAGGGTCCGCACCAGAGCGGTCTTCACATTGAGTGCCGTCGGGTACGGCGCCGTGTGCGCCCCGTCCGGCGGTTCGGGCACGATCGCGTCGACCACGCCGAGGCGCAGCAGGTCGGCCGCGGTCAGCCGGAGCGCGTCGGCCGCCTGGCCGGCGCGCTCCGCGGTGCCGAACAGGATCGTGGAGCAGCCCTCCGGGCTGATCACCGAGTAGTACGCGTTCTCCAGCATCAGCACCGAGTTGGCGACGCCCAGCGCCAGTGCGCCGCCGCTGCCGCCCTCGCCGGTGATCACCGAGACCACCGGGACGCGCAGCCGGGAGAGCTCCAGGATGCATTCGGCGATGGCGAGGCTCTGCCCCCGTTCCTCCGCGCCGATGCCGGGGAAGGCGCCCGGGGTGTCGACGAACGCGACGACGGGCAGGCCGAAGCGGTCCGCCAGCCGCATCAGCCGCAGCGCCTTGCGATAGCCCTCGGGATTGGGCATACCGAAGTTGCTGCGGACCAGCGCCGCGGTGTCATGGCCCTTCTGGTGGCCGAGCACGACGACGCTCCGGCCGCCGAGCCGGGCGACGCCGCCCGTCAGCGCCTGGTCGTCGCCGAAGACCCGGTCGCCGTGCAGGCTCACGAAGTCGTCGAAGACGTAGCCGATGTACTCCTGCGTGGTGGGACGTCCGATGTTGCGCGCCAGCGCGACGGTGTCGCGCGTGCCACGGACGGCCGGGGGCGGTGCGGTGAGCGGCTCCGCGCCGTTCGCCTCGGGCAGTTCGGGCACGGAGGGGCCGAGCAGGGTCAGCAGCCGGGCGAGGTGTTCGCGCTGGTTCTCCCGGGGGACGACCGCGTCGATCATGCCGTGTTCCAGCAGGAACTCGGCGCTCTGGAAGCCGGTGGGCAGTTCCTGGCGGATCGTGTTGCGGATGACCTGGGGGCCGGCGAAGCCGATCAGGCTGCCCGGTTCGGCGAGGATGACGTCGCCGAGCATGGCGAAGGAGGCGCTGACGCCGCCGAAGGTCGGATCGGTGTTGAGGTTGATCACCGGCAGCCGGGCCTCGCGCAGCCGGGCGACCCACTGGGCCGTCTTGGCCATCTGCATCAGTGACAGGGCGCCCTCCTGCATCCGGGCGCCGCCCGAGGCGGCGATCAGCAGCAGGGGCAGCCTCCGGGACAGTGCGTGGCGGGCCGCGTCGGCGATGCCCTCGCCGACGACGGCGCCCATGCTGCCGCCCATGAAGCTGAAGTCGATGGCGGCCACGACCAGCCGGCGGCCCTCGATCGTCAGCTCACCGGCGACCAGGGCGTCATGGCGGCCGGTCCTGGCCTGCGCGTCGCGCAGCCGGTCGGGGTAGGGCTTGCTGTCCGTGAACTCCAGCAGGTCACGGGGACGGTAGTCGTCGGGGAACGGCCGGAAGCTGTCGGCGTCGGCGAGCTGCTCGATCCGGGTGTGCGGCGGGATACGGAAGTGGAACTGGCACTCCGGACAGACCTTCCGGTTGCGGTCCAGCCGTTTGACGTAGACGAAGGCGCCGCACGCCCCGCATCTGCGCCACTGCACCTCCTGGTCGGCCCTCACCGGGCCCTGTTGCGGGCTCACGGCCGATCACGCCCGCTCCGGGCCGGTGCTGCCCGGGACCGGCGGCCGGACGCGCTGCGGGACGGACTCGGTGGCGGCGGCGATCCCGAAGACGGGGATGTTCCGGTAGACGGTGTGCATACGCGCCGGATCGACGATGTACGCCTCATGGAAGATGCCCACGGCGCCGTCGTTGCGCACCGCCCGGTTGAACCAGGCCCACATGGAGCGGTGCTTGCCCTCCGTGTTGTGCGAGTAGCGCATCAGATCGTCCATGCTGCGCCAGTACTGGAGCATGATCACGGTCCGGTTGAACCAGGCCCGCGAGTAGAGGAAGCCGTGGTCCTTGTTCTTCTTCAGCTCGATCAGCATGGGGATCATCGAGGCGATGACGGGCAGCCAGCGGTGCACCATCCAGAACTTGTTGATGCGGGTGCCGATCAGCAGCACCACGGTGCCCTCGGGCGGCGCGGCTATGCGTGGCTCGGTGACGACCTTGAGGTCCATCGGGAGCTCCTCTCAGAACGGGTAGGCGCGGGCGGGGCTGCTGGTGGTGAGGGTGTGCCAGCGGGTGAACGCGTCGAGTGCGGCCCGGCCGCCGAATCCGGAGGCGTTGCCGGAGGCCCCGATGCCGCCGAACGGCAGCGCCGGGTCGTGGTTGACGGTCTGGTCGCCGACATGGACGACGCCGCAGCGCAGGCGGGGTGCGAGGGCCCGCCCCCGGTCGGCGTCGGAGGTGTACACGGCGGCGGTGAGCCCGTAGTCGGAGGTATTGGCGAGCGCGACCGCCTCGTCGTCGTCGGCGAAGGCCGTGATCGTGGCGACCGGACCGAAGACCTCTTTGTGGAAGACGGCCATCTTCGGCGTGACGTCGGCGAGCACCGTCGGGGGGAAGAACGGGCCCTGCATCCGTCCGCCGGTGACCAGTCGGGCCCCCTGGGCGACGGCTTCCTCGACGGCGGCCGCGATCCGGGTGAGCGCCCCGTGTTCGATGACGGGCCCGATCTGGGCGTCCGTGCGGTAGGGGTCGCCGATGCGGAGCGCGGCGGCACGGCGGGCGAGGGTCTCGGTGTAGGCCTCCACCACGTCCTGGTGGACCAGATGTCGGCGGGCCGCCATACAGATCTGACCCTGGTGCAGGAACGAGCCCCAGGAGCCGGCGGACGCCGCCTGCTCGATGTCGGCGTCCGGCAGGACGACGAAGGCGTTCTGCCCGCCGAGTTCCAGGACGACCCGCTTGAGCAGCCGGCCCGCCGTGGCGCCGATCTCGCGGCCCACCTCGGTGGAACCGGTGAACGACACCATCGCCACGTCGGGCGCCTGGACCAGGGCGGCACCGGCGTCCGCGTCGCCGTGGACCACCTCCAGCACGCCCTCGGGCAGCCCGGCGTCGGCGAGCACCTCGGCGAAGAGGCGTCCGCCGGACAGCGGCGTGTGCGGATCCGGCTTCAGCAGCACCGTGTTGCCGAGGGCGAGCGCGGGGGCCACCGAGCGCATGCCGAGCAGCAGCGGGAAGTTCCACGGCACGATGACCCCGACGACGCCGAGCGGCACCCGGCTCACCTCGGTCTCCCGTCCGGGCTCGGAACCGGGGCCGTGCGGGCTTTCGGGGCCGGTGGCCAGCGCGGCGGCGTGCCGCAGCTCGGCGGCCCCCGCGTGCACCTCGTAGAACGCCTTCCCGGTGATCGAGCCGCCCTCGCGGACCAGCAGGTCCATGGCCTCCTGGTCGCGCTCCAGCAGCAGATCGGCGGCCCGGGACAGGATCGCGGCGCGCTCGACGGCGGGCCGCGCCGCCCAGGCGGGTGCCGCGGCGGCGGCACGGCGGGCGGCCGCGGCCACGGCGCCCGGGGCGGCGAGCGGGACGCTGCCCAGTTCCTCACCGGTGATGATCTCCCGGCTCGTCAGGAGCGCGGCTTCGGTGGCAGTGGTCACCTGCATACCTCTGTTTCTTCGTGGGAGGGACGTGCCGGACCGCCGCCGCGCGTCAGGACCGCGTGGGCGGTGACCCGGCCGGCGCCGGTGGTGACGGAGAGGGAGATGTCGCCGCGCAGAACCGTCTCTGCGAAGCGGGCGACCTCGCCCCGGAAGACCAGGGTGTAGGGGCCGTCGTCGGTGCCCAGCAGTTCGACGTCCCGCCATCGGGCGGCCACCCGCGGCGGCGCGGCCAGGGCCCGCAGCGTCGCCTGGCGCAGTGCCCACCGGACGGCGGAACCGCCCCCGGCGGGCAGCTTCACCGCCGTGACGCCGTGCCGGGCGATCAGCCTGTCGAGCGAGTCGACCGCGACGCCGTAGCTGCCGATCCGAAGGACGCTCCGCCCGTGCTCAGGCATGGGCGGCCCGCCCCTCGGCGAGCAGGTCCTCGACCATGGAGATCAGGTTTCCGACCGTCATCCGGTCGAGCATCCGGTCGAGGGTGAGCCGGCCTTCCCATTCCGCCGGGTCGAGCTGCGGCATGACGGTGCGCAGTCGGGCGAGGCCGCGGGGGCTGATGACTCCACCGGCGTCGCAGAATTCCGCGTCGGCGACGTCGCCCTGCAGATATCGGCCGCAGCGCTCCACCGAGAGAACCACCGGCGCGCTGCATTCGATACGGAAGAAGATGTCCAGCAGATCCAGCGATTCCAGGCCGAGATCGGCGCTGAGAACGAGATCGGTGCGGTAGACGGCGGCGTCGATCCCGAGCGTGTCGATGACGATGGAACGAACGAGTTCCTTCACGTCGTAGTGAGACATGCACATCACTCCTGTCCGGCCTGCCCGGCCTCGAAGGCCCCTGCTTCGCGGCCTCTTCTCACCAGAGCCGCCGGAAGGCGCGGACCGGACACGTCGGCGGGCTCCGGCGCGGCCGGGCAGCTGACGCAGCCGGCCGCCGCGGGTACGCGCTCCCCCGCCTCGACGGCGGCGAGCACCCGGCGGAGACGGCGCAGGCAGCGCGTACGTATGGGGCCGACCGAGCCGACGGACATGGACAGGGCGGCGGAGATCTCCTCGTACGAGGCGGGCGGGTCGTCCAGGGCGAGGAGCAGCACACCCCGGCACTGCTCGGAGAGGGTGCCGATGGCCCGCAGCACCTCTTCCCCGCTCTGGGCCCGTAACGTGATCTGTTCCGGGCTTTCACCGTGCCCGGAAAGGCCGTCGAGTGTTTCGCTGTCGCCGACCATGACGAGACGTTTTCCCCGGGTGACGACTTTGAGGGATTCACGCCGCGCGACGGTGGCGAGCCAGTCGCCGACACGTTCGGGATCGCGAATCCGGTCCACGTTCTGCACGAGCCGGAACCAGGTGAGCTGGCGCACGTCCTCGGCGTCCACGTCGTTCATCCGGTGGCTGCGCACGACGGAGGACACGAGCCTGCCGTACCGCTCCACGATCTCGTCCCAGGACTCCTGTTCGCCGCGTGCGCATCCGGCCAGAAGTTCCGCATTCCCTTTACGGGTCATTGGAATTCCCTCGTAGCAAAACAACAGTGCCGACGGCGGGGGGTACCTCTCATGCAAGCCGCCGTCGGCCGGGGCGGGCAAGCACATCGGCTGGCAGCTAGCGGACCGGCCACAGGTGGACACCGGGGCGGCCCGTCCCGGCCGGGCGGGGTCACGGGCCGGCCTCGCGGGGAAGGAGTTCCGCCATGGCCGAGCGCAGCCTGACCGGCAGCGGACCCGTGTCCTCGCTCCCGGCACGGATGGCCACGCCGAGCGCGAACCTGTCCCACACCTGCAACACCTGCACCTGCCACAGTTCACGCTCCTGTTCGGGGATCTCGTCGTCCACGACGGCCAGGCCCCCGTCACGCAGCCGGTGCACGGAGAAGGCGTCGAACCCGCGGCACATGCCCATGCCGGTGGCCTTGGTGTACGCCTCCTTCGCCACCCAGGAGTCGGCGAAGGCGTGACCGCGCTGGTCCTCCCGGTTGCGCCGGAGCACCTCGGTCTCCAGCGGGGTGAAGACCTTCGGCGCGAACTGCATCGCCTCTGAACGGGCGGGGGTGACCTCGGCGTCCACCCCGGCGGTCCGGCCGCGGACGACGATGGCCGCGATCAGTCCGTTGGTGTGGGTGATGTTGAAGTCCAGCCCCCAGGCCGTGCCCTCGACCTCCGGGCGGCCGTACTTGCCGGTGCGGAACCGCCAGGAGCCGGGCGGAACGTCCGCGTACCGCGACAGGACCTGGCGGGAGAGCAGCCTGGCGCCGAGGAACCGGCGCCGGGCGGCGGAGAACAGCAGCCGGTCGTGCCGGGCCCTTTCCTCGTCGGTGAGCAGCGCGGCACCACCGGTGGCCTCGGCGAACCGGTCGACGTCCTCCTCGGCGAGCAGCCAGACCTCGGCGGTGTCCGCGAGGGGGTCGTCGGGCCGGGCCTCCGGCGGGTCGGCGAGCGGGTCGGCGAGCCGTGCCCCGATGTCCATGGGTGTTCCTCCCTTCGTGAGTTCACCGGTTGACGGGAAAGGGCCGGAAGGAGAAGAGCCGGCCTTCGCTGTGCGCCGACGACAGCGCGGTAGCGACCTCGGCGATCTCCTGCGGTCCCGTGATCCGCCGGGTCGGGTGGAACCGCTTGAGCAGCCGCTCCAGACACACCAGAAGCACCGCCGGGGACCGCAGCGCCGGGTCCATGCAGTGGCCTCCGTTGAGGTGGAGGTGCACGACGGAGGCCGCGGCGGACACGGTGGTGTACTGCTTGGCCAGGTCGTACAGCTCCGCCGAGGAGGCGGCGTCCTTGCCCAGGTCGGAGAGGAGTTTGCGGTGCTCCTCCGCGATCCGGTCCAACTCGCCGGCGATGGCGCCGGCGGCGTCGGCGGCGGCGGCGAGCTGTGCGGCGTCGCGGCCGGTGGCGGCGCCGGCGGACCAGCGCAGCTCGTCGACGGCGGAGCGCAGGGCGAGCACCGGGTCGTCGACGCCCCGGCTGAACAGCTGCTGCTCCGCGGGCCGGTAGGGCTCCATGGGGTAGGAGGGGTCGAAGAGCGGACCGGTCCTCGCCACCGCGCCGGCCACGGCCCCGGGGTCCTGGGCGGTGGCGTTGGCGAGCAGCTTCTCGAGCTGGAGGGCGATGTTCTTGAGGTTCACGACGGTGTTGCCGTCGGCGAAGTTGGAGATGGCGAAGTCCCGCAGGACCTTCTGGAAGATCCCGTGCCGGGGATGGGAGCGCAGGTAGTAGCGCGCACCCAGCACGGTGCTCAGCCGTCCGAGCGTCTCCTCCAGGAAGGTGGGGACGAAGTACTTCACCACCGACGACCAGATGCTCGCCTGGTCCGGGCTCAGCTGAAGGCTGCGCACCGCTCCGGTGGTCAGCGCGTCGGTGACCAGCAGGTCCGCGAAGCTCTCCACGAGCTGGCGCTGCGAGTAGGGGACCTCGAAGACCGGCCCGCCGAAGATGGTGCGCCGGACGGCGAAGTCGAGTGTGGTGCGCAGTGCGGTGTCCACACAGCTCATCGCGATGCTGGCGATGGCGACCCGGGCCAACTGGCTGCTCTTGAGCGCCGTTTCGAGGCCCTGCCCGGCCCGTCCGACGAGGGCGGAGTCCGGTACGAAGCAGTTCCGCAGCCGCACCCCGCTCATGTCCAGCCCGCGCAGTCCGTGCAACGGCTCGTCCGGCAGGTGTTCGAGCTGGTCGGCGGGTATGCCGGCCTTCTCGACGGCGAAGACGGAGTATCCGCCCGGGCCGCCCCGTTCCGAGGTACGGGCGAAGACCATGACGACGTCGGCGACGGTGGCGTTGCCGATCGTCCACTTCTCCCCGTCGAGCAGCCAGCCGCCCTCGGTCCTGCGGGCGGTGGTGTCGTTGGCGAGGATGTCGCTGCCGTGCCGGCGTTCCGACAGCCCCCACGCCAGCTTCCCGCCGCTCCTGATCACATCGGCGAAGTGCTGGCGCTGCCCGGGGGTGCCGGCGATCCACACCGGCATGTAACTGAGGCTGGTGAGGACCATGGCCGTGGCGGACGTGGGGTCCCGCCGCGCGACGAGCCGGTAGAGGTTGAAGCCGTCCTGGACGTCGACGGCCCTGCCGCCGTTCTCGGCGGGGACGATCCAGTCGTACAGCCCCCAGGAGGCGAGGTGGTCGACGAACTCGTGGGGGTACTCCTCCCGTTCGTCCAGGGCGAGGATGCGGGAGAACGGCATGGGCCCGGCCGGGTCCTCCGGATCGCCCAGGTGACGCTCGAGGTCGGCCATCAGGGCCGGCAGATCGGTCATCGCTTCTCGTCCTCCACGTCGTCCGGGCCGGCCCGGTGTGCGGTGCCGTCGCTGAGCCGTACCGGCAGGGCCGTGAACAGCCGGTGTGCGGCGTCGAGTTCGGTGATCAGTCGCGCGGCCGGGGCGGCGTCGTGGCCCGCCGAGCGGGGCTCGCGGCTGTCCACGAGCGTGGTCAGCAGACCAAGGACGGCGATGAGCCACCCGGTGGCTCCGGGCGACGCCTCGCCGTACAGTCCGGCGCGGTCGCGGTGGAACCACCACGTCAGGGCCGCCGTCGCCGCCGCGTACAGCAGGCACAGCCGGTCGGCGAGGTCCAGCAGCTCCGGGGACGCCTTCAGCGAGCGGGCCCGGTCACGCTGGGCGGCCGCCGCCTCCCGTACGACGCCGCCGAGCGCCCGGTGGACGCCCGCCACCAGGGCGGCGGCACGGGTGTCGCCCCTGCGGTCGAGTTCGGCGGCGATCGCGTCCGCGTGCCCGGCGAACCCCAGCAGGATGTCGTCCTTCGGGCGTACGCCCAGGTCGAGCGCGGCCGGTTCGACGCCGGGCAGGACGTCCGCGTCGCCGAGGGCGAAGACGGCGGTCAGCCGGCGTTCGCGGTCCGCCGCGGCGGTCCCGTCCGACCGGGCCGCCCCGCCCGGTTCCTGGTCGTAGGCGGCCGCGTACGCGGGCAGGTGCATGGCGATGGCCCGCAGGTTGCCGAGCACGCTGGTGTCGATGACCGCGACCATGGCGTTGTCGCGGACCGCCTTGTCCAGGACCGCGCCCTGCCCCTCACGGAGCACCCCGCGGGCCCCCACCAGCGCACGGGACCGGGTGGCGCACGCGGCGGTGAGCCGGGTGGCCACGTGTTTGACGACCGAGGAGCAGAGGCCGAACGACCCCGGTGCGACATGGACGAGCCGCGCGGCGGCGAGCACGGTCACGTCGGTCGCGATCAGCTCGGCGGCGGCCAGGGCCAGTTCACGGGATCCGTACGGGGTGTCCGCGACGCGGTCGCCCCCTGTGCGGTGCGCACGGGCGAAGCGCAGTGCCGTACGCAGCGCCGTGTCGGCGGTGGCCAGGCAGCCCGCGGTGCTCATCAGCCGGACGATCTGCTGGGCCCGCAGCGCCCCGGCGAGGCCGCTGCCGGTGTCCCCGACGACGGCTCCGGGCGGCACGGGGAGGCCGTCGAACTCCAGGTCGGCGAAGTCGATGCCGCGCATCCCGGTGGTGGGCCGCGCCGGAAGCCGCCGTAGGCGGTCGTCCGCCAGTTCCCCGGGTCCGAGCAGCAGGGCGGTGAACGCGGCGGGGCCGCGCTCGGCGGTACGGGCCACGACGACGGCCGCGTCCGCCGAAGCGCCCCGGCCGACCAGCCATTTGACCCCGGTCAGTCTGCCGTCGTCGGCCAGCCGGCATGTGTTGGCGAGGACGTCGCTGCCTGCCTGCTCCTCGGACAGCCCGAAGGCGATGGTGCGGCCGTCCCGCAGCCATGCGGCGACCGTGCGGTGCTGCTCCGCCGTACCGGCGGCGAGGACGGTCGTCACGGCCGAGATGCTGAACATCGTGGCGGGCATGACGTTCACGTCCCGGCGGGCACAGACGCGGACCAGGACGTGTGTGTCCTCGAAGGAGCGCAGCGTGCCGCCCAGGGACCCGGGGAGATGGCAGAGGTGCAAGCCCTCCGCACGCAGCCGCCTCTCGGCCGCCGCCGGGTACGTCCCCTCGGCGTCGCGGGCCGCACCGGCCGCGAAGCCGTACGGGTTGTCCGGCAGCCACGGGTCCCCCAGCGCCGCGTCCAGCGCCTCGGCGCGGGCGAACGGCGCGGCGGCGGCCGGTCCAGGGGCCTGGGCGGGCGCGGTCGCCGTGCGTGCGCCTGTCACCGCCCCACCCCCACCGTGGGATCGCAGGAGGCGGAGTCCTCCGGCGACGGACGGGTCGCGAAGCCCGCGGGGAAGGCGACGCCCGCGGCCCGCAGAACGGCCAGCCGCTGGTGGAACGCCGCCCCGGCCATGATCTGCCGGGCCACGTCGGCCACCCGGCGGTGCTCGGGCGCCGCCAGATAGGTGCCGCGCACCCAGGCGTTGAAGCTGCCCATCGCCGGCCCGCACCAGATCTGGAAGTCGACAGCGCGGTCGGCCTCCCCTGTCTTCGCCCACCGCGAGGCCATGCCGAGGTACCAGCGGAAGATGAGGGCCGCGCGCCGCTTGGGGTTCCCCTCGGCACGGGCGAGCTGGCCCGGGTCGCGGCGCCGGAAGTACTCGGCGGTCTCCTCCCACACGTCGTCCAGCGGCCGCCGGAAGATCTGCTCCTCGACCCGGGTGCGTACGTCCGCAGGGATCGCCTCGATGCCGTCGTACGCGCGGTACAGCTCGTACAGCTGCTTCGCGCGCATCGGGAAGAACGTGCCGCGTCGAAGCACCTGGAGCTCGACGCCCATCTCGAACATGTCGGCGGCGGGGGCCATGTCGCAGTCGGCGATGCCCGCCTGGCTGAGCATCTCCTTCACCCGTGCGGACGTTCCGGCCTCGAGGCAGGACTGGTTGACGGAACCGGTGACGATGTAGTCGGCCCCCATGGCGAAGGCGGCTGCCGCCGCCTCGGGGGTGCCGATCCCGCCCGCCGCGCCGATCCGGATACGCACGGGGCAGCCGGTCTCCTGCGCGACGGCGTCGCGCTGCCGCATGATGACGGGCAGCAGGGCGGGCAACGGCCGGCGGTCGGTGTGTCCGCCGGAGTCGGCCTCGACGGTGATGTCGTCGGCGAGCGGGACCAGCGCCGCGAGACGGGCCTGCTCCTCGCTGACCAGTCCCTCCTCGACGAGCGCCCGCACCATCGCCTCGGGAGCGGGCCTCAGGAAGAGGTCCGCGATCTCCGGCCGGGACACCTTGGCGATGATCTTGTTGGTGGCGGTGACGCCGTACGGCCCGCCCGCCGTGAGCCCGGCCACCCGGTAGCGGACCAGGTGCGGGGTGAGCCTGAGGAAGGCGGACGCCTCGACACGGCGGACCCCGTACTTGAGGAACAGGTCGACCGAGGTGCGCTCGAGCCGCTCCTCGCTGGGACTGTGGATCAGATTGCAGGCGTACGCGAGCCCGGGGATCTCGTCGCGGAAGCGCACCAGCGCCTTCTCGACCGCCTCCGGCAGCAGGCCCGCCGCTCCGTAGGAGCCGAGGAAACCGGCCCGTGCCATGGCGATGACCATGTCGGCCGACGCGATGCCGTTGGCCATGGCGCCGCTCATGTACGCCTGGCGCACTCCGTGGTCGGCGAGGAAAGCGGCGCTGCCGAGCCGTTCGGGGCCGAGGGGCGGCGCGGCGGCGACGATCTCGTGGTCACCGCCGGCGGTCACCGTGCCGCCACTCGCGGCCCCCAGGCCGTACGGCCCGCGCAGGATGTACACGGGCTCGTCGAGCCGGGTCAGGGCCTGGTGGATCCCGGTGTCGCCGACCGCGGGCTGCCCGGGGCCGCTCCAGCGCGGCCGGTACACGTCGGTGGTCATGCTGAGTCTCCTGTAGGTCTCACGCCGGATCAGGCCTGGTCGTGGTGGATCTCGATGCCGATGCCACCCAGCTGGTAGATCCGCAGGGCGGACTTCCAGACGTTCGCGTCACCGAGCAGCTGGATCCGGCCCGGTTCGCGGCGCACCTCCTTGATGTGCACGTCGAACTCCATGTCCGGGTCGGTGCGCAGGATCTGGCCGCGGTACGTCCAGCTCGTCTCGCTGCCGGACAGCAGCGCGAAACGCGGATTGACCAGCCCGTCCGTGAGTCCGGTCTCGACCGCGTACACCTGAAGGCCCTGGAGCAGCGCCTCGACGCCGAGCGAGCCCGGCATCACCGGGTCGCGGTGGAAGTGGCAGGAGAAGTACCAGTCGTCCGGGCGGATCGTGCGGTGGCCGCGCAGATAGCCGCGGCCGTGATCGCCGCCGCCCGGCAGGACGTCGACCCACTCGACGAGATCGAGGTGGCCGCCCGCCAGCCGCGGGCCGCCGCGGGCCGGCTCCCCGGCGCGGTACGCCGGCAGCTCGACCCGGCGGACCCCCGCCGGACGGTCGGGCTGCCGGTCGAGCCAGGGCAGTACGTGCTTGCCCTTGTCGAGGCCGACCTGGTTCTCCAGCGCCTTGGCGTTGAAGTATCCGAAGAGGGACTCGCCGGTGTAGAAGACCTCGCCGTCGGCGGAGAGTTCATAGCGGTAGTTCTGCAGGACGGAACCGGGCATCCGGTCGCTGGACAGCAGCGTGGAGCGGTGCTGGACGGTCTTGCCGCGCAGGTCGATGTCCTTCACCAGGGTGGCGCGGCCGTCGAGGTTGCGGATGCTGAACTGCTCGTCGGGCTCCGGGAGGGTGGCTCCCAGGTAGTAGCCGAGCAGGATGGCGGCCTGCAGACTCGACTCCATGTAGACGCAGTTGGGCATGTGAGGGTGCCCGTTGTGGCGGTAGTACCAGGCGTCGTCCGGCGAGTCGTACTCGGTGACCATGACGGCCCCGCGCTTGAGGACACCCCGGGTGCCCTCGAGCTCCATCACCCGGTCGACGAAGAGGAAGTCCCCGTTGGGGATGTACGGGGCCCTGCTGTCGGCGTAGATCTCGAACTCCGGCCCCATGGCGGTGGCCAGGTCGCCCTTCGCGGCGTGCGCCATGTGGAACTCGCTGAGCATCGCGGGCTTCCCCGTGGCGGGGCTGAGCCGGCCGAGGAAGTGCGGCACCTTGCCGCCGGCCTCCGGCCGGAACGGGGCGCCGGGCTTCTCCACCAGGCGGATACCGAGACCGCTGACGCTGATCGACGGCTTGCCGTCGCGCAGCACGACCACATCCGCCGTGATCGCGGGCCGCGGCAGCAGGGTGAGCCCGGTGATGTCGATGCGGTACTCGATGCGCTCGGTGTCCGGGGTGATCTGCCCGCGGACCTTGACCTCGGTCTGCAGACCGGGGACGGGCTGGAAACGGGCGTCGGGGAACGACAGGTGCAGGCCGAGGGAGAGGGCGTACACCTCCAGGAGCTGGACCGCGCCCTCCGCGACGAGCGAGCCGGCGAGCACCGGGTCGTCCGGGAAGTGGCTCGTGAAGTACCAGCCGTCCGGGACGAGCCGCTTCACCGCCTCGATGCGCCCGAGGCCCGCCGGGCCGCCCGAGCGGTCGAGGAGCGTGACCTCGTCGGCCATGCGGAGGCGTTCCGTGGGCAGCCTGAGCGAGGTGTTGCAGCCTGCGGGCTGGCGGTGCCCCGGCCCGAACACCTCGGCGATCCGGCCGTCGGCGAGCAGCGCCAGGTCCGCCGAGGTGAGCGAGGTGCGCTCGGTTCGGGCCAGCGGCTTGAACGAGCTCGCCCCCGAGAACGTGCCGTCGCCCTTGGGCGGAACGGCCTTGCCCTGGATGATGCCGAGGGAGCTGTCGAGCTCCTCGTCGGTGAAGAACCCGGCGCAGGCGTTGTTGAGCTTGAGGATCAGCTCGCCGTCGGCGTAGCAGTCGTAGTGGAAGAAGAACAGCAGCGTGTCGCCCTGGCGCACGAACTGGTCGATCCAGATGTCGTAGCGCAGGGTCTGCCCGACGCGGGGCAGGTCACCGACGAAGCTGAGGCTGCTGTCCAGGAGGCGGTAGACGCGGTCCCCGCGGTTGGTGAAGTCGGCGCCCAGATAGCTGATCAGGAGCAGGTCGCACTGGCCCGCCTCGATGGTGACGGCCGGCGGGACCTGCCCGTCGACGGCGTACCAGGCGTCCATCGGGATGTCGTACTCGGTCCGGATGAACGAGGGCTTGAACTCACCCGGTTCGGCGTCCAGTGCGGTGACGCGGGTGGCGAAGTGGTACGGCGGCGCGGGCAGCCGGACCCGGCGGCGGTAGCCGTCGATCTCCGCGAAGCGGGGGCCGAAGACGTTGCCGATCTTGCCGGTCGCGAACTCGAGGAGATCGTGTTCGTCCCACACGACGCCCTCGGGCTTCGGCGGCCGGGGCGCGGTGGGCGGTGCGGGCACGGCGGGCGGAGACGCCGGCGTCGTAGGCAGGGCGGAGGGCCCGGGTGCGGTGGGCGCCGTGGACGTGGGCGGCGTGGGTGGTGACGTGGGGGTCGTGGGCAGTGCGGTGGGCGCCTCGAGTGTCGTGGGCGGCCCGGGCACGGCGGGCGTCGTGCGCGCTGCCGGCGGCGCGGCGTGGCCGCCGCCGGGCGAGAGCAGCGCGACGAGTTCGTCGCGCAGCTCGTGCTGGGCCTTGAGCACCTCTCGGTGCGCCTCCAGCATGTCGCCGCGCAGGCCCCGGACGAGGACGGCGGTGGTCTCGTCGGCCGTCACCGCCCCGTTCCGCGCGGGCTGCGGGGACCCATCAGGCCGGTCAGGGCCGGCGGGCGGTACGGGCAAAGGCGCTCCGAAGATGGCCGGGCCGGGCGGCTCGACCGCCTCCGCCCGCGCCTCGGCGGGTCCGGACGGCAACACGACGGCTCCCGCCGGGATCATCGTGATGGGCTCCCGTTCCAGCACCAGGGCCGGCGCCTTCGGCTGCGCGGAGGGGCGGTTCGGCATTGCGGTGTCCCATTCCGTCGGAGTGTCTGAGCCCCTGGCGTGCGCCGGGGCGGGGATGAGAGGGCCACCGGCCCCCGGTACGGGTGCCGGTGGCGGGGCTCCGACGCCGGAGCGCGGCGTCGCGGGAGCGTCGGCCGACTCGGCGCGTACGGCGGCCGTTTCGGCCGCCACGGTCGACGCGAGAGGCGGGGCGGCACTCGGCCCCGTCGGGCTGGTGAGCCCGGTGGGCCCGGACGACGCGAAGGCACTCGGCCTCGTCGCCACGAGCGGCGTCGCACCACCCGAACCGGCCGGCACGCTCGCCGCGGGCGAGTCGACCGCACTCGCCACCACCGCCACAGGCGACCCGGCCGCACGCGCCACCGCCGCCACTGCCTGCGCAGGCGGCTCGACCGCACTCGCCACCACCGCCACAGGCGAGCCGGGCGCACGCGGGGCCGCTGCCACAGTCGACCCGGCCGCACGTGCGGCCACCGCCGCACGCGGCAGGTGCGGTACGAGTGGGGCCGCCGCCTGCGTCACCAGGCGTGGGACCGGGGTGCCGCCCGTCGGGAAGCTGCGCACCCCCACCGCCCTGCGGGGCCTGCCGGCCGGGGCGAAGGCGCCGAGGTCCACGGGGATGCCGTGGCCCGCGAGGCGCGCGGCGAGCCGCGCGACGTCGCTCGCCCCACGCGCCCCCCGGCGGTCGACGGAGACCGCGAGATGCGAGGTGCCGGCCAGGGTCTCCTGGATCCAGCGCGCGCAGGTGCTGCTGGGGCCGACCTCGATGAAGCAGCGGTAACCGTCGTCGTACGCACGCCGCACCAGCCGGGGGAAATCCACCGTCTCGCGCAGCGTCACCGCGATGTTCCCCGCCACGGCGTCCGCGTCGAAGTCCGTCACGGGTGCGTAGTGACGGCTGCTGTAGAGGACCAGGTCCCCGACGTCGCCCGTCGGATAGCGGTTCAGGTCCGCCAGGTCGGTCAGGACACCGTCCACCACGGGGCAATGCATCACATGGTTCGCGGGGGAACGGGCGCTGCGGCAGTCGAGTTCGGCGATGAGCTCCCGGCACTGACCGGGGTCGCCGGCGATCACCGACTCCTGCGGGGTGTTGACGTGCGTGAGGTACACCCGGTCGTAACGTGGGACGGCCGCCCGTACCTCCTCGGCCGGCGCGAGCACCACATGCGTCGACCAGACGTCCCCGTCCGCCACCTCGTCGCCGAGGCCCCACAGCGCGCGCACCGTGCGCTTGGGACCGCGCAGCATGTCGTCGAAGAGCGGCGAGGCGCTGATCTTCTCGTCCCCGCGCGCGCTCTTGATCCAGCCGCCTGTCGCGAAGAGCATGCTGCTCTCGCCGAGGCTGTAGCCGAAGGCTCCGTGCACCTCGATGCCCAGCACCTCCCGCACGAGGTCCGTCGACAGCAGGGCGTAGCTGGTTCCGGCCGCCAGCATCAGCGGGATGTCCTCGACCAGTTCGCCCTCCCGCCGCATCAGCTCGCGGCGGTCCAGCGGGCCGCGCGCCCTCGGATAGAGGGCGGCGCTGCGCAGCAGTTCGGCGGGGAGTTCCGCCTGGTCCTCGAAGCGGGGCAGCAGCCCGGGGAACGCACGGAACAGCGACCGGCCCAGCCCCAGGTAGGAGTTGAAGGCGCCCGGGAAGACCAGGGCGACCTTCGCACCGGGGCCCACCGGCCGCGCGGTGAAGAAGCTGCCCGACGGCGACGACCACTCGCCGCGCGACCGCCACACGCCGGGAAGGTCCTTGAGCGCCTGGTCGATCTGCCGGACGAGACCCGCCGCGTCGTCGGCGACGAGTACGGCCTTGAGCGCGGCCGGCCGGTCCGCGAACACCTCGGCGCCGGCGTCCCCGTCGAGCGCCGACCGTACCTCCGCGAGCCGCCGGAGCAGGCCGTCGAAGTCGTCGGCGCCGACCGGCACGACCAGTCCCCCGCCGGACCGCGCCCAGTCGGTCGCGGCGAGTTCACCGCGGACGGTGGCGCCCGTGAGCACCAGGTGGGCGTGGCTGCCGGCCGTTCCGGTGACACTGACGGAAGCGGCACGCCGCCCGTCGCGCCGCGTCCGCAGCCAGGGACGGGAGTCGCCGGCGAGGAAGAAGGCGGAGCCGTCGAGCCGTTCGGCGCCGATCCCGTCCGGAGCCACCGGGAAGTAGGCGTGGTGCAGGCAGAGTGCCGCGCGGATGACGCCGGCGAGCCCGGAGGCGCAGCCGGTGTCGCCGACGGCGCCCCGTACCCCGGTCAGGGCGGTACGCAGCTCCCCGCCGGCCCGTGCGCCGGTCCACACCCGCGCCAGCCCTTCGACCTCTGCGGTGTCCGCGCGGCCGGCCTCGACCAGCTCGACGTCCCGCGGGGTCAGCCCGGCGGCTGCGAGGGCGTCCTCGGCGGCGCGTTCGACCAGCTCGGGGCGCACGGCGGGCGTGACGTCCGGCGCGTGGTGCACGGAGAGGGACCGGACCGTGGCGTACACGGTGCGGCCCTCGGCCACGGCGTCGGGCCGGGTGACGACGACAGCCCCGGCGCCCTCGCCGAGGACGCGGATCCCGTCGCGGACGGCGCCGGGTTCGAGCAGTTCGCGGGCGAGGGTGTTCTCCGGGCCCGCTGCGAGATCGACCGCGCCGACGAGGACGGCCTCGACGGTGGGGTCGAGCAGCAGCAGCCGGGCCACGTCGAGGGCTTCGACGCCGACCGCGCTGTCGGAGGAGAGCGTGAAGGAGGGGCCGGTGAAGTTCCACAGGGAGGCGACCCGGCTGGCCATGATGTTGCCGATGTAGCTGAGGACCTCGTTGGGTTCGATGGAGTCGTGGATGCCGTCGCGTGCGGCCCGGGTGAGTTCCGCCAGCTGCTGCGGCGAGGGCTCGACGCCCGCCGCCGCGCACCATTCGGTCAGCCGGCGGCCCAGCTCGTAGCGTGCGCCGTGTCCGTGCGCGCTGGGCTCCATCTCCATGCCGATGACGACACCCACGCGGCGGGGCCCGCAGCCGGCGTCGCCGCCCGGACGGGGGCGTTCGTATCCGGCGTCCCGCAGGGCCTCTTCCGCGACGCGCATCATCAGCAGCTGCTGCTGGTTGAAGTGGTCGAGGTCCTTGGGTGGTATCCGGTACGACGTGGTGTCGACCTCGAAGTCCTCGATGTACGCGCCGCGCGGGGCCGACGGGCCCGCGAGCCCGGCCTGCTCCAGGGGGCCGCCCGGCACGGTCTCGAAGCCGCGCCAGCGCTGCTCCGGCAGGTCCCGTACGGCGTCGTGCCCTTCGTAGCCGGCCCGTTCGAACTCGTCGAGCGTGCTGAAGGAGCCGAAGTGGGCGCCCATGCCGATCACGGCCAGCGGCGGGATCTCGGCACCGGGTCCGGCCTCGGCCCCGGCCGGTGTTCCGTCCGGCGCCGACAGCACCACATGCGCGTTGGTGCCGCCGAAACCGAACGCCGAGACACCGGCCCGCCGGGGCGAGCCCGGAGCCGGCTCCGGCCACGGGACCGCCTCGCGCACCACTCGGTCGGCGACCGTTCCGGGAAGCGGGCGGTCGACGCCGATGGTCGGCGGTATCACGCCGTGCGACAGGGACAGGACGACCTTGAGGAGGCTGGACATGCCGGCGACGGTCAGCAGGTGGCCGACGTTGGCCTTGACGGATCCGAGGAGCGGGCCTCGTCCGAAGAATTCCTCGACGCCACCGAGTTCGGTGCCGTCCCCGATCGGAGTGCCGGTGGCGTGGCATTCCACGTACTGGACGGCGGAAGGATCGACGCCGGCCTCCCCGTAGGCCAGTTCGTACGCCGCGAGCTGCCCGGTCACGTTCGGTACCAGCATGTGTTTGCCGGGCCCGTCGTTGGTGAGGGCGAGCGCGTCGATGACGGCGTGCACACGGTCGCCGTCGCGCCTGGCGTCGGCCAGCCTCTTCACGGCGATCATCGCCGCGCCCTGGCCGGTGACGATGCCGCGGGAGCGCTCGTCGAAAGGCTGGCTGAAGCCGTCCGGCGGGTAGGCACGCAGGTCGGAGAAGGACAGGTGGATCACCGTCGGGTCGGGTGCGCACACACCGCCGGCCAGCATGAGATCGGCACGCCCGGTCTCCAGATGGGCGCAGGCCAGCTTCAGCGCGTACAGCGCGGACGAGCAGGCCGCGTCGAGGGTGAACCTCGGCCCCTCCAGGCCCAGGGCCGCGGCCACCACCTTGGCGGGCATACCGCCCGCCCAGAGGTTGTGCGCTGCGGCCATGGGGTCGGAGCCGTGGCCGGGGCCGGTTACGGCCTCCGGCGGTACGCGCAGAGCGGCGTCCGCCAGCCCGTGGGCCACCGCGGAGTCCCACAGGTCACCGGTGAACCGGCCGGAGGCCGGGGTGGGGAACGGATAGTTCCCGAACACCACCCCGGTCCTCCGCCGGCTCGGACCGCCCGCGGTAGGGGGATGTCCCGCGTCGGCCAGTGCGTCCCCGGCCACCCGGAGCGCCCAGTGGAACGAGCGGTCCAGGCCGGCCAGGTAGTCGGACGGGAGAAGGTATCCGTTCGGTTCGAAGGCCGTGCTCTCGTCGTACTCGCCGAGGAAGCCTCCCCGGGTGCAGTAGATGCGGTGCCTGTCCTCCGGGTCGGTCTCCCGGGCCTGCGGGGAGTGCCCGAAGATCCGGTCGTTCCCGTCGGTGCGTGAGTCCACGCCGCCGATCAGGTTGCGCCAGTAGTCGTCGGGTGTCCCCGCCCCCGGGAAAAGGCAGGCCAGGCCGACGATCGCGTACTTGCCCATGGTTGGGTCAGCCTCCGAGTTGTCCGAATGTCCGCTCGGGAAAGTGGTCGGCGATCGGGCGTCAGACCGTCACGGTCGCCGCGCCGGTCCGTTCGGCCGGCCCGAACTTCCCTTCCAGCTGCGGGTCCTCGACGACCGACACCCCCTCCATGACCTGGAGAACACGGCCCTCGCGGTCGAGCGCGGTGACGGAGCAGGTGATGCCGGCCGGTCCCGCCACGACGTTCTCCACGGCGATCAGGAACTCCTGGTCCGTGGGGAGCTCGGCGAAGTAGCGGGCGCGGGCGATCTCCATCGGCAGGCACGCCCGGTTGCGGAAGCGCCTGACCCAGACCAGCGCGGCCTGGAGCATCAGATCGGCGAGCACCGGGCTGTGGAACCGCCCGTGGTACGCACCGCGCGCCGGACGCGTGTCGCCGAGCCGTGCGCCGATCAGCAGCAGCCGCTCGTGGGCCGCGAGAATGCCGCGGATGCCCCGCAGCGTGGGCCCGTGGAAGAGGGTCCCGTCGCGGTACAGGTGGGCGGCGTCGGTCCGGTCCGCCTCACGGGCGGCGCGGGCGAGGTCCGGCCGGTCGGCAGGACGGCCGGCGGACGGGTCCGTGACGAGGACGCCGCCGTACGCGGGCCTGCTGCGCCCGGCGTCGTCCACCGCGGACGCCAGCACGTCGACCGAACCGGGGCGGGCGGCCTGGCCGGGCTCCATGAACAGCCGTAGCCGGCCCGCGCCTTGGGCCTGCCCGCCGTTGTCGGCGAGGTGGCCGTTGCTGTCGCCGTCGCCGTCCAGGACGACGCCCTTGAAGACCTTGAACCCGCTCACCTCGGTGACCGGCTTCCCTGTGGCCGTCTCGGCGGTGTTGACCAGCGCGCCCAGCGCGGCGGTGGCGGGCAGTACCCGCCTGCCGTCGATCGCGTGGTCGGCGAGGACCGTCTCCGTCGCGATGTCCGCCAGGGTGCGGTCCACGAGCAGGGACGCCTGGGGTGCCCCGTCGGCCGGCGCCGCGGACAACGGCTTCAGCGGTCCGGCGACGATGACGGTGTCATGACCGCGGGCCGCGGTGAACTGCTCGGCGAAGATCCCCGCGCCGGTCTCCACCGGAACGAGCTCCACACCGCGCGAGGCGAACATCCGGCGCAGATCGTCGGTGACCATGCCGCCGTCCCACGCACCCCAGTTGACGGAGGTGACGCGCGCGGAGGGCAGTTCGTGCTTGAGCCGCACGGCGAGCCGGTTGAGCGCTTCGTTGGCGACGGCGTAGTCCGACTGGCCACGGTTGCCGAAGAATCCGGCGACCGAGGAGAAGAAGACCAGGTGACGCAGGGCCGCCGTGCCGCGCAGCGCGTCCAGAACATTGCCCAGACCCACGATCTTGGTCCCGAGGACCCTGGCGACCTCCTCCTGCGTCTTGTCCGCGATCAGCCGGTCGGCGAGCACTCCCGCACCGTGCACGACACCGGTGACGCGTGCGGCGTACGGCGCGAGCGCACGGCTCACGGCCTCGGCGTCGGTGATGTCGACGGTGACGTACTCGACGGTGGCGCCGGTCGCGCGCAGCCTGGCCAGGTTGGCCTGGATCTCCCGGCTGCCGGTCACCTCCCGGTAGACCGCCTCGACCCCGCGAGGTGTCGGCTTCTCCCCCGTGGCGGCGATCCGCTTCGCGATGGTGCCCTTGAGAGCCGCGCCCTCCAGACCCAGCGCCCACCCGGGATCGGCAGCCGCCGCACTGCGGCCGAGGAGCAGCAGACCGGCCGGACGTGCGGCGACCAGTGCGTGCAGGCAGTCGGCGGTGATGCCTCTGGCCCCGCCCGTCACGACGAGCAGGTCCCGCGTGCTGATCTCCGGTACGGCCGTCACATGCACGGCCGGCGCCTCGGCCGACGGGACGACGGTGCGCCGTCCGTCCGCGTCGTGCGCCACATCCGCGATGCCGGTCGCCAGGTCCTGGATCTCGCCCAGGAAGCGGGCGGCGACGGTCCGGGCGTCCATCCCCGGCGCGAAATCGACCGTACGTACGAAGATTTCCGGCGTCTCGATCGCCAGCGTCTTCACCAGGCCGCTCACCCCGCCGAGCAGGGCCGATCCGGTGCCGCCGCCGCGGTAGCCGCTCGCGCCGTCCAGCTGGGTCACCGCCACGAAGGCCGCCCTGCCGCCGGCCGCGGCAGCGGCCTTCAGCGCGGGCTGCGTCTGCTTCGCCACCAGGACGGTGTGTCCCAGCCGCCGGGCCGCGTCGGCCCAGTCCTGACCGGCCGCCGCCGCCATCTGCACCACGAGGTCGAGACGCCCGGCCGTGACGACACGGGCCAGCTCCTCGGCCTCCCAGGTACCCAGCGACCGCACGGAGTCCGCCTCGACGGAGGTCGCGATACCGTCCGGCAGCCCGACGACCTCCACCCGCCAGCCGTCGGCACGCAGTGCCGCCACGAGAGGCTGCGTCAGCGTCGACCCGTCGTCCATGACGAGGGCGGTCCGCTGCTCGGCGTAGGCCCCGACCACGGTGGAGGGAACGGGCAGTTCCCGTATGCCGGCGAAGGTCCGGCCGACCCCGTCCGCCGCCGGGTACGTCACGACGAGCGGAGTGTCGGCACGGGGAGCGGCAACGGGAGCGGCCTCAACCACAGACACGGCCGGGGACGCGGACGACGCCAGGAAACCCGCGACATCACCCAACGTGCGCAGCTCACCCAGACGCTCAGGATCCACATCACCACCAACGCACCCAACACCGCACCATCAACAGCCGAAGCCACAGGCGCAGAAACGGGAACGGGAGCCGGAGCCGGAGCCGGAGCAGGAACGGGCTCGACAACGGGAGCGGCCTCAGCCACGTACACAGCCGGAGACGCGGACGACGCCAGGAAACCCGCGACATCACCCAACGTGCGCAGCTCACCCAGACGCTCAGGATCCACATCACCCGACACCGGGAACCGATCCTGCAACGCACCCATGATCTGAACCCGCTTGATCGAATCGATCCCCAGATCCGCCTCAAGATCCATACCCGGCTCCAACATCTCCGCCGGATAACCCGTCTTCTCCGCCACCACCTCCACCAACGCACCCAACACCGCACCATCAACAACAGGCGCGGGGAGGGCGGCCGCAGCGGGCACGGCAGCCGCGGCGGGCTCGGCAGCAGGCAAGGCGGCCGGTACCGCCGACGGCACGGTCGACGGCTCCACCGCCGGCGTCCCCGCCGTCGGCTCCCCCTCCCGCAGCGCCTCGATCAGCAGTCGAGTCGCCCGCTCGTGCCCTGCCGTGATCGAGCTGCTGTGCTGCTCGATCAGGCGCAGCGCGGCATTCGCGTCGGCGGCGGTGCCGGAGCGGATGGACTCCTCCAGCGAGCGGACCGTCCGGCGGACGGTCTCCAGGTGGGTGTCGAGGATCTCGGCCTGGAGGCCGAGCCCTTCGCGCACGACGTCGTCCAGGCCGGTCGGCGCCTCCGCGGCCGCCGGAACTCCTCCCGCCGGAACCTCTCCCGCCGGCACCCCTGCCACCGGCTCGGCCAAAGCCTCCGCGTAGGCGGAACGCCGCGCGTCGCTCACGTAGTTGACGCCGCGCAGGGGAATCGCCATGCCCTTGCGCGCCGGTTCCGCCGGCACCGGCGCCGTGCGGTCGTCGATGCCGGCGACCGGCAGGCCGAGGATCGTCAGCTCGAGCGCGGCACGCTTGGCGGCGATCTCGCCGTCCTTGGCGGGGCCGCCGTCGACGGCGACGGTCACGACGTCCTCGCGGCCTTCGAGGATGCGGTCCACGAGGTCCGACAGCACCCGCTTGGGGCCGAACTCGACGAAGACGCGGTAGCCGTCGGCGTACATCTCCTCGATGCGCGCGGCGAAGTCGACCGGCTGGAGCAGCTGGTCGACGAGGGTGCGGCGGTTGGCGGCGATGTCGTTCCCGTACGACGCGCCCGGCGCGTCGGCGTACACGGGGATGCGGGGCGCGGCCATGTCGACGCGTTCGACGGCCTCGCGGAACGCGTCGGCGGCGTGGGCGACGAAGCGGGTGTGGAACGCCGCGGAGACCGGGAGCCGCTTCGCGGGGAGGGCGCCGCCGGCCTGGTCGGCCACGAGCCGGTCGATCTCGGCGGTGGGGCCGCCCACGACGATCTGGCCCGGGGCGTTGACGTTGCAGACGGTCACGTCACGGTAGTGCGCGAGCGCGGCTGTCACCGCGTCGAGTTCGCCCCGGACCGCGGCCATCGCGCCGGGGTCGTGGCCGGTGCCGGCGCGGTCCGACGGCGGGGCCATGGCCAGTCCACGGGCACGGGCGAGCTCAGTGAAGGCGGCGTCGTCCAGGGCCCCGGCCGCCCACAGGGCGGTCAGTTCGCCGAAGGAGTGGCCGATCGCGCCGTCGGGGCTGAAGCCGAGCTCGCGGAACCAGGCGAACTGGCCTGCCGACAGCGCCCCGATCGCGGGCTGAGCGAACTGTGTCCGCCGCAGGGCCGCGTCCTGGGCCGTGCGGGTCACGTCGTCGAAGGCGGGCGGGGGGAACACGACCCGGCCGAGGGTCTCGGTACCGTCGCTGAGCCGGTTGGCCCTGTCGTACGCGGTGAGCACGGGCGGCAGTGCGAGCGCCGCGCGACGGCCCATGCCGACGTACTGGCTGCCCTGGCCCGCGAAGACGGCCGCGGTCTTCGTTCCCGCGGGCAGCGCGGAGCGGCGGTAGGTGATCCCCTTGGGGTGCTGCCACGAGGAAGCGTCCGGCTTGGCGCGCAGCAACTGCGCCGCCGTGGCGCGCAGTTCCTCGAACTCGGCGTCCGAGCGGGCCACGATGCCGATCCGGGCGTCACCCGACGGCATCCAGCCGGCGGGATCCGGGGCGGCGCCCTCCTCCAGGCGGCGGGCGAGCGACCCGGGGTCGGCGGCGTGCCAGATGCCGGTACGGGCGACGGGTCCGAGGACAGCGGACACGTCGGTCCCGTGCTCCTCGAGGACCATGTGGAAGTTGGTGCCGCCGAAGCCGAAGGAAGAGACCGCGGCGCGGCGCTTGTCCCGGCCGGGGTCGGCGACCCAGGGGCGGGCCTCGCCGCTGACGTAGAAGGGGGTGCTCGCCGGGTCGACGGCCTCGCTGGGCTCCTCGACGTTGATGGTGGGCGGCAGGACCTTCTGGTGCAGGGCGAGCGACAGCTTGATGAGGCCGGCCGCGCCGGCGGCGGCCTTGGTGTGCCCGATCTGGGACTTGACGCTGCCGATGGCGGCGTAGCCGCGCTCGTCCTGCCCCTCCATGACGAAGGAGCCGAGCGCGGACAGTTCGGTGTGGTCGCCGACGGCGGTGCCGGTGCCGTGCGCCTCGAAGAGCTCCACGGAGCCGGGCGTGACGGCGGCGTCCTCGTAGGCCCGGCGCAGGGCGAGCTGCTGGCCCTCGGCGCGCGGGGCGTAGATGCTCTTGAAGCGGCCGTCGCTGGAGGTGCCGATGCCGCGGAGTACCGAGTAGATGCGGTCCCCGTCGCGTTCGGCGTCGGCCAGCCGCTTGAGGGCCAGCATGCCGATGCCCTCGCCGATCAGCGTCCCGTCGGCGGAGCGGTCGAAGGGCCGGATGACCTGGCTCTTGGAGAACGCAGGGGTCTTGCTGAAGCACATGTACATGAGGATCGTGTTCTCGGCGTCACAGCCGCCGGTGATCATCATGTCGGCGCGGCCCTCGATCAGCTCGCTGACGGCGAGCTTGACCGCGGCGAGGGAGCTGGCGCAGGCGGCGTCCACGGTGCAGTTGGTGCCGCCGAGGTCGAAGCGGTTGGCTATGCGTCCGGCGACGACGTTGCCCAGCATGCCGGGGAAGGAGTTCTCCTCCCAGGGGATGTACGCCTTCTTGAAGCGGGCGGCGACCTCATCGGCCTGGGCCTCGCTGAGCCCGACGCTGCGCACGACCTCTTTGAGGACCGGGGTCTGCAGGCGCGCGGAGAGCGGCTGGGTGAGCGAGTTGGCGCCGGTGACGCCGAGGATGACTCCGGTGCGCGTGGGGTCGTACCAGGTGGATCCCTCGGTGCCGGCGTCGCGCAGCACGTCACGTGCGACGGTCAGCGACAGCAGCTGAAGGATGTCGGTGACCTCGAGGGTGTTCGGCGGGAGGCCGAACTCCATGGGGTTGAAGGCGATCTCCGGGAGGAACCCGCCGCGCCGGGCGTAGGTCCTGTCCTCGGCGGTGGGGTCGGGGTCGTAGTAGTCGTCGGTGTTCCAATGGCTCGACGGGACGTCCTCTATGCAGTCCTTGGCGTCCACGATGTTGCGCCAGAATTCGCGCAGGTCGCGCGACTGGGGGAACAGGCCGGCCAACCCGACGATGGCGATGGGTGTGTCGGCCAGACGTGAGTGATGCACGACGGTCCTCTCGGTCTTGTGCGCCGGGTGTGCAGGGCACGGATCACGGTGTGTTCAAGCGACGGCCGAGCCGGCCAGGAGGCCGGAGAGCACGCCGACGGCCTCGGGGTCCCGAAGCATCGTGTAGTGGTCGCCGGGGACGTCCACCTGTCGTACGGGCCGCGCGCCGAGCCCGCTCCAGCCGAGGTCGCCACTGGTGGGCAGCAGGGAGCCGGCCGGTTTGACGAGGGTCAGGGCCCGGTCGAGCGGCGCCGGTTCGTAGGGGGCGGTGCTCCGGTTGTTGCGGGAGAGGCCGCCCTGGTAGGCGGCGTACAGCTTGCGCAGCCCGGCGAGCTCGGTGCCGGGCGGCAGAACCCCCTGGGCGACGGCCGCCTCGAGCACCTGGGGCAGACCGTCCTCGGGTGCGGCGAGGAGCCGGCGCTCGTCCGCGGTGAGGCCGAGGGTGAGGGGGCGGCCGCGTTTGGCGGCGAGGTACATCGCGAACCAGTCGAGCAGCATCGCCGGTTCCATGAGCTCGTCGGTCCGCTTGAAGGCGGGGACGGGGGCGATGCTGTCGAGCAGGACGAGGTCCCGCACGACCCCGCCGTTCCCGGCTGCGTCCAGTCGGGCCGCCATCTCGAAGGCGACGACGCCGCCGAACGACCAGCCGACCAGGGTGAACGGCTCCGCGACGGCGCCCGCCGCGGCGAGTTCGTCCAGGCAGCGTGCCGCCAGGTCGGTGACCGGGACGACCGGTGCCCGGGCGTCGAGGGCCGCGGCGAGGAACTCGGGCACATTGCCGAGGTCCAGGAGGTCGAAGGCGGTGTCACCGGGGAGCCGCCCGGCGACGGCCGCCCATTCGCCGGACGCGAGCGCGCCCGGATGCACGGCGCAGACCCGGTGGGCCGCCGGGCCGTCCGGTGCGCGCAAGGTGCGCAGGACCGGACGCGGTGCGCCCGGGTCAGGCCGCGGTGGCATGGCGGGCGTTCTCCTCCGCGATGTGCTCCGACAGCGCGGCGATCGTCGGGTGGTACCAGAGCGCGGTCGCCTCGAGTTCGAAGCCGAGCCACTTCTCGAGCTCGCCGGCGAGGATCAGGGCCTCGGTGGAATCGAGGTCGAACTCGTCGAAGTAGCGGTCGACGTCGATCTCGGACGGTTCGACCTCGAGCCGGATCGCGAGCTTCTCGACCAGCCAGGACTGTGCCTCTTCAGCGGTGACACGCTGCATGGGAGTACCTCTTCTCACTTCTTGATGTCGCGGGCGATGGACTCGGCGGCCTTGAGCCCGGAGACGTATCCGGCCTCGTGGGAGCCGATCAGGTCGTGGCCGATCTTCGGGGAGTGGAAGTACGAGCCGGCGAGCTTGACCCGGCCGCCGTCGTTGACGGCGTAGATCCCGCGCTGCATGGCGCGTACGTCCAGGTCGATGACGGGGTGGGTGAAGGGCAGCTCGCGGATGACGAGTTCGTCGCGCGGGACGATCGGGGAGTCGAGCGTGACGAAGTAGTCGTTGCGCGCGGTGAAGCCCTGGAGGGAGTTCATGTAGTACGCCACCCAGGTACGGGTGCGGCCGTCGACCGTCTTGAGCCCGTAGTTCCAGCTCTGCCAGCGGGAGCGGTCCGGCGGCATGCTGGAGGGGTCGGTGTGCAGTACGGCGCTGGTGGAGCTGTACCGGACCTTGCCCAGGATGTCGGCCTGGAGGGCGGACGGGGCTTCGAGCACGGACAGCGTCTGGTCGGCGTGCGAGGCGAGCACCGCGTAGTCGTAGCGCTCCTCGCCGTCGGCGGTCCCGACGACGACCGCGTCCGCCTCCTCGCGGACCCGGGTGACCGGACTGGACGTGCGCACCTTGCCGTTGACGGCGGTCACGAGACGGCGTACGTACTCGATGCTGCCGCCGGCGACGGTCTTCCAGGCGACGGAACGCCCGCCGAGGCCGCCCGGGTCGTGCGACATGAAGAAGGCGATGACCGTGGTGGCGGGCATCTCCCAGATGAGCTCGGCCGGCACCGACCAGACCGCCGTGGCCAGGAGCACCACGTAGCCGTACTTGAAGGCGTCGGAGTACCCGCCGCGCTCCAGGTACTCGCCCAGCGCCATGTCGGTGCGCTTGCGCAGGAAGTCGCGTGGCGCCTCCCGGTGGAAACGCTCGGCGTCCCGCCACAGCGTCAGGAAGTCGGCCGGATAGGACCGGGCTATCTCCTCCTCCGTGAGTTCGAACTCGGCCGTTCCGTAGTCGAGGCCACGGTCGAGGTCGAAGAAGTCGAAGCCGCCCGTGTGGTCGAGGGCGGTGACGCCCAGCTCCTGGAAGAAGGCGGTCAGCTGGGGATAGGTGCGGCTGTTGAAGACCACGAAGGCGGTGTCGATGCCCAGCGTGCGGCCGTCCTCGTCGACTTCGACGGTCAGCGCGTGGCCGCCGGGCCGGTCCTCCTTCTCGTACACGGTGACTTCGACGTCGTCGGGCAGGTGGTAGGCGGCGGAGAGTCCGGAGATGCCGGCACCGACGACAGCGACTCGGGTGGTCATGGCGGGAAGCCCTTCGGCTCGAGCGGTACGCGAAGAACCGGTCGCGTTGCGCGACAGCGGCTGGAACGCAGAGGGCTGGCACCTCTGAAGGCGTGAATTCGCTCACCGACCCGTGCGAACGGCGGTGTCGGGTCGGGCGTGGAAGGACCGTAGGGCGGTGGTCGGAGGAGGGTCAATCACCGCATCACGGATGCTCCTCGCCCCATCGGGATGGCCGATGGGGCCGGTGACCGGTGTCCGGATCCGTACGGTCGGGGGCTCGCAGGCACGATCAGGCCAACCCTTCCCGTTCCCGGAAGTTCACGCGCGAAGGTTGTCCGGAACAGCTCTCAGGGGGACTCATGTGGATGAGACGGGCTCCGCCTGCCGTCCCCGCCTGTTCCATGTCGAAGAGGAGAAGCTTCCATGCCCACCATTCCCTGGATGCCCGGGGCCGCCGCCGACAGGCCCGCAGACTCGGGCGAGGCAGTGGTTATGGCGTCCAAGCTCCAAGTGAAGTCCCTGCTCAGCGTCCCCGGCTTCTTCCTGAAGTCGCTGGTGGTGTGGAAGCAGGTGCGGTCGGCGCCGGGTGTGGTCGGCGCCTCGCTGCGCGCCGAACCGCTGAAGAAGACCTTCTGGACGCTGTCGGCGTGGGACAGCCAGGAGTCGCTGGACACCTTCTCCCGTTCCGACCCGCACGCCCGGATCGTCGCCGGGCTGCGCAAGGTGATGGACCACTCGGTGTTCGTCTTCTACCCGGCCGGCCGGGACAGCCTGCCCGCCGACTGGGACGACGCCATCGCCCGGCTGACCCGCAAGGAGGCCGCCAAATGAGCGCGCCGACGGACGCGTTGTCGTCCGCCGCGCCACCGAAGCCGGTCATCGAGCACGGCAGGCTCGTGCTGGCGGCCGCCTGCCTCGGCCTGTTCATGTCGTTCATCGAGGTGACGGCGGCGATCTCGACCCTGCGCGCCCTCCAGGTCGACATGCAGGTCGCCCCGGCCGACCTGAGCTGGGTGTCCAGCATGTACACCCTGGTCGTGGCGGCCTGCGTGCTGTCCGGCGGTGCGCTGGGTGAGCGTTTCGGCAGGCGTCGCGTGTTCGTCATCGGTGTGGTGGCCCTGGCGGCCGGTTCCCTGGTGGTGGCGAGCGCGAGCGGCTACCCGCAGGTCCTCGTCGGGCGCGCGATCAGCGGCGTCGGCGGCGCCCTGGTGCTTCCTACGTCGCTGGCGATCATCACCACGACGTTCTTCGTCGACCTGCCGCGCATGCTGCGCTACATCACGATCTGGGTGTCGGTGTCCGGGATCGGGCTGGCCGTCGGCCCGCTGCTGGGCGGGGCACTGCTGAACGTCTTCGACTGGCCCGCGGTCTACCTGGTGAACACGCCGGTCGCCGTGGTCACCGTGGCCGTCACGCTGTACGCGGTGAAGGAGTCCTCCGTACCGAACCGGCCGCTGGACCTCTGGGGCCAGTGCCTGTCCGTGGTGGGCCTCGGCACCCTCGTGTACGGGATCGCGGTCGGCGGCCGGACGGGGTACGACGACCCGTCGGTGGTGGCCGCCCTGGTGGTCGCCGTGGTGTCGCTGACCGCGCTGGTACTGGTGGAGCGACGCGCGGCCATGCCCATGCTGGACGTGCGGATGATGGGCTCCCTGCGGGTGTCGGCGACGCTGGTGGTGGCGGCGAGCGCGCTGTTCACCTTCGTCGGCGTCGTCTTCCTCGAAGTGCTGTTCCTCCAGCGGGTCCAGGGGGCCGAGCCGCTGGAAACGGGTGTGCAGCTGCTGCCCGCCATGGTCTCGTTCGTCCTGGCCACACTGGTGGCGCAGCGCATCGCCGCGAAGGTGGGTCCGGGACGGCTGCTGGCCGCCGGTTCGCTGGTGGCCGGTGTGGCCGCGGTCGTCCTCGTCGCACAGCAGCCCGACAGCGCGTACGGGGTCACGGCTCTCGGCCTGACGCTGCTGGGCCTCGGCAGCGGTCTGGTCGTGGCGCCCTCGACGGCCGCCGCGTTCGCCGTCGTCGAGCCGGCGCAGATGGGCTCGGCGTCCAACGCCGTGACCGCGTTCCGGCAGGTCGGCTCGGTCCTCGCGACGTCCGTGCTCGGCGCCGTACTGGCCATGCGCTTCGTCGGTACTCTGCCGGACGAGCTGGCGACGGCCCAGGTGCCGCCCGGGACGGCCGCCGCGGTCGTCGAGGTCGCGCGCAGCGGCGGCAACGGCGACGGCCGTTCCACGGCCGAGGTGACCGAGGCCGTCAACGCGTCGTTCACCGTGGGCATCCATACGGGGCTGTGGGTCGTCGCAGGGGTGTCGTTCCTGGCCCTGCTGCTGTCCCTCGTGTTCCTCACCCGTACGACTCAGGGAAACAAGTAACGCTTCTTCAGGCGGGACGGCTGCCGTCAGGAACGGGCCGTTCACCAGCAGCGCGCCCGGTGCCGATCGCACCGGGCGCGCTGCTGGTTCAGGGTGCTGCCTCGAGCCGTGCCGGTTCGGGACGCCTCGAGGCTCAGGCGGCGAGCAGTTCACGCAGACGGCGGCGGGCGAACTCGACGAACGGGACGCTCGGCAGCAGCCGGCACTCGGCCGCACCGATCGTCCGCCTCCGCACCCCGTCGCCGGGCCGCCCTTCGTGCAGGTCCTCGTACGCGGCGCCGACGGCCGGGAAGAAGCGGCCGTTGTCGTCCCCGACGTCCTCGGTCTGCACCCACACCCGCTCCCCGTCCACGAGGTACGGGAAGCGGCGTCGCTTGCGGCGGTGCCCGGGGACCAGGCCCTCGGCGTGGTGGAGGAAGGAGTTGCGGTTGTGCCCCACTCCCAGCAGCAGGATCCGGGCGTCGAGCGCCAGGAGCGACGCGAACGGGGACGACCCGCCCACCGCGTGGCCCAGCGTCTGCACCGCCGTGATGCGCTCCGCGTCCGGTCCGATCGCGGCGACGGACACCTGCGGGTGCGCGCTGCGCAGTCGCCCGGGCAGGGCCAGGACCGCGTTCGGGATCGCGCCCATCTCCGTCGGCATGCCGGGACGGAACAGCGGAACCCGTTCACGGGCCGCTGCCGCCCCGGCGTCGAGGTCCGCGGCGTCGGGGCACGGGTCGGCGACCGACGGCGTGAACGCCGGTACGGCGAGGGTCCCTTCGGGGCCGAGTGCCGATCTCAGCGCCGCGACCACGGCCGACGCCCCGCCCTCGACATGCCCGAGCCGGGACAGCGACGCATGGACGACGACCACCATGCCGCGCCGTACGCCGAGTTCCCGGAACTCGTCCACGAGCAGGCCTTCATCGAGATTCCGCATCGCGCGGGCTCCTTCACTGAACAGTCGCCACCGGGTCCGCGTCCTGCCGCGCGGAGGAAGCTGAGCCCGGTGCCGGGACCTCCGGTGAGCCTTCGGCCGCCGGGGCGGCCGGCGTCGTGCGGCGCGTTCCCGGCCTGGGCAGCACGAACCCGGCCATCCCGGTGGTCACGACGGCCATGCAGACCATCATCGTGAACATCCGGGTGTCGAGTATGCCCATGCTGAGCCCGGCGTTGAGGATGATCAGCTCGGTCAGCCCACGGGTGTTCATGAGGAAGCCGAGGACCGTGCTGTCCCGCCAGCCCAGGCCCCGGGCACGCGCCACCGCCATCGTGCCGGCGAGTTTGCCGGCGCAGGCTACTGCCAGAATGGCCAGGAACTCCGTCAGCCCCGCCCCGCCCAGTCCCGCGACGTCGACCGTCAGCCCCGTGGCGATGAAGAAGACGGGCAGCAGCAGACCGCTGACGTGCTGGAACGGCACCTCGAGCGCTTCCTTCACCGCGGGGCGCACGGTGCGCGGCATGGCCAGTCCGAACGCGAAGGCTCCGAAGATCGTCTCGAGCCCGATCCACTGCGCCGTCCAGGCGGCGGCGAACACCCCGGCGGCGACCACGGGAAGCCCCACCGTGATCAGCCTGCCCGTCCGCGCCGCCCGTTCCAGCACGTGCCGCAGGACCGGCCTGACGACCAGGGCCAGGACGAGGACGGCGACGGCGGACCACCCCGCGACGGACAGCAGTTGCGAGTAGCCGCCGGAGACCGCCATGACGGACACGGCGACGAGCATGCACCAGGCGAGGATGTCGCCGACCGCCGCCGCGGCCACGGCCAGGAATCCGACCGTCGTCCCGCCGAGCCGGTTGTCGGCGACGATCCGGGCCAGTACGGGAAAGGCGGTGATCGCCATGGCCGTGCCGACGAAGAGGACGAACGTGGTCCGGTCCACGGGCTGCCCGCCCGCGGAGGAATGGGATCCGTGGAGCCAGAGCGCGAGCAGTCCTCCGGTGGCGAAGGGGACCGCGATGCTCGCCACCGACAGGGCCGCGACGGTTCCTCCGCTGCGCCGTAACCTGCCGAGATCGATGTCCCAGCCGATCAGGAACATGAACAGCAGGATCCCGACCTGCGCGATGGCCGTGAGGGCCGCTCGGGTCTCGTCGGGAAACAGAAGGCCCGGCAGATCGCCCGGGAGGAGCCCCAGCAGACTGGGGCCGAGCGCGATGCCGACCAGGATCTCGGCCGTGACCGCGGGTTGGCGCAGTCGCTGCATGAAGGGCCGCAGCAGCGCCCCGAGCACAAGGATGATCGACAGGGCCGCGATGGTCTGGGCCATCGCAGGCGTGGCGTGGGTCATGGTCTTCTCTCTCGGACGGTGGGACGGGCGGCTGCCGGCTCAAGGCTCGAAGGCGGCAGGAGGATCCGGCCGTGCGAGGGTGGCTTCCGTGTAGTCCGGAAGCCCGTTCCAGCTGAAGCGCGCGTCGACACCGGCACCGAGCCCGGCGGCGTTGACGCAGTCCCAGAGCGGGATCACCGGAAGGTCCGCGAAGAGCACGGCCTGCGCCCGTGCCGCCCACCGGTGTGACTCCGCGTCGTCCGGCGCGCGCCGGGCCGCGGCCAGTGCGTCCTCGAACTCCCGGCTGCGGTAGCCCGTCTCGTTGGCCGCCGACCCGCCGGCGAACTGGGCCTGCAGGAAGGACAGCAGCGACGGGTAGTCGCCGCGCCAGCCGGTGCGGAAGGCGGTACGCAGGTTTCCGGACGACACGGCGTCCCGGACGTCCTTGAAGGTCGGCAGCGTGATCAGCTCGGTCTCGATGCCGAGGGTCGTACGCCACTGTTCCGCCACCTCGCGCAGCCAGTCCTCGTGACCGCCGTCCGCGTTGCAGGTGATCCGGAAGGGGTCTTCCCAAGGCGCCACCGCGTCGGCCCGCGCCCAGAGTTCCCGCGCCGCGGCCGGATCGTGGACCAGCGCCTCCGAGCCGGGAAGGCCGGCCCGGAAGCCCGGGAGGGTGTGGGCGGTGAAGTCGGCGGCCGCGCGTTTCGTGCCCCGGAAGACCCGCCGGACGACCCGGTCCCGGTCGAGGGCACGGGACAGCGCCGCCCGGCGCAGGGCGCCTTCGGCGCCGCTGAACCGCGGCAGCGAGTACGGGACGGCCAGCGCCTTGTTCAGGGCGACGGGGCGGTCGACGGCACCGTCGCCGAGCTCCGCCCGGTAATCGGCGATCCGGCTGTCGGGGATGCTGTCGAGGATGTCGAGGCGGCCGGCGAGCAGGTCCTCGTAGGCGCGTTCCAGGTCGTCGTAGTAGACGAACGACAGGCCCGCGTTGCGTGCCCGGCGGGGGCCCGGATGCCCCTCGCGGGGGACGAGGTCGTAGTGGTCGCCGTCCGGTCCGCCGCCCGGCGCGGGACGGTACGGCCCGTTGCCCACCGGACTGCGCCCGAACTCCTCGGGCCCCCGCTCGAAGAAGACCGGAGGCAGGGGGGCGAACGGGGTGAAGCCGAGGGAGAGCAGGAAGTCCCGGTCGGGTTCGCGGAGCCGGACGGTGAAGGTCAGGTCGTCCAGCACGGTGAGGCCGCGCAGCCGGGGGCAGGAGCCGGCGCCGTCCGGGGCGTAGCCGTCGATGGGCGCGAAGACGGACCGCTGGGCCTGCCGGTTGGCCGGGTCGGCACCGTGGTTCCAGGTCCGGACGTAGTCGTGGGCGGTCACCGCGCTGCCGTCGGAGAAGGTCCAGCCCGGCCGCAGGGCGACGGTCCACGTGCGCTCGTCGTGGCAGGTGAGGGACTCCAGCATCGCGGGCACCGGGACGCCGTCCGCCGTGTACACGTACAGGCCGGTGAACAGCAGGTCCAGGATGCGGTTTCCGTAGCCTTCGATGGTGTCCGTGGGCACCAGCGGCCGCTGGGGGCGTCCCCCGTTGACCCTGATCAGGCGGGGGCTCATCGCGTCGTCGCCTTCTGCGTGTGCGGCTCGGCCTCACCGGCGGGACGCTCCGCCCGCAGGCGGGGCGCCAGGCCGGCCACCAGGCTGGCGAGACCGGCCAGCACGAACCCGAGGTGCACCCCTTCCACCGTGACCAGGCCGGCCAGGCCCAGTCCCAGCGCGGACACCGCGATCTTCACGCCCGCCATCGTCACGAAGACGGAGGCCCGCAGGTGTTCGGGAGACGCGTCCCTGCGGACCGCGAACGAGACGGTGTTGAGGACGGACTGGCACGCGCCGACGGCCAGGAACGCCACCGCCGCCCCCCACACCCCGGCGAAGGGCACGGCGGCGATGAACACGCCGCTGACCACGGCGCAGAAGCGCGCGGTGCGCATCACGTCCCAGGCGAGCGGGCGGACGACGAAGTACAGCGCGGTCAGCAGCGCCCCCACCCCCGTCGCCGCGATCAGCAGGGGCCCCACCGATCCCGGGAGGCCCTCGCTGCGGGCGAACGTGGTCGCGAGGACGAGGAGACTCCCCAGCCCGAACGCGTTGCCGTAGGTGATGATCGTGATGTCGCGCAGGTCCTTGGTGCGCGCGATGGTCCCGAGGACGTTGGAGATCGAGGTGCCGGCGCGGTCCGCGGCGGCCACGGGTTCCAGCGGAAGGCGGAGGACCAGCAGGGCCGCCCCGGCGGCCAGTGCGCAGAGCACCCCGACGGTGGCCTGCGCCGACACGGCGGTGGCCACGGCCCCGACGACGGAGTTGCCCACGCTGCTGCTGATCGCGTAGGTGAGCGAGTCCCCCGACTGGGCGCGCCGCTGCGCCGCCCGGGTCTCCGGTACGAGGCTGCCGAGCCAACTGCTCAGCCCGCCCGTGAAGATGGGCCCCAGGAAGCCGGCGACGGCCAGGGCACAGGCGGCAAGGACGACATCGCCCCGCTGGATGAGCAGGCCCGCGGCACCGAACAGCACGGCGAAGAGGGCGAAGGAACCCGCGAGTGCCACGCGCGGCGACCTCACCAGCGACATCACCCGGGCGGACAGCGGCCCGAACATGTGGGGCACGGTGATGCACGCCGCCAGCAGCGCCGACGCCGCCACTCCGTCGGATTTCTGGGCGAGCAGGACGACGGCCGCGGCCGAGCCGGCGTCCGCGGTACGGATCGCGAGGGCGGAGCTGTAGTAGGCGGCGACCGCCCCGCGGGGTGACGGTGCGCGCGCGGTGTCCGCGGCCTGGGTCATGGCAGAGCCTTTCTGCGCGGGTACGGGCGGTCGTGGCGGACGTCGCGGGCAGAGCGGGGCCGTGGAACGTCAGGTGGCGGTGACGGGGACGAGCAGCCGGTGCTGGGCGCACCAGCGGGACAGCTCGTCGAATGTCTTGCGCTCGTCCTCGTCGCCCTGGAAGCCGACGACGAACTGCTGGATCGCGTCGATGCTCGACGTGGCGCCGCCGTGCGGCTGCCCCATCCGGCCCGTGACGTTGTACTCGAGCACGCCGGGCAGGTCGCACCGGTCCGGGAGCCCGAGGAGCCGGCCCTCGGGCGAGGACTCCAGGTACCAGCCGTACCGGCCCGCGGGCTGCGCCGGGAGTTCCGGCAGGACCTCGTCGGCGAGACCGCACTGCATCAAGGCGTGGGCACGGAACATGTCGGCCCCGTAGGCGAGCTTCCAGCAGGGGCCGACACCGGCGCCGCCGCCGCGAGCGGCGATCTCGCAGAACCGGACCCGCCCGCTCTCCTCGAGGAAGAACTCCGCGTGGAACGGGCTGCCCCCGGTGTCAGGGAGCGTGGCCAGCACGGTACGGACGGCCTCGGTGAGCAGCGCGTGGGACGGGGCGGACAGGGGCACCATCGCCGAGGTCAGGGGGCGTGCCTCCTGATAGCCCAGGGTGCTGCCGCCGTACCGGGAGACGGTGACGCCGTACGCCTCGTTCCCGATGGTCAGACCGTCCACGTGGTACATGTCGCCGGCCGCGAACTCCTGGACCAGCACCGGGGCGCCGAGCGTCACAGGGTGCGTATCGAGCCAGCTGTCCAGCGCCGTGTCGTCCCGGAGCACCACGGTGTCCTTCGAGCCCGCCCCGTCGACGGGCTTCACCACCACCGGTGTTCCCAGCGAGCGCGCGGCTTCCCGCACCTCGAAGCCGTCGGCCGCGACGGCGAAGGACGGCACGTCCACGGCGCCCTGGAGCAGTTCGTACATCCGGTGCTTCAGCCGGAAAGCCTCGGCGGAGCGCAGGTCCTGACCGCTCGTCACACCGAGCAGCCCGCGCAGCCGGGCCGCGACGATCAGGCCGCGCTCGTCCAGACACACGACGTGCCGCACGCCGTACCGAGCGTGCCATTGCTCCGCCTGGCGCACCGTGGTCCAGTCGCCGAACAGGTCGTCGACCCAGATCCACTCCTCCGCGAGAGCGGCGCTCTCGACGAAGGCCTGGTAGTGCTTCTGGTTCGTGGCGTTGCGCGAGGCGATCAGGACCACGCGGAACCGGTCCGCGAGCCAGCGCACCACGGGCAGGGCCTGAAGATCGAAGCCGGTCAGGACGAGAACGGTGTCGCGGCTCACTGGGCCACCTCCATGGCGATTCGGGACACGGCCTGGCTCAGGAGCAGCTCCAGCTCGTCCGCGGTACCGCCGCGGACGACGAGGAAGCCGTCGAGGTCGACCGAGGAGATCTGACGGGTGCCGGCGGACCGGCGGTGCACCCTCTCGAGCGCCCGGTGCGGTTCGGGGACACAGGAACGGACCAGCGCCGGATCGAAGGACTTGGGTATGCCGACCCAGCCCGTCACGCCGCTGCCCCGGGGGGCCGGGCCCTCCGGCGCCCTGCCGAACGTCGCGTCCAGGAGCAGATCGAACGTGCTGACGCCGAAGTAGGCGTCCACCTGGTCGACGATGCCGAGGCCGCCCGGCCGGGCGGCGACCTCGCAGAGCACCGGGCCCCGCGAGGTCACGAACACCTCGCAGTGGAAGTAGGAGTGCGCGCCGCCGCCCAGCAGACCGAGCACGTCGAGCACCCGCCCGGTGAAGCCGCGGAGCTCCACCGCACGCGGGGAGTCCGGATCGATCATCGCCGTGGACAGCGGCGCGCCGAACTCCAGGATGTCGCTGCGGTAGCGGCTCACCGTCTGGAGAAAGACCCTGCCGTCCAGGACCAGGCCGTCCACATGGCACAGCTCTCCCTCGACGAACTCCTCCGCCTCCATGTGCGCCGGGGTGTAGAAGGCGGGCTGCAGCCCGGTGGCCAGCAGCGCGCGCAGCGCGGTCTCGTCCCGCACCACGCGCGTGCCCACCGAGCCCCCGCCGAGACGGGGTTTGACCACGAAGGGGAAGCCGAAGTCCCGTGCCGCGGACAGCAGGTCGAGACCCGTCTCCACCGTGCGGTACCGGGGCACGCTCACCCCGGCGTCCGCCAGGCGGTCCTTCATCGCGGCCTTGTCGCGGAACAGCCGGGCGGTCGCCGGCCGCAGGCCGGCGATGCCGTAGCGCTCCCGGAGCAACGCGGCACGCATGACGTCCACTTCGGACAGAGCGATCACTCCGGCGCAGCCGCCCTGTTCCTCGATGACGCGTGCCGCGTCGTACTCCACCAGGCTGTTGACGTCGTAGTCCTCATACACGGTCACCCGCTCCGGGGCGACGCCTCCCGTGGTGACGGAGGCGAGGCTCTTCTCCGGGTGGCACAACAGCCTCATGTCCACCCGGCCGGCGAGCCGCTCGTACCCGAACTGTGTGAGCGGGTGCCGGCAGAGCGCGATCCCGGTCGCCATCATCCCCCCAACTGCAGCGCGTAGGCGTAGTCGGAGACGAAGTCGTCGAGCGACTTGGCGTACCGGTCACCGCTGGTGAGGACCTTGGCGATGCGCCGGCTGTACTCCAGGGCCGTGTCGTGCATCGAGTAGTACATGTCCCAGCCCCACAGGCCCGCGAAGAAGCGGCCCTGCTCCTCGAAGTGGATGTCCGGCAGGAAGGTCGTCCACACGAAGGACTCCACCGGCGAACGCAGTGCCGGAGAGCCGCCGATGAGGTCGATGACGACGGCTCCGACGGGGATGTCCCGCTCGGCGTTCCGCCGGGTGATGATGTACTCCGTCTCGCCGGGCGTCTCCGCTCCGTTGACGATCAGCTGTGCCGAGGCGAGCCGACCGGGCAGCTCGTCGGGCGTCGTCTGGGGCCTGCCCAGCACGGTGAACTCGACGCGCCGGTCGCGGAGATGCTCGAAGGCGCCCATGGAGCAGTTGCCGTATCCCAGGACGAGGACCTCGGGGTCCCGCCCGGAGTTCCGGGAGCGGTACAGGTCCAGGCCGTACTTGGTGCCCCCGATGCCGACCTCCCGGATCTGGCCGATGGCGCGCACGGGCTTGCCGCGCTCCTCGGCCAGCAGACCGTCGCGGCCGGCGGGAAGATCCCCTTCGCCAAGTCGGTACGGGCCGCCCACCGCCGGCACGAGGTCGGTGACCCCGTCGCCGACGGTCAGCACGGCAGAACCGGAGACGGCCGCCCGGGACTGCTCCGCGCCTGCCGTGTCGGTGCAGCGGACCCGGACCGGCTTGCGCCCGTAGCGCATCAGCGCCCGCAGCAGGCCGTTGACGTACTCCTGCGGCGCCGACGGGTCGAGCATGACCTCCGGTTCCGGCCCCAGGGCGCCCGCGTCCACGGCGGACCCCGCGGCGATGCCGGCCAGGTACCCGTCCGACGGCTCCTGCGGGTCGGTCACCGTCTCCATGCCGACGAGCCGGACTCCCTTGTCCCGCAGCAGCCGCTCCCGCTCGGGGAAGCAGTACAGGTGCCCCATGGAGAACAGCGTGGTCCCGTAGGAAAGCTGCGCCACCTCGGCCGCCGACGGCCCTTTGAGCTTGACCACGAGGTCCTTGCCGCCGTAGCAGGAGGGGTAGGACTCGACCCGTGCCCCCTCCAGCTCGTACTGGCGGTCCAGGTAGCCGATGCCCTCACCCAGGCCCTGCTGGACGACGACGTCGAACCCGCGGTCGACGTAACGGCGTACGTCCTGGGGAACCAGGGTGGCGCGCAGGTCGTGCCCGCCCGGGTTCTCCTCGCAGTCGCTCTCCTTGGCGAAGAGGATCGTTGTCATGCCCGATCCCCTCCTCAGTCCGTGTAGACGGCGTTGGTCGTCTCGTAGGACTTCTCCTCCAGCCAGTCCTTGAGGCTGGCGAGGGTCAGGTTGACGATGATCCGCTCCACGCCCTCCGTCTGGATCGGAACGGTGCGGTGCAGGGTGGTGTCCGTCTTGAAGACGTACGACTCGCCGCCCTCGTGGTGGTAGGTGCGGATGGTGCCGCCCGCCAGGTTCTCGTGCACGGCCGGGTTCTTCTTGTCCCAGACGGTGTGCGGCACGGCCTGCAGCATGCCGCCGTGTTCGATGGAGGGCGCCTCGGCGATGAAGATGAAGGCGAACTCGTGGTCGCCCCAGTGCCAGCCGTGCGTGTCCCCCACGCGGCTCTGGTGCGTGCCGGTGATCTTCTCGTCCTCGAAGGAAGCGTCGAGGACCGGCGTCCCGACCACCGTGGAGAGCACGGAGCGGAACTCCACGGAGTTGTACAGGGCCGTGAACAGCTTGCTCTGCTCCTGGAACAGCGAGTTGGGCAGGCTGCCCAGCCTGCGGGGAGTATCACCGGTCACGGGGACGGTGATGTCGATCCGCCGGGTGTTGAGGTCCGCGAGCCGGCGCGCCTCGGCCCGCAGCTCGGAGATCAGCTCGGCAGGCAGCAGCGCCGTGGTGCGGGCGTAGTGCTCGGCGGAGTACTGCCGCTTGGCGGCCGTCAGCTTCTCGTCGAGGGTGAGCCGGTGCCGGGCGATCATCCGGTCGATACGGGCGACCTCGTCCATGTCGACGTGCGGACCGGGGACGTTCCCATGGGCGAGCAGCGCGGCAGCGGCGTCGCGCATGGTCATGGCGGGGGATACGGCTTCGATCGTCATGAGCATTCTCCTTGTGCCAGATATGGTGTCGGTGCAGGGAAGAATTGCTGAAATGAGAAACCGGTACGCGGGCGTTCGCAGCGAATGCTGCTCAAAGCCCTCGCATCGCTGGATCGTCGGCGCCCCGGGCGTCATGGCCCGAATGCGCGTGGTCGGGATCGTGCGCGTAAATCCTCGGCAGGTCGATCTCGTACTGCTCGAGCGCGGACGACAGTGCCGGGCCCGGATCAGAAGGGGTAATGCGCTCGTCGCTCACACCATTTCCTTCGAGGCTCGGCCGGCCCATCGGGCCAGCACTTCCTGGACGTCACCCTGGCTCAGCTCGCTGCTGAGCCGGCTGACCTCGGCAGGCCTGCGCACGGACAGAACGGGACGGCATCCCCACGTCACGAGGACCGTGCCGTCCTGACGCTCCTGGATTCCATAGAACGAAGGACCGCTCATGGCACCTCCAGTGCCATCGGTTTTCGTCACTCGTCGGGTCTCGCCACCGGTGGGTGAAGCCCCTGAATTCGGAACCTTCCGGAATCATTTCCGGAGCCCATCGATGCACGGCGCCGGCATCCCACGCCACTGGTTAGACAACTACCGCCCGGCGCCCGTTCTTTCCTTTTCCGCTCACCCCCTCGCTCTGGCGCGACGGGTAAATCATGCGGGCCGGCGGGCATCGGCAAAAGGGGGGATGCGGGGGCCACAATCGGCCTGGCATCAACAGGACAGCACCCGGTTCCGGTGAAACGCACGTGAAATCGGTCGCAGCGGATTTCTTCCCACCCGGGCCCGGCCCGCCCCGGCGCCCGCGCCGCCGGGACCCGGCCGGTGAGGCCGGTGCGGCGGTCCCGGCCGGGACCGCCGTGGGGGCGGCCCGGACCGCCCGGGGGTCGCGGATCCTCCGCCGGGAATCGCGCGGCGTCGCCGTGAGCGCCGTGACATCGTGGTGCCATGACCATCGAAGTTCGCCCGGCTTCGGTCTTCGAGGACGTCCGGACCCTGCTCGGCCCGAAGGCGCCCGGCGCAAACGTCTGCTGGTGCCTGAGCTACCGGATCCCGTCCAAGCTCAACAACGAGCTCCGGGGGCCTGCCCGCGGTGAGTACGTCGCCGAGCTGTGCCGTACCGGTCCCCCTCCGGGCGTGCTCGCCTACGACGGCGACGAACCGGTCGGCTGGGCCGCGGTGGCGCCGCGCTCGGACACGTCCTTCGCACGCAACCGCAAGATCCCGCACGTCGACGACCTGCCGGTCTGGTCGCTGTGGTGCATCCGGGTGCGCCCCGGTCACCGCAAGCAGGGGATCTCGCACGCCCTCATCGCCGGCGCGGTCGAGTTCGCCCGCGCCCACGGCGCCCCGGCGGTCGAGGCGTACCCCCTCGACAACGGCGGGGCCAAGGTCGACCTGACGATGGCGTACGCCGGGATCCGCAAGAACTTCGAGCGCGCCGGCTTCGCCAAGGCCGCCGACACCACCTCCGTGCTGGCCGGCCACCCCCGGATCCTGATGCGCCTCGACCTGCGCTGACCTTGCCGCACCCGCCACCGGACCGACCGGGCCCCTGCGCACGCGCGGCGGGCGGAGTGCGGGTCCCGGTCACACGGCAAGGAACTTCCTCGCCGCGGCCGCGCCCGCGGCAGGGTCCCAGCCGCCCCTGCCGATGACGGCGGTCACGTGCGCCTCGGTGACGTCGCCGTCGGCGGCGACCAGCGCGTCGATGGCGTCCCGGCGGGCGCTCTCACCACCGAGCCCCGGGGCGTCGCGGGTGAACGCGACGATGCTCTCGCGGGTCCGTTCCATGGTCAGGGCGGGCAGGCCCACGCTGTGGAACCCGTCGGGGACGCTGTACGCGGCGCGCTTCCACCCGTCGGCGTCGAAGCCGTAGACGAAGCCCACGTATTCGTCCGCCTCCAAGGTCTGCCGCACGACCGGCCGCCACCAGTCGGGCGCCCCGGCGAGGAGATCGGTCTCGTCCTCGCCGAACTCCTCGGCAGCGGGGCCGTAGTACGTCTGCGAGTACTCGTGGTCGTGACCCACCAGCAGCGCACGGCCCTCGCCGAGATGATGCAGCTCGAGCCAGTTGCCCCCGCTGTCGTCGAAGTGCCAGACGCGCCCGTCGGCACGGCACGTGGCATTCGGTCCCCGCGCGGCCAAGACCGCCGCGAACGCGGCCCGGCGTCCACGCAGCCGCGCCGGAGCGGGCAGGTCCAAGGCCACCAGTCCCGTGATCATGTCCCCCTCGTGATCTCCGTCTGCGGGGCAACATGCCCCGGACAGCAGAAAACCCCAAGTCGGAGATCATCCGACCTGGGGTTTCGATGGAGCCGCCTGGGACCGTTGTCGTAAGTCCGCGCATCGTGTCTCCATCAAGCGCCCGCCTGGTCGCCGACCGGTACGCGTAGGGCAGGTCGCCACGCGTGCCTCGTCCTGTGCCGCTGCTGGATGCGATACCCCGCTTCCAGCAGGGGCAGGCGGGCGGCCACGAGCCAGCTGTTCGCCGACCGCGGCTACGACTACGACGGCTCCGGGCCCGGCGCATCACACCGAAGATCGCCCGCAAGGGCACAGCCCACGGCTCCGACCTTGGGCAGGACCTGCTGGGTCCAGTTCAAGCGGCTACGGATTGCTACGAGATACGCGCCGATCTCCACCTGTCCACGGCCGTGCGCTGCCGCGCGGGCCGCTGCGCCTACCCCTCCGCAAGGCCCACCGCGCCGATAGGGCCCGGCCGGAGGACGGACGCAACCGCCCTCCGGCCCACGTTACGGGCCAACGCCAATCAGGCGCGGCGCGACCGGACGACCAGGGACACACCCCCGGCGATTGCCAGAACCGCCGCGCCCCCGAGGATGATGGCCCGCTCGCCGGTTCCGGTCTGGGCGAGGCTGGGTCGGGAGCCCTGCGCCGCCTGCAGGATCAGGTCGGTGACCTCGCCGGAGTTCGTCTCCATCACGTCGTGCGGGGCGTCGACCTCGACGGTGGTCGAGCTGGCCCGCTTGGCCATGAAGCGCAGGTTGTCGGTACCGATCGTGCGGTCGTCGGTGGCAACCAGGTACCACGAGGGGACCGACTTCCACGCTACGGCCTTGGTCGGTTCACTCCCGGTGAGAGTGCCAACCGGTCGCTGTGAGGCGGCCAGTACAGCGGCCCGGCTGCGGTCGACGCGGTGGCTCAGGAAGACGTCGCTGAACTTCTCCGGCTTGATGTAGAGATCGACATCGTTCGGACCGCCGCCGAGGGGAACGGCGTTCAGAGCGGTGGGGACGGGTGCCTGTGGGTCGTCCGTCAACCGGCTGCCAGGAAATTTGGCCGCCAGTTCCAGGGTGGTCTCGCCCTTGTCCGGCGCGAAACCGGCGATGTAGACGAGGGACTTGACGTTCGGGTTGTCTGCCGCCGCGTTGGTGATGACAGCGCCGCCGTAGGAGTGGGCGGCGAGGACGATGGGACCCTTGATCGTCTTGAGCAGTGCAGCGAGGTAGTCGGAGTCGCCGGAGAGGCTGCGAAGCGGGTTGGCGGTGGCGATCACCGGATGCCCCTGGGCCTTCAGGCTTTGGATGACCTTGCTCCAGCCCGAGGCGTCCGCGAAGGCACCGTGCACCAGCACGACGGTCGGCTTGGTGCTGCCGCTGCTCTCGGACGCCATGGACGGGGTGGCAACCAACAGCGTGACGGCGGGGACGAGGGCGGCCAAGGGGAGTATCCGCCTGGCGGTAGCGCGCGGTATGTGCTTCATATCCGCTCTTTCTATGGGGGATGACTGCTGATGACACTGCCTTCACCGCACCCGTGCGGCGCGACGTGATGGTCCGGCCGAGTGAAGACGGCGTCAGCGGGTTAGAACGGCCCACTACGCACGTCCGGAGCAATGTCCGTGCGCGCTTGCGGCCCGCGGGGCCTGTCCCGCCGTCGTGCGTCGGCCCCCGTCTACCAAGTTGGACTGCTGAGATGAACGGGCGGCGGACAGACTCGGCCGGCCCGGTACGACGCGCCCTCCAGTTCGGCTGTGAGACGAAGGGCGGCGGAACCTACGCTTCTGAGTCTGCTTTCGGCTCCCTAACCCCGGGCGGCGCTGGGCGGCGCCGGCTGCCGCCATGTGTGCTGGCGCCGAGGGCCTCAACTATGAGCGTGGCGCCATGTGAAACCCGGCGGTGTGAGGCCCGGAAAGGATCCGGCCTTGGGTGCAGCGGCATACGGCGACCCTGTGCTGTCGTGTCTTCACCGACTGCACCGAGACCGAAGAACGCACACGAGGCAGTGGGGCCGCGTTTGACTTGCTTCGGTGCGATGGGAGGGTGGTATGCGGGGGCAGGTGGTTGGGAGGCTTGCATGACATCCGCTTCCGCATGGCGATCCGCAGCGCGGCAGTTGCCGCTCAGACTTGGCGTCGGAGCGTTCTTCCTGAATTCCGGGCTGTCCAAACGTGGCGCGGATCAGGCCACCGCTGAGGGACTGCAGCAGTTCACCACCACCGCATATCCCTTCCTGGGCAAGCTCGACGCCCAGCGGTTCACCCGGGCCCTCTCTGCAGGGGAGTTGGCCGTTGCAGCCGCGTTGCTTCTCCCTGTGGTCCCTGCCGCAATTGCGGGGGGTGCGCTGACCGCGTTTTCTGCCGGCACGCTCGGGCTGTACCTTCGCGCGCCGGGCATGCGCAAGGAGGGCAGCCTGCGCCCCACTGAGCAGGGGGTCCCGCTGGCCAAGGATGTCTGGATGCTGGGCATCGGCATCTCGCTCGTTATCGAGGGCACCATCGGTCATGGTCGGTGACGTGACGGATATCTTCTGGCCCTGCATGTGGGTATGGGCAAGAGGTCGGGCGACAGGTGTCTTCGGGTGAGACATGCGTAAGCCGTACGCCGCCAAGAGCGGTCATCCACTCGCTCCTCATCCCGAACGCGCAGATCTCACACGGTGCATAGAAGAGAAGCCGGTGGCCAGCACTGCCGTATCCGATTCCAATGCGCCGACTGCGACTTCTACGGTCCTGAACCCTTCAACCCCTGGAGCAGCAGGTCGCCGAGCTGCCGGCCGGAAGGAAGCAGCCCCTTGCCATGGGCGCCGCCGACTGGGGCATCCGCAGCCTCGACGAACGGATCACCGGCTACAACTAATTCCTGAACCAGATGCGGTGCACGCTGGAAGCACTGCCTGAGCAGGAACGGACGGCCATTGAAGACACGGCTCGAGAACTGCGTAAGGCACGCTCGGCCGTGCCTTCATCCACGTGGGCGGGCTGACCATCCGGAGCGCACGTGAACTCAGCTGAATCCTCCCGCGCCGGCCCGCGTAGCCCGCTTGCGCAGGGTCCGCCAAGCGGACAACGCCGGCGAGGCCAAACCGATCTCGTGTCAGCCTGTGGCGCCAATGAGCAGACAGCCTGCCGCCAAGCTCTGGACCGTGCCGAGCTCGGCCAGCAGGCGGGATCAGAAGCTATCGACGCTTGCTCCCCAGGCGATGCCCCGGGAAGGCGCAGAGGAGCCGCGCCACCACCGAGCGCTGGAGATGCCCATTCTGTGGGTGTTAGATAGAAAACGTCACGAACGTGAAGACGTGCCGCAACGGCGGACAGCCAACAGACCGCGATTGCTTGGCTATCAGGAAGAACCGGTGGGTGACGAGCTGTCGCCGAGGATGCGCCGCACGCTCCTGGCTGAGCCCATGTCTGAGCCTTCGCGTGAGGAGTACTGTCATGACTGCCACCAGCGTTGTCCTTGAGCCTGCGGCACAGGATGTCGCCGAGGCATTCTCGAAACCGCCGTTCTTGTACGAGATGGCGCCGGCTGATGCCCGGAAAATCCTCGTAGACGCGCAGTCTGCCCCGATCAGCAAGCTCCCCGTCGACGAAGAGTGGATCACGGTTCCCGCCCAGGTGGGAGACGTCCGCGTACGCATCATCAAGCCGCAGGGCACTACTGGCATGTTGCCGGTCATTGTGTACATGCACGGTGGCGGATGGATCCTCGGCAACGCTGGAACCCACGACCGGCTCGTCCGCGAGCTCGCTGTCGGTGCCGGCGCAGCGCTCGCGTTCGTGGAGTACCCGAACTCGCCGGAGGCCCGCTACCCGACCGCGATCGAGCAGGGCTACGCCACCGCCCAGTGGATCACCCGAGACGGGGCGTCCAAGGGCCTGGACGCCGGCCGCATGGCGGTGGCCGGCGAATCGGTGGGTGGCAATATGACGGCCGCGCTGGCGCTGATGGCGAAGGAACGGGGCGACGTCACCTTCCTGCAGCAGTCGATCTACTACCCGGTCACCGACGCGGCGATGGACACCGCGTCATATGAGCAGTTCGCCACCGGTTACTACCTCACCCGCAAGGCGATGGAGTGGTTCTGGGACGCCTACACCACCGACCCGGCACAGCGCGCCGAGATCACGGCATCTCCGAATCAGGCCAGCGCCGAGCAGGTCACTGGGCTGCCGCCCACATACCTGTGCGTTGACGAGGCCGACGTGCTGCGCGACGAGGGAGAAGCCTACGCCGCCAAGCTCCGCTCAGCGGGCGTCCCCGTGACAACCGTGCGCTACGACGGCACCATCCACGATTTCATGCTGCTCAATGGCCTCAGCGAGACCCACGCCGCGCGAGCCGCTATCGGTCAGGCCACCGCTTTCCTGCGCGCCGGGCTTGGAACAGGCTGAGGCACCAACAGACGAACCCGCTCGGCAGAAGACTCGCCCCGGCTCGTCAGGAGGAACTGCCATGATCGACGCAGGGTCGAACTCCCCGCCGGACGGCAAGACGATCACCGAGCACGAGCTGGAGCAGTGCCAGCGCGCGAACCAGACCGGCCGCCAGCCAGTGGTGTTCGTCCACGGTCTGTGGCTGCTGCCTAGCAGCTGGGATCGCTGGGCGAAGCTGTTCGAGGACAACGGCTATGTAGCCCTACGCTGTGCCGAGCCCAGGCAAGCCGCTGTTCCAGGCGGCCGCAGCCAACCTCAATCCCTGGACCGAGGCCAAGGTCGACACCAAGAACCCCGACCGCGGAGTCATGAGGCCTAAAGCCCTCTGCAGCAGGGACGTTGGCGCTCTATCGCGCGCAGCAGCCGGCGGCCGCGCACGGTCTCCGGGACAGGAGTGTTGGTGCACCCTCCGTTGGCTGTCCGTGACATGCCACGGCGCGGCCTGGATAGCGGCAGGTCATCGCAGTTGCCGACGCCTGCGGCTATCACTGCTTGCTACAAGGAAACCTCTCTGCGTGACCTTCGTGAGCCCGAGCATGCGTGTTCGGCTCCTTCGACCGTTGAGTGAACGCACACCGGCGCACGCGCCGATCAGTCCCTGTAATCCCTCAACGAAGAGGACCGTGTTCGAAGACGTCCGTGAGACGAGGGCCATAGTCCTGTGGAGGCCCCACTGCGGCTGCCGCTGGACTTCCAGGCGCACTACCTCATGAACCAGGAGGCCTGGCACGCGTATGCGCTGTGGCGCCTTGGCAGCACACCCGGATCAGCCAGACGCGGCGGTACGTGAAAGGCCGGTCCCACCTGTCGAAGGATGCCATGCGGCGCATGGGCGAGTTCTTCATCCCCGCGCCTCCGGGCCCGATTCCGGGCCGCACTGAGACCAGAACTGAGACCGCCACTACTCGCGCGGACCGCTCCCGCCGCCGTCGCCGTGTCCGCTGAACGAAGAAACCCAGCTCAGCGAATCGCTGGGCTGGGGTTTCCATGGAGCCGCCTTCGGGATTCGAACCCGAGACCTACGCATTACGAGTGCGTTGCTCTGGCCAACTGAGCTAAGGCGGCAAGCTGCCGGGAGATACACGTCCTCGCCGAGGACACGCTCTCATCAGCAGCGGCGCCAAGTCTACAGGGTTCTTGGGGGTGCCCCGAACCACCTCCCGCGCGCCCCTGACGAGGGCCTCAGCAGCGCTCGCCGTCCTGCGGGGCCTTGCCCTCCAGGAGGTAGGTGTTGATCGCCGTGTCGATGCAGTCGCTGCCCCGGCCGTACGCGGTGTGGCCGTCGCCGTCGTACGTCAGGAGCCGGCCGGACGACAGCTGACCCGCGAGGCTCTGGGCCCACTTGTACGGGGTCGCCGGGTCGCGGGTGGTGCCGACGACCACGATCGGGGCCGCGCCCTTCGCCTCGATGGGGTGCGCCTCGCCGGTCGCGGGGACCGGCCAGTGGCCGCAGTTCAGGGCGGCCCAGGCGAAGCCGCGGCCGAAGACCGGGGAGGCCTTCTCGAACTCGGGGACGGCGGCACGGACCGCGTCCGGGGTCTTGAAGGCGGCCGGCAGGTCGAGGCAGTTCACGGCCGCGTTCGCGAACATCAGGTTCGCGTAGGACCCGTCCGGCTCGCGCTCGTAGTAACTGTCGGCCATCGCCAGCAGCGGGGCGCCGTCGCCATTCTGCGCGGCGGCGAGCGCGGAACGCAGCTGGGGCCACGCGCCGTCGTCGTACATCGCGGCGATCACGCCGGTGGTGGCCAGGGACTCGCTGAGCTCGCGGTCCTCTCCGGTGGGCACGGGAGAGGCGTCGAGCTTCGCGAAGAAGTCCTTGAGGCGGTCGGTCGCGTCGGCGACGGACTTCTTCCCGAGGGGGCATTCCGCCCGCTTGACGCAGTCGGCGGCGAACGATTTGAACGCCGTCTCGAAGCCGGCCGTCTGGTCGCGGTTCAGCTGGCGGGCGGGCAAGGCGGGGTCCATCGCCCCGTCGAGGACCAGCCGGCCGGTCCGGTCGGGGAACAGCTCGGCGTAGGTCGCGCCGAGGAAGGTGCCGTACGACGCTCCGACGTAGTTCAGCTTCTCGTCGCCCAGAACCTCACGCAGGACGTCCATGTCACGGGCCGCGTCCACGGTGGAGACATGGGGCAGGACCTTCCCGGAGCGCTTCTCGCAGCCCGCGGCGAATTTCTCGTACGCCTGCTCCAGCTTGTCCGCCTCGGCGGCGTCGTCGGGCGTCTGGTCGACCTGCGTGTACGTGTCCATCTCGGGGCCCGTGAGACATTCGACGGGCTCGCTGCGGGCGACGCCGCGCGGGTCGACGGCCACCATGTCGTAGCGGGCACGGACCGGGGCCGGGTAGCCGATGCCCGCGTACGCCTGGAGGTAGCCGACGGCCGAGCCGCCGGGGCCGCCCGGGTTCACCAGCAGCGAGCCGAGCCGCTCGCCGGGCCCGGTGGCCTTGATGCGGGAGACGGCGAGCTTGATCGCCTCGCCCTCGGGCTTCGCGTAGTCCAGCGGCGCCTTCATAGTGGCGCACTCGAACTTCGGCACGCCGCATTCGCGCCAGTCGAGCTTCTGCCCGTAGTACGGCGCGAGGGCGGCGGAGGGCGCCGACCCGCCGGCCGCGCCTGGGGCCTCGGGCCCGCTCACGGTCGGGCCGCCGGTGGTGCAGGCGGAGGCGAGCAGGCCGACCGTGGCCAGCGGGAGGGCGAACGTGCGGAGCAGGCGCCTGGTGTCCATTCAACGGAGCGTAATAGCAGGAGGCAGCCGTTGCCCGTCCCGGCTCGCACGGGTGAGCCGGTCAACCGGACGATGTTTCTGTGCCGATGCCGTCGGCGGACGCTGTCAGCCCGCCCGCAGCGCGACGGTCATCGCCTCGACCGCCAGCAGCGGCGCGACGTTGCGGTCCAGCGCCTCACGGCAGGCGACGATCGCCTCTATCCGGCGCAGGGTGCCCTCGGGTGTGGAACCGCGGGCGATGCGGTCGAGGGAGTCCCGCACATCGTCGTTGGCGAGGGCGACCCGTGAACCCAGCTGCAGCGCGAGCACGTCCCGGTAGAAGCCGGTGAGGTCCGTGAGCGCGAGGTCGAGGCTGTCGCGCTGGGTGCGGGTCTTGCGGCGCTTCTGGAGGTCCTCGAGCTCCTTCATCAGGCCGGCCGTCCCGCGCGGCATGCGGCCGCCCTCCGACGCGCCCAGCGCCGCCCTGAGCTCCTCGGTCTCCTTGACGTCGGTCTCTTCCGCGACCTGCTTGGCGTCGTCGGCGGCCGCGTCGACCAGCTCCTGGGCGGCCCGCAGGCAACCGCCGATGTCCTCCACGCGCAGGGGCAGCTTGAGAACGGCCATGCGGCGGGCCCGGGCCCGTTCGTCCGTGGCCAGGCGACGGGCGCGGCCGATGTGCCCCTGCGTGGCGCGGGCCGCCGTCGCCGCGAGATCCGGTTCGACGCCGTCCCTTCTGATCAGCACGTCGGCGACAGCGGCCACCGGCGGCGTACGGAGGGTCAGGTGACGGCACCGGGAGCGGATGGTGGGCAGCACGTCCTCGACGGAGGGCGCGCACATCAGCCAGACCGTGCGGGGGGCCGGCTCCTCGACGGCCTTCAGTACGGCGTTGGCCGACTTCTCGTTCAGCCGCTCGGCGTCCTCGACGAGGATCACCTGCCAGCGGCCGTTCGCCGGCGCGGTGAACGACTTGCGGACGGTGTCCCGCATGTCGCTGACGAGGATCTGCGTGCCCGTGGCAGCGATCCAGCTCACATCCGCATGCGTGCCGATCAAGGCTGTGTGGCAGCCGTCGCAGAAGCCGCACCCCGGCGTGCCGCCCAGAGCCCGGTCCGGGCTGGTGCACTGCAGGGCCGCCGCGAAGGCGCGCGCCGCGGTGACGCGTCCGGAACCAGGGGGTCCGGTGAACAGCCAGGCGTGCGTCATCTTCGACGCGGACGGCACCGGCTCCCCCGCGGCGTGAGCGGTGACGTGTGCGTCGGCGTCGCGCGCGGCGGCGGAGAGCTGCTCCTGGACGCGCTCTTGGCCGACCAAGTCGTCCCATACGGCCATGTGCCGTCACCGCCCTTTCCTGCTGCGGTCTCCCATTGTGGCGGAGGGCGCCGACAGTGCCGTCCACCGGCGTCCCGCCGCCCTGCCCCGCGGGATCGCGAGTCAGCAGGTCCCGTAGGTCCCGCAACCGCAAGAGGACCGGGCACCGGGCCCGGTCCTCTTCAGCGCGCACAGGTGCTTCCGTCAGCCGCGGCGGCCCCGGCGTCCGCGTCCGCCATCGTTCTCGTCGTCCTCGTGCGGGCCGAGGAGTTCGTCCGCGAGCGTCGGAAGGTCGTCCAGAGGTGTCTCCTCCGCCCAGTCGGAGCGGCGGCGCGGGCGCTCCGCAGAGGGATCCACCTGGGGAAGTTCCGTGGTGCGTTCGTTGCCCCCGCCGACCCCCCGCTCCTCGTGCTCGTCGCGGAAGATGCCCGGCGGCACACGGTCGGCCGGGCCGGCGTCGCGCACCGGAGGCAGTACCGCCGTCTCGTCCGCCGCACGCACGTCACGCACCGGCCGCAGCATGGTGGTGTCCTCGTTGTCGGGGACCTTGGGCAGCATGGCCGTCTCGGCCTCGTCCGGGACCTTCGGCAGCACGCTCGTGGCGTCGTGCGAGCCGCCCGGCATCGGGACCTCCTGCGTGACCTCGTCCGGCTTCACGACCGGAGTGGGCACCGTGGTCTCCACGGCCGACGCGGCGGCGGCCGCGGCAGCGGCGGCCTCCGCCGCCCGGCGTGCCTCCTCCGCCTTCAGCAACGCCTCCTCGGCCTTGCGCTGCTTCTCGAGGCGGCGTTCCTCCGCCTCCTTGCGCAGCCGGGCCTCTTCCTCAGCCTGCTTGCGCAGCCGTTCCTGCTCCGCCTGGCGTGCCCGCTCCTCGGCCTCGCGGCGCTGCCGCTCCTCCTCGGCCCGGCGCCGCGCCTCCTCGGCGCGCTGCCTGGCCTCCTCGGCCTGGCGCTCCGCCTCGCGCTGCCGCGCCTCCTCCAGTTCGCGGCGCTTGCGCTCCTCCTCCTCGGCCCGGAGCTTGGCGAGCTGTTCCTGCCGCTCCCGTTCGAGGCGCTCCTCCTCGGCCTTCCGCGCCGCCTCTTCCTCGGCCTTGCGGCGGGCCGCCTCCTCGGCCGCCTTGCGGGCGTCCTCCTGGGCCTTGATCTCCGCCTCCGACAGCGGCAGCAGCTGGTCGAGCCGGTGCCTCACGACCGTGGTGACCGACCCGGGCTCCTGTCCCGCGTCGACGACCAGGTAGCGGCCGGGGTCGGCCGCGGCCAGGGTCAGGAAGCCGGAGCGGACCCGCTGGTGGAACTCCGCCGGCTCGGACTCGAGCCGGTCGGGTGCCTCGGTGAAGCGTTCCCTGGCGGCCTCGGGCGACACGTCGAGGAGCACGGTCAGGTTGGGCACGAGACCGTCCGTCGCCCAGCGCGAGATCCGGGCGATCTCGGTCGGGGACAGGTCACGGCCGGCGCCCTGGTAGGCCACGGACGAGTCGATGTACCGGTCGGAGATGACGATCGCGCCCCGGTCGAGCGCCGGGCGGATCACCGAGTCGACGTGCTCCGCGCGGTCGGCCGCGTACAGCAGTGCCTCGGCGCGGTTGGACAGTCCGGCGCTCGAGACGTCCAGCAGGATGGAACGCAGCCGCTTGCCGACCGGGGTGGCACCGGGCTCGCGGGTGACGACCACCTCGTGGCCCTTGGCGCGGATCCATTCGGCGAGGGCCTCGACCTGGGTCGACTTGCCGGCTCCGTCGCCGCCTTCGATGGCGATGAAGAATCCGCTCGTCGCGGGGGCCTGCCCCGGGTCGGCCCCGCCGCGCAGTGCGTCGCGGAGGTCGCGGCGCAGCGGCACGCCGGAGCGGTCGTCCGTCTTGGCGAGCACGAGCGCGGCGACCGGCAGCAGCAGTGCTCCGACGAGCATGAGCGTGAACGCGGCCCCGCCGTGTGCGAAGACGAAGTCGCCGCCGGCCAGCCGGTGCGGTCCGATCGCGGCGGCGAGCAGCGGGGCGGCGACCGCGGCCAGCCCGATGACGAAGCGGACGACGGCCTGGAGATGCGTGGCGAACCGGGGCCGCCGGAAGTCCTCGGTCTCCTGGTCGACGAGTGCGTGTCCGGTGTTCGCGGCGATGCCCGCGGAGACGCCGGCGACCGCGGCGAGGAACAGCCCGGTCGCCGTGTCCGGAACGAGGCCCAGCGCGAGCAGGGCGACGCCGGTCACGGCGAGGGCGAGGGCGAGCAGCCTGCGGCGGGACAGCGAAGGCAGTACGGCGCCCGCCCCGCGGATGCCGGCACCGGTGCCACCGATCAGCGCGAGGATCAGCAGCGAGAAGGTCACGGGGCCGCCGCCCAGGTCCACGGCGTGCAGCACGGCGACCGCCGCGGCGGAGGCGATGGCCGCGGTGACGGCGGCGCAGGCCAGGACGAACAGCGGTATGGCGCCTGTGCGGCCCTTGTCCGGCCCGTCGCCCTTGGACGGCCGCCGCAGACCCTCCAGCGGCGAACGCGGCCGGGGCGTGTGCGAGCCGGGCAGCTCCACGAAGTACAGGGTCGACACGGACGCGGCGAACAGTCCGGCCGCGAGGTAGGAGCCCAGCGCCGCCTGGTGCTGGGAGAACCATTCGACGCCCGTGCCCAGCAGGTTGCCGATCAGCGTGGCGAGCAGGAGCGCCGCGGCCGCGGCGGGTACGACGGCGAAGGCGGTGCGCAGCCACAGCGTGCGCAGCGACTCGAGGTGGTCGGGCAGGGGCCGTACGGCCGCGCCCTCCGGCGGCGGCGCGGGCAGCAGCGCGGGTGCGGCACCTTCGCGGGCGACGGTCCAGAAGCGCTCGGCGACGCCGGTCAGGAAGACCGTGACGAGCAGGATCGCCAGTGCGTTGTCGGGTGTCCAGTCGATCCACAGCGGTGCGACGACGAGCAGCGCCAGGCGCAGCCCGTCGGACCCGATCATGGTCCAGCGCCGGTCGAACGGTCCGCTCGGCGCCGTGAGTGAGGTCATCGGGCCGAGGAGTACGGCTCCGAAGAGCAGCGTCGACAGGACCCGCGCGCCGAACACGGCGGCGACCGCGAAGGCGGCCCCGCGGTATCCGCTTCCGAACGAACCGGACTCCACCGCTGCCTGGAGCGACAGCAGGAGGAGCACAAGCACGGCGAGTGCGTCCCCGGTGCCGCCGACCACCTGGGCGTTCCACAACCGCCTCAGCGGTGGGTGGCGCAACAGGGAGCGCACGGCCCGTTCACGTGAGTCCGTGGCAAGTGCATCGGAACCCGATGCGTCGGAGGCAGTCTGTGAAGCGGTGCTCATGACCGCCTGCTGCTCGGCTGGCTGCTCGGCTCGCGTCATTCGGCCAGCCTATCCGGAGCGTGGTGCTCCCCGGAGGGGTGTCCGAACATACGGGCGCTCTTGTGGCAAGGGTGTGAAGTTCGCCTGTCGCGGAGCGCCCGGTCACGGTATGCGGCGGGGCGGTCTCCTCACGAGGAGACCGCCCCGCCGTCCCGGCTACTCGTCCGCCGAAGCGGCCGTCTTCTTGGCCGCCGTCTTCGCGGTCGTCTTCTTGGCCGTCGTCTTCTTGGCCGTCGTCTTCGCGGCGGTCGTCTTCGCGGCGGTCGTCTTCTTGGCGGCGGTCTTCTTCGCCGCCGTCTTCTTGGCGGCCGTCTTCTTCGCCGGAGCCTTCTTCGCCGTCTTCTTGGCGGGCCCCTTCGCCCGCTTCTCGGCGAGCAGCTCGTATCCGCGTTCCGGAGTGATGTCCTCGACGCTGTCGCCGGTCCGCAGAGTGGCGTTCGTCTCGCCGTCCGTCACGTACGGGCCGAACCGGCCGTCCTTGACGACCACCGGACGCTCGCTGACCGGGTCGGTGCCCAGTTCCTTCAGCGGCGGCTTGGCCGCGGCCCGGCCACGCTGCTTCGGCTGGGCGTAGATCGCCAGTGCCTCTTCCAGCGTGATGGAGAAGAGCTGCTCCTCGTTCTCGAGGGAGCGCGAGTCGGTGCCCTTCTTCAGATACGGGCCGTAGCGGCCGTTCTGCGCGGTGATCTCGACGCCCTCGGCGTCGGTGCCCACCACCCGCGGCAGGGACATCAGCTTCAGGGCGTCCTCGAGCGTCACCGTGTCCAGGGACATGCTCTTGAAGAGCGAGGCGGTCCGCGGCTTGACCGCGTTCTTGCCCGTCTTCGGCGTGCCCTCGGGCAGGACCTCGGTCACGTACGGGCCGTAGCGCCCGTCCCTGGCGATGATCTGGTGGCCGGTGGCCGGGTCGGTGCCCAGTTCGAAATCACCGCTCGGCTTGGCGAGCAGTTCCTCCGCGTACTCGACGGTGAGCTCGTCGGGTGCGAGGTCCTCGGGGACGTCGGCGCGCTGGTGGCCCTCCGCCTCCTTCTCGCCACGCTCGACGTACGGCCCGTACCGGCCGACGCGCAGCTTGATGTCGTTGCCGACGGGGAAGCTGGAGATCTCCCGGGCATCGATCGCGCCGAGGTCGGTGACCAGTTCCTTGAGGCCGCCGAGATGGTCGCCGTCGCCGTTGCCCGCCTCGGAGGCGGCGCCGGCGGCGTCGCCCTCGCCGAAGTAGAAGCGCCTCAGCCACGGCACGGCCTGGGCCTCGCCGCGCGCGATGCGGTCGAGGTCGTCCTCCATCCTCGCGGTGAAGTCGTAGTCGACGAGCCGGCCGAAGTGCTTCTCCAGCAGGTTGACCACGGCGAAGGAGAGGAACGAGGGGACGAGGGCCGTCCCCTTCTTGAAGACGTAGCCGCGGTCGAGGATGGTGCCGATGATCGAGGCGTAGGTCGACGGGCGGCCGATCTCGCGCTCTTCCAGCTCCTTGACGAGGGACGCCTCGGTGTAGCGGGCCGGCGGCTTGGTGGCGTGACCGTCGACCGAGATCTCCTCGGACGACAGGGCGTCGCCCTCCGCGACCTGCGGCAGGCGCCGCTCGCGGTCGTCGAGCTCCGCGTTCGGGTCATCGGCGCCTTCGACATAGGCCTTCATGAAGCCGTGGAACGTGATCGTCTTGCCGGACGCGCTGAACTCGGCGTCACGGCCGTCCGAACCCCGGCCACCGATCTTCACGGTGACGGAGTTACCGACCGCGTCCTTCATCTGAGAGGCGACGGTCCGCTTCCAGATCAGCTCGTAGAGCTTGAACTGGTCACCGGTCAGGCCGGTCTCCGCGGGGGTGCGGAAACGATCACCCGACGGGCGGATCGCCTCATGCGCCTCCTGCGCGTTCTTGACCTTGCCGGCGTACACGCGCGGCTTCTCCGGCAGGTAGTCGGCGCCGTACAGCTGCGTCACCTGTGCACGGGCCGCGGCGACGGCCGTCTCGGACAGCGTCGTGGAGTCCGTACGCATGTAGGTGATGAAGCCGTTCTCGTACAGCTTCTGCGCGACCTGCATGGTCGCCTTCGCCCCGAAGCCGAGCTTCCGGGACGCCTCCTGCTGGAGCGTCGTCGTACGGAACGGTGCGTACGGCGAGCGGCGGTACGGCTTGGACTCGACCGAGCGCACCGCGAACGACGCGCCTTCGAGGGCCGCCGCGAGGGAGCGGGCGTTCGCCTCGTCCAGGTGCAGCACCTGGGCGGACTTGAGCCGGCCGTCGGAACCGAAGTCGCGGCCCTGCGCGACACGCTGCCCGTCGACGGTGTTCAGGCGGGCGGTGAGCGTGGACGGGTCGGACGGGTCACCGGCCCGGCCGGTGGAGAACGTGCCGGTCAGGTCCCAGTACTCGGCGGAACGGAAGGCGATGCGCTCGCGCTCCCGCTCGACGACGAGCCGGGTCGCCACCGACTGGACGCGCCCGGCGGACAGCCGGGGCATGACCTTCTTCCACAGGACCGGCGAGACCTCGTAGCCGTAGAGGCGGTCGAGGATGCGGCGGGTCTCCTGGGCGTCGACCATGCGCTTGTTCAGCTCGCGCGGGTTGGCGACGGCGTCCCGGATCGCTTCCTTGGTGATCTCGTGGAAGACCATCCGGTGGACCGGGACCTTGGGCTTGAGAACCTCGAGGAGGTGCCACGCGATGGCCTCGCCCTCGCGGTCCTCATCGGTGGCGAGGAAGAGCTCGTCGGATTCGGCGAGCTGCTCCTTGAGCTTCCTGACCTGGGCCTTCTTGTCGGCATTGACGACATAGATGGGCTGGAAGTCATGTTCGACGTCGACGCCGAGCCGCCGCACCTCGCCGGTGTACTTCTCCGGCACCTCTGCGGCACCGTTCGGCAGGTCGCGGATGTGCCCGACGCTCGCCTCGACGACATAGCCAGGGCCGAGGTAGCCCTTGATCGTCTTCGCCTTGGCAGGCGACTCGACGATCACAAGTCGGCGGCCGCCGTGTGCGGTCTCGCTGGTCGGGGACAACTTCGCTCTTCTCTCCGGTCGACGCTCGATGGGCGCTCACGGCGGGTGCGGCACGTGGTCCTGTGCCTGGTCGCACTGCTGTGACGCTGCTGTCGCTGCGGAGTGTGACGGTACAACCCGCCCCCGTGTCAAACGGCAAAAGCCCGCAACGGCCACTCGAACGGTAACCCGAGTCCAACTGTTCATGCCGCCCGGACCCGGCACGTCGTCTTCCGGGAGCCGGGTCAGAGACGGCCGAAGCACCACACGGCGAGAGTGAGGAACACCGCACCGAACAGCATCCCGAAGGTCACGCCCGTGGCCGTGGTCACTCCGTGTGCGACGGGCCGGCGGTGCAGCGCGCGCATCCCCGTCCACAGCAGCAGTGCGGCCCCGAACAGCGCGAATGCCGTTCCGGCGAAGATCGCTGGCCCGCTCTCCATGCCCGTACCCGGTCCTTTCCTGACGCCGAGGTCCCTGTGCAGGGCGAGGCTGGCACCCCAGGGCGTCGCAGGCACGAACTCCGGGTGAACGCCACGTGGGGTTCACCCGCCCGGTCGCGGTCGAAGTCACACGGCGGGCGGGGACGAAGTCACAGGAAATGGGACCGCAAACCGAACCTTGGCCGGATTTCCCTGTCGATTTCCGCCACCACGAGCCGCGGGAGCCGGACCGGGTACGGGGACCGGGAATCGGAAGCGGCCGGGAAGCGGGACCGGCAGCGAGGCCCGGGACCGGAAGCGGCCGGGACGCGGGACCGGGGACGGGGCCGGAAGCGGCCGGTCCGCCGCACGGTGCGGCGTCACCGCGGGACGGGCTCCAGGAAGCCTTCCTCGATCAGCAGCCGCAGTGCCTGCGGAGTGCGGTCGCGCAGCAGGACCGGATCCTCGCCGAGCAGCTGGGCGATGGCGTCGAGGATCTGCCCGGCGCTCAGGCTGCCGTCGCACGCGCCCGCGAAACCGGCGCCGACAGTGTCGACCTTGGTGGCACGGCGCATGCCCCGGTTCTGGCGCAGCACCACGTGTTCCGGGTCCTCCGCGCCCGGCATCCCGACCTGCTCCTGCATGATCTCTTCGGCCAGAACGAAGTGATCGGCGAGCAGCGCGGCATCGTCATGCGCACGCAGATAGTCCTGCCGGGCGAAGTGCGCGCGCACCGTGTCGCCGAGCGGCTGCTCGACGGGGTGCGGCCACTCCTCCGTGACGATCGAGGGGCGTTCGGCGCCGGACTTCCGCAAGGTGATCCAGCCGAAGCCGACCGACTTCGTGCGGCGGGCCTCGAACTCGTCCAGCCACGCGTCGTAGCGCGCGGCATACCGGGCCGGGTCGGTGCGGTGGTCCCCGCTGTCGCGCAGCCAGAGCTCCACGTACTGCGTCACGTCCTGCACCTCGCGCTGCACGATCCACGCGTCGCAGCCGGGCGGCACCCAGGAGCGCAGCCGGTCCTGCCAGTCCTCCCCTTCCACGTGCTGCCAGTTGGCGAGGAACTGGGCGTGACCGCCGTCGTTGAGCCTGTCCCCCGCCTGCTGAACGAGAGAGCGGCACAGATCGTCCCCGCCCATCCCGCCGTCCCGGTAGGTCAGCCGGGCGCCGGGGGAGATGACGAACGGGGGATTCGACACGATCAGGTCGTACGTGTCGGAGCCGACCGGCTCGAACAGCGACCCCTCGCGCAGGTCGGCCTCCCGCGCGCCGGACAGGGCGAGCGTGAGCCGGGTGAAGTGCAGGGCCCGGGGGTTGAGATCGGTGGCCGTCACCCGCGTGGCGTGCCGGGCGGCGTGCAGCGCCTGGATGCCGGAACCGGTTCCCAGGTCCAGCGCGGCCGCGACGGGCGTGCGGATCGTGATGCCGGCGAGCGTGGTGGACGCGCCGCCGACGCCGAGGACCACTCCCTCGCCCTGGCCGCTCGCCCCGCCCGCCCCGCCGACCGCGCAGCCGAGGTCGGAGACGATGAACCAGTCCTGCCCCTCCGGCCCGCCGTACGGACGGACGTCCACGGTGGCCCGTACCTCGTCGCCGTCGCGCGACACCCAGCCGTCGGCGAGGCACTCGTCGAGAGGGAGCGCCTTGCGGGCCTGCTCATGGGGCACGGCGCACTGGAGCAGGAACAGCCGGACGAGCGTCTCCAGGACGCCCGCCCCGCGCGTGGCGCGCAGGGCGGGCACGGTCTCGCTGCGGGCGAGCGCCGCGTAGGCGGGCGCGCCGAGCAGGTCGAGCAGCCCGTCGGCCGTGAAGGCGGCGGAGAGGAGCGCTTCACGCAGCCGGGGCGCGTGGTCGGGCACGGGGAGGCTTGTCGTACTCACCCGCCCATTGTGGCCGCCGCGAGGGACGACCGCCGCGCGGCCCGGCGTCCCATTCGGACCGCTGCCGTCCGCCGAACCCCGGCTCCCGTCGCACACCGACGGCGATCCCGCCGTGCCGACACCGCCTATCGGACCGAAGACATCCACCGGCCCGCCGCCGCGCCGGAGGGGCGGGCGCGTTGCGTCACGGCACCGGGACGGCCCCCACGACCCGTCCGACGTCGTGCCGGACGGGCGGGCGCCGTTGAGCCACGGCGCCGGGACGGCCTACGCCTTGCCCGACGAAGCCGACGCGCCGCCTGCGGGGTTCGACGTGTCGGCCCGCTGGCAGCCGGGCTGCTTCGCCATGGCCGTGCCCAGCTCCCCGGACTGCAGCTTCGCCAGCGCCGCTTGGTCCATGCGCTCGATCTTCTTCAGCCCGTCCGCGACGGTTTGCAGGCCGTCCGCGAACTTCTGCTGGTTCTTCGGGTCGAGTTCGTCGACCTTCTTCTTCAGGTCGAGGTAGGCGGCGGCGGTGGCGTCGAGCTCCTTCACCGCGTCCTGCTGGAGCTTCTCGCCGTTCTCGACCGGGGGGACGCCGGCGTCCCTGACCGCCTTGGCGAGCGCCTTGTCCGCAGCCGCGATGTCCGCGAACGCCTTGGAGTCGGCAGCCTGGATGTCCGCGGGCTTACCGTCCGCAGCCGTCGAGATGATGGCCTGCTGTGCGTCCGCCCTCTTCTTGATCTGCGGCTGCGCCTGGTCGCAGACGTCCTTCGCCCAGGCGTTCACCTTTTCTTCGCTGTCGTCGCCGCAGCCGGACAGCGCCAGTACCAGTACCGCGCCGCCGGACAGGGCGGCCGCAAGCTTCTTGTTCACCGGATTGGTCCCTTCCAAGGCCTCTCGGCCCCGGAACATACACGCCAACTGGGCGACAACCGCGTGTCGTGCGCCCGCTTTATTACCTATTGAAGCCATTTGCACCAAGAGAGACAAGGCTCACCCTGAGCGGTGATTCCACACACGGACGGGCGGGCGGCACGTCAAACCGTGCCGCCCGCCCATCCACTGAATCAGCGTCAGGAAACCACCGCCGGATCGGTCGGCTTCGAGCTGTGCTCGGCAGTGCCCGACTCGTCGCCGACGGCGATGCCACGCCGCTTCGAGAGGTACACGGCACCGACGATGATCAGGATCGCCAGGACCGCGACCACCGCACGCACCCCCGCGCTGGCGTCGTCCCCGTAGCTGAACTGGATCACGGCGGGCGCGATCAGCAGCGCAACCAGGTTCATGACCTTCAGCAGCGGGTTGATCGCCGGGCCGGCGGTGTCCTTGAACGGGTCGCCGACCGTGTCGCCGATGACGGTCGCGGCGTGCGCCTCACTGCCCTTGCCGCCGTGGTGTCCGTCCTCGACGAATTTCTTGGCGTTGTCCCACGCGCCACCGGAGTTGGCGAGGAAGACGGCCATCAGCGTTCCCGTGCCGATCGCGCCCGCGAGGAACGATCCGAGGGCGCCGACGCCGAGCGAGAAGCCGACCGCGATCGGGGTCAGCACGGCGAGCAGACCGGGCGTCGTCAGCTCGCGCAGCGCGTCCTTGGTACAGATGTCGACGACGCGCCCGTACTCCGGCTTCTCCGTGTAGTCCATGATCCCGGGGTGCTCGCGGAACTGCCGCCGCACCTCGTAGACCACGGCGCCGGCGGAGCGGGACACCGCGTTGATGGCCAGCCCGGAGAAGAGGAAGACGACCGCGGCGCCGAGAACGAGGCCCACCAGGTTGTTGGGCTGCGAGATGTCCATCACCAGGTTCATCGGGGCCCCGTCGCCCAGCTTCTCGCCGACCTCCGAGGCCGCCGTCGCGATGGCGTCGCGGTACGAGCCGAAGAGCGCCGCGGCCGCCAGCACGGCCGTGGCGATCGCGATGCCCTTGGTGATGGCCTTGGTGGTGTTGCCCACGGCGTCCAGGTCGGTCAGCACCTGGGCGCCCGCGCCGGTGACGTCACCGGACATCTCGGCGATGCCCTGTGCGTTGTCCGAGACCGGGCCGAAGGTGTCCATGGCCACGATCACGCCGACGGTGGTGAGCAGACCCGTGCCGGCCAGCGCCACCGCGAACAGCGCCAGCATGATCGACGTGCCGCCGAGCAGGAAGGCCCCGTAGACGCCGAGGCCGATCAACAGGGCGGTGTAGACGGCCGATTCGAGGCCGATGGACATGCCGGCCAGGATGACGGTCGCCGGGCCGGTGAGCGACGACTTGCCGATGTCGCGCACGGGGCGCCGGTTGGTCTCCGTGAAGTAGCCGGTCAGCTGCTGGATCAGCGCCGCCAGGACGATGCCGATGGCGACGGCGACGAGCGCCAGGACCCGCGGGTCCCCGTCGTGCGCCTGGACCGCCGCGTCGCCGACCCCGTCCAACTCGGCGTACGAGCCGGGCAGATAGACGTAGGCGGCCACGGCCACCAGGACGAGCGAGATCAGCGCGGAGATGAAGAAGCCGCGGTTGATCGCCGTCATCCCGCTGCGGTCGGCGCGCCGCGGGGCGACCGCGAAGATGCCGATCATCGCGGTGACCACGCCGATCGCCGGGACGATGAGCGGGAAGGCGAGCCCGGCGTCGCCGAACGCGGCCATACCGAGGATGAGGGCCGCGACGAGCGTGACGGCGTACGACTCGAAGAGGTCGGCCGCCATGCCCGCGCAGTCGCCGACGTTGTCGCCCACGTTGTCGGCGATCGTGGCGGCGTTGCGCGGGTCGTCCTCGGGGATGCCCTGCTCGACCTTGCCGACGAGGTCGGCGCCGACGTCGGCCGCCTTGGTGAAGATGCCGCCACCGACACGCATGAACATGGCGATGAGCGCCGCGCCGAGGCCGAAGCCCTCGAGCACCTTCGGCGCGTCCGCCGCGTAGACGAGCACGACGCAGGACGCGCCCAGCAGACCGAGGCCCACCGTGAACATGCCGACCACGCCGCCCGTACGAAAAGCGATCTTCATGGCCTTGTGCGAGACGGCCGTGAGATCTTTTTCCGCCTCGCCTTCCGCCGGCGTGGCTTCACGCGCGGCGGCGGCGACACGCACATTGGCCCGCACGGCAAGGCGCATGCCGATGTATCCGGTGGCCGCCGAGAAAAGCGCACCCACCAGGAAGAACACCGAGCGCCCGGCCCGCTGCGCCCAGTCGTCGGCCGGGAGAAGCATCAGCAGGAAGAACACCACGACGGCGAAGACGCCGAGAGTGCGCAGCTGCCGTGCCAGATATGCATTCGCGCCTTCCTGTACCGCGGCCGCGATCTTCTTCATGGAATCGGTGCCCTCGCCCGCGGCCAGCACCTGGCGTACCAGGAGCTGGGCGACCACGAGTGCTGCCAGGGCGACGGCCGCGATCACAATAACGATCAGTCGGTTGTCATCCGTGAGTACCGCGGCTGCGAGAGAAGTGGGGTGATCGATCAGGTGTGGGTTGAAGAGCCCCGCCATTCGTCCTCCTTGACGTCAGAGCTCAAGATGTGGACGGATTGTAGGGAGCGGAACCTGATCAAAACAGGGCGCGGTAAATGTAATTGACCTTGACTTGCTACTCAGCAAATGATCGGGCTCGAAAATGATCCCCGAAAGCAGTAACGGTGCAAAAGCATTGACGCCCGAACGATGATCTAGAAAATACGAAAGAGGCCCTGCTCAGCAGGGCCTCTTTACGTCGGAACGATCCGGAATGATCAGCGGACATTGAGACCGGATCCCTGCGCGACGCCGATCTGCCCCTCCGGCGCACCGGCCCCAGGACTGTCCGGTCCTGCACGGTGGGATCAGAGCGTGACGGCTCAGAAGACGACGATCAGGGCGCCACGGCTCCGCGGTCGAGGTCTCCGGGACAGGGGGCTCCGAGGCCGCTCCGGGACCGACGGGCGCGGGGACCGACACTCAGGGGGCCGAAGGGCCCACGGACCGACACTTGGGGCCGACAGCTGTCGGACCGCCGGCTCGGGGCCGAAGCTGTCCGACCGACGGCTCATGGGGCGAAGGGCCGGCGGACCGACCGGCTCCGGGAGCACAGGGCCCACGGCTACGGGGCCGACAACTGTCGGACCGGCGGCTCGGGAACCGATGGGCTCCAGGACGACTCGGAAGGTGACGACGTCAGGGCGCGACGGCGAACGATGTCGCCGGCCAGCTCATACGGATGACACCGCCGTCCTCGGTGGAGGAGACCTCCATGTCGTCGACGAGGCCGCTGATGACGGCGAGGCCCATCTCGTCCTCGCCCTCCGCGTCGAGCTCCTCGGTGCCCTCGCTGCGTCCGCCGGACACGGCTGTGGAGCCGGCGCCCGCGTTCGGGACCTCGTCACCGACCTCGATGGAGAAGATCTTCTCCTCATCGGCCAGGACCACCCTTACGGGCGCGGTGATGCCATGGCTGCGGTGCAGCCCGACAGCGCGACTGCAGGCCTCTCCGACGGCGAGCCGGACCTCGTCCAGCACCGCCTCCTCGACTCCGGCACGACGAGCCACGGCAGCGGCAACCAGTCTCGCCGTCCTGACATGTTCGGGCTGGGCGCTGAAGCGGAGCTCAACGGTGGCCATGCAGTCCCCCTCGGACGTACGGGCGTGCCTCTCGACGTACGGGCGTGCCTCTCAGAGGCCCGGGCTGGATGCCCGGGGCCCCTCTTGCTTCCGGCAGTCTCCGGCCGACCGTCAGTCGGTCGCCGCGACAGCTTCGTCGACCGTGGTGTGAATGGGGAACACCTTGGTCAGACCCGTGATCCGGAAGATCTTGAGAATGCGCTCCTGGTTGCAGACCAGGCGCAGGGAGCCCTCGTGGGCACGCACACGCTTGAGCCCGCCCACGAGCACGCCGAGGCCGGTGGAGTCGAGGAAGTCCACGCCCTCCATGTCGACAACCAGGTGGTAGCTGCCGTCGTTCACCAACTCGACCAACTGCTCGCGCAGCTTGGGCGCGGTATACACATCAATCTCGCCACCGACCTCGACGACCGTACGGTCGCCACCAGGTCCGGACACATTGCGAGTCGACAGGGACAGGTCCACGGATCCTCCAGCACCTTGCTATCGAGCGGCCGCCCTTCAAGTCTCCCCGACGGAGCCGGAGGACGGTCGCCAGCCGCGATGGCATTCAATCACTTACCAGCAGCCATGCACGACGCCTTGGGACCATTGTCCGTCACGCCAGTGACACACTCGGTGCCGATGGCCATGAATCACCGTCCCAGTCGACCGCCCGGGAGCGTGGAAAACCGCCCCTCCCCCAGCACGGTCCTCGACCGGCTCACCGCTGGTGCGAGCCGGGCTGCGCGCATCACTCATACGGAGCACCTGCCCCCTCGACCGGGCAGGCATGCCGTCTGGCCGGACCGCATCCGGGCAGAAGTGATCAGCGCCGTCCAGCAGGCCGGGATCGAGCACCCCTGGGCCCATCAGGCAGCCGCTGCCGAGCATGCCCTCAACGGCGAATCCGTGGTCATCGCGACCGGCACGGCGTCCGGCAAGTCCCTCGCCTATCTGGCCCCCGTACTGAGCACGCTGCTCGACGGCGCGGAGGCTCCGAACGGCAGGGGCACCACCGCGCTCTACCTGGCGCCCACCAAGGCGCTCGCCGCCGACCAGCGACGCGCGGTGAAGGAGCTGGCGGCCCCGCTCGGCAACCGCATCCGACCCGCCGTCTACGACGGCGACACGCCGGTCGAAGAACGCGAATGGGTGCGCCAGTACGCCAATTACGTCCTCACCAACCCGGACATGCTGCACCGCGGGATACTCCCCGCCCACCCACGCTGGTCCTCCTTCCTGCGCTCACTGCGGTACGTCGTGATCGACGAGTGCCACACCTATCGCGGCGTTTTCGGCTCCCATGTGGCCCAGGTGCTGCGCCGTCTTCGCCGGCTGTGCGCGCGCTACGGTGCGAATCCGGTCTTCCTGCTCGCCTCCGCCACGTCGGCGGAACCGGCCGTCGCGGCGGGCCGGCTCACCGGCCTGCCCGTGCACGAGGTCGCGGACGACGCCTCCCCGCGCGGAGAGCTGGTCTTCGCGCTGTGGGAGCCGCCGCTGACCGAGCTCCAGGGCGAGAAGGGCGCGCCCGTACGCCGCACCGCGACCGCGGAGACCGCCGACCTCCTGACCGACCTGACGGTGCAGGGCGTCCGCAGCGTGGCCTTCGTACGCTCCCGCCGCGGCGCCGAGTTGATCTCCGTGATCGCCAAGGAGCGCCTCGCCGAGGTGGACCGCTCCTTGCCCCGGCGTGTCGCCGCCTACCGGGGCGGCTATCTCCCGGAGGAGCGCCGGGCACTGGAGCGTGCCCTGCACTCCGGTGAACTCCTCGGTCTGGCGGCCACCACCGCCCTCGAGCTCGGTGTGGACGTCGCCGGCCTGGACGCCGTCGTGATCGCCGGATACCCGGGCACACGGGCCTCCCTGTGGCAGCAGGCGGGCAGGGCGGGCCGTTCGGGTCAGGGAGCCCTCGCCGTGCTCGTGGCCCGGGACGACCCGCTGGACACGTTCCTCGTCCACCATCCCGAGGCCCTGTTCGACCGTCCGGTGGAATCCACCGTCCTCGACCCGGACAACCCCTACGTGCTGGCCCCCCATCTGTGCGCGGCAGCCGCCGAGCTTCCCCTCACAGAGACCGACCTGGAGCTCTTCGGTCCGGGCGCGGCGGACCTCATGCCCCAGCTGGAGGCCGCGAGGCTGCTGCGGCGGCGGGCCTCCGGCTGGCACTGGACCCGTCGCGAGCGTGCCGCCGACCTGACCGACATCCGGGGCGGCGGCGGTCGGCCCGTCCAGATCGTCGAGTCCGCCACGGGCCGGCTGCTCGGCACGGTCGACGAGGGCGCCGCCCACACAGCGGTCCACGACGGCGCCGTCCACCTGCACCAGGGCCGTACGTACCTGGTCGACAAGCTCGACCTGGAAGACTCCGTCGCCCTCGTCACGGAGGCCGGACCGCCCTACTCGACCACCGCACGCGACACCACGTCCATCTCCGTACTCGAAACCGACATCGAGATTCCGTGGGGAGACGGACGCCTGAGCTACGGCTCCGTCGAAGTCACCAACCAGGTCGTCTCCTTCCTGCGGCGCAGACTCATCACCGGCGAAGTCCTCGGCGAGTCCAAGCTCGACCTGCCTCCCCGGACCCTGCGCACCCGTGCCGTGTGGTGGACGGTCACCGAGGACCAGCTGGACGCAGCCCGGATCAATCCGGAGCAGCTGGGCGGGGCCCTGCACGCCGCCGAGCACGCCTCCATCGGGATGCTGCCCCTGTTCGCCACATGCGACCGCTGGGACATCGGAGGCGTCTCCGTGCCGCTCCATCCCGACACGCTGCTGCCGACCGTCTTCGTGTACGACGGGCACCCGGGCGGGGCGGGCTTCGCCGAGCGGGCCTTCCACACGGCCCGCGAGTGGCTCAACGCCACCCGGGAGGCGATCGCCTCGTGCGAATGCGAGGCGGGCTGCCCGTCCTGCATCCAGTCGCCCAAATGCGGCAACGGCAACGATCCGCTGCACAAGCGGGGCGCGGTCCGGCTGCTCACGGAGCTGCTCCGGACGGCGCCGGCGGCCCAGGAGACTCCGGCGGACCCGCCCGCGCCCTGACCGCCGGGGCGTAGGGGCCGAAACGGGCCGTCGCGCTCACGTCGGCGATCTCGCCCGTCAGGGAGCACCGGACGAGCTGCGCTCCCTGAGCGCCGGCCACCCGGCCCGCGGTCGCACAGGCCTCGGCCGTGCCCCGCAGAGCGTTGTCGGCCGCGGCGAGGGCCGCGAGGTCGGCCGCGGCTCCCGCCCGGTGCCGGGCGACCACGGCCTGGCCCATCGCCAGGATGATCGCGAACATCGCGCACAGCACAGTCGTCGCCATCGCCGCCCACACGGTCGCCGAGCCACGGTCCTCGCTCACGGCGCCACCTCCGCGATCGCCGCTGTGGCTGTGCCGGGCCGTTCCGGGCGCTCCGCCCTCGGTACGCCGACGGCGCGGGCAGGCCCTGTGTCGCTACCGCGGCCCCCTCTGTCCGCACGCATCAGCACAAGGCCCTCTCCCCGCTTCTGAGCGCCGGCCCGGTGTCTGCGGACCGGGGAGGCCGGGGCGGGGCCTGAGAGCCCCGTCAGGGCCGATGCCGGGGCCTGGGCGGCGTTCCGCGCGGTGTCCCCGGGCGTCCGGTCCCGTGCCGCTTCCCCTGTGATGACCTGTGGACCGGTGTCCCGCACGACGACCGCGCCCGGCGCGACCGCGTTCGGTCCCTGACCCACGGAGTCCTCGGCGAACGCGACGGCCTCCGCGCTCAGCGTCAGGTCGAGCGCGCCCGGCCCGGGCGTGTCCGCCTCGACGCGTACGCGCCACAGGTCACCGTTCCGTGTGAGGGTGACCGCGGAGCCGCTCGGTGCCGCCGAACGGGCGGCGGCGACCGCCGCGGCCCGTGGCTCCGACCGTGCCGCCGCGCGAGCACCGGCCCGCGCGGCGTCCACACACTGGATCTGCGCCGAAGCCGCCATCAAGGCCCAGACCAGCCCCATGGTGAACATCACCAGCGCCGGCACCGCGACGGCTGCCTCCGCCGTCACGGATCCCTTGTCCCCGAATTCCTTGCCGTCACCCTTGCCTTGGGCGTCACCTCGGCCGGGGTCGCCTTCCGGGCCTCGCCCTGGCCGTGCGCCTACCCCTGGACCTGACCGTGCCCCGGCCCCTGCGCCGGCGGAAGGCGCCTCAGAACTGCGCATCGAGCGCCTTCCCGATCACGGCTTCCAGCGCTCCCGAGACGGTGCCGCTGGTGACGATCTTGTAGAGGACCGCCGCGAAGGCGCACGCGGCGATCGTTCCCATCGCGTACTCGGATGTGGTCATACCGTCGTCGGTGCGCATCCTGCGCCTCAGCGCGGTCAGCCGAACCCGCATCGCTTGCCACATGGTGAACCCCCTGATGTCGAAATTGCCGTCTGTGTCGTCGCGTTGTCTGTCGTCAGTTGCCGTGCAGGAGTCCGCCCGCCAGGCCGATCACCACGGGCGCCACGCCGACCGCGAGGAAGGCGGGCAGAAAGCACAGCCCCACCGGCGCCGTGATCAGTACCTGCGCCCTGCGTCCCCGGCCCGCCACGGCGCGGGCACGCTCCGCACGGAATCGCTCCGCGAGCCGGGACACCGGCTCCGCGGCCGGAGCTCCGGTGGAGTCGGCCCGCTCCAAGCAGCGGGCCAGCGGCTCCGCGCCCGGTATCTCGCCGAAGCAACCCCACGCGGGCGCCGGTTCCGCACCGAGCCGCAGCTGCGCGGCAGTCCGTGCGAGGCGGCCACCGACCGGGCCGCCCAGGGATTCGCCGACCGCCTCCGCCGCCTCCCGCGGGCCCGCTCCGGCGGAAATGCACGCGGCCATCAGGTCGGCTGCCAGCGGCAGTTGACGCGCAACTTCCTTACTGGCGTCCGCCTCGGGCGCGCCGGCGTCGGTCCGCTGCCGACGGTCCCGCTGCCATCGGTGCACTCCCATGGCGGCGACAAGTCCCACTGCGCCGCCCGCGGGTCCGCCGATGAGGAACCAGCCGACGGCGACCACGCCCAGCGGAGCCGCCCAGGGCCTGGCCCTCCCGAAGTCGATACGCCTGCCGCGGACTTCGAGCCCTGACCGCAGCAAGGCCATGCCCCTCGTGCGCACCTTTCCCTCTCGCCGCTTCGCCGCCACCAGGGAGACAAGGCAGGCCATGGCGGCGAGAACTCCCGCGGTCGTCCCCAGGCTGTGGACGGCCTCGCCGCTCATGCCTCCCCTCCCGCACGCACGATCCGTCCGGCCCAGCACAGCCCTGCCGTCTCCAGCAGCCCTCCGATCACCAGACAGGCGATGCCGGCCGGGCTGTGGAACAGCACATGCAGCGGTTCGGCCCCGAGGGCCCAGCCCATGGCCAGACCGGCGACCGGCAGCAGCGCAAGCAGCACGATGGTCGACCTAGCGCCTGCCAACTGCGCTTTCAGCTCCTCTCGTTGATCCATCTCGGCGCGCAGGGCCGCTTCCAGACGGTCCAGCCCGGCCGCCAGGCCGGCACCGCTGTCCACGGCGACCCGCCAGCACGCCGCCACCCCGGCCAGTCCTTCCGCGCCCGGCTGTCGCGCCGCCGTGCGCAATGCCTCGGGCACGTCTCCGCCGAATCTCGCCGCCGCCAGCACCTCGGCCTCCGCATCCCCGAGGACGTCCGTCGCCGCCGCGGCGAAGAGCAGTGCCTGTGCCGGCTGCAGACCCGCCCTCAGCTCCCCGGCTGTCGCCCCGCACAGGCCGATGGCGCCCAGGGCCCGCCGGTCCTCGTCGTTCCTGCGTTCCCGGGCCCGCAGCCACCGCCGCACCAACGGCACGGCGACGGCTCCCGCAGCCAGCGGCAACGGAGATTCGCCGGCGACAGCCACCGCGGCTCCCGCAGGCAGGCACCACCACTCCTTGCGGAGCCTGATCAGGGGCAGGAGCCGTTCCCACGACCACCACGGCGGCAGAACCACCGCCCCCGGGCCCGCGAACATCAGCCGCGCCCTTCGCAGTTCCTGCTCCTGCCCGCCGGTCAGCAGCCAGGCAGCCGCGATCAGGCACACCGCCGCCGCGCACATCGACTGGACGGCTGTCACAGCGCATCACCGACCAGGGTCCGCAGCCGCTCCCAGCCTGCCTCCGCCGCGAACGCCCCCTTGGCCCATCTCAGGGCGGGCACCGTCACCACCAGTCCCGCCGCGTCCCGCTCCAGCACATGGATCTCTGCCAGCCGCCGCCTGCCTGCCCCGTCCCGCACGAGGTGGATCACCACCGCGAGAGCAGCAGCCAACTGGCTGTGCAGCGCGGCCCGATCGAGCCCGGCCGCGGTGCCCAGCGCCTCGAGCCGAGCCGGCACGTCCGCCGCCGCGTTCGCGTGGACAGTGCCGCAGCCGCCTTCGTGGCCTGTATTGAGGGCCGCCAGGAGTTCGGTCACCTCCGCGCCCCGGACCTCTCCGACCACCAGCCGGTCGGGGCGCATGCGCAGGGCCTGCCTCACCAGGTCCCTCAAGGTCACGCGTCCCGCGCCCTCCTGGTTCGCCGTGCGCGACTCCAGGCGCACCACATGCGGATGCTCGGGTCTCAATTCGGCCGAATCCTCGGCCAGGACGATGCGCTCCCGCTCCCCGACCATCCCCAGCAGGGTGCTCAGCAGCGTCGTCTTCCCCGAACCGGTCCCGCCGCTGATCAGGAACGAGAGCCGGGCCTCGATCAGGGCCCGCAGCAGCCTGTCCCCGCCGGGTGGCACCGTGCCGGCGGTGACCAACTCTCCGACCGAGAAAGCACGGGGCCGCACGACGCGCAGCGACAGGCACGTCGAGCCGACGGCCACGGGAGGGATCACGGCATGCATGCGTGTCCCGTCGGGCAGTCGGGCGTCCACCCATGGACGGGCGTCGTCCAGCCGCCGCTCTGCCACCGCGGCGAGCCGCTGGGCCAGTCTGCGCACCGACGCCGCGTCCGCGAACGTCACCTCGGTGAGCTCCAGGCCCCTGCCCCGGTCCACCCATACCCGGTCGGGCGCGGAAACCAGCACGTCCGTGACCGACGGGTCGGCCAGCAGCGGCTCCAGCGGCCCCGTGCCCACCAGCTCGCAGCGCAACCGCTCCGTGCCGCCCAGCACTTCGGCGTCGCCCAGCAGCCGGCCCTGCGCCCGCAGGGCCGCGGCCACGCGGGCCGGCGTGGGCTCCGCGCCGCTCTCCGCCAGGCGCTGCCGTACTGCCTCCAGCAGTCCGGAGCTCATGCGGTGCCCTCCCCCACCAGCGCACGCTCCCAGAACGCGGTGCAGAACCTTGCGAGCGGTCCGCGGCCGCTGCCGCCCGGTGGCGCTCCGGCGGTCTGCGCGGCCGCCAGTCCGGGCTCTGTCGGGAGCTCACCGGCGAGCGGCAGTCCGAGGGCGGCCGCCACCCACTGCTCGTCCAGCCCGGGCGCGTAAGGACCGCGGCACACCACCCGGAGGTCCGCCAGGACCATGCCCACGGCGGAGGCCACCCTGTTCGCGGCGGCGACCGCTCGCAGCTCGCCCGGCACGACGAGCAGCCCGAGATCGAGCTGGGCCAGGGCCTCCGCCACGCCCTCGTCGACGCGCCGGGGCAGATCGACGACCACCACTCCGCCCCGCCGGCGGGCGGCCGCCAGGACGGACCTCATGGCCTCCGGTGGGATGACGACGGAATCGCCGCGGTCCCAGCTGAGCACGCGCAGCGCGTGCAGTTCTGGCAGCGACTCCTCCAGCGCACCGCCGGCGACACGGCCTTTCGAAGCGGCGAAATCCGGCCATCGCATGCCTTCCGTGTGCTCGCCTCCGAGCAGCACGTCCAGTCCTCCGCCGAGCGGATCGCCGTCGACGAGCATCGTTCGCCGTCCGCCGCGTGCGGCGGTCACAGCAAGAGCGGTGGCCAGGGTCGAAGCCCCTGCGCCGCCACGGCCGCCGATCACGCCCACGGTCAGCGCCTGACGCCCGACGCCTTCGGCCACGTCCGCGATCCGGTCGACCAGCCAGCTCTCCGCGTCGGGGAGCCGCAGCACGCAGTCGGCCCCGATCTCCACGGCTCGCCGCCATACGTCGGGGTCGTCCTGGTCCCTGCCCACCAGGAACACCCCGCGCCTGCGCGAGGCGCCGTGGCAGCGCGCGGCGGCATCGTCGCCGACGAGGACCAGCGGCGCTTCCTCCCAACCGCCCTTCCTTTCCGGCAGCGAATGGTGGACCTCCGGCTCTGCACCCGCTGCGGCGCACAGCCGCAGCAGATCGTCCAGCAGCTCCATGTCCTCGGTGACGATCAAGGGTCCGCCAGGCCGCTCCTCCGCGGCGCGCGAGCGGTCCGATGTGATGGATCCGGCCACGATCTCCACCCCTTCCCTCTGCGATCTCGCATCGCATCGAGATCCGTGATTCCTTCGGCCCGCGACTTACGCGGCTGGAATCACGGTGCGGCCCAGTGAAAAATCGTGTGGATCTTGCTGAAAAACTGTGGACAACTCGCCACTTGTGAATATCCCGGTAGCTCATACCGGTGAGCGCTTGATGACTCATGGACAGATCCTTGAGCCGCACTGCACACTCTTCGGAAGGCTCTCGGAGAGCATCCCGACGACTACAGTCAGTGACCAATCCGGGGGTAGGCCGTCCGGTGCCGTCCTGATCCGACCGAAGGGCGAACACCGGCGCCGGAAGCGCGGGAGAGCCGGGAAAACGTGCCCGGACATGCGACGACCCCCGCCGGGGGGGAGAGCGGGGGTCGTCTCTCCGGCCGACTCGGGGGGGGAGGAGCCGGACCGGGTTAGCACGGTCGCGAACGATCCGTGACTTCCATGGTGTACCCGAGAGCCTTCTCAGGCAAACCCACACGCCCGAGCGTACGCCGAATGGCGGGCACATATGCTCTGCCTCGTGGAAAACCACTCCTTGCCGCGCACAGCCGCCTTCTTTGACCTGGACAAGACGGTCATTGCGAAGTCATCGACTCTGACCTTCAGCAAGTCCTTCTACCAAGGCGGGCTGATCAACCGGCGCGCCGTACTGCGTACCGCCTATGCCCAGTTCGTTTTTCTCGCGGGCGGTGCGGACCACGACCAGATGGAGCGGATGCGCGAGTACCTCTCCATGCTCTGCAAAGGCTGGAACGTCCAGCAGGTCAAGGAGATCGTCGCCGAGACGCTCCACGACCTCATCGACCCGATCATCTACGACGAGGCCGCCTCGCTCATCGAGGAGCATCACGCCGCCGGCCGCGACGTAGTGATCGTCTCCACCTCCGGCGCCGAGGTCGTGGAGCCGATCGGCGAGCTGCTCGGCGCCGACCGCGTGGTGGCCACCCGCATGGTGGTCGGCGACGACGGCTGCTTCACCGGCGAGGTGGGCTACTACGCCTACGGCCCCACCAAGGCGGAGGCGATCCGGGAACTCGCCGAGTCCGAGGGGTACGACCTGGCGCGCAGCTACGCGTACAGCGACTCGGTCACCGACGTCCCCATGCTCGCGGCCGTGGGACATCCGTACGCGGTGAACCCGGGGCGAGGGCTGCGCCGTGAGGCGGTCCTGCGCGACTGGCCGATTCTCGACTTCCACCGTCCGGTGCGCTTGAAGCAGCGACTGCCCGGCTTCTCGATGGCACCGCGGCCCGCCCTGATCGCCATGGCCGCCGTCGGAGCGGCAGCGGCTACGGCCGGGCTCGTCTGGTACGCCAGCCGCCGGCGGACCGCCGCCGCGCAGACTGCCGTCGGCTGATTCGCGCTGTCTCCCGGAGTACGGACCCCCGGGAGACGGGTCGGCGCCCGTCGATCAAGGCACATTCGGTTCGCCCGTATTTGAACCTAAAAGTAAAGAACTCCAGGCAGGCCTTTCCTATCCGTGGCCGCAGTAGTACAAAGGAGTCACGGCCCGCGAGACCGAGTACATCCGAAAGGATCACCTGTAACGCAGAAGGCCCCACGGACCGAAGCATGAAAACTGAGCACCCACGCGACGTCGACCCGTCGATTACGGGCCAGCCGCACCAGGTGACGGGCAAAGTTCCCGACCTGATGGGCAACATTTCGAGGACGCATGGTAACTCGGGGCTCGTGCCAGCGGCGGTACCGGAAGCGGTACCGCCGCAACCCGTTCCCGGGACTTTCCGCAGCTCAGGAAAGCAGCCTCAGGCGGCGCCGCGCTGAAGCGCCTCGCACACCGCCGTCGACTCCCTGACGCCGAGCTCCACCGCGCGGCCGCAGTGGGCGATCCACGCGGCCAGCCCCTCCGGCGTTCCGGTCAGATACGCCTCGAAGGCGGCGACATATGCGGCTCTGCCCTGCTCGGCATGGCCCACCTCGGCCGGGCAAATCGATTTCGGGTCGAGCCCGCTGCCGACGAGCACGATCCGCTCGGCCGCCCTGGCGACCAGCCCGTTGCAGGAGCCGAACGGCCGCAGGGCCAGGAGTTCGCCGTGCACCACCGCGGCCGTCACCAGGGCAGGCGCTTCGGTGCCTGCGATGATCAACTCTGCCAGACCGTCCAGTCGGCCCGTCACCTCGGCGACGTCCGGCAGCGGCGCGTTGATCAGCGGCTCGTCCACGGTCTCGCCGGGCAGGCGCGGGCGTCCCACGGTGTCGTCGTCGCCCGCGCGGCCGGCCGCGACAAGGTGCAGCCGAGCCAGGACGCGCAGCGGCGACTGCCGCCAGATGGAGAGCAGTTGACCTGCTTCGGCGGTGAGCCGCAGGGCGGCGCCGACGGTGCGCGCCTCCGGCTCGCTGCCGAAGTCGGTACGCCGGCGCACCTCCTCCAGGGCCCAGTCCGCTCCGGACAGTGCGGCGGAGCCACGCGCTCCGCGCAGGGCGGCCTCGGAGGTGATCTCGTTGCTGCGGCGGCGCATGACCCGGTGTCCGTAGACCCTGTCGACGGCCTTCCGCACCGAATCAACGGAGTCGGCAACGCCCGGCAGGGCACCGAGGGCGGCGAGGGGATCGGCCGGCGAGGCGTTCGTACTCATAAGTAGCGAGGTTACGCGCGCGAGGGGGTCCGGCCCACATTGGAGTGGTCTTCCTCACCCTTCGAGGCAACCCGAAGCAATCGCTCCGCTACTCTAGGTGAACATGAAGATCGCTTTCGTAGGGAAGGGTGGCAGCGGCAAGACGACCCTGTCCTCCCTCTTCATTCGTCACCTGGCCGCCAACGAGGCGCACGTCATCGCGGTGGACGCCGACATCAACCAGCACCTGGGGGCCGCGCTCGGTCTCGACGAGGCAGAAGCGGCGTCGCTGCCCGCGATGGGCGCCCATCTGCCGCTGATCAAGGATTATCTGCGCGGCTCCAACCCCCGCATCGCCTCGGCCGACACGATGATCAAGACCACCCCTCCCGGCGAGGGATCACGGCTCTTGCGCGTGGTCGAGGACAACCCGGTGTACGACGCGTGCGCCCGGACGGTCCGGCTCGACGACGGCGACATCCGTTTGATGGCCACCGGCCCCTTCACCGAGTCGGATCTCGGGGTTTCCTGCTACCACTCCAAGGTCGGAGCGGTCGAGCTCTGTCTGAACCACCTCGTGGACGGCCCGGACGAGTACGTGGTGGTCGACATGACCGCCGGCTCCGACTCGTTCGCCTCCGGGATGTTCACCCGCTTCGACATGACGTTCCTGGTGGCAGAGCCCACCCTCAAGGGCGTTTCCGTGTACCGCCAGTACAAGGAGTACGCCCGCGACTTCGGGGTGGCCCTGAAGGTCGTGGGCAACAAGGTGCAGGGTGAGGACGACATCGCGTTCCTCAGGGAGGAAGTCGGCGACGACCTGCTCGTCACCGTGGGGCACTCCAACTGGGTACGCGCCATGGAGAAAGGGCGTCCGCCCCGCTTCGAGCTGCTGGAGGCGGACAACCGCATGGCCCTGCAGAGCCTGCAGAACGCGGCGGAGGACTCGTACGCGGCGCGGGACTGGGAGCGCTACACACGGCAGATGGTGCACTTCCATCTGAAGAACGCCGAGAGCTGGGGAAACGCCAGGACGGGAGCCGACCTGGCGGCGCAGGTGGATCCCTCGTTCATGCTCGGTGAGCACGCCCCCGTCGCGCAGCCCGGTTGACGCCGACGGCCAGTCCCGTCCCCGGAGTCGGGGACGGGACCGGCCGCTGTCACGCGCGCTCGGCGCCGGCCGTCAGTTCATCGCTTCTCGGCCGGCTTCTCGGCCCGGTTCTTGGCAGCCTTGTCAGCCGGCGGAGCCGCCGGAGCGACCGGCTTGGCCAGGAACTGCGTCCAGCCGCCCTTCGGCGCCTCGCCGACGTCGAGACCCCGCATCTTCTCGATCACCTTCGGGTCCTGTGCGTCCAGCCAGTCCACGAGTTGACGGAACGACACGCACTTCACGTCGCTCTTCACGCACACCGTCGCGATCGTCTGCTCGATGGCACGCATGTAGGTGCCGCCGTTCCAGGACTCGAAGTGGTTGCCGATGATCAGCGGTGCGCGGTTGCCCTCGTAGGCGCGGTCGAAGGCCTGGATCAGGCCGTCGCGCATCTGGTTGCCCCAGTAGACGTGCTTCGACGGGTCGCCCTTGGCGGTGCCGGACTGGTTGACCATGAAGTTGTAGTCCATCGCCAGCGTCTCGAAGGCACGGCCGGGCACCGGGACCAACTGGAGGGAGAGGTCCCACAGACCGAGTTCCTTCTTCGGCCACACCTGGTTGTTGACGCCGCTGGTGTCGTAGCGGAAGCCGAGCTTGCTCGCGGCGCGGATGAAGTTCTCGCGGCCCTCGAGGCACGGCGTGCGGGCGCCGATGAGTTCCTTGTCGTAGTCGAACGGAAGCGGGTCCATTGAGGCCAGGCCCGCGTTCGTCTTCCAGTTCTTGACGAAGGACCTGGCCTGACTGATCTCGCTCTTCCACTCCTCGACGGACCAGGTGCCCACCCCGCCGTCCTTGCCGCAGAAGTGGCCGTTGAAGTGGGTCCCCACCTCGTTGCCGTCCAGCCAGGCGGCACGCAGCTCGCGAACGGTGTCCCTGATCCCGTCGACGTCGTTGAAGCCGATGTCGGAGCGGCCGGCCGAGTGCTGCGGCGGGTTGTACATCGTCCGCTTCTCCTCGGGGAGGAGATAGACGCCGCTGAGGAAGTACGTCATCGTCGCGTCGTACTTCTTGCCGACCTCACGGAAGCGCGAGAACAGTTTCTGGCTGTCCTCACCGGCACCGTCCCAGGAGAAGACCACGAACTGCGGCGGCTTCTGGCCGGGCTTGAGGCGTTCGGGCCGAAGGAGCCCCGGCTGGGCGCCGGTGAAGGCCGTTGAACCGTCACCGATGAGGCGTACGGCGCTCTTCGGCGCGGCGACACCTTCCTTCCCGCCGGAAGCGCCCTGTTCACCGGCCGAGCCGCCCGGCGCCTTCGATCCGGAGCACCCTGCGAGACCTGCGATCAGCGCCGTGGCGACCGTGCCGACGGCGACGACCCTCTTCGTGGCGGCCAACATCCGCCCACCTCATTCCTGTGCCAATACGACTGTCTGACGGCGGTGCATACGGAGCCGTCAAAGTCGCATCGAGATGAGCGGAGAGGGCGGGCGACGAGCCGTTATGAAATTACTAATCACCACATCGGGTGAAACGTTGCCCTATTTGCACGGGAAATAATGCCCGAGTCTTTACTCTGCATTACGATCCATTTACCGAACGTTTGAAGTATCCCGCCGCTGCACGCCGTGACCCACGGCCGCGTCCCCCCATTCCGCGACCGCGCCGCCCCGGAGGAGACGGGAATCATGTCCTACGCCCTTACGCGTACCGACGACGCTTCTCACCAGCCCGAAGACCCCCACGAGAACGACCCCGCCCGCACGAACCTGCTGTCCCCCGCATCACGCTTCCAGCGCCCGCACGGTCCGCCGTCCGGCAACGACCGCCGCTTCCGCATCCACGGCGCCGATGTCTCCGCGTCCGTCGCCGTCTTTCTGATCGCACTCCCGCTGTCTCTCGGCATCGCACTCGCGACCGGCGCGCCGCTCCAGGCCGGTCTCGTCGCCGCGGCGGTCGGAGGCATCGTCGTCGGCCGGCTCGGCGGAGCACCGCTCCAGGTCAGCGGCCCCGCCGCAGGACTGACCGTCGTGACGGCCGAGTTGATCCAGCAGTACGGCTGGCGCACCACATGCGCCATCACCGTCCTCGCCGGCCTGTGCCAACTCGCCCTGTCCGCCCTGCGGGTGGCCCGGTCGGCACTCGCCGTGAGCCCCGCGATCGTGCACGGCATGCTCGCGGGCATCGGCGCCACGATCGCCCTCGCTCAACTCCACATCGTCCTCGGCGGCACACCCCAGAGCTCGGCCGTGAGCAATGTGCTCGGCCTGCCTGCCCAGTTGGCCGGCCTCCACCCGGCCGCGCTGTCCGTCAGCATCCTGACGGTCGCCGTGCTGCTGATCTGGCCGCGGGTGCCCGGGCGCGCCGGCAGGATCGTCCGGAAGATCCCCGCCGCCCTCGCGGCAGTGGCCGCCGCCACGGCGCTCGCGGTCTTCGCCGGACTGCACCAGCCGCGGGTCGACCTGCCGTCCTGGCGTTCGCACGCGCTGCCCGAACTTCCCGAGGGTCCGGTGCTCGGCCTGCTCGCCGCGGTCCTCACCATCACGCTCGTCGGGAGCGTGGAGTCACTCCTGTCGGCCGTCGCCATCGACAAACTGGTCGCCGCCCGTAAGAAGCCGACCGTACGCATCCCTCGCGCCGATCTGGACCGTGAGCTCGCGGGGCAGGGCGCCGCGAACATGGTGTCCGGGGCCCTCGGAGGGCTGCCCGTCACCGGCGTCGCGGTGCGCAGCTCCGCGAACGTCTCGGCGGGCGCCGTGAGCCGCAACTCCACCATGCTGCACGGCCTGTGGGTCGTGGTGGCGGCTCTGCTGCTGGTGCCGGTCCTCGATCTGATCCCGCTGGCCGCACTGGCGGCGCTGGTCATGGTCGTGGGTGTCCAGATGGTCAACATCACGCATCTACGCAGCGTGAAGAAGAACCGCGAGATGCTGGTCTACGCGGCCACGCTGACGGCCGTCGTCCTCACCGGAGTGCTGGAAGGCGTCGTCATCGGCGTCGCTGTGGCCGTGGCAGTCGCGCTGCACCGGCTCACCCGCACGCGGATCACCGTCGAGGAACGGGACGGTGTGCATCGGGTGCGCGCCCGAGGTCAGCTGACGTTCCTCGCCGTGCCCAGGTTGAGCCGGATGCTGAGCCAGGTGCCCCACGGAGCCCCCTGCGTGGTCGAGTTGGACGGCTCTTTCATGGACCACGCCGCCTATGAGGCCCTGCACGACTGGCAAACGTCCCACTCCTCGCAAGGCGGCACGGTCGAGGTGACCGGGCGGGCCGGCGGCCGGATCAGCGAGCCGGCCGACGAGACCCACGGCTGCTGCCGGCCCTGGACCCCTTGGCGCAACCACCATTGCGACGACCGGCCCCGTGACACGGACACCCATCACCTGGCCAACGGGTTGAGCTCCTTCCAGCGCAACACCGCCCCATTGGTACGCGATGAGCTGGCCCGGCTGGCACGCGAGGGCCAGCGGCCGTCCCAGCTGTTCATCACCTGCGCGGACTCCCGGCTGGTGACCAGCATGATCACGGCGAGCGGACCGGGTGATCTGTTCACGGTGCGCAATGTGGGCAATCTCGTGCCGCTGCCCGGCGAGAAGGGGGCGGACGACTCCGTCGCAGCCGCGATCGAGTACGCCGTCGACGTCCTCGAGGTGGATTCGATCACCGTCTGCGGGCATTCGGGCTGCGGCGCCATGCAGGCCCTGCTGAACAGCCCGCCGGACGGCACCGCCACACCGCTCGCCCGCTGGCTGCGGCACGGACGTCCCAGCCTTCAGCGGATGAAGAACCGCCACCGCTCCTGGGCCAGGATCTCCGGCCGCATGCCCACTGACGCGGTGGAGCAGCTCTGCCTGACCAACGTGGTCCAGCAACTCGAGCACCTGAGGGCCCACGAGTCGGTGGCCCGACGACTCGCCGAGGGCTCGCTCCAGTTGCACGGCATGTACTTCCACGTCGGCGAGGCACAGGCGTACCTCCTCACGAGTACGGCGGAGCAGGAGATCGACGAGGTCTTCGACAGAGTGGCACCGGCACCGTCCGCGCTCGAGAAGTCGCACAGCTGAGGCGTGCGACAGACCTGCTCGACGGCACGCCTGGACGGCAGGGATGAACCCTGAGCGGTCCCCGTCCGTGAGAACGTGTGGCCCCTCGTCCCCACCGCCCGGGGACGAGGGGCGCCCACAGGTCTAAACCAATATCCGGAAGGCCCTTGTCACCCGGCCCTCCGGCTGATGAGCTATGGCCTGGGACACATACGCACAGAAGACGCCCTGGGAAAGGGAGATGTCGTGAGCAACGAGAGCCTGGCCAACCTTCTTAAAGAAGAGCGGCGGTTCCCCCCGCCGGCCGAGCTGGCAGCGAACGCCAACGTGACGGCGGAGGCGTACGAACAGGCCGCGGCGGACAGGCTTGGCTTCTGGGCCGAGCAGGCGCGACGGCTCAGCTGGGCCACCGAGCCGACCGAGACCCTCGACTGGACCAACCCGCCCTTCGCCAAGTGGTTCGCCGACGGCAAGCTGAACGTGGCGTACAACTGCGTGGACCGCCACGTCGAGGCGGGCCACGGCGACCGTGTCGCCATCCACTTCGAGGGCGAGCCCGGCGACGGACGCGCCATCACCTACGCCGAGCTCAAGGACGAGGTCTCCAAGGCCGCCAACGCCCTGCTCGAGCTGGGCGTCCGCAAGGGCGACCGGGTAGCCGTCTACCTGCCGATGATTCCCGAGGCAGCCGTCGCGATGCTGGCCTGCGCCCGCATCGGCGCCGCGCACTCGGTGGTCTTCGGCGGCTTCTCCGCGGATGCGGTCGCCTCACGCATCCAGGACGCCGACGCCAAGCTCGTCATCACCTCCGACGGCGGCTACCGCCGCGGCAAGCCGAGCGCCCTCAAGCCCGCGATCGACGAGGCGGTGAGCCGCTGCCCGCAGGTCGAGCACGTACTCGTCGTGCGGCGCACCGGTCAGGAGACCGCCTTCACCGAGGGCCGCGACGTGTGGTGGCACGACATCGTCGGCCGGCAGTCCCCCGAGCACACCCCCGAGGCCTTCGACGCGGAGCACCCGCTCTTCATCCTCTACACCTCGGGCACGACGGGTAAGCCGAAGGGCATCCTGCACACTTCGGGCGGCTACCTCACCCAGACGGCGTACACGCACCATGCCGTGTTCGATCTCAAGCCCGAGACGGACGTCTACTGGTGCACCGCCGACATCGGCTGGGTGACCGGCCACTCGTACATCGTGTACGGCCCGCTCGCCAACGGTGCGACGCAGGTGATGTACGAGGGCACCCCCGACACCCCGCACCAGGGCCGCTTCTGGGAAATCGTGCAGAAGTACGGCGTCACGATCCTCTACACGGCGCCCACCGCGATCCGTACGTTCATGAAGTGGGGCGACGAGATCCCCGCCAAGTTCGACCTGAGCAGCCTGCGTGTCCTCGGCTCCGTCGGCGAGCCGATCAACCCGGAGGCGTGGATCTGGTACCGGGAGAACATCGGCGCGGGCAAGACCCCGGTCGTGGACACCTGGTGGCAGACGGAGACGGGCGCGATGATGATCTCGCCGCTGCCCGGGATCACCGCGGCGAAGCCCGGTTCGGCGCAGCGCCCGCTGCCCGGTATCTCGGCCACCGTCGTGGACGACGAGGCGAACGAGGTGCCCGACGGGGGCGGCGGCTACCTGGTCCTCACCGAGCCGTGGCCGTCGATGCTGCGCACCATCTGGGGAGACGACCAGCGGTTCCTCGACACCTACTGGTCGCGCTTCGAGGGCAAGTACTTCGCGGGCGACGGCGCCAAGAAGGACCAGGACGGCGACATCTGGCTGCTCGGCCGGGTCGACGACGTGATGCTGGTGTCCGGGCACAACATCTCGACCACCGAGGTGGAGTCGGCCCTCGTCTCGCACCCGAAGGTCGCGGAGGCCGCGGTCGTGGGCGCCACGGACGAGACCACCGGTCAGGCCATCGTCGCCTTCGTGATCCTCCGCGGTTCGGCGACTGAGGACGACAGCCTGGTCAACGACCTGCGCAACCACGTCGGCACGACGCTCGGGCCGATCGCCAAGCCCAAGCGGATCCTCCCGGTGGCCGAGCTGCCGAAGACCCGCTCCGGCAAGATCATGCGGCGACTGCTGCGCGACGTCGCCGAGAACCGCCAGCTGGGAGACGTCACCACGCTGACGGACTCCTCCGTGATGGATCTCATCCAGTCGAAGCTCCCCAGCGCACCCAGCGAGGACTGACCCGGTATTCGGTGAATGGGCCCCCGGACGCACCGGGGGCCCATTCCTGCTCGCGGCTCCGCTCCCGAACGCCCGGGGCGGCCTTCTGTAGAGTGAGGAACGCGTCAATGACGTGATGAGCATTCCAAGGTGCGCCGGGAAGTCTGGTCGGCAAGTGTTTTGTCCTGCCCACCAGCACGGAGGTTCCATCTCGTGGCCGCGCCCAGCCCCACGCCCCGCAAGGTCCTCGGACGCCTCTCCCTGCCGGAGAGGAACTACGTCGCGGACGCTCTGCGCACGGAGACGGTCGGCGGAGTACTCCTGCTGCTCGCGGCGGTCGCCGCGCTGATCTGGGCGAACACTCCGCTGGGCGACAGCTACACCTCGGTGAGCGACTTCCACATCGGCCCCGCGTCGCTGGGCCTCGACCTGTCGATCGAGCACTGGGCGGCCGACGGGCTGCTCGCGATCTTCTTTTTCGTCGCCGGCATAGAGCTCAAGCGCGAACTGGTCGCCGGCGAGCTGCGCGACCCGAAGGCCGCCGCCCTGCCCGTGATCGCCGCGCTGTGCGGCATGGCGATGCCCGCGATCGTCTACCTCGTCGTCGCCACCGCCGGTGGCGGTTCCGCCGCCGGATGGGCCGTCCCGACCGCTACCGACATCGCGTTCGCGCTGGCCGTCCTCGCGGTCATCGGCACCTCGCTGCCGTCGGCGCTGCGCGCCTTCCTGCTGACCCTCGCGGTCGTCGACGACCTGTTCGCGATCCTGATCATCGCGGTCTTCTTCACGAACGACCTGAATTTCGCGGCCCTCGGCGGGGCCGTCGTCGGCCTCGCCGTGTTCTGGCTGCTGCTGCGCAAGGGGATCCACGGCTGGTACGTGTACGTGCCGCTGGCCCTCGTCGTGTGGGGGCTGATGTACAACAGCGGCGTCCACGCCACCATCGCCGGTGTGGCGATGGGTCTGATGCTGCGCTGCAGCCGGCGCGAGGGCGAGGAGCACTCGCCGGGCGAGCACATCGAGCATCTCGTGCGGCCGCTGTCCGCCGGCATCGCCGTGCCGCTGTTCGCACTGTTCTCCGCGGGGGTGGCCGTCACCGGCGAGTCCCTCGCCGATGTCTTCACCCAGCCGGAGACCCTCGGTGTCGTCCTCGGTCTGGTGGTCGGCAAGGCGGTCGGCATCTTCGGCGGCACCTGGCTGGCCGCACGCTTCACCAAGGCGGAACTCAACGAGGACCTCGCCTGGCCCGACGTGCTGGCGCTCGCCACGCTCGCGGGCATCGGCTTCACGGTCTCCCTGCTCATCGGCGAACTCGCGTTCACCGGGGACGCGACGCTCACGGACCAGGTCAAGGCCTCGGTCCTGATGGGCTCGCTGATCGCCGCAATCCTCGCGGCTGTTCTGCTCAAGCGCCGGGTACGCGTCTACCAGGCGCTGGCGGCCGAGGAGGAGCGCGACGAGGACATGTCCGGCATCCCGGACATCTACGAGCAGGACGACCCGGCGTACCACCTGAGGATGGCCGCGATCTACGAGGAGAAGGCGGCTGAGCACCGCAGAAGGGCGGAAGCGGCCGGGGTGTCGAGCGACGGCGGCGACAGTCCGGCATGATCTGACATCGGACCGTACAAACACCGGCCCCGTGGAAGAGGAGAGGGAGTCAGCGATGAGCGACCCCGGCAACACCACAGCGAACGCTGTCGGCGCCGACCGCAGTCTCGGCCAGCTGGTCGCCTCGGCGACCGCCGAGATGTCCGCGCTCGTACACGACGAGATCGCGCTGGCCAAGGCCCAGCTGCGGCAGGACGCGAAGAAGGCCGGGATGGGAGGCGCCGCGTTCACCGCGGCCGGCGCGGTACTGATCTTCTCGTTGCCGATGCTGAGCTTCGCGCTCGCCTACTTCATCCACATGTGGAGCGGCGGCTGGCATCTGGCGTACTGCTTCCTGCTCTCGTTCGCGGCCAACATCATCGTGGCCGGTCTTCTCGCCCTGATCGGCGTGATCTTCGTCAAGAAGGCGAAGAAGGGCAAGGGCCCGCAGAAGACGGTCGCCTCCGCCAAGGAGACCGCCGCGGTGCTGGGCAACGCCAAGCCGCATCCCCGCCGTGTGGAACTGACCAAGGCCCCCGGGAGCACGGCGTCGGACCGGGTTTCGGACAAGGTTTCGGCGTGATCCTCGACAGGAGGGTCGCGAACGCGGTGTGCCGCGTTGTGGGACGCTCATCAGCATGACGGTCCCTGATTCCGGCCCCGGCAGTCCCGCCGCACTCGGTAGCCCCGTACGCCTCGACGGTCCCTGGACCCACCGCGACGTGGCCGCCAACGGTGCCCGCTTCCATATCGCCGAGATGGGCGACGGACCGCTGGTGATGCTGCTGCACGGCTTTCCGCAGTTCTGGTGGACATGGCGGCACCAGCTGACGGCGCTCGCCGACGCGGGGTACCGGGCCGTGGCGATGGACCTGCGCGGCGTCGGCGGCAGCGACCGGACGCCCCGGGGCTACGACCCCGCCAACCTGGCGCTCGACATCACGGGTGTCGTGCGGTCGCTGGGTGAACCGGACGCGGCGCTGGTGGGGCACGACCTCGGCGGCTATCTGGCGTGGACGGCCGCGGTGATGAGGCCGAAGCTGGTGCGCCGGCTCGCGGTCTCCTCGATGCCGCATCCCCGGCGCTGGCGCTCGGCGATGCTGTCCGACTTCGCGCAGAGCCGCGCGGGTTCCTACGTGTGGGGCTTCCAGCGTCCGTGGATCCCGGAGCGCCAACTGGTGGCGGACGACGCCGCCTTGGTCGGTGAGCTGCTCGAAAACTGGTCCGGGCCGAGGCCGCTCGAGGAAGAGGCCGTCGACGTCTACCGGCGGGCCATGTGCATCCCGTCGACGGCGCACTGCTCGATCGAGCCCTACCGGTGGATGGTGCGGTCGCTGGCCCGGCCCGACGGGATCCAGTTCAACCGCAGGATGAAGCGTCCGGTACGGGTTCCCACCCTGCATCTGCACGGTTCCCTCGATCCGGCGATGCGGACGCGGAGTGCGGCCGGTTCCGGCGAGTACGTCGAAGCGCCGTACCGGTGGCGGCTGTTCGACGGCCTCGGCCACTTCCCGCACGAAGAAGATCCGGTGGCGTTCTCGAACGAGCTGATCAGCTGGCTCAAGGACCCGGAGCCCGACCGCTAGGCCCGCAGGGTGATTTCGTACACCACGAGAACGGTTGTGCTGCGAACAGCCACATGCCTGCCGCATAGGCCAATTGGCGGCCCACCGGACGGTTACCGACCATGGGGCACGGGCACACGTCCGGGTATGGGCTGGACGCACGACTACGGTGACGCAGCACGCAACCGCCGCTCGGCCGGCAGGCCGATCATCCACGAGACAGGTGGACTTCCGAGCGAGGATCACGCCCCTCCGGGCCAGGGGATGGGGATCCCGCGCATCCTGAAGCGCCGTGCACGCTGGGTGTCCGCGCGCCTGCGGCACCATCCCCGGGACTGACCGCCTCACAGCGGGCATGTCCGCGGGCATCCGCGCCCTTTCCACCGTCCCCTAGAGGGCGCAGCCCTGGCTGTCGACCTGTTGGTTGGCGGTGCGGCCGAGACTGATGTCCTCGCGGATCTCATCGGCCGTCAGGGCGTAGCCGGTGTCGGCGTCGTCGAGGGACCTGGCGAAGATGACGCCATAGACCTTGCCGTCCGTCGTGAGCAGCGGGCCGCCGGAGTTGCCCTGACGCACGGTCGCGAACAGTGAGTACACGTCGCGGCGGACGGTGCCCCGGTGGTAGATGTCGGGGCCGTTGGCGTTGATGCGGCCGCGGACGCGGGCGGAGCGGACGTCGTACGAGCCGTTCTCCGGGAAGCCCGCGACGATCGCGCTGTCGCCGCTGCGGGCGTCGCCCTCCTCGAAGTCGGCGAACTCCAAGGGGCGGGCCTTGAGGTCGGGCACGTCCAGGACGGCGATGTCGCGCTCCCAGTCGTAGAGGACGACCTTGGCGTCGTAGAGGCGGCCCTCGCCGCCGATCTGCACGGTCGGTTCGTCGACGCCTCCGACGACGTGGGCGTTGGTCATCACACGGCGTTCGTCGAAGACGAAGCCGGTGCCTTCGAGGACCTTGCCGCAGCTCGGAGCCGTGCCGACGACCTTGACGATGGACTGCTTCGCACGCGCCGCCACGGGGCTGCCTACGAGCGCCGGGTCGGGCGCCTGGACCTCGGTGATGGGCTCGTTGGCGAACGGGCTGAAGACCTGCGGGAAGCCGTTCTGGGCGAGCACGGACGAGAAGTCCGTGAACCACGTGTTGGCCTGATCGGGCATCACACGTGACACCCCGAGCAGCACCTTCGAATTGCGGACCTCCTTGCCCAGGGTGGGCAGTGAGGTGCCGGCGAGCGCCGAGCCGATCAGCCAGGCGACCAGGAGCATCGCCACGACGTTGACCAGGGCGCCGCCGGTGGCGTCCAGCGCGCGGGCGGGCGACCAGGTGATGAACCGGCGCAGTTTGTTGCCGAGGTGGGTGGTGAAGGCCTGGCCGACGGAGGCGCAGACGATCACGATGACGACGGCGACTATCGCGGCGGTGGTGGACACTTCGGAGTCATCGGTCAGTGCGCCCCAGATCACCGGGAGCAGATAGACCGCGACGAGTCCGCCGCCGAGAAAGCCGATCACCGAGAGGATGCCGACGACGAAGCCCTGGCGATAGCCGACGATCGCGAACCACACGGCGGCGACCAGCAACAGGATGTCCAGCACGTTCACCGTCATTTGCCTCGCAGTGTCGTCGCCGGTGCTCTGTCCGGCTGGGGTGTGGCCACGGCGCACTGCCGCTTCGGACGTGACGCCCCCGCCGGGAGCGCATCACTGGGTCAGCCTGTCATGCGTGCCAGTCGAGCGGGACCTCCTTGGTGCGGTCCCATGGTCGTTCCCAGCCTGCGAAGTGCAGGATCCGGTCGATCACTCCGGCCGTGAAACCCCAGACCAGAGCGCCTTCGACCGTGAACGCGGGCCCTGCGTGACCGCGCGGATGCACGGCCGTCGCACGGTTGGCCGGGTCCGTGAGATCTGCCACGGGCACGGTGAAGACCCGCGCGGTCTCGGCGGGATCGACCGCTCCGACCGGGCTCGGGGTGCGCCACCATCCCAGTACGGGCGTGACGACGAAACTGCTCACCGGGATGTAGAGCTTGGGCAGCACGCCGAAGGTCTGCACTCCTGTGGGGTCGAGCCCGGTCTCCTCCTCGGCCTCCCGCAGCGCGGCGCGCAGCGGGCCCGTGGTCGCCGGGTCGCCGTCCTCGGGGTCGAGCGCGCCGCCGGGGAAGGAGGGCTGCCCGGCGTGCGAGCGAAGGGTTCCCGCCCGCTCCATGAGCAGCAGCTCCGGGCCCTTGGCCCCCTCGCCGAAGAGGACGAGGACGGCGGACTGGCGGCCGTGGCCGCTCTCCGGCGGAAGGAACCGGCTGAGCTGGTGGGGCTCGACGGTTTCCGCCGCGCGGACGACGGGCCCGAGCCAGTCGGGCAGCCCTTCGGTGGTGACGACCACGTCACCGTCCACGATCACCTTGCCGTCGTCGTGCTGCTCGAACCGCTGGTACGTGTCTTCTCCTGTGCGTGTCATCGGCACCCCCTCACGGGCAACGTGCCGGAGGGCCTCGTTCGTTCCGTCGGCGGTGACGTCACTCGATCGGGCCCATGGCGGGTGCCGGCTCTCCGGGATAGTCAGGGGGCGGCTTTAGGCGCTGGCCGGGCCGGCCGCCCATCTCGTACTTCAGGAGTTTCCTGGCCTTCTCGGGGTCGGTCTCGCCCTCCCCATAGGCAGGGCAGAGGTGCGTGATCGGACAGGCGCCGCAGGCGGGCCGGCGTGAGTGGCAGACACGGCGGCCGTGGAAGATCACCCGGTGCGAGAGCATCGTCCACTCGCTCTTGGGGAAGATCGTGGCGATCTCGGCCTCGATCTTCACCGGGTCGTCCTGATCGGTCCACTTCCAGCGCCGGGCGAGGCGCATGAAGTGGGTGTCCACGGTGATACCCGGGACGCCGAAGGCGTTGCCGAGGACCACGAAGGCGGTCTTGCGGCCCACGCCGGGCAGGGTGACCAGGTCCTCCAGCCGGCCGGGGACCTCGCCGCCGAAGTTGTCCCGGATGGCGGCAGAGAGGCCCATGATCGATTTGGTCTTGGCGCGGAAGAAGCCCGTCGGGCGGATGAGCTCCTCGACCTCCTCCGGCTGCGCCGCCGCCAGATCCTCCGGCGTGGGGTACTTGGCGAAGAGCGCGGGGGTGGTCTGGTTGACCCGGAGGTCGGTGGTCTGCGCGGACAGGACCGTGGCGATCAGCAGCTGGAAGGCGTTCTCGAAGTCGAGCTCCGGATGGGCGTACGGATAGACCTCGGCGAGCTCGCGATTGATGCGGCGGGCACGCCGGACCATGGCCAGTCGCGTTTCCGGTTTGGGCGTTTTCTTCCTTTTGTCGGAGCTGGGCGACTGCTGTTCGCCCACGGCGGAATTCTGCTTACCGGACACGCTGCCAGCCCCCTCGGCCTGTGCTCTCACCGGCGAATTGGACACCCGGCCAGCCTAAAGGCCCCCACCGACATCCGCCCCGGCCCCCCGTAATCCGGCCCCGATCGGGCCCCTGCCGTAGGGAGAGACGCGCCGGTACGTCAAACTTGTTGTGATTGATCGCACGATTGTTTACTACCGGGGTCCGTTCCCCGGTGGTGCCCCACGGGGGCACAGTGTCCCCGGGCCGGCACAGCACAGTCCGGCATCATGGGACCAACGTCCCCTGAGCAGGTCGACAAGGAGAGAACTCGTGGACGACGTTCTGCGGCGCGCCCCGCTCTTCGCGGCGCTCGATGACGAGCAGGCCGCGGAGCTCCGCGCCTCGATGAGTGAAGCGACGCTCGCCCGCGGCGACGCGCTCTTCCACGAGGGCGAACCGGGCGACCGCCTCTACGTGGTCACCGAAGGCAAGGTCAAGCTGCACCGCACCTCCCCCGACGGCCGCGAGAACATGCTGGCGGTCCTCGGCCCCGGCGAGCTGATCGGCGAGCTGTCCCTCTTCGACCCCGGGCCGCGCACCGCGACCGCCACCGCCCTCACCGAGGTCAAGCTCCTCGGCCTCGGCCACGGCGACCTCCAGCCCTGGCTGAACGTCCGGCCCGAGGTGGCGACGGCACTGCTGCGCGCGGTCGCCCGCCGGCTGCGCAAGACCAACGACCAGATGTCCGACCTGGTCTTCTCGGACGTGCCGGGCCGTGTCGCCCGGGCGCTCCTCGACCTGTCGCGCCGCTTCGGCGTGCAGTCGGAGGAGGGCATCCACGTCGTCCACGACCTCACCCAGGAGGAGCTGGCCCAGCTGGTCGGCGCCTCCCGCGAGACCGTGAACAAGGCGCTGGCCGACTTCGCACAGCGCGGCTGGCTGCGGCTGGAGGCCCGTGCGGTGATCCTGCTGGACGTCGAGCGGCTGGCCAAGCGCTCCCGCTGAGCCACGGATCGCCGGGCTCACCCGCGCCGACCCGCGCACCGAGCACATGCACGAGGGGCCGCCCGCTTCATGCGGGCGGCCCCTCGTGCGCTGTTCAGCCCTTGCTGCTCACCTCTTGCTGCCGTCCACGATCAGCGGGTTCCCCGTGCCGGTGCCGCACGGAACCGCGTACACGGGGTTCTTCGCCGCCGCCTCCTTGAAGGCCTCGATGCACTGGTTGGCGAGCACCCTGTCACTGAGCGAGTCGTTGAGGATCTTGTTGGCCTTGGCGATGCCCTCGGCCTCGATCCGGCGGCGCTCGGCCTCCGCCGTGGCGGTCCGCGCCGCCTCCGTCGCCCGCTCGGTCGCCTGCTGCTGCTGGATCTTGCGGTCGATCTGCTCCTGCAGCTGCTCGGACGGCCGCACATTGCGCAGGTTGACGGTGGTGACGGCGATCCCGCGGGGCGCCAGGCGCTCCTTGATCAGGTCGCCGATCTCCGCGTTGATCTTCTCGCGTGCGGAGGTGTAACCCTCCTCGCTCGTGTGACGGGCGAAGACGTTACGGATGATCTCCCGGCTGTCGGGGAAGACCAAGCGCTGCTGAATGGCGTCCTCGCTGCCCGCGAGCCGGTACAGCTCGACCGCCTTCGCGGGGGTGACCGCCCACTTCACGGTGACCTCCACGTACATCACACCGCCCTGCGAGGAGCGCACCTCGACCACGTCCTTGTCGGAGAGGTTGAGGTCCACGGGGCGGGTGGAGAAGGTGGTGACGTTGGTGAACGGTGACGTGATGTTCATGCCCGAGTTCATGGGCGAGCCGACCTTGCCGAAGGTGACGGGCACACCGACCTCGTAGGCGCTGATGACGTGGACACAGCTGGCTATGCCCGAGAAGAGGCCGGCGATGAGCGCGCCCACCGCGCCGAGCTTGAGCCCCTTGTTGTCGCCGCCTCTGGCGACGAGGTACATCACCGCCGCGGCGATGACGAGGATGACGAAGAGTACGAACACGGTTTCCCCCCGGGAACGAATGCCGCAAGTAAGCGGAGCGTAAAGCATCGCTCGCACCACGACGCCGGAGGATGGCCGGCCGGTTCCGTCCGTGCCGAGGACCGCGCAAAGGCGCCGGTGCGGCCGCTCCGGCGAGCTGCCCCCGTCCGGCTGTCAGGGGCCGATCAGCCCGTGCTCCCGCAGGTACTCCAGCTGTGCGCGCACGGAGAGCTCCGCGGCGGGCCACAGCGACCTGTCCACGTCCGCGTACACCTGGGCGACCACCTCGGAGGGGGTGGTCCAGCCGTCCTCGACTGCCGTCTCCACCTGGGCGAGCCGGGTCGCGCGGTGCGCGAGGTAGTACTCGACGGCGCCCTGGGCGTCGTCGAGAACCGGCCCGTGGCCCGGCAGCACGATGTGGATGCCGTCATCGACGGTGAGCGAGCGCAGCCGCCGCAGGGAGTCGAGGTAGTCGCCGAGCCGTCCCTCCGGGTGCGCGACGACCGTCGTGCCGCGGCCGAGGATCGTGTCGCCGGTCAGTACGGCCCGGTCGGCGGGCAGATGGAAGCTGAGGGAGTCCGCGGTGTGCCCCGGGGTGGGGACGACCCTCATCTCCAGGCCGCCCGTGGTGATCACCTCACCGGGGGCGAGCCCCTCGTCGCCGAGCCGCAGCGCCGGGTCGAGGGCCCGGACGTTCGTACCGGTCAGTTCCGCGAAACGGGAGGCGCCCTCGGCGTGGTCGGGATGGCCGTGGGTGAGCAGGGTGAGGGCGATCCGCTTGCCCGCGCGTTCCGCCGTGGCGATGACGGCCCGCAGGTGCGTGTCGTCGAGCGGTCCGGGATCGACGACGACCGCGAGCTCGGAGTCCGGCTCGGAGACGATCCAGGTGTTGGTCCCGTCGAGGGTCATGGCGGACGCGTTCGGCGCGAGGACGTTGACGGCACGGGCGGTGGCGGGCCCCGACAGCACACCGCCGCGGGGCTGCCCCGGCAGAGTGGCTGCGTCGGTCATCGCGGACCTCCCGTGGAGACGTGCTTGGTGAACTCCTCGTGCCCCGGCCAGCTGAGGACGACCTCGCCGTTCTCTAGCCGGGCCTTGGCCAGCACCGGGGTCATGTCCTGGCTCGCCGCCGCCGCCAGCGCCTCGACCGACGTGCGGAACGCCTGGAGCGTCCGCAGCGTCGCGACCGTCGGCGGCATCATCAGCAGCTCACCCTTGTCGTACCCGTCCGTGGCGTCGGCAGGGCTGATCCAGACCGTCGACTCCGCCTCGGTCGACACATTGCGGGCGCGCTGGCCCTCGGGCAGGGCGGCCACGAAGAACCAGGTGTCGTAGCGGCGTGGCTCGAACTCCGGCGTGATCCAGCGCGCCCAGGCGCCCAGCAGGTCGGACCGCAGCACGAGGCCCCGTCGGTCGATGAAGTCCGCGAAGGACAGGCCGCGGTCGACCAGTGCCTGCCGGTCCGCCTCCCAGTCGTCGCCCGTCGTGTCCCCGACGACGGTGTCGGGAGTGGGGCCGGCCAGCAGGATGCCCGCCTCCTCGAACGTCTCCCGCACCGCGGCGCACACGATGGCCTGCGCGGACGCCGTGTCGTCGACTCCGAGGCGCTCCGCCCAGACGTCCAGGGAGGGGCCGGCCCAGCGCACCGGCCGGTCGTCCCTCGGGTCCACACCGCCGCCCGGGTAGGCGTACGCGCCTCCGGCGAAGGCCATGGAGGCGCGTCGTCGCAGCATGTGGACAGCGGTACCGTCGGGGGTGTCACGCAGCAGCATCACCGTGGCGGCCCGCTTGGGGACCACGGCGGTGAGCTCACCGGCGGCGAGTGCGCGGATACGGTCGGGCCATTCCGGCGGGTACCACTGACCATTGGACATGGGCGGATGCTATGCGCTTCCGCGCCGATGTTCGAGAGTCTCCTTCCCGCTGCCGGTCCCGCGCGTGGCTCCTGCGCCCGAGTACACGATGTCGATCCGCAGGATCCTGTCGTTTCCGTTCACGCCGTCCTTGTCGGTCGACGTGGTGAGCCAGATGTCGCCCTGGTGGTCGACCTCGACGGTGCGCAGCCGGTCGTAGGTGCCCTGGAAGTAGATCTTCTGCTCCACCAGGTTGCTGCTCGTGTCGATGCGCATCCGGTAGACGCGTTCGCCCCTGGTCGTGGCGACGAAGACGTGGTCGTTGATGATCGTCAGGCCGCTGGGCGAGGCCTGAGCCGTCGGCCAGGTCTTCTTCGGCGCGAGGTAGCCCGAGCAGCTGCCGCTGGTGCCCTCGCAGGCCGGCCAGCCGTAGTTGCCGCCCTTGCGGATCAGGTTGACCTCGTCCATGACGCTGTTGCCGAACTCGGCCTGCCAGAGGCGGCCCTGCGAGTCGAAGTCGAGGCCCTGCGGGTTGCGGTGTCCCAGGGACCAGACGGCGTTGCCGAAGGGATTGTCCGCGGGAATCGAACCGTCGCGGTCGATCCGGAGGATCTTGCCGTTGAGGGAGTTCTTGTCCTGGGCCTTGCTGGAGCTCTGCGCGTCGCCCATGGCGGCGTACAGCTTCCCGTCGGGGCCGAAGCGCAGCCTGCCGCCGTTGTGGAAGCGGCTCTTCTCCATGCCTGCGAGCAGCACGGTGTAGCCGCTGAGGCTGTTGTTCTCGAGCTTCATGCGAGCGATGCGGTTGCCGTCGCCCGAGGTGTGCAGGAAGTACACCAGGCGGTCGGTGGCGAAGTCCGGGCTGACCTCGAGGCCCATCAGGCCTCCCTCACCGCCGGTGGTCTGCGACTCGGGGACCTTGCCGACGAGCGTCTTCTGACCGGTCCTGGAGAGCGTGTAGACGTTGAAGGTGTTCCGCTCGGTGAAGACGCCGGTGCCGTCCGGCAGGAAACCGAGCCCCCAGGCGACGTCCACGCCGCCGGCCAGGGTGGAGACCGTGCCAGGGTCGGGAGTACCGCCGGGGATCGCGCCACGGGTCCTGACGGTGATCTCGGGACTGAAGGCGGACCTGTTGCCCTTGCGGTCGAAGGCCCTGACCTTGAAGCGGTACGACGTGTCCGGGATCAGGCCGCCGACGGTCGCGGAGGTTTCGTCGGCGGTAGCGGCCGCGGCCCCGTCGCGGTGGATCTCGTATCCGGCGACGCCCGTGTCGTCCGTGGACGCGGTCCACACGAGGTCGACGCCGGTCGCCCCCGCGCCGGTGGAGCGCAGGCCGCCGGGCACGCTGGGGGCCTGCGTGTCGGGCGGGGCGGGCAGGGTGGAGACGGTGACGGCGTTGCTGGCGTCGGAGACGTTGCCGGCGGCGTCACGGGCGAAGACCGTCCAGTCGTAGGCCGTTTCCGGGTCGAGCCCGTCGACGGTGGCCGCGAGGGTGGTGCCGCCGACCTGCTTCATCAACTGGCCGTGCTGGTAGACGTCGTAGCCGGTGACGGCCGTGTCGTCGGAGGCGGCGTCCCAGGCGAGCGAGACGCTCGTCGCGGTGGGCTCCTTGTCCTTGCGCAGGTTGGCGGGGGCCGTCGGTTTCTGCGTGTCGGCGGGGCCGCTCGCCGTGACGGTGAGCTTGTCCAGGTTGGGCCCGTCGGACGCCGCGGTGGTGACCCGGACCGTGTTGTCGCCCGCTTTGAGGGCGGCGTTCGCGGTGACGGTCCGCCAGGTGGTCCAGGCGCCGGTGGCGGGAAAGGCGCGGTCGTCGGCGACGAGGGCGCCGTTGACCCGGATGTCGAGGGGGCGGTTCGCGGACGTGCCGTTGGCGTACCGGAATTCGAGGGTCGCGTCGGCCGTCCGGTCGGAGGCGACGGTGAACTCGACGTAGGCGCCCGTCACCGGCTGGAAGTTCACGTAGCCGGTGCCGGAGTGACCTGCGTGGTCGGAGTCGACCGCGCCTTGGGAGACCTTGGCCGCTTCGGCCTCGTACGCGACGGGGGCGGCGGCTGCCGTGCCCGCGAGGGGTGGTGCCGCAACGGATAACGCCGCGGTCGCGGCGGCCACGAGAACGCCGAGGGCGGCCCGTGGGCGGGGGGTGGGTGCCACTGTTTCCTCCCACTTTCGTTCGGGGGACGAGGGGATGGAGGAGGTGCGTGCGAATGCTCGCCGGTTCCACGAGAGCGTTCACATCGATAGGAAGGATTCCTAACCATGGACGCCAAGGGACAGGGCACACCCACCGACGCGTCCGCGTCAAGACCGGCGCGGGAGGATCGGCGCACCGGCGGAACGGCGACGGCCCCGCGCCCGCCGGAAATCCGGGGGCACGGGGCCGTACATGTACTGACCGGGGTGTCGGCCGGGCTCAGCCCTGGGCGAGCTCCACCTGGATCTCGACCTCGACGGGAGCGTCCAGCGGCAGCACCGCGACACCCACCGCGCTGCGGGCGTGCACGCCCTTGTCGCCGAGCACCTCGCCCAGCAGCTCGCTCGCCCCGTTGAGAACGGCCGGCTGCCCGGTGAAGTCCGACGCCGAGGCGACGAAGCCGACGACCTTCACGACCCGCGCGATCCGGTCCAGGTCACCGATGACCGACTTCACGGCGGCCAGGGCGTTCAGCGCACAGGTACGCGCCAGTTCCTTGGCCTCCTCCGGGGTCACCTCCGCACCCACCTTGCCGGTGACCGGCAGCTTGCCCTCCACCATCGGGAGCTGCCCCGCGGTGTAGACGTACGCGCCGGACACGACGGCGGGCTGGTAGGCGGCGAGCGGCGGAACGACCTCGGGCAGCGTCAGCCCGAGTTCGGCGAGCCTGGCGTCGACCACGCCGCTCACGAGGACTTCTCCCGCTTCAGATAGGCCACGAGCTGCTCGGGGTTGTTCGGCCCGGGTACGACCTGGACCAGCTCCCAGCCGTCCTCGCCCCAGGTGTCCAGAATCTGCTTCGTCGCGTGCACGAGAAGCGGCACGGTCGCGTATTCCCACTTGGTCATGGAGCCGACTGTAGCCGCACCCTCCACCCGGTCCGTGACACAGGCCGCAGGCAGCCTCGTGCGTAGGGCGGGGTCCGACTGGTTAGGCTCGAATACGTGAGCAGGCTCCAGGTCGTCAGCGGCAAGGGCGGTACCGGTAAGACCACGGTGGCCGCTGCCCTCGCGCTCGCCCTCGCGACAGAGGGAAAGCGGACTCTTCTCGTCGAGGTCGAGGGCAGGCAGGGCATTGCCCAGCTGTTCGAGACGGAGGCCCTTCCTTACGAGGAGCGCAAGATCGCCGTCGCCTCCGGCGGCGGTGAGGTGTTCGCGCTGGCCATCGATGCCGAGCGCGCCCTCCTCGACTACCTCCAGATGTTCTACAAACTCGGCAGCGCGGGCCGCGCCCTGAAGAAGCTCGGCGCGATCGACTTCGCGACGACCATCGCCCCGGGCGTGCGGGACGTGCTGCTGACGGGCAAGGCCTGCGAGGCCGTGCGCCGCCGGGACAGACAGGGGCGGTACGTCTACGACTACGTGGTCATGGACGCGCCGCCCACCGGCCGCATCACCCGCTTCCTGAACGTCAACGACGAGGTGGCGGGCCTGGCCCGGATCGGCCCGATACACAATCAGGCGCAGGCGGTGATGCGGGTCCTCAAGTCGCCTGAGACGGCCGTCCACCTGGTCACGCTGCTGGAGGAGATGCCCGTCCAGGAGACCGCCGACGGCGTCGCAGAGCTCCGCGCGGCCGACCTGCCGGTGGGCAACGCCATCGTGAACATGGTCCGGCCGCATCTCCTCGACGAGGACGCCGTGCACGACGCGGCGAACGGCCGGCGCGCCGCCGTCACCGACGCGCTCAAGGCCGCCGGCGTCACCGGCGCCGCGGGGCTCGTCACCCCGCTGCTGGAGCAGGCGTCCGAACACGCGCAGCGTGTGGAGCTGGAGCGCGAGCAGCGCAAGGCGCTCAACACCCTGGAGCTGGGCGCCTACGAACTCCCCATGCTCAGCGAGGGAGTCGACCTGGCAGGGCTCTACCAACTGGCGAAGGAACTGCGCAAGCAAGGGGCCGGCTCATGACCCTGGACGCATCGGCCCGGCTGGAGGTCGATCCCCTCATCGACGACCCCACCACCCGGATCATCGTGTGCTGCGGCGCCGGCGGCGTCGGTAAGACGACGACGGCCGCGGCGCTGGGGGTACGGGCGGCGGAGCGCGGCCGCAAGGTGGTCGTCCTCACCATCGATCCGGCCAGGCGGCTCGCGCAGTCCATGGGCATCGACTCGCTCGACAACACTCCGCGCCGGGTCGAAGGCATCAAGGGCGGCGGGGAGTTGCACGCCATGATGCTCGACATGAAGCGGACCTTCGACGAGATCGTCGAGTCGCACGCGGATGCGGACCGGGCCCGCGCCATCCTGGAGAACCCCTTCTACCAGTCCCTGTCCGCCGGTTTCGCCGGCACGCAGGAGTACATGGCCATGGAGAAGCTGGGCCAGCTGCGGGCGCGCGACGAGTGGGACCTGATCATCGTGGACACCCCGCCGTCGCGCTCCGCGCTGGACTTCCTCGACGCGCCCAAGCGCCTGGGGTCGTTCCTCGACGGCAAATTCATCAAGCTGCTGATGGCGCCGGCGAAGATGGGCGGCCGGGCGGGGATGAAGTTCCTCAACGTCGGCATGTCGATGATGACGGGCACCCTCGGGAAGCTGCTCGGGGGCCAACTGCTGCGGGACGTGCAGACGTTCGTGGCCGCGATGGACACGATGTTCGGCGGGTTCCGCACCCGCGCGGACGCGACGTACCGGCTGCTTCAGGCGCCGGGGACGGCGTTCATGGTGGTCGCGGCACCCGAGCGGGACGCGCTGCGGGAGGCGGCGTACTTCGTGGAACGGCTGGCGGAGGAGGACATGCCGCTCGCCGGCCTGGTCCTCAACCGGGTGCACGTCAGCGGCGCCGCGCGGCTGTCGGCGGAGCGGGCGCTCGCGGCCGCGGAAAATCTTGACGAGGGCGGCATTGTGGATCAGGGGCACGGGAAGACTGGTGTTCGTGACGCCGCGGCCGTCTCTCCCGAATCCCCGTCCGCGGGCCACGCCCCCGAAGCCCACCCGCAAGTCGCCGAAGAACCCGCAGAGTCGAAGAGTTCCCGGATGCAGACCACGCAGGAGATGACTGCCGGTCTGCTGCGTCTGCATGCCGAGCGCATGCAGGTGCTTGCGCGTGAACAGCGCACGCGTGACCGTTTCACCGCGCTCCACCCGGAGGTGCCGGTGGCCGAGGTCCCCGCCCTCCCGGGCGACGTGCACGATCTCGCCGGCCTGCGCGCCATCGGCGACCGCCTCGCCACGGGGGGTCTCGCCCCGGCCGGGGCGGCGTAGCCGCCTTCAGCGCACGGCTCCGCGCATCGCTCGCGGAGCGTCGACGCCTCAGCACGGGCGCGGGATCTTCAGGGCCCGGTTCGCCGTGTGGTCCGGCATGGGGGCATGACCGGATGGCCCGGCGTGCCCGCGGCTGCTGTTCGGCACGTCGGTGCGCGTTTGTGGAGGCACCCCCAGCGCGCGTCTCAAGGCATGCCTCGGCCACCCGTGGCGGACACGGACACCACGACGGCCACTCGCGGCCCGTACCACCAGGGATAAGCCGACCGCGGCCGAGACCGGCCCGTCAGCCGCCCGGTACGACCGGTGCTTCCGGTGCGACCGCCGACAGCTAGCCGACCGCGGCGTACGCCTCGTAGGTCTCGTCGTCGTCGAGGGCGACGGGCAGAATCCCCGCGCTGCGCTCGTATTCCGTGCGTGCGGTCTCGAGCAGCCTGCGCCAGGAGGTGACGGTGGGGCGTCTGCGCAGCAATGCGCGTCGCTCCCGCTCCGTCATTCCGCCCCAGACGCCGAACTCGACGCGGTTGTCGAGCGCGTCGGCCAGGCATTCGGTCCGCACCGGGCATCCGGTGCACACCGCCTTGGCCCTGTTCTGCGCTGCCCCTTGTACGAACAGTTCATCCGGATCAGTAGTGCGGCAGGCTGCCTGCGCACTCCAGTCGGTTACCCAGCCCATGCCGGCGCCGTCCTCTCCCGAATCGAGGCTCCCCCACGGCGGCAGCGGCATATTCACCGCTGCCAGTTGAGGACGTTACGGAAGGTGGGCACAGCGCAACACCCCCTTGGGGCCCAATCTTGAATGGCCCGAACGGACTATGCGTACGCGGCAGATCACCCAGGGGAGTGACCTGAGGGCATACCGAATAAAGCCGACATAGCGGGGCAGTTCAGTTGGGTCACAAGGGGCACCGCGTAACACAAGTGCCGGATACGGACATGACTGACGGACACAACTCCACCGGATTCGGGTACAGCGGAAATCATGTCAAGTGCTTGATGCAGAACCGCACTGCTGTGACAGTTGTGAGCAGCTTAGGCCAATGCCTTTACGCGTGTCCGGCGAATGAGAACGTAGGCTGGCCCCATGCCAAAGAAGCGCTCGGGCGGTGGTCTGACCGGGACCCAGCAGGCCGCCAAGTTCCTCGGTGTCAGCGTGCTCGCCGGAGCCGTGCTGGCGGGCATCGCCCTGCCCGCCGCCGGAGCACTGGGACTCGCGGCCAAGGGAACGGTCGAGGGATTCGACACCATCCCGGCCAACCTCAAGACTCCGCCGCTGAGTCAGCGCACCACGATCCTCGACTCCGAGGGCGGTCCGATCGCCACGGTCTACTCCCGTGACCGCACGGTCGTGCCGATCGAGGACATCTCCCCGTACATGCAGAAGGCGATCGTCGCGATCGAGGACGCCCGCTTCTACGACCACGGCGCGATCGACCTCAAGGGCGTGCTGCGCGCACTGAACAAGAACGCGCAGTCGGGCGGCGTCTCCGAAGGCGCCTCGACCCTCACCCAGCAGTACGTGAAGAACGTCTTCGTGGAGGAGGCCGGTGACGACCCCGACAAGGTCGCCCAGGCCACCCAGCAGACCCTCGGCCGGAAGATCCGCGAACTGAAGTACGCGATCCAGGTCGAAGAGGAACTGGGCAAGAAGAAGATCCTCGAGAACTACCTCAACATCACGTTCTTCGGTCAGCAGGCGTACGGCGTCGAGGCCGCGTCCCAGCGGTACTTCTCCAAGAAGGCGAAGGACCTGAAGCTGGAGGAGGCCGCGCTGCTCGCCGGCATCGTCCAGTCGCCGAGCCGCTTCGACCCGGTCAACGACTCGGAAGAGGCGACCAAGCGCCGCAACATCGTGCTCCAGCGCATGGCGGACGTCCGGGACATCTCCCAGGCCGAGGCGGACAAGGCCAAGGCGAGCCCGATCAAGCTGAACGTCAGCAAGCCCAAGAACGGCTGCATCACCGCCGTCAACGGCGCCGGCTTCTTCTGCGACTACGTACGCCAGGTGTTCCTGACCGACCCGGTCTTCGGCAAGACCAGGGAGGACCGGCTCAAGGTCTGGAACCAGGGCGGTCTGACGATCAGGACCACCCTGGACCCGCAGGCCCAGGCATCGGCGCAGAATTCGATAAAGGACCACGTCTACCAGACCGACAAGGTCGCCGCCGCGGTCACGCTCGTCCAGCCCGGGACCGGCAAGATCGTCGCCATGGGTCAGTCCAAGCCGTACGGCTTCGGCAAGAACGAGACCCAGATCAACTACTCGGTCAACCACGACATGGGCGGCTCGAACTTCGGCTTCCCGGTCGGCTCGACCTTCAAGCCGTTCCTGGCCGCCGCGGCCCTGGAGCAGGGCAAGCCGCCGACGCAGGTCTACCCGTCGCCGTACAAGATGCCGTACCCGCAGTCGGTGTCGACGTGCAGCGGCAAGCCGTGGGTCAACACCGACAACACCATGCTGGAGAACGAGAACGAGACCGAGGTCGGGCCGTACCCGCTCAAGGAAGCGATGGCGCTGTCCGTCAACACCTACTTCGTGCAGATGATCGGCGAGATCGGGATGTGCCCGATCACGGAGCTGACCGGCAAGCTGGGCGTGGTGCAGGGCAACAACACCAAACTGCCGGAAGTACCCTCGGCGCTCACCCTCGGCTCCACCGGTATCGCGCCCCTCGTGATGGCCAACGCCTACGCGACCTTCGCCAACCGCGGGACCTACTGCACGCCGACGGCCATCGAGTCGATCAAGACGGCCGACGGCAAGAGCCTGAAGGTCCCGCAGACCGAGTGCAGCAAGGCGATGTCCGAGCGGACCGCCGACACGATCAACACCCTGCTGCGCGGAGTGGTCGACTCCGGTACCGGCCGACAGGCCGGTCTGCAGAGCCGCGACAACGCGGGCAAGACCGGTACGACCGACTTCAGGAAGAACGCCTGGTTCGTGGGCTACACCCCGAACATGTCGGGCGCCGTCTGGGTCGGCAGCGCCAGCCAGCAGGTGAAGATGGAGTACATCACCATCGGCGGCCAGTACCACGAGAAGGTCTTCGGTGGCGCGGTCCCGGGTCCGATCTGGAAGGACGCGATGACGGGGGCGCTGGCCGGCGAGCCCGCTCCGCCCTTCGTCGGCGTGCACATCCCGGACGTCCCGAAGGACGACAAGGACAAGGACAAGGACAAGGGCCGGGACAAGCCGGACGACGGCAAGCCCGGTGACGAGGAGCCGTGGCCCGGCATCTCCATCCCGCCGGACCTGATCGGCGGCGGCAACAACCGCGGCCAGGGCAACGGCGGCGGTGACGGCGGCAACTGGCCGTAGGCACCCGCGTGAGGTGTGAAGAAGGGGGACCCGGTGGCCGGGTCCCCCTTCTTCATGCCCTCATGGCGGGCGCCCACTGCCGTCGCGGCGGGCACCCTGCTCTCGGCGGGTTCCCTGCCGTCACGGCGTGCGCCGCCGGCCCGGCTCTCAGCCGGCCAGCAGCCGCTTCACCGCGGCGGCGACCCTGCCGCCCTCGGCCCGGCCCGCCACCTTCGGGTTCACGATCTTCATGACGGCACCCATGGCACGCGGTCCCTCGGCCCCCGCGGACCTGGCCTCCTCGACGGCCTGCGCCACGATCTGGTTCAGCTCGTCGTCCGTCAGCTGCTGCGGCAGATACGCGTCGAGGAGCACGCCTTCCGCCTTCTCGCGCTCGGCCTGCTCGGGGCGACCGCCCTGGGCGAAGGCATCGGCGGCCTCGCGGCGCTTCTTCGCCTCCTTGGCGATCACCTTCTGCACCTCGTCGTCGGAGAGTTCACGGGCGGTCTTGCCCGAAACCTCCTCCTTGGTGATCGCGGAGAGGGTCAGCCGAAGCGTGGAGGAGCGCAGTTCGTCGCGCGCCCTGATCGCCTCGGTGAGGTCTTCCTGCAGCTTGGACTTGAGCGTGGTCATGCGGCCAAGTGTGTCAGGTGCGCGACGGAACTCGCCCGCGCATTTCGCGGCGGGGCGCGGGGCGCGTCGCGAGACCGGGAGGGAGGCCGGGGCCTCAGCCGACACAGAGGCCGGCCCCGCGGGGCCCGGACGGAAGCGTGGGTCGAGAGACGGGGGACGGACGTGGGGCCTCGGACGACCGCGGCGGAAGCGCGCGTCGCACGGCCGGGACCGAAGCCGGCCCGGCGGGGCTCGGACCAAAGCCGACGTCGCACGGCCGGTACCGAAGTCGGCCCCGCGGGGCCCGGACGCCGGAGTCGCGAGAGGGGGACAGAGGCCGCCCCGCGAGGCCCGGACCGAAGCCCGGCGTCGCACGGCCGGCGCAGGTCGCGCCGCTGTCGGCGGGCTTCGGCGGCGAGCAGGGCCTGCGGCACCGCCGCCGTAAGCGGCTTCGACAAGGCGGCGTCCCGTAAAGCGGCGGACACGCGACCGACCCCCGCACGCGGCCGTCGCGTCGCCTGCGGGACACCGGCCGTTGACAGCCTGCGCAGGTGCCGTCCCTCCGTCTCGTCGTCGACCGGGTCCGCGACCGGGCAGTCGACTTCCGCCACTGTCAGCTGCTCGGGCTGACGGGTTCGACGGCGCTCGCGGCGGGTGGCGTGAGTTCAGGCGCCCTGCCTGTACGGCACATACCCGCCCCCGACTCCGGCCCGGCCGCGCTCGGGCTCGTCGGCGCGTATTTCGGGCTCGTCGTCCTGATAGCGGCCTGGGCGCTGGTGGGGGCGGCCGTGCGCGGACCCCGGCCGCCCGGCCGCCGTGATCTGCTGCTGACGCTGGTTCTGTGGGCGGCGCCGCTGGTGGTGGCGCCGCCGTTGTTCAGCCGCGACGTGTACAGCTACCTCGCGCAGGGCGCGATGGTCGACGCGCAGCTCGATGTCCACACCCTCGGACCGTCCCACCTCGGCGGCCCGCTCCCGGCGGAGGTCGCACCCCTGTGGCGGGACACGCCGGCCCCGTACGGCCCGGTCTTCCTCGCCCTCGCCGCGGTGGCGCACTCCCCCGGCCCGGCCGCGTTCCCCGCCGACCAGGTGTCCACCGGGGTACTCGGGATGCGGCTCGTCGCACTCCTCGGTGTGGCGGCCATGGCGTTGTGCCTGCCCCGGCTGGCCCGGTACTGCGGCACCGACCCGTCCGTGGCTCTCTGGCTCGGCGTGCTCAACCCGTTGGTGCTGCTGCATCTGGTCGGCGGCGCGCACAACGACGCGGTCATGCTGGGCCTGCTGGGCGTCGGACTGGTCGCGGCGCTCGGCCGCAGGCCGGTGGCCGCGGTCGTACTCATCACCCTGGCGGCCCTGGTGAAGGCCCCGGCGGCGCTGGGTCTCGTCGCCGTGGTGATGCTGTGGGCCCGGCAGACGTCATGGGCGCGGGTTCCACGACTGTCGGCCGCCGCTGCCGTCCTCTGCGTCTGCGTGGCGACCACAGCGGTGACCACGGCGGCCGTGGGTACGGGATACGGGTGGCTCACGACGCTGGACACCCCCGTCTCCCCCGGGAACTGGTCCCTCACCTCTACCCTCGGCCGGATGACCACCGCCCTCCTCGACCGGGCGGGCGACGGGCCCGCGGCACTCGCGCGCTTCGCCGGCCCGGCGTGGCATCTGCTGGGCCTCGCCGCGACCGCCGTCGCCGTACTGCTCGCCTGGCGCCGTCACCATCTGCTGCGCCCGGTCCACGCGCTCGGGCTCAGCCTGACGGCGGTTGCCGTCCTCGGCCCCGCGATCCGCCCGTGGTACCTGCTGTGGGGACTGTTCCTGATCGCGGCCGCCGGGCCCGGCAGATCTTTGCGCCGGACGGCCGCCGTGGCCAGTGCGATCCTCGCCCTCGTCGTTCTGCCGAGTGGATTCGCGCCGGATGCCGCCCAGTTGGGGCTGGCCGTCGGTGGCGGTCTGCTCGCGGTGACAGCTCTGTGGGGCGCGGACCGCGTCGCGCGCCGACCGATCGGGAGTACTGCATGACACAGCTGGGTACGACGGAGACCACGTGGCCGTGGCCGACGACCACCCGCGGACGGCTCATCCTGGTCGCCTCGCTGGCCTCCACCGTCCTGCTGTTCCTCATGACGGTGCCGCTGCACCGCGGCTGGTTCGACCTGGGTGTCTATTACGGGGCCGTGCACCACTGGGTGGACGGCGGCGCTCTCTACGACTACCAGGTGCCCGGCAGCCGATACGGCTTCACGTACCCGCCGTTCGCCGCCCTGACCATGCTGCCGATGACGCTGATCCACTGGAACGGCGCCATCGCCCTCACTCTGCTGCTCAACGCCGCCGCGGCCGTCGTGATCCTGCGTCTGACCGCCGGGCCGGTCGTCAGGGCCCAGGGCTGGACGCCTTGGTACGCACTGGCGCTCACCGGATGCGCCTTCGCCCTTCTCGAACCGGTCCGCGACACGGTCAGCTTCGGTCAGGTCAACCTGCTGCTGCTGGCGCTCGTCCTCGTCGACCTGCGCCTGCCGGCCGACGGCCGGGCCTCCCGTTACGCCGGCATCGGCATCGGCCTCGCCGCCGCGATCAAGCTCACGCCCGCCGTGTTCATCGGCCACCTGCTCCTCACCGGCCGCCCCCGCGCCGCCGCGACAGCCACCGCCGTCGCGCTCGGCGCCACCGGCCTGGCGGCATGGCTCGCGCCGGACACCTCCCGCGTCTACTGGACCCAGGCGCTCTGGGACACCGACCGGGTCGGCTCGCTCGCGTACGTCTCCAACCAGTCCTGGCAGGGACTGCTCGCCCGGTTCGTCGAACCGCACGAGCCGAGCCGCGGCATCTGGGCGGCCGGGGTCCTCGTGCTGCTCACTGTGTGGTTCGTACGGGTCCGCCGGGCGACCGCCGCCGGTGACCACGCCGCCGCGGTCGCGCTGACCGGCATCCTGGCCTGTCTGATCAGCCCGGTCACCTGGGTGCACCACCTGGTCTGGCTGGTGCCCGCCCTCGCGGTCCTCGCCGGCGCCGCCCTGGGCACAGCCGCGGGACCGGACCGCCGCAGGCTGCTGACCTGGTCCGTCGCGCTGCCGGTCGTACTGTCGAGCAGCGTCGTGTGGCTGTGGAGCAAGGACTCGTCCGGAATCGACGGCTTCCTCGGTGGCAACACATACGTGTGGATCGCGCTGGGACTGCTCGTCGCGCTACCGGTCCGCGGCCCGTCCCGGGGGCACCTCCCACCACTGCCCCGCACCTGACGGGTCTGCGACGATGGACCCATGCGCGCACGCTACGGGCTCCCCCTGAAGATCACCGCAGGAATCACGGCGGCCGGAGCCGCCGGCCTCGTCTACGCTGCGGGCATCGAAGCCCGTTCGTACCGGCTGCGACGGGTGACGGTGCCGGTGCTGCCGCGCGGGATGCGGCCGTTGCGCGTGCTGCAGGTCTCCGACATCCACATGGTGAGCGGCCAGCGCAAGAAGCGGGCGTGGCTCCAGTCCCTGGCCGGACTGCGCCCGGACTTCGTCGTCAACACCGGCGACAACCTCTCCGATCCGGAGGGCGTGCCGGAGGTGCTGGACGCGCTGGGTCCGCTGATGGAGATCCCCGGCGTCTACGTCTTCGGCTCCAACGACTACTACGGCCCGAAGCTCCGCAACCCGGCCCGCTACCTCCTGGAGAAGGCACAGGGCCGCCACGGCCTCAACGGCAACGCCCCGGCCGTCGGCGCCGTCCACAACCCGTGGGAGGGAATGCGGGACGCGTTCGACGCGGCGGGATGGGTGGACCTGACGAACACCCGCGGCCGGCTGAAGCTCGACGGCTACGAGATCGCCTTCACCGGCCTCGACGACCCCCACATCAAGAGGGACCGTTACGACAAGGTCCTCGGCGGCCCCGAGAAGGACGCCGACCTGTCGCTGGCCGTCGTCCACGCTCCTTACCTCCGCGCCCTCGACGCCTTCACCGCCGACGGCTACCCCCTGATCCTGGCGGGCCACACCCACGGCGGGCAGCTGTGCATCCCCTTCTACGGCGCCCTGGTCACCAACTGCGACCTGGACACGGACCGGGTCAAGGGCCTGTCCCGGCACCGGGCGGAGGGGAAGGTCTCCTACCTCCACGTCTCCGCGGGCTGCGGCACGAACCGCTACACCCCGGTCCGCTTCGCCTGCCCTCCGGAGGCGACCCTGCTGACGCTGACCCCGCGCGACTGACCCCCGCGTAGCCCCGCCCGGGGCCCGCCGAAACCGGATTTCGCCTCCGGCCGCGGGTGGGCTAAAGTAATCGATGTCGCCGGGACACCGGCGACATCGGGGTGTAGCGCAGCTTGGCAGCGCGCTTCGTTCGGGACGAAGAGGTCGTGGGTTCAAATCCCGCCACCCCGACAGCCGTAGGACCAGGCCAGGGGCCTGATTCGAGTAATCGAATCAGGCCCCTGAGTGGTTTCCGGAGTCTTCTTGGGAGCCGAATTCGTTATCCGGCTCCCGTGCCACGGAGACCCTCTGCTCAATCCGGACTATCAGTGCCCGTAGCTAGCCTGCCGCCATGGCCATCCAGACCCTGACGCTGAGTGTCCTCATCGCATCCCCGGGCGACACCGCCGCGATGTGGTGGAGGACTCCATACGCAGCTGGAACAGCGATCACACGATGCGGCGCAAGATTCATCTGCTCCCTTTGCGCTGGGAGCTGGGAGCGGTACCGCTGGCCGGCCAGGGCGACGCGCAGGAGGTGATCAACGCGCAGTTCGCCGATGAAGCGGACATCGTCATCGCCGTTTTCAACAGCCGTCTCGGCCAGGCGACGAAACGCGCGGTCTCTGGTACGGCCGAAGAGATTCTCCGGGCCCGTGATCGCGGCGCGGCCGTGCACCTCTTCTTCTCTGAGGCGCCTGTCCCTCGTGATCACGACCCGGAGCAGCTCGCCGCGCTGAACTCGTTCCGCAAGGAGCTCCAGGAGCATGGCCTCACCGTCAGCTACGTATGTGCGGAGATCTCAAGGCGAAGGTGCGGACATGCCTGGAGCACGACGCGTATGCGGCCGGCAGCCCAGAGAGTGGGCTGTTCGCTCTGGGCGGCGGCGTGCTACTGGGCGGTCTGGATCTGCAGCGCCGACGGGGTTTCGAGATGCCGGGCTGGTGGCCCTTTCGCGACCCGGCCGATGTCGTCCTGGGCAACGAGGAACGCCTACGGTGGCGGGCAGTCACGCGGGCACGGGTGCGCCTGAGGGGCTGACGTACCGCCCCGGTCGCGCGAATGCGGCTGTGGCTGGAGCCTCACGCGGACCCGGAACGGATCCTGGACCGACTCGACCGGGACACGCTCGCACGCGCACGGGACTCGGTCGGTCTGGACCGTCTCCCGGCGGAGGTCAGCCTCCGGGAAGTCCGTCACCGCGTCCATCGGGGTCGACTGAGAATTGTCCGCCATATCCAGGGACGGAATCTCACCCGCCGGCTCCTGGGGCGGCGCGGCCGTCACATCGCACCTGATCGGCTTGTCAATCAGACGGCTTCTGTCCATGCCCGCTGAAAGGGCAGGAGAGTGACAGCCCGACAGGCCACCTCAGCGGGTTGCGCCTACTCTGGAATCGAGGTACCTGCGAGGCCGGAGGTCACCATGATCATTCTCGGGATCATCCTGCTTGTCATCGGGTTTGTGGCCAGCATTTCCATCTTGTGGACGATCGGGATCGTCCTGGTCGTGATCGGGGTCATCCTGTGGATCCTCGGGGCAGTCGGTCACGCGGTCGGCGGACGTCGTCATTACTGGTAGGCGGCTCGGCTCCGAACCGACGCAGCCCCCGTGGTCGGGACCAGGCCGTCCTGCCTCAGGGAGGCGTAGCGCGATGGTCCTCTTCCTGATTCTGCTCGGCAGCGCCATCACACTGATCGTCATCGGCGCTCTCGTGGACGGAATGCCGTACCTGCTCTCCACCGGAGTGCTGCTTCTCGTCGTCGCCGTGCTGTACCTGCTGGTGCGCTCGATACTGCGCTCGTGCCGAGGCAGGCCCGCCGCGTTCTGACGGTGGGGGCCGACCTCGCGGGGCCCTCCGGACAGCCGGCGAGTGGGTAAGGCGGCCCGCACCTCGACCGCTCAGTGAGCGGCAAGAAAGATGGCGATGTAATGGGCGGTGAAGGCTGCCACTGTCAGCGCGTGGAAAACCTCGTGGAAGCCGAACCAGCGGGGGGAGGGGTTGGGGCGCTGCAAGGCGTAGACGACCGCGCCCGCGCTGTAGAGAAGCCCGCCGATCACGACCAGGGAGACCACGCCCACCCCGCCGCCATGCAGGAAGTCGGGCAGGTACCGCACGGGCGCCCACCCCAGAGCCAGGTAGCAGGGCGTGTACAACCAGCGGGGAGCTCCGACCCATAGGACACGGAACGCGATGCCGACCAGCGCGCCCGTCCACACAATCCAAAGCAGGAGGGTCCGCTGGTCCGGGGAGAGCAGGAGAACGGCCAGCGGAGTACACGTGCCGGCGATGATCAGGAAGATGTTGGCGTGGTCGAGGCGGCGCAGAACGGCCTCCCCGAGCGGCCCCCAGGTGTCGAGGTGGTAGACGGCGCTCGTCCCGAACAGCATCCAGGCGGTGACGGAGTACACGGTGCAGGCCAGCACGGCCTGGGGCGTCCCTGCCAGGCAGATGAGGACGATGCCCGCTGCCAGCGATGCGGGGACCATGCCGGCGTGAAGCCAGCCGCGCAGCCTCGGCTTGATCGGGTCCACCAGATCGGCCGTCCGCTCGACCAGGTCGGCCACCGGGCGGGAGCCCTCGGCGGCCTCGTCGCGTTGCGATCCCGAGGAAAGGCCGGTCGAGTCGCGTCCTTTGACAGTCGGTGGGGAAGAAACACTGCGGGCTTCGGCGTCGTCTCGGGACACTGCTTCCCCTCCCGAATCGGACTGCTGAGTATCACGGGCAACCATGTGCGCATGCTTGCTTCGAGGACACTCATAAACGTGCTCCGACCCCCGAATGCGGGTGGTGACTTCCATATGGGACAGCCCTACCGTGGAGACAGAGGGAACAGACCCTGGGATGGTGTCATGCCGGTCAGCCTCGGAGTCCCAGTCCTGGCCGCCACATCGGCCGGCATGGCATCGCGGTCCGCAGACAGCGGGCGCGTCGGGGACGCCTTCGGGGCACCAGCTCCGACCCGCGGGACCCGTCCCGGCCGACGGTGCGCTGTTCAGTGGGGTCCGGCACATGGAGGTGCCAGATGGAGCGCAGTCAGGGCAGTGCAGCTCAGCCCAAGTCGCGGGGGCGGCGTGTGGCCGACAGCCGTGCAGTGGAGGTCGCGTCCAGGGTCGGGCTCTGTGCCCGGGGGGTGATCTACGTGCTGGTGGGGATTCTGGCCGTGCGGATCGGCCTCGGCAGCGACAGCGGCCAGGAGGCCGATCGGTCCGGCGCGGTGGGAACCCTCGGGGAGCAGCCGTTCGGCCGGGCTCTGCTGTGGGCGCTGGTGGTGGGGCTGGCGGCGATGGCGTTGTGGCGGCTGGCCGAGGCGGCATTCGGACAGACGGTGGAGGGCGGCGACAAGTGGAGCCGGCGTCTGGGCTCCTTGGGGATGGCGGTGTTCTACACGGTGATCTGTGTCGGCGTGGTGCAGACGGCGCTGGTCGGAGGTTCCTCCGGGGGCCGCCCCGGAGACGAGACGTCGAAGGAGTACACCGCGCGGGTACTGGATTTGCCGGGCGGACGAGTGATCGTCGCCGTGTTCGGGGCCGTCCTGATCTTCGTGGGCGCCCTGACACTGGTGCGCAGCCTGATGCGGAAGTTCGAGAAGAATCTCCGGACGGACGAGATGCGCCCGGCAACGCGGCGGGTCGTCGCGGTACTGGGCATCGTCGGCGGCGTGGCGTGTGGCGTGGTCGCGGCGGGAGCCGGCTTGTCCGTCCTGCTGGCCGCGGTGCGGTACGACCCCAGCCAGGCCAAGGGCCTGGACGAGACCTTGCGCTCGTTCGCCGCAACCCCCGCAGGGCCCGCCCTGCTGATCGCCGCCGCTGTGGGCCTCCTGCTGTTCGGCCTCTACTCGTTCTGCGAAGCCCGTTGGCGCAAAGCCGCCGAGCACGGGACTCCGGCGGAACAGCCGACCGGTGGGCCGGGCTCGGGGACCCGCCCGAGTACACCCTAGAAGGGCTGGCTCATACGGTACCGCCGCCCGTTCAGCAGACACCTGCCTCAAACTGGGAGCCGTCTTGCTCCCCAAGCCCCCGCTGAACCACCCGAGACCACCGCGTACCGACGCCGTCACCAGGCAAAACGATAAACCGGCCGGTGACGATCCGGACCGAACGTCATTCGGGACGAAGAGGTCGTGGGTTCAAATCCCGCCACCCCGACGCTGTAGTACGAGGTCAGGGCCGGTTTCGTTCAGGGAACCGGCCCTGCTTCGTTGTGCGTGACCACTGCGTGAGTACCGTGCGTCACCATGACTTCGGCCATGCTTTGGCCCCGGCATGCATGGAACATGCCCGCATGAAACGCACGTTGAAGCCATCAAGCTGCTGAGTGCTGACCACCCGACCCAACGCCTCGGCGGCATCTACAGCCTTGAACGGATCATGCGGGACTCGGAGAAGGACCACACGACGGTTGTCGCGGTGCTCGCCGGATTCATAAGGCAGCACGCGCACCGACCGGAAGGTGGCACACCAGACCCCCAGCCCCTCGCCGAGGAGATCCAAGTGCCCTTACGGTGCTGGGAGACGCCCAGCACGGGCAGAACCCACCAGGCTGGACCTCCGCCGCACGAACCTGCGCGGCGCGGACCTCACCCACGCCCGCCTCAGCCACGCCCGCTTGGCCGGCTGCGACCTCAGTCAAGCTGATCTGCGAGACGTCAACCTGGAGAACGCTTGGCTCCCTGGGACCGACCTGACCAACTCATTTCTCACGAGGGCCGTTCTCAGTAGAGTCAATTTGCGAGAGGCAATCTTCATTGGCGCCGTGATCTCCGGCGATCGGATGCAAGACACAGACCTGCGCGGCGCCGATCTACGCAAGGCCAAGGGGCACGACGCCGAGCAATTCGGCACGGCTCTCACTGATGCCACGACAGGCCTGCCCCCAGGGGCATGATCTTTCCCAGGACAATTCCCGCGCCCCGACAGCTGAGACACCAGGCCCGGGTCCTGATGCGCTTAACGGGTCAGGTCTCTGGGGCGTTCCCCCCGGCAGTTCTTGTCCAGGACGGTCTGGTCGCCCGGGCTTCGAGGCCAGGGCGCCGTAGACAAGGGGCCGATACGCGCTGGAGGCCAGCGGTGCCCCGGCATCCTCGTCCAGGAGAACCAACGGGCCGCGGCTACGTGGGTGGCGGCCTCAGGCTTCTTCCAGCGCTTCACCGAACTCACGCAACACCCGTCCGTGATGGCTGTGCGCGAGCTGGTGCCCGACCGCCAAGACCAGCGCCACCGGCCATTCGATGATCTCCGCGGCGGCCAGTACGCCGACGCCTGCGAGAAAGGCGAGCTGCTCAGGAGGGAGCAGTTCGACACGCGTGCCGAACACGTCGAGAGTCACGGTGTTGTGGGTAACAGCGTGCTCAGCCGCCCCACTTGCCGCCCTTGTCTCCGGGCACGAGGCATCGCGCCGGCCAGGGCGAGCGTCCTGGGCGGTGACAGTCGATGCGGTCATGGTTGCCATCCGTTCCATCGTCGAACCTGAAACCATCGACGATGCGTTTTGGCGCTTTTTCCTTTTTATCCACCATATGCCAGGGCGCGCCGACGGTGCATGGCCGAACAGTGACCGCCCTCGTGTCGCCGCCCTCACCTCATCGGGAGCCGAGGGCAGAACCCGGTCCGGCACGACCGCTCCTTCGTCGACGAGGAGGGCGGCCCGGGCCCGGGGAGTGAGACCCGATTGACCCGATCGTGGAAAGGGGGAACCGAAGCGTGGGGCCGGTCGTTGTCCGGTCGGGCAAAGGAATCGTCAAGTGGCGCGGCCCGCGCCGGATTGCGCAGGGGATTTCCATGGGTGTCAGCCTTTCCAAGGGCGGCAATGTCTCGCTCAGCAAGGAGGCCCCGGGCCTGACCGCGGTCGTCGTGGGCCTCGGCTGGGACGTACGCAGCACCACCGGGACCGACTTCGACCTGGACGCCAGCGCCCTGCTGGTGGACACGAACGGAAAGGTCCTGTCCGACCAGCACTTCGTGTTCTTCAACAACCTCAAGAGCCCCGACGCCTCCGTCGAGCACACGGGTGACAACCTCACCGGTGAGGGCGAGGGCGACGACGAGCAGATCAAGGTCAACCTGGCCGGCGTGGCCGCAGAGGTCGACAAGATCGTGTTCCCGGTCTCGATCCATGAGGGCGAGAGCCGCAGCCAGTCCTTCGGCCAGGTGCGCAACGCGTTCATCCGCGTCGTCAACCAGGCCGACAACAACGAGCTCGCGCGTTACGACCTGAGCGAGGACGCCTCGACCGAGACCGCGATGGTCTTCGGCGAGCTGTACCGCAACGGTGCGGAGTGGAAGTTCCGCGCCGTCGGCCAGGGTTACGCCTCGGGCCTGCGGGGCATCGCGCAGGACTTCGGCGTCAACATCTGATCCGACCCGGTCCGGCTTTCCGGTGTCCGGTCCGCTTATCGCGGACCGGACATCAGGGCCGGGAGGTCAGGCCGGGAGGTCAGGCCGGGACGTCAGGAGCGCCTCGAGGCGGGGCCAGGCCCCGGCCCCACGACCGCGGTCGCCTAGAGCTCCTTCGCCGGCCAGTCGAGCAGGCGCGCCCCTATCGCCGCCGTCTGCAGCGTGTAGCGGTGCTGAGGATCCGTGGGGTCGGAGCCGGTCAGCCGGTAGATCCGATCCAGCCGGTACGTCAGGGCGCGCACGCTGAGCCGCAGCGCCCGGGCCGCCTGCGCGGCGACGCACCCCGCGTCGAAGTAGGCGTGCAGTGTGTCCAGCAGCGGCTGCGCGCCGCCCCTCGCCTGCTGAAGCGGGCCGAGCGCACTGTGCACCAGGTCCGCCATGGCCTCCCTGTCACGTGCCAGCACCGGGAAGACCAGCAGGTCCGCCGCGTGCAGGACCGGTTCGTCGAGGCCGATGCGGTCGGCGAGGTCGAGGGCGTTGAGGGCTTCCTCGTACGAGCGGACGACGCCGCCCGTGCCCGGATGGGCGCGGCCTATGGCCGCGCGTCCGCCGTCCGTCGCAGCGTGCGCCTGCTTGGCGAAGTACCGCACGACCTCCTCCTGGTCGGCCGGCACCACGCAGATGAGCCGGCCGTCCTTGGTGGTCAGCAGGATCCGGCGGTCCCCGAAGCGGCTGAGCAGGGCCGCGTCCACGGAGCGCGTCACCGGATGCGTGTCGTCGTACGGTTCAGGGCCGGCGGCGACGGCGACGGCGTGCGCGTGGGCGAGCCGCAGCCCGAAGCGTTCGGCACGCTCAGCCAGTCGGCCCGGGTCGCTGCGTCCGTACAGCAGGTCGTCGATGAACTCCCGCCGTGCGGCTTCCTCCTTGCGCACCGCCAGCCGCTGCGCCCGCTCGTAGCCGCCCGCGAACGCGTCGATGGCCTGCTCGACCGCTGCGAGCACGCTCTCCGGCGAAGTGGTCCGCGGCCATGACGCCCTGGTGGCCGCCAAGTGCCGGATGACCAGGGCTCGTAGGCCGTGACCGGACTCGGCGGCCTGCTCGCCGAGCGCCCGGCGGCCCTCCACCTCGTCGCGGGTCAGCCGGCGTCCTGTCCGGCCGACCTCGGCCAGGATCTCCGCGTACCCCGAGAGGTACTCCTCCGGAACCTCTATGACTGTCATGCGCGTCCCCCACTGATCCCCGGAACCATTCGGCCGCCGACTGCGTCACGCGGCGGTCGTCCGGCATCAAGAACGCGTAAAGACTGCCGGAATCCGGCAATGCGAGCAACTACTGATCACTGCGACGATGGGGCCGCTCGGGAGCACGGGATGCTCCTGATGCTGTGAATCGGCAATGGGATACGGGGGTCGAACGGTGAACGAGTTCCTGTCGGCCGCCTTCTCGTTCCCCACCCTCCTGTTCAGCGCCGCGCTCGCCGTGGTCTTCGTCTTCTGGCTGCTCGTGCTTCTCGGCGTCGCGGAACACGGCACCTTCGACACCGACATCGAGCCGTCGGGCATCGGCGGCGCCGGCCTCGGCGGGGTGCCGGTCTCGGTCTCCGCGTCGCTGCTGATCACCTTCGCCTGGTTCACCAGCCTCACCGGATCGGTACTGCTGCGCCGGTCCTCCCTCGCCGGCGTCCCGTACGCCGCCCTCGCCTGCGCTGTTCTCATCACCGCGGCGCTCGTCGCCTGGTGGGTCACCCGACGCCTGGTGCGCATCCTGGTCAGGCTGTTCCCCGAGGAACGCGGGCCGTCCCGGCAGGACTTCGTCGGCATGACGTGCACCGTCCGCACCGGGCGGGTGGACGCGCGCTTCGGCCAGGCGGAGGTCGCTGCCCGGGACGGCTCCACCGCCGTCGTGCAGGTCAGAGCACTGGGCGCCGAGGATGAGGAGCCTCTCGCCGCCGGTTCCACGGGGCTGCTCTACGCGTACGACGAGACCGGTGAGTTCTTCTGGGTCGCGCCCTTCCCTCAGTTCGGTGAACTGCCCGGCGCAGGCTCCTCGTCCGCTTCCTGACCTTCCGTCACCCGGCAGTTCGTGGCGCGACCACGTTCGCGACCGCACCGCCTTCCCCGCTCGCCACTCGTACCTCACCTCTCACGCGAGGGATTCCTCATGGATGCCATCACTGTGGGCATCGGCGTGCTCATCGCCGTCGTACTGCTCATCGCCGTAGGTCTGCTGCTGATCGTCTCGAGACTGTTCCGCAAGGTCGAACAGGGCAAGGCTCTGATCGTCTCCAAGATGCGGAAGGTGGACGTCACCTTCACCGGGCAGATCGTGCTGCCGGTCCTGCACAAGGCCGAGACCATGGACATCTCGGTAAAGGCCATCGACATCACGCGGACCGGCCGTGACGGTCTCATCTGCCGCGACAACATCCGCGCCGACATCCGGATCTCGTTCTTCGTCCGCGTCAACAAGACCGTCGAGGATGTCATCAAGGTCGCTCAGGCCATCGGCACCGCGCGGGCCAGTGACAAGGAGACGCTGCAGGACCTGTTCAACGCCAAGTTCTCCGAGGCGCTCAAGACCGTCGGCAAGCAGATGGACTTCACCGACCTCTACACCAAGCGCGACGAGCTCCGGGACCGGATCATCCAGCTCATCGGCACCGACCTCAACGGCTACAGCCTCGAGGACGCGGCGATCGACTACCTGGAGCAGACGCCGCTCTCCCAGCTCGACCCGTCCAACGTCCTCGACGCCCAGGGCATCCGGAAGATCACCGAGATGACGTCCGTCGAGCATGTGCGCACCAACGAGTTCCAGCGCACGGAGGAGAAGGAGATCACCCGGCAGAACGTCGACGCGCGCGAGGCCATTCTCGAGCTGGAGCGCCGACAGGCCGACGCGGAGATCAAGCAGCGCCGCGAGATCGAGACGGTGCGCGCCCGTGAGGAGGCGGAGACCGCGCGGGTCATGGAGGAAGAGCGGCTGCGGGCCCAGAGCGCCTTCCTGCGGACCGAGGAGCAGCTCGGCGTGCAGCGCGAGAACCAGGCACGCGAGGTGGCCGTCGCGGAGAAGAACCGCGAGCGGGTGATCGCCATCGAGAACGAGCGCATCGAGAAGGACCGGCTGCTCGAGGTCATCGCGCGTGACCGTGAGACAGCGCTGACCAGGATCGCCGCCGACAAGGAGGTCGAGGCGGAGCGGCGGGAGATCGCCGAGGTCGTGCGTGAGCGGGTCGCGGTGGACCGTACGGTCGCCGAGCAGGAGGAGTCGATCAAGCGACTGCGCGCGGTGGAGGAGGCCGAGCGCGAGCGGCAGGCGATCATCATCGCGGCCGAGGCCGAGGCCCAGGAGAAGCTGGTCAAGGACATCAAGGCGGCGGAGGCGGCCGAGCAGGCCGCGGTGCACCGGGCGGCGGAGGAGATCACGCTCGCGGAGGCCCGGGTCAAGTCCGCGGACCTCGACGCCCGCGCCAAGCTGCGGCTCGCCGAAGGCATCCAGGCGGAGGCCGCGGCGGCAGGTCTCGCGGCCGTCCAGGTCCGCGAGAAGGAGGCCGACGCGATCGAGAAGGCCGGCCGTGCCGAGGCCGGCGCCGAGCAGGCCCGTCTGCTCGCGGAGGCGGAGGGCGTACGGGCGAAGGGCGCGGCACACGCGGCGGCCATCGGCGACAAGCTGAAGGCGGAGGCGGCGGGCCTCACCGAGAAGGCCGCTGCGATGGCGGCGCTCGACGAGGCGTCGCGCGGGCACGAGGAGTACAGGCTGCGCCTCGAGGCGGACAAGGACGTCCGGCTGGCGGGGCTGGAGGTCCAGCGGCAGGTCGCGCAGGCCCAGGCGACGGTGCTGGCCACGGGGTTGGAGAACGCCGACATCAGCATCGTCGGCGGGGAGTCCGTCTTCTTCGACCGGCTCATGTCGTCGATCTCGCTCGGCAAGGGCGTGGACTCGTTCGTGCGGAACTCGGAGACGGCGCAGACGCTGGCGAAGCCGTGGCTGGACGGTACGTCGAGCTTCACCGACGACCTGACGTCGGTCCTGGGTTCGGTGTCCACCGGTGATGTGCGGAATCTGACGGTGTCGGCTCTGCTGATGCGGCTGATGAAGTCGGGCGGCGGCGCGCAGCTCAAGCCGCTGCTGGACATGGCCGACCGGCTCGGTCTCGCCGACACCCCGGTCGGGGCGCTCGCGGACGGTCACGTACCGGCCGGCGCCACGACGGTCAACGGCTCGGCCCCGGCCGCCTGATACCGCCCGCACACGGACCGGTGCTGCCGGACGGGGGTCAGCAGCGCCGGGCGGGTGCGGGTCGGGTCCTGCCGTCCGGGGTGGCGTACGGCGCCGCCACGGACGGCCGGGACGCCCACACACCTCTCGTGGCCGGACGGCATCCCCACCGGCTCCGGCCGGAGATCGCCCGGCCGGGAAGGGGCCGGCCCAGAAAAGCCCCTCCGTTCCCGGCAGACGTACCTCGGGCCGCGTGCCCCGCGCAGGAAGCGAGCACAGCCACATGACCACGCACACCGCCGAAGAGCCGCACGCCGGCAGCCCGGACTCCGGTACGTACGAGGTGCTGCGCGACCGGCTCGGCGCACAGGCCTCGGAGCTCGCCCGGCGGGCCGAGGAGCTCAACACCCGCCGCATCGAGACCTTCGGCTCGATGGAGCTGCGGCTCACCGGCACCGAGCACCTCCGTACGGAGAGCAACAGCATGCCGCGTGACGTCGTCGCTGTCGGCGACCGTCTGCTGCTCGGCCACAACGTGTCTCCGGGGCTGCGGGCTCGCACCACGGTCGGTGATGTCTTCGCCGTCCATGACCGCGAGTTGAACCGGCTCGCGGAGGACGCCGTGCCCGGCCTCCTCGACGACCCGGACTTCCGCGGTGAGTTCGAGGCGCTGCACCGCTACTACCAGGGCGCCCGTCTCCTCCGGCTGCGTCGCGTCGACGGCCGGCTGCTGGCCGTCTTCCGTACCGGCGACAAGGCCGACGACATCCGGGTGCTGCGCTGGGAGCTGACGCCGGACGGGGCCGCGCGTTTCCTCGACGCGCGGGGCGAGCGCGACCATGTGCTCCCGCCGTCCCACGACTTCGAGTGGACGGCCGCCACCCGCGACGACCATGTGCTCGGCCGCCATCCGCACGTGTCCGTCGGCGGTGAGGTGTTCGTCTCGACCGTCGGAGGCTTCCTGACGGTGAAGACCGAGGACGACACGGAGACGGCCGAAGGCATCCACGCCGAGCCGGTCGTCGAACCGCTCCAGTCCCTCGGGGACGCCGGGATCGAGCACGCCCGCGTCGGTCCGCTCGTCCTGCTGCGCATCCGCCCGTACAAGGAGGAGGCGTACCGCCACCTCGTCCACAACACGGTCACGGGGACGGTGGTGCGGCTGGACGGCATCGGGCAGGCGTGCCGCAGGCTGCCCGAGGACCAGGGCATCGTCTTCCCCGGCGGCTACTACCTCACGGCGAGCGGCACCGCGCGGACCTTCGACATCGACGCCGGGCTGATCGGCGCGCTCGAGTTCGAGCGGACGGTGCGGTCACCGAACGGCGAGGACGTGATGTTCGTCTTCCACGCCCGTGTGGAGGGCCGGAGCCTGCTGCTGCCGTACAACGTGATCCGCAAGTCCGTCGCCACCCCGCTGCTCTGCCGGGGCTACGCCCTCTTCGAGGACGGCACGCTGCTGGTGCTGCGCGCGGACGGCGAGGAGCCGGGCAGGGTCCACCCGGCGCAGCGCTGGCAGTCGCCGTTCGTCTCCGACACCTACGCCGCGGCCCGCCCCGCCGGGGAGGGTCCGCTGGCCGTCGTCGGCAACGCGGACCTGGTGCGCGGCATCTCCGACTGTCTGTCCCTGGCCGGCGCCGTCACAGAGACACAGGACAGTCCCACAACCGGCGCCTACGAGGCGCTGTTGGCAGCCTGCGCCCGTGCCATGGACGCGTACCACTGGCTGGCCGATCCCGAGCTGGGCGACCTCGGCAGCCCGCTCGCCGGGGTGCGGGCGACGGCCGAGCAGATCGTCACCGAGTACGAGACCGTGCGGGAGCTGGACGGCACAGGCCTCCCGCGCGCTGGACGAGGCGGCTGCGCGGATCGCGGGACAGGTACGCCGGCTGCGGGGCGGGACGCCGCGCGGCGCGGGCGAGTGGGTCGAGGGGCTGACCGGGCTGCGCCGCGCACAGGGCGAGCTGATCACGCTCAAGGAGCTGCGGTACGCCGACGCCGGCCGTATCGACGCTCTCGCCGCCGACACCGACGCCGATATCGCCTCCTTCGCGCAGCGGGCCGTGGCATTCCTCGGGCGCGAGGACGCCTTCGCGGGGTACCACGTCGAGATAGAGCGGCTGACGGCGGAGGCGGAGGCGATCCGGACCGTCGCGGAGGCCGCACCGGTCGGCGAGCAGCTCGACGCGCAGGCGGAAGGGCTGCGTACGGTCACCGAGGTGGTCGCCGGCCTGGACATCGGTGACGCGGTCGTCCGAACCTCGGTCCTGGAGCGGATCGCGGAGGTGCTCGGCGGTCTCAACCGGGCCCGGGCCACGCTCGACGGTCGCCGCAGGGAGCTCCTCGCCCGCGAGGGCATGGCGGAGTTCGCCGCGGAACTGGCCCTGCTGGGGCAGGCGGTGACCGGTGCGCTCGCGGTCGCCTCCGTCCCGAAGGCATGCGACGAGCAGCTCGCCGCGCTGCTGCTGCGGCTGGAGAACCTGGAGTCGCGGTTCGCCGAGTCCGACGACTTCCTGGCGCACCTGGGCGCGAAGCGGACCGAGGTGTACGAGGCGTTCGCGTCCCGGCGGCAGACCCTCCAGGACGCGCGCGCCCGCCGCGCCGAGCGGCTGGCCGGTTCGGCGGAACGGGTCCTGGAGGCCATCTCCCGGCGCCTCTCGTCCCTCGGCGACACCGACGGGATCAACACCTACTTCGCTTCCGACCCGATGGTCGCCAAAGTCCGCCGCACCGCGGAAGAACTGCGTGAACTGGGCGACGGCGCGTGGGCGGAGGAACTCGAAGGGCAGTTGAAGGCCGCGCGCCAGGAGGCGGCACGGGCCCTGCGCGACCGGACCGAACTGTACGCGGACGGCGGCTCCGCGATCCGGCTCGGCCGTCACCGGTTCGCGGTGAACACCCAGCCGTTCGAGCTGACGCTCGTGCCGCAGGGCGACGGACTCGCCTTCGCGCTCACCGGCACGGACTACCGCTCACCGGTCACCGACGCGGCAGCTCCCGGCTTCGCGGACACCCGCCCGTACTGGGAGCAGACGCTGCCCTCGGAGAACGCGTCGGTGTACCGCGCCGAGCACCTGGCCGCCCGGCTGCTCGACGAGCACGGCGCCGCGGCCCTGGCAGGCGCCGAACTCACGGACCTCGTACGGAAGGCGGCCGAGGCCTCCTACGACGAGGGCTACGAGCGCGGTGTGCACGACCACGACGCGGCCCTGATCCTCGGCGCGCTGCTGCGGCTGCACGAGCGGGCCGGGCTGCTGCGCCACCCACCGGGGGCGCGGGCCACGGCGCAGCTGTTCTGGGCGCACGGCACCGACGAGGCCCGGCGCATCGCGTGGACGCGGCGGGCGTTGTCGCTGGCGCGGGCCCGGGAGACGTTCGGTCTGGCGCCGGCGATCGGCGCGTTCCGGGCAGAGATGGCACAGGAGATGGGGGACACGCTCGCCGCGGAGTACCTCTTCGAGGAACTCACGTGCGGCCCTGACGGGTTCGTGACGAGCACTTCCGCGCGCACGCTGCTGGAGAAGTTCCGCCGCACGGTGGGCACATCCGCCTACGAGGAGGACGTCGATGGCCTCCGCGACGACCTCCCGGCCCGGCGGCAGGTCGTGGAGAACTGGCTGGGCGCCTACACCGAAGCGACCGGCGCCGACACCACCGACCTCGCGGAGGCTGTCGCGGTCGAGCTCTGCCCCGGCCTCGCCCGGTACGAGTGCGCGGCGCAGCTCACCGAGCATGTCGAAGGACTGCTGGGCAGCCACCCGCGTATCGAGCGCCGGTCGATGACCGTACGGATCGACGAACTGCTGCCTCGCGCACGGCATTTCCGGGAGCAGGTGACTCCCGGGTTCCGCGCGTACCAGCGGCGCAGGACCGCCTTGGCGGCCGCCGAGCGGGACATGCTGCGACTGGACGAACACCGGCCGCGGGTGATGCCGGCGTTCGTGCGCAACCGTCTCATCGACGAGGTCTACCTGCCGCTGATCGGCGACAACCTGGCCAAGCAGCTCGGCACGGCCGACGAGTCCCGGCGCACCGACAGCAACGGACTGCTCCTGCTGGTCTCCCCGCCCGGCTACGGCAAGACGACGCTCATGGAGTACGTCGCCGACCGGCTCGGTCTGCTCCTGGTCAAGGTCAACGGCCCCGCGCTGGGCCATGCGGTGACCTCGCTGGATCCCGAGGAGGCGCCGAACGCGACAGCCCGCCAGGAGGTCCAGAAGATCAATTTCGCCCTGGAGGCGGGCAGCAACGTTCTGCTGTACCTGGACGACATCCAGCACACCTCGCCCGAGCTGCTGCAGAAGTTCATCTCCCTGTGCGACGCGCAGCGCCGCATGGAGGGCGTGTGGCGGGGCACGACCCGCACCTACGACCTGCGCGGGAAGCGCTTCGCGGTGTGCATGGCGGGCAATCCGTACACCGAGTCGGGGCAGCGGTTCCGGATCCCGGACATGCTCGCGAACCGTGCCGACGTGTGGAACCTGGGTGACGTGCTGACGGGCAAGGAGGACGTGTTCGCACTGAGCTTCGTCGAGAACGCGCTCACCTCCCACCCACTGCTGGCTCCCCTGGCGGGCCGCGGCCGGACCGAACTGGAGCTGCTGGTGCGCCTCGCGTCCGAGGACGCGACCGTGCGGGCCGACATGCTCGGCCACTCCTACGCACCGGCCGAGCTGGAACAGATCCTTGCGGTGCTGCGGCATCTGCTGACCGCCCGGCGCACGGTCCTCGCCGTGAACTCCGCGTACATCGCCTCCGCGGCGAGCAGTGACGAGACCCGCTCGGAACCGCCGTTCCGGCTCCAGGGCTCCTACCGCAACATGAACAAGATCGTGGAGCGGATCAGCCCGGTGATGAACGACGCCGAACTGGCCGCCGTGATCGAGGACCACTACACGGGCGAGGCCCAGACGCTGACGACGGGCGCCGAGGCGGCCCTGCTCAAGCTGGCGGAGCTGCGGGCGACGCTGACCGGGGAACAGAAGGCGCGCTGGGAGGAGATCAGGACGCGGTACGTGCGCGCCCAGGCCCTCGGCGGACCGGACGGCGACCCGATGGCACGGGCCGTCGCCGCTCTCGGGCTGCTCGCCGACCGGGTGGCGGCGGTCGAGTCCGCCATCACGCGGGCCGCTGACCCGCGCCACCTCCTCGCACGGCCGCAGGGACACCATGCGGCCTCCCCGACGGACCCGTCTGGGCCCTTGGGGCTTTCGGGGCCGCCGGGGCCGCCGCCGTCCGGCGGGGGGCCTGTGGCAGCCCGGTAACCGCCTGCTGCGCCATGTGCCGCCGCGGCCTTGACGGGGACCTTGACGGCGAGCCTTGGCGGGCGAGCCCTGGCGGGGCAGCCGGGTGACCTGCCGCTGCCGTGGTCGTTCCGGCGGCCGGGAAGCAGGCTGCGGGCGAAGTTATCCACAGGCTGCGGAGGACGCGGGCGAAATCCGCTTTCATTGGGGGCATGAGCGACGCACCCACCACGCCCGACATGCCCGTCAGCCCTCCCGTGCCCGACTGGGAGAAGCGGTTCCGGGCGCCGCGCGTCTCGCTGCCCGACTGGGCGGAGGACGCACCGGACCGTTCCCTCTTCGTCTCGAACGCGACGGGGACGTACGAGCTGTATGCCTGGGACCGGTCCACGGGCGAGCAGCGCCAGGTCACCGACCGTCCGAACGGTACGACGGACGGCATACTCACCCCTGACGGCGAGGCCGTGTGGTGGTTCTCCGACACCGACGGCGACGAGTTCGGCATCTGGATGCGGCAGCCGTTCCACGGCGGGGACGACGTGCCCGCCGCGCCCGGCCTGGAGCCCTCCTACCCGGCGGGTCTCGCCATCGGCCGGGACGGCACCACCGCCGTCGTCGGCCGCTCCACCGACGAGGACGGCACGACGATCCATGTCGTACGGGAGGGTGCCGCGCCCGTCGAGATCTACCGGCACCGTGAGTCGGCGGGGGTGGGCGACCTCTCGCACGACGGCTCGCTGCTCGCGATCGAGCACACCGAACACGGCGACGCCATGCACTCCGCGCTGCGCGTGACCCGCCTCGACGGCAGCACGGTCGCCGAGCTGGACGACACCCGCGGCGGCACGGTGGAGCTGGGCCTCGAGGTCCTCGGCTTCGCGCCGGTCGACGGCGACACCAGGCTGCTCGTCGGGCACCAGCGGCGCGGCCGATGGGAGCCCATGATCTGGGACATCGCCTCCGGCGAGGAGACCGAGCTCGGCATCGAGCTGCCGGGCGATGTGAACGCCGAGTGGTATCCGGACGGTTCCGCGCTGCTGGTCGCCCACAGCTTCGAGGCCCGCGGCGAGCTGTGGCGCTACGACCTGGCGACCCGCGCGCTGACGCAGATCGAGACCCCGGCCGGCTCGGTCTCGGGCGCGACGGCCAGGCCGGACCGCACGGTGGAGTACCTGTGGTCGTCGGCGGCCCAGCCGCCGAGCGTCCGCTCGACCGGCGGCGGCGTGGTCCTCGACCCGCCCGGTATGAAGGCGCCCGCCTCGGTGCCGGTCGAGGACGTCTGGGTCGAGGGCCCCGGCGGCCGTATCCACGCCCTGGTGCAGAAGCCGGCCGGTACGGAGGGGCCGCTGCCCACGGTCTTCGAGATCCACGGCGGCCCGGCCTGGCACGACAGCGACGCCTTCGCGGCGGGCCCCGCCGCCTGGATCGACCACGGCTACGCGGTCGTCCGTGTGAACTACCGGGGCTCCACGGGCTACGGCCGCGAGTGGACGGACGCGCTGAAGCACCGCGTCGGACTGATCGAGCTGGAGGACATCACGGCGGTCCGTAAGTGGGCGGTCGGCTCGGGCCTCGCCGACCCGGCCAAGCTCGTCCTGGCGGGCGGCTCGTGGGGCGGCTATCTCACCCTGCTGGGGCTCGGCACCCAGCCGGAGGCGTGGGCGGTCGGCCTGGCGGCGGTCCCGGTCGCCGACTTCGTCACCTCGTACCACGACGAGATGGAGAACCTGAAGGCGCTGGACCGCACTCTGTTCGGCGGCAGCCCGGAAGAGGTGCCGGAGCGTTACGAGGCCTCGTCACCGCTGACGTATGTGGACGCGGTCCGGGCCCCGGTCTACATCTCGGCCGGTGTCAACGACCCGCGGTGCCCGATACGGCAGATCGACAACTACGTCGACAGGCTGGCGGCCCGCGGCGCGGTCCACGAGGTGTACCGGTACGACGCCGGGCACGGCTCGCTCGTGGTGGAGGAGCGGATCAAGCAGGTGCGGCTGGAGATCGACTTCGCGGAGAGGCATCTGAAGGGGGCGGCGACGCAGCGGTGACCTGACGGGACAGGCCGGCCCGTCGGCGGCGCCGACCCGTCGGACCGGCCTGTCGACGGCCCCGGCACCGAGAACGGCCGAGGTGTTCCGTACCGTGGAGGGGTGTACCGATTCCTGCTGACGCCCCGCTGGTGGGGGATCAACGTCTTCGTCCTGCTGGCGATCCCGTTCTGCGTCTTCATGGGCTCGTGGCAGCTGGGCAGGTTCGAGGACCGCGTCGACTCCCACCGTGAGGCGGAGCGGAAGCCCGGCGCGGACCAGAAGGCAGCGCCGCTGGACGAGCTGCTGCCCGTCGACAAGGAGACGTCGGGCCGACTGGCCACGGCGTCGGGCCGGTACGGCGAGCAGTTCCTCGTCCCCGGGCGGGAACTCGACGGCAGGCGCGGCTCGTACGTGTTGACGCTGCTGGAGACGGACAACGGCCGGATGCTGCCCGTGGTCCGCGGCTGGATGCCCGAGGGCGGCCGGGCCCCGGCCGCTCCGGCGGGCGAGGTCATGGTCACGGGAGCGCTTCAGGCCTCCGAGTCGACGGGCAGCGACGGGGTGCACACGGCCGGCGGTCTGCCGGCCGGACAGCTGGGCATGATCAGCGCGGCGTCACTGGTGAACCTGGTGCCGGACGACGTGTACGACGCGTGGGTCACGCTGTCGACGGCGGACAGCGGCCTGACGGCCGTTCCGGCGTCAGCACCGGAGAACAGCGGCCTCGACCTCAAGGCCTTCCAGAACCTGGGCTACACGGGCGAGTGGTTCGTCTTCGCGGGCTTCGTGCTCTTCATGTGGTTCCGCCTCGTCCGCCGCGAGGCGGAGGCGGAGCGGGACCGGGCGCTCGGCCTGGATCCCGAGACCGCCGCCTGACGATCCGGCCTGCCGCATGCTCCCGGTCGGGAGGCTCGGGCCCCGATCCTGGCGGGCTCCGGCACACCGGCGCTGCCCGGCACCCGACGACGTAATTCCTGCCGGTCCTGCCCACCGCCCTGTCCAACGGCTCGGCTCCGCGACCCCAGGCGCGTCGGGTCCCGGCCACCGGCGCTGACCTGCCGCCCCGCGGACCTGCGCACCGACGCCCATGGGTCCGACCACCGGCGCGGCCCCGCCCTGCCCCGCCTGCCCCGCCTGCCCGGCGGACACCGGCGACCGCCACCCCACCCTGCCCGGCGGACCTAGGAAGCGGCGCCATCTGCCCGGCGGGCCCTGGGAGGCGCCGCCGCCTGCCCGGCGACGCGGCCCGGCCGTCAGTCCCCGTGAGCCCGCGGCGTGGACGTCACTGGCCCGTCAGCACACCCGTGTGGTAGATCGTTCCGGCGCACGCGTTCGGGACGAGCGACTGTCCGTACACGCCGCCGCCCAGCGCCGAGTAGGTGACCGTCACGCTGCCCTCCTTGACGCCGTCCTCCGTCATGAGCTGCGGCTCCGCCGCGCTCCCGCCGGTATCGCCGGTACCACCACCCTGGCCGCCGCCGCCCCCTGAGACGTCACCTTCGGTGGGTGACGGGTCGGGCGAGGGTTCCGCGGTCGGGCAGGTGTCGGAGGGGACCCAGGCGAACTTCATCGCGAACGACGCGGACGCCATCGCGACCGCCACGTCCGTGTCCGAAGGCGACGGGTCGGGCAGACCGCCCGCCGCGTCGCCCGCGACGTGACGCACCACGCTGATCCGCGCCTGGTCGGCCGCGCCGGACGTGTGGAAGCCGATCGTGGATCGACCGATGATGCAGTCGGTGGTTGAGACATTGGTGACGCGGAAGGTGCCGTACACCTTGCCCTCGCCGTCCGGTGCGCCCGTCTCAGTGGAGACGCTCAGCTGCCCGGCCTCACAAGTCTGCATCTCGCCCACAGCGGGCGGCTGGACCGCGCCGGAGCCGCCGTCCCCACCGCCGCTGGGCTGCGCGGCCGGCGGGTTCGCTCCGGTGCTGGGGCCCGGCGGCACCGCCGGCCCGGTGCCCTGCGTGGGCCCCTTGGTGCCGTTGTCCCCGCCGGTGACGCCCGGGGCGTTGCCCGTGCCGCCCTGGGCCTGTTCGCCGTGCCCGGCGTTGACCGGGTTCGCGCTGCCGCTGCCGTTCGAGTGGACGAACGCGGGGACGGCGGTGCCGATCAGCAGTGCCGCGGCGGCCGCTCCGACGAGTGCCTGCCTCTTGCGTGCCCGCCGCGCCGGTACCGCCCTGCGCAGGTGGTCCAGCGCGCCGGCGGAAGGCTGGATGTCCTCGACGACACCGTGCAGCAGCCGCCGCAGCGCGTCCTCGTCGGTCCCGATCTCCGTGCCGAGGTCATCGGTCGGCCCGTTGTTCACAATCTCGTTCCCAGTCCGGTCGTCAGACGGCCCGTCCGGCCCGTAATGCCCAGCGCTCTGCTCGCGCTCGCGTTCATGCTCGTGCTCGCGTTCGTGCCCGCTCATTTGGTGGCCTCCATGGCGACGCGCAACGCCGCGATACCCCGTGAGCCGTACGCCTTCACCGAGCCGAGTGAGACTCCGAGGGTCTCGGCGACCTGTGCCTCGGTCATGTCGGCGAAGTATCGCAGCACCAGCACCTCGCGCTGACGCCGCTGAAGCCCGCGCATCGCCTTGATGAGCGCGTCCCGCTCCAGCTGGTCGTACGCGCCTTCCTCGGCGCTCGCCATGTCGGGCATGGGCTTCGAGAGCAGCTTGAGGCCGAGGATGCGCCTGCGGAGCGCGGAACGCGAAAGGTTGACCACGGTCTGCCGCAGGTAGGCGAGCGTCTTCTCCGGGTCACGCACGCGGTTGCGCGCCGAGTGGACCCGGATGAAGGCCTCCTGGACCACGTCCTCGCAGGAGGCCGTGTCGTCGAGGAGCAGCGCGGCGAGACCCAGCAGCGACCGGTAGTGGGCGCGGTAGGTCTCGGTGAGGTGGTCGACGGTGGTGCCCGTGGCCATGGCGTCGTCAGCGCCCTGCCGCTGGGACGGGACGCGTGACGTCCGCGAAGCGGGCATGGGAGCGATCACCGGCATGCCGCCGGCCGGGCGGGGCCGGCGGAGCGGGCGCACTGCTGCGCCTCGTACCGGGACCCTTGCGATGTCGAGAACCTCTGCCACGCCAGTTGGACACGCTTCCCCCCGCCAGGGTTGTACGCGTACGCCACCGCTTTTGACGGTGGACCAAATGTCCGCATGCGCACCGCTCTTCCCCAATGCCCAATTTTTTGCAGCACCGTGCCGAGGTGCGCAAAGACGCTTCCCGCCCAACTACCGGTTGCAGCAAGGGGGAAGCGAACTATCAAACATGCCGATGCCCCAGTTCAAGTGGTACAGATTTCGACTTCCTCACAGGGCGTCCACAGATCCTACAAAGGACCCCCACGGAATCGCGTCGGATTAACTGCTGGGACCACGAGATTACGAGATCGTCCCGGCGCTCCTGCCGCCGCCCGCCCCTGAGCGGTACTCGGCGGCCACGGCCTCCGCGATCTGCGCCGAGTTGAGGGCGGCGCCCTTGCGGAGATTGTCGCCGCACACGAACATCTCGAGGGCGCAGGGGTCGTCCGGCGACTGCCGCACCCGCCCCACCCATGTCGGGTCCGTCCCGACCACGTCCGCGGGCGTGGGGAAGTCGCCCGCCTCCGGGTTGTCGTAGAGGACGACACCGGGCGAGGTCGCGAGGACCTCGTGCGCCCGCTCCACGGTGATCTCGTTCTCGAAGCGGGCGTGCACCGACAGCGAGTGGGTGGTGAGCACCGGCACGCGTACGCAGGTGGCCGCGACCTTCAGCCCCGGCAGATCGAGGATCTTGCGGGTCTCCGCGCGTAGCCCGAGCTCTTCGGAGGACCAGCCGTCGTCGGCGAGCGTCCCCGTCCAGGGGACCACGTTGAGGGCGAGCGGCGCGGGGAACGGCCCGAGGTCGTCGCCCACCGCCCGCCGTACGTCTCCGGGTCCGGTGCCCAGTTCCGTGCCGGCGACCATGGACAGCTGCTTGCGCAGGGCGGCCACGGCGTCACGTCCGGCGCCGCTGACGGCCTGGTAGGACGAGACGATCAGTTCGCGCAGCCCGAATTCGGCGTGGAGCGCGCCGACGGCCGGGATCATGGCGAGCGTGGTGTCGTGCGGGCCGGCGACGATGCCGCGCGGGCGCACCCGTACGGCGTGCGGGTTGACCTCGGGTACGACCAGCGGCACGTCCGGGTCGGCCCGGAAGGCCGGCGACGCGTCCACGACGACCGCGCCCTTGGCGACGGCGACGGGCGCCCAGCGCTCCGACACCTCGCCGGGCACCAGGAAGAGCGCGACGTCGATGCCGTCGAAGACGCTCTCTTCGAGCGCCAGGACCTCGCACTGCTCCCCGCGCACGGCCAGCTTGCGGCCGGCCGAGCGCGGGGAGGCGGCGAGTCGGATCTCGCCCCAGACGTCCGCGTGCTGGGACAGGATCTCGAGCATCACCGCGCCGACTGCTCCGGTCGCACCGACGACCGCGAGCGCCGGCTTGCGGTTCATCGCCCGGTGCCGCCGTAGACGACCGCCTCGTCGGAGTCGGAGTCGAGCCCGAAGGCGCTGTGCACGGCGCGGACGGCCTCGTTGACGTCGTCGGCGCGGGTGACCACCGAGATACGGATCTCGGAGGTCGAGATCAGCTCGATGTTCACGCCCGCGTCCGACAGCGCCTCGAAGAACGAGGCGGTGACGCCCGGGTTCGTCTTCATTCCGGCGCCGACCAGGGAGATCTTGCCGATCTGGTCGTCGTAGCGCAGCGAGTCGAAGCCGATCGAGCTCTTCGCCTTCTCCAGGGCGTCCATGGCCTTGCGGCCGTCCGTCTTGGGGAGAGTGAAGGAGATGTCCGTCAGCGCGGTGGTGGCCGCGGAGACGTTCTGGACGACCATGTCGATGTTGATCTCGGCGTCCGCGATGGTGCGGAAGATGGCCGCGGCCTCGCCCGGCTTGTCCGGCACCCCGACGACCGTGATCTTCGCCTCGGAGACGTCGTGGGCGACTCCGGAGATGATGGCGTGCTCCACCTTCTGATCCCCTTGCGGTTCGTTGCTGACCCAGGTGCCCCGCAGTCCCGAGAAGGACGAGCGGACGTGGATCGGGATGTTGTATCGGCGTGCGTACTCGACGCACCGGTGCAGGAGCACCTTGGAGCCGGAGGCGGCGAGCTCCAGCATGTCCTCGGAGGAGATCCAGTCGATCTTCCGGGCCTTCTTCACGACCCGCGGGTCGGCGGTGAAGACACCGTCGACGTCGGTGTAGATCTCGCAGACCTCGGCGTCCAGCGCGGCGGCGAGGGCGACGGCGGTCGTGTCCGACCCGCCCCGGCCGAGCGTGGTGATGTCCTTCTTGTCCTGGGACACACCCTGGAAGCCGGCGACGATGGCGATGTTGCCCTCGTCGAGCGCCGTGCGGATCCGGCCCGGCGTCACATCGATGATGCGCGCTTTGTTGTGGACCGAGTCGGTGATGACGCCGGCCTGGCTGCCGGTGAACGACTGGGCCTCGTGACCCAGGTTTTTGATCGCCATGGCCAGCAGGGCCATGGAGATTCGCTCTCCTGCGGTCAGCAGCATGTCGAACTCACGCCCGGCAGGGATCGGCGATACCTGCTCGGCGAGATCGATCAGCTCGTCCGTCGTGTCACCCATCGCCGACACCACGACGACCACCTGGTGGCCGTTCTTCTTGGCATCGACGATTCGCTTGGCGACCCGCTTGATGCCCTCGGCATCGGCTACGGAGGAGCCTCCGTACTTCTGCACGACAAGGCCCACGTGCGCTCCTCGTTCCGTCTTGTGCAGTCACTACTGCGGTCGGCTCAGTCTATCGAGCGGCCGCGGATCGCCCCTGCGATGTCACATGGTGAGATGTCCCGCTCAACAGGTGATCATCCGGAAGTCCCGGAGGGGCGCCCGCGGCCGTTCGGACTGGCTACTGCCCAAGGGGCGGGGAGCTACGCGGAGGTGTGGGCCGGCTCACACGCACCGGGTACGGGATCCGGCCGTACGGGCTCACCCGGGGGCCGGCCAGCGATAGGCCGGTGGCCGGCTCAGTGGGCCCGGCGCAGTTCCGGCGGGCCGAGGATCTCCTCGACCATGACGCGGCCCGCCTCCTCGGCCAGCGCCTCCTCCGTCAGGTCCTCGTCGGTGTCGAGACCGTCGAGCTCGGCGAGTGGCTGGTCGAGCCGGACGTGGGCGACCAGGGACTGGAGGGCCCGCAGCGTCGCGGAGGCGGTCGGCCCCCAGTTGGAGAAGTACGAGAACTGCCACCACCACAGGGCCTCCGTGGTGCGGCCCGCCCGGTAGTGGGCCAGCCCGTGGCGCAGGTCCATGACGATGTCGGCGAGGCTGTCGGAGATCCGCGAGGGAACCGGCGCCTTGCGCGGCTCGTAGGGGTCGAAGACCTCCGAGAAGACGTCCACCGGGTCGAGCATCGCCGCGAAGCGCATGCGCAGGTCGTCGACGTCGGCGTCCGGGCCGGTGTCCGGCTCGTACCGCTCGTCCGGAACGATGTCCTCGTGGGCGCCGAGGCGGCCGCCGGTCAGCAGCAGCTGGGAGACCTCGAGCAGCAGGAACGGCACCGCGCTGTCCGGTTCGTCGCCCTTCGCCACCTCTGTCGTGGCGACGATGAAGGACTCGATCGAGTCGGCGATCTGAACCGCGAAGTCGTCCGGGTTCTGGTCAACGGCGTGCAGCATGGCGTCAGACATCGAGCAGTCGTCTCCCCTCGAAGGCACGCCCGAGCGTGACCTCGTCGGCGTATTCCAAGTCTCCCCCGACAGGGAGTCCACTGGCCAGCCTCGTGACCTTCAAACCCATCGGTTTGATCATTCTGGCGAGGTACGTGGCCGTGGCCTCGCCCTCCAGATTGGGGTCCGTGGCCAGGATCAGCTCGGTGACCGTGCCGTCCGCGAGCCGGGCCAGCAGCTCGCGGATCCGCAGGTCGTCGGGGCCGACGCCCTCGATGGGGCTGATGGCCCCGCCCAGGACGTGGTACCGCCCTCGGAACTCACGCGTGCGCTCGATCGCGACGACGTCCTTCGGCTCCTCGACGACACAGATGACCGAGGGGTCGCGACGCGGGTCGCGGCAGATGTTGCACTGCTCCTGCTGGGCCACGTTCCCGCAGACGGCGCAGAAGCGGACCTTGTCCTTGACCTCGAGGAGGGCGTGCGCGAGCCGGCGCACGTCGGCCGGCTCCGTCTGGAGGATGTGGAAGGCGATCCGCTGCGCGCTCTTGGGACCGACGCCGGGCAGTCTGCCCAGTTCGTCGATGAGGTCCTGAACCACGCCTTCGTACAACGGAACGCCTCTCCTTGGAGTGCTTGCTGCTTACGGTAGTTGGTGACCGAGAGGTAGGGGAGACGTATCTCCGGACGTCTCAGAAAGGCATGCCCGGCATGCCGCCCAGACCCTGGGCGAGCGGTCCGAGCTTGTCCTGTTGAAGCTGCTGCGCGTTCTCGTTGGCGGCCTGGACGGCGGCGACGACGAGGTCGGCCAGGGTCTCGGTGTCCTCCGGGTCCACGGCCTTGGGGTCGATGACCAGACCGCGGAGCTCACCGGAGCCCGTGACGGTCGCCTTCACGAGCCCGCCGCCGGCCTGGCCCTCGACCTCGGTCTGCGCGAGCTCTTCCTGGGCCTTCGCCAGGTCCTGCTGCATCTTCTGGGCCTGCTGGAGCAGCTGCTGCATGTTGGGCTGGCCACCACCGGGGATCACGGTCACTCCTGGCTGCATCGACGACTGGAAATCCCGTACGTCCGGATGCTCCGTACGTTTCGGTACACCTGAGCCTACGTGCTCGCCCAGCAGGGCGCCCTACCCGCTTCCGGCAACTCTTTCGGGTGAGCGGCGGAGGCATTTCGGGAGCTCCTTTACCTGACCAAGGCCCCCATGCGGGCGGCAATCCGGGGATCGGGGGCGCACAGCCCTCCATTCGGCGGTATGAAGGGGCTGCGCCGCATCGGGACGCATGCGCGCCACCTACGTCACGCGGTGTAGCGTCAGCACCTTTTCAGCACCTTTTCGGACCTGATAGTCAGTCCTGGTCGTCAGTCCTGGTCGTCAGCAGAGCGCAGAGGAGTGCACCGGTGAGCCAGCCGGAGATGCAGCCCGGGGGGCCGGCCCACGGGGAGGGCGGCGAGGTGCCGCTGGGTGACCTGACGGGTCGGCCGTTCCCCCTCGGGGACTGGGGCGAGCCCGCGGCCCGCCTCGACGAGCTCTACCGCTGGGTCGAGTCGGACGCGCTGCGCACCGTGGACTGGTATCTCTCGGACCGGGTCCGCAAGCGCCGGGCCGCGCGTCTGCTGCGCCTGGGCACGGCACTCGGCGCGGTCGCCGGAGCGGCCCTGCCCCTGCTCGACCTCGCCGGCGCGCTCGGCCGGGCGGCGCCCTGGGGCTACCTCTCGCTGCTCCTCGCGGCGGCCTGTCTGGCCTGTGACCGGTACTTCGGCCTGACGTCCGGCTGGATGCGGAACGTGGCCACCGCGCAGGCAGTGCAGCGCCGGCTCCAGGCGCTGCAGTACGACTGGGCGTCGGAGAGCGTGCGTGAGGTGCTGGGCCCGGCGGAGGGCACGGCGAGCGAGGCCGCGGAGCGCTGCCTCGGCGTGCTCCGCCGCTTCTCCGAGGACGTCTCCGACCTGGTCCGTTCGGAGACCGCGGACTGGATGACGGACTTCCGGCCCGGTCCTGCCCCGTTGCGGCTGCATTCCGCGCCCGCGCGCACGGCGACGGACGCCCATCCGGCCCCCGGCGTCATCCAGGGCCGCTTCCCGCTTCCCCCTGCCCCCCGCCCGAACATGCCGCGGCAGCGCCCTCCGGAGCCGCCGCGCTGACGCGCGAGCCCATCGGCGCGATCCTCGGCGCGGGTGGCGGTCCGCGGCGTGCCGTCACCGCGCCGGAACGAGGTGCCCGACAGTCGTCGGGCACCTCGTTCCGGCGGCCTGCCCGGGGCGGCGGACGGTCGCTCAGCTGAAGATGATCATCGAGCCCTGCCCGAGACTCCGCGTGGCCGCCGCGTGGAGTCCCAGCCACACATGCCGTTCGCGGGCGAACGGGCTCTCGTCGTACGGGATCGGCCCCGCGGGCTCCTCCAGTGCCGTGGGGCGCTCGGGCGGCTCCGGCGCGGCCGGTGGGTTCGCCGGATCGATACCGATGGACGGGGCCACGTACTCCAGCTCGCGCAACAGTCCCTGGGTGGAGCCCAACGGGCCGCCGCCCTCGAGGAGTTCGTCGTTGAAGAGCGGGTTGGCGAAGTCGACGGGGACGTAGGCGCCGGCGTGGTCGTAGTGCCACACCAGGTGCGACTGCTGCGCCGTCGTCTCGAACATCTCCAGCAACTGCTCGTAGTCGCCGCCCAGTTCGTCGACGGGGGTCACCGCGAGCCCGCACAGCTGCAGCAGATAGGCGCGCCGCAGGAAGTGCAGCGCGTCGTAGTCGAAGCCGGCGACCGGCGCGACATCGCCGGACAGGCCCGGCATGTAGGCGAAGACGGGCACCGTCGGCAGGCCCGCGCCGGTCAGCGCCTTGTCGTAGGCGGCGATCTCTTCGGCGAAGGGGTTGTCGGGGCTGTGGCACAGCACGTCGACAAGGGGGACCAGCCACAGGTCACAGGCCAAGGGAGGGCTCGCTCTCAGCAGTTCGGGCACGAGTGGTGCGGTCGAGGGTCTTGGACGGGAGGACGCGGGGACGGCGGCTTCAGGTGGAGAAAGCGTGAAGAAAGATGATGGTCGGGACAGCGTAGTGCCGCCGGCGCGGTGCGCGAAGGGTCCGTTCGACATGGTTCGGTACGTTCCGGTACCCCCTTGTCACTCCTCTCCCACGACCCATACCCACACCCCGGCCGCCCTCTCCCCCGGCCGGCCGGGCAGTTTCAGGTGCGGCTTCGCGCAGCGGGACGCTCATCCCTCGCGCCGCGTCTGCCTCTCCCGTTGCTCCATGCGCTCCGCCCAGGCCAGCGCGTGGTCGTCGTAGGCCCGGATCTCGGCGCGGACAGCGGCCGCGTCGCCGCGGGTCACCGCGTCGACGATGTCCTGGTGGCCGCCCCAGAGCCGCTCGGGCAGCTCCGCGTCCATGCGCAGGAACGGTACGGAGAACACCCACGCCTGCACCCGCAGCCGGTGCAGGAAGTCGCAGAGGTAGCGGTTGGCGACGAGCGCGCCGAGCTCACGCCAGAAACGCAGGTCGTAGCCGATGAGGATGTCCAGGTCGCCGGAGCGGGCGGCCCGCGCGGCCTCCTCCGCCCGGCGCCGCACGGACAGCAGGGCCTGCGGCGCCGGCGGCGCGGGCCTGCTCCTCGTGACGTGGCCGAAGATCGCGTCCACGATCAGCGACCGGGTCTCGACCATGGTCCGGAAGTCGTCGAAGGTGAACCGGTGCACCTTGAAACCGCGGTGCTGGTCCGAGTCGAGGAGGCCCTGCGCGGACAGGTCGACGAGGGCCTCGCGCACGGGGGTCGCCGAGACGCCGTACTGGTCGGCGATCTCCCTGACGGTGAACTCCTGGCCAGGCTGCATCCGCCCCGCGAGCACTTCGTCACGCAGCGCGTCGGCGATCTGTTGCCGCAGGGTGCTGCGGGTCACGGCATTCGGGTTGCCGCTCCCGCCACCGCTGCCGCTGCCGTAGCCGGGCATCGTGGGCTTCTCCTTCGCCTTCGGTCCCGGACACGATAGGCCAGGGGTGATACGGCCGGTACGCGGGCGGCGTACGGTCCGGAGCGGGAGGGGAGGCGAGGTCGGCGTGCGCGAGATGTTCGAGGCGGCCACCGGTGACGGCCCGCCGGTGTCAGGGCCCGGCAGGGCCGCTGAGGTGCGGACGGCTTTCGAGGGGCTGCTCCAGATCCGGCGGGTGACGAACACCACGGGCGGAGAGGCCGTGCCCGCGCCGTGGGAGCTGGTCCGGACGGTCCGCGCGGTGGCGCTGGCGCTGGAGGCCTCCGGCTTCCCGCCCTCCGCCGTCCACGAGGAGCGGCGCACGGCCACCGGCTACCGGGTACGCCCCGGCGAGCGCCCGCACACGGTGTACGTCGAGTGGCTCGGCCCGCCGGGCAGCGGGGCCGTCCATGAGGAGGAGGACCGGCTCAAGGCGTGCGCCGAGGTGCTGGCGGGGCTGGGCTGGGAGGGGCTGCTGTACCGGGGCCCCAAGAGGCGGAGGTTCCTCGAGGTCGAACCCGGGGCGTAGGGGCTGCCGCCGGTCACGGCCGGCCGTGACCGGCGGGGAGACGCGTGGCCTGTGCGGGGCGAAGTATGCCCGCGGTGCGCTTCCGGCGGAGCGCCGCCCGCGGTGCGCTGTCGGCGGGGCCGCGTCGGCGTCGGCGGAGGGGCACCTGACCGCCGCCGGTATCCGCCGGCTACGCCTACCAGGGCGGCGCCCCTCCGGCCGACCGTGGCCGGAGGGGCGTAGGGCGCGTCCGGCGGGGCCCGTCAGAGGGGCTTCGGGCGGGCCTCAGACCGTCCACTCGTCAGCGACCGACAGCGCCGCGTCCAGCGCGGCCAGACCCTCCTTCGCCTCGGCCTCGCTCACGTTGCACGCGGGGACGGCGTGCGTGCGGTTCATGTTGATGAAGGGCCACAGGCCGTTCTTCTTGCAGGCCGCGCCGAACGCCGCCATCGCCGCGTTCGCCTCGCCGGACGCGTTGTAGGGCACCAGCGGCTCGCGGGTCCCGCGGTCGCGGACCAGTTCGAGCGCCCAGAAGACTCCCAGGCCGCGCACCTCCCCCACCGACGGGTGGCGCTCGGCGAGCTCGCGCAGCCCCGGCCCCAGCACGGTCTCTCCGACGACCGCCGCGTTCTCGACGACCTTCTCGTCCGCCATGACCTGGATGGTGGCGACGGCCGCCGCGCACGCCAGCGGGTGGCCGGAGTAGGTGAGCCCGCCTGGGTAGGGGCGCTTGTCGAAGGTCGCGGCGATCTCGGCGGAGATCGCCACACCGCCGAGCGGCACGTATCCCGAGTTGACGCCCTTGGCGAACGTGATCAGGTCCGGCACCACGTCGAAGTGGTCGGCGGCGAACCAGGCGCCCGTGCGCCCGAAGCCCGCCATGACCTCGTCGAGGACGAACACGATGCCGTACCGGTCGCAGATCTCGCGGACGCCCGCGAGATAGCCGGGCGGCGGCGTCATGATGCCGGCCGTGCCCGGGATCGTCTCGAGGATGATCGCCGCGATCGTCTGCGGACCCTCGAAGGCGATGGTGTCCTCCAGGTGCGTCAGGGCGCGTGCGCACTCCTCCGCCTCCGTCGAGGAGTAGAACGGGGACCGGTACAGGAACGGCGCCCAGAAGTGGACGACGCCCGCCGTGCCGTTGTCGCTGGCCCAGCGGCGCGGGTCGCCGGTGATGTTGACCGCCGTCGCGGTGCCGCCGTGGTACGAGCGGTAGGCGGAGAGCACCTTCGGACGGCCCGTGTGCAGACGGGCCATCCGGATCGCGTTCTCGACGGCCTCCGCGCCGCCGTTGGTGAAGAAGATCTTGTCGAGGTCGCCGGGGGTGCGCTCGGCGATCAGCCGGGCCGCCTCGGAGCGCGCCTCCACGGCGAACGCGGGCGCGAAGGTGGCGAGCTTGCCGGCCTGTTCCTGGATCGCCGCGACGACCTTGGGGTGCTGGTAGCCGATGTTGGTGTAGACGAGGCCGCTGGTGAAGTCGAGGTAGCGGTTGCCGTCGTAGTCCCAGAAGTAGGACCCCTCTGCGCCGGCGACGGCGAGCGGGTCGATCAGGCCCTGGGCGGACCAGGAGTGGAACACATGGGCGCGGTCGGCCGCCTTGACGGCAGCTCCGGTCTGCGGGTCGGCATGAGGGGTCATGCGGCTCAGCGTAAGGAACCGCCGGTCGGAGCCGACATGGCCACCTTGTATGGACCAGGCCGCTTATCTGGGCAGGGTGTCGCCCCTCGCGGGCACCCTTTCATGATTGACAGCATACTGTCGTCATGACAGGCTGCTGTCATACATGGAGGAACAGGACACGCGTCAAGGAGGGCACCATGACCAGCGGGACCGTTCATCTGGCCGTTTACGACACCTACGCCGACTGGGAGACGGGCCACACCACCGCCCACCTCACCCAGAACGGCTTCACCGTGAGGACGGTCGGCCTCACCACGCACCCGGTGACCACCATGGGCGGCGTCCGCATCCAGCCCGATCTGGCGCTCGCGGACCTCGACCCGGCGGAAAGCGCGCTGCTGATCCTCACCGGAGCGACCCTGTGGGACACCGGCGACGTCCTCTCGCCCTTCGCCACCAAGGCCCGCACGTTCCTCGACGCGGGCGTCCCGGTCGCGGCGATCTGCGGCGCGACCGCCGGTCTCGCACGCGAGGGCCTGCTCGACGACCGCGCCCACACCAGTGCCGTCTCGTTCTATCTGGCCGCCACGGGCTACAAGGGCGGCGACCGCTACGTCGACACGGACGCCGTCACCGACGGTGACCTGATCACCGCCGGCCCGACCGAGCCCGTCGCCTTCGCCCGCGAGGTCTTCGCCCGCCTCGGCGTGTACGAGGGGGAGAAGCTGGACGCCTGGTACCGGCTGTTCCACGACTCGGACCCGGCGGCCTTCGAGGTCCTGAACGCATGAGGCCGGACCACCACCCCCAGGAACTGCTGACCCGCACGGCCCTCGGCGTCTTCCGGCTGAACGGGCAGTTCATCACCGTCTCCGACCGAATCGCCAGGGAGGCGGAACTGACGGCCGCCCGCTGGCAGGTCCTCGGCGCCGTGGCGCGCGAGCCGCAGTCCGTGGCCGGGATCGCCCGCACGATGGGCATCACCCGGCAGAGCGTGCAGCGCATCGCCGACGTGCTCGCCGGGCAGGGGCTGGCCGAGTACCGGCCCAACCCGGCCCACCGGCGCGCGAAGCTGCTGCACGCGACGGAGGAGGGCCGGGCCGCGATCAAGCAGATCGACCCCGGCCACGCACGGCTGGCGAACCGGCTGCTGGACGCCCTCGGACCGGAGGAGTTCGCGGAGACCGTGCGGGTGCTGGAGCAGCTGTCACGGGCGATGGACACCATGGACGCCGAGGACACGGCCGACGGCCCGGCCGTCCTCCCGCCGGGACCGGAAGCCTGACGCCGAGAGCTTGACGTCGGGAAACCGACGCGGACCCCGTGCCGGGAAGCCTGACGCCGGTAACCCGACGCCAGGAGCCCGGCGGGCCGCGCCGCCAGGGCCCCGGCGGCGTTTCCGCGGGGACCGCTGACCTGTGTGGCGCCCGGCGCGCCCACTATCCTCGGTCCGTCGAGCATTTCGGTACGGGGGAAGGGCCGCGCGGCGATGGAGCAGCTGGCACCAGGGGATCCACATCACATCGGCGAGTACCGGATCCTGAGCCGGCTCGGGGCGGGCGGCATGGGCCAGGTGTATCTCGCCCGCTCCGACTGCGGACGCACCGTCGCGGTGAAGCTCGTGCGGCAGGAGCTCGCGGAGCAGGAGGAGTTCCGCAACCGCTTCCGGCTCGAGGTCCGGGCCGCCCTGCGCGTCGGCGGGAGGTGGACGGCGCCCGTCCTCGACGCGGACACGGAGGCCCCGGTCCCCTGGGTCGCCACCGGTTACATCGCCGGGCCCGCGCTGCACACCGTCGTCTCCGGCGCGCACGGACCACTGCCGGAACGCAGCGTCCGCCTGCTGGCCTCCGGCCTGGCGCACGCGCTGACGGACATCCACACGGCCGGCCTGATCCACCGCGACCTCAAGCCGTCGAACATCCTGCTCACCATCGACGGGCCGCGTGTCATCGACTTCGGCATCGCCCGCGCGCTGGAGACGGTCGCCGACGACGGCCTCACCCGCACCGGCGCGCTCGTCGGCTCGCCCGGTTTCATGTCGCCCGAGCAGGTGCGCGGCGACAGAATCACCCCGGCGTGCGACGTCTTCTGCCTGGGGTCCGTACTCGCCTACGCGGCGACGGGCCGGCTCCCGTTCGGATCCGCCGCGAGCGGCGCCCACGCGCAGATGTTCCGTATCGCGCAGGAGGAGCCGGACCTGGCCGGGGTCCCCGAGGCTCTGCTGGACCTGATCCGCGACTGTCTGCGCAAGGAGGCGGAGGCACGGCCGACCGTGGACGAGGTCCTTCGCCGGACGGCCGCCGACGCGGACGGCGAGCCGTGGCTGCCGGGGGCGCTGATCGCGCAACTCGGCCGCCACGCGGTCCAGTTGCTGGACGCCGAACAGCCGCAGGCGCCGGCGCAGCCGCCGACGATGACGGCGCCTCCCCGCGCGGTCGCGACACCGCCTCCCGCTCCGGCGCCGATACCGGCCGCGGCGCCGCACACGCCGCCCGGACCGGTGTACGGCTATCCGCAGCCGTACCGGCCGGCCCCGTACCACCCTGCCCCGTACCCGCCAGGGCCCCATGCCCCGACTCCGCCTCCGGCGCCACGGCGCGGCTCCCGTGGCGGGACACTGGCCCTGATCGCCGTCGCGCTGGTCGTCGCCCTCGGCGCGGGCGGCTCGGTGTACGCGTTCATGTCCAAGGACAAGGGCAAGCGGACGACGGCGGACCCGAAGCCCACCTCCACGTCCTCGGCCCCCACCTCTCCCCCCGCCTCCTCCGGCACCCCCGCACCGACCGGCACACCGCCGACGGCCCAGACGGCGGGCGATGTGCCGCAGGAGTACGTCGGCACCTGGCGGGCGTCGTTCGAGACGGCGGACGGCACGAACACCCGGATCATGACGATCACGCAGGGCGCGACCGGCGAACCGATCATGACCCTGAGCGGCACGGGCCCCAACTACGACTGCCGCTGGTCGGCCACGCTCCGCGCCCCGGGACCGCCCCTTGAACTCGCCCCCACGGCCGTCACGTTCGGCGACCGCGTCTCGTGCGCCCCGGGGCAGTGGAGCCGGTTGAACATGCCCGCCGACAACATCATCGTCCGCGAGCTCGTCGGCTCGACCGGCGAGCCGCTCACGTACACCAAGACGGGCTGAGAAGGGCGACACGCCGGCTGAGAAGGTCTGCTGCCCGAACCCGCGGCAGCCGGCCTCAGCCCCAGCTCGCGCTGTGGAAATTGCGGTACTCCCTGCGCTCCTGGGCCGACACGAGCCACCGTGCGACCAGCAGTCCGGTCAGGCTGAGGCCGATCAGGCCCGCACCCAGGGCCGGGTTGCCGAAGTCGACGATCGAGCTGACCGCCCGCGATCCGAGGCCCTCCCCGGGCCGCGGCGGCGCGGGCACGGGCGGGGCGCCGCCCTCCGACTCGTCGACCGTCCCGCCGGGGGCGGGCGGGCCGCCCGTCAGGTCCACGCCGAGCTTCTCCATGGCGGTGGTCACCGGCTGGAAGTAGGTGGTGCCGCCCGTGGTGCAGTCCCCGTCGCCGCCCGAGGTGACGCCGAGTGCCAGTCCTTCGGAGAACAGCGGCCCGCCGCTGTCCCCCGGCTCGGCGCAGACCGTGGTCTCGATCAGTCCGGTCACGGTGCCCTCGGGGTAGTTCACCGTCGCGTTGACGGCGGTCACCTCTCCGGAGCGGAACCCGGTCGTGCTGCCGCTGCGGAACACCCGCTGCCCGACGGCCGGTTCGCCGGCCCCGACGATCTGTACGCCCCTGCCGCCGCCGATGTCCACGACGTTGGTGCGGTCCAGGACGTCGACGTCCTCGTAGCGCACCAGGGAGTAGTCGTCGCCGGGGAAGCTGGCGGCCGTGGTGGTGCCGACGAGTTCGTCGCCCTGACGGTCCCGGAACCAGGTGGAGTCCTCCGGCCCGCAGTGCCCCGCCGTCAGGATGAAGATGTCCTGGCCGTTGGTGACGTTGAACCCGGCGGTGCACCGCCGCTGGTCCCCGAAGACCGCGGTGCCGCCGTTGACCCTGGTGGTGAAGGTCCCCGAGGTGCGTTCCATGCGGACGAAGCCGCCGATCTCCTCCGCGAGGCCGGACATGCGCGACCAGTCGTCCGCGGAGACGGTGCTGTCGGCACGCACGGTGATGCTGTTGGCCGCGTAGTCGACCGCCCACGCGGTGCCGGGCACCCGGGGCGCGGAGCGCAGGGTCTCGGTGGCCGAGCGGAGCCGCTCCATGCTGTGGCGCACCACTTCGGCCTCCGCGCCGGCCCGCCGAACCTCCTCCGCGGCCTCCTGATCGGTGACGGCGACGACCGTCCTCCCGTCGGGGCCGGTCCAGCTGCCCGCGGTACGGGCCGGGCCGAGCCGCGACACCAGCCCGGCCACCGGGTCGTCGGCCCGCGGATCACCCGCGGCGGGCGGCTCGCCCGCCATGGCGCCGGAGACCATCAGCCCGCCGCTGAGCAGCCCGACCACGGCGGCCAGCCGCACGACCCGCTGGAGTGTCCGTCGTGCGCCCCTCCGTCGTGCGTGCATCATGCGCGGCCCCAAGGTCGTAACGGAACGGCTTCGCCAGTGCCATGGGGCCCCGGACGCCGAGGCCCCTGTCCTCAGTACGTGCCGCGGTACCGGACCGTTCAGCCGACGCCGCTACAGGGTCATCGAGTACACGTAGCGGTTGCTCTCGTACTCGTTGACCGACCACAGGACACCGGCCCGGGCGTCGTGGCTCAGGTCCTCCGGCCCTTCGGCCTGGTGCCAGGCGAAGACGGCCGGCAGGTCATCGAGGGGCTGCTTGCGCCAGGTCCGGACCGTCCCGTAACGACTCGGACCGGCACTCGCGGACAGGTAGTAGGTGCCTGAGACGCTCACGGCGCCCTGAACCTGACCGCCGTGCCGGATCCGTTCACGGGCGACCGACCTGATCAGCCCGCCCGGTCCGGCGGGAGCCAGCGCGCCGGTGGTCGGGTCCAGGTTCCAGCGGACCACGCGCGAGGACGTCTCGAGCGGACGCCTGAACTCACTCACCACGAGGGAGTGCGGAGCAGTGGTGACGTCCACCGCCACCTGCGAGTAGCGCTGCTGCACCTCTACGAGGTTCGGTGCCACATGGTCATAGGCGCGGCTCTGCGGCAGGACGTACTTGTAGCGGAGCGCGTGGTACTTGCCCTTCCAGTAACCGCACTTGTCCGCCGGGCCGTCCGTCGCGACCTCGAGCATCTCGTCGGTGTTGAAGACGCGCAGGCCCTTGATGGTGTCCGCTATGTAGAGGCGGTTGCCGTACCAGGCGATACCGCCGGCGTGCAGGGTCGCGGGCCGGAAGGTGAACCGGCGTCCCTGCACGCGAGGTTCGACGAGCAGCACGTGCCGGTACTTCGGCGCGGCAGGGTCGGAGAGATCCACGATGCTGATCCGCGCCCCTTGGTCCTCCTGACCCGCGCGGGCGTACCAGGAGACCATGAGGACGTTCGGGTCGGTTCCGCCGGCGGCGGTGTAGCGGTTGCTGATGCCCTGCGGGCGCCAGTACCTGGTCTTGAAGTCGTTGGCGATGGTGTTCCGTTCGCCCGCGCCCTGCCACTGGAACGAGGTGCGCAGCCGGGGCAGGCTCGCTCCCGGCCAGTCCGGTCGTGCGGGACGGCCCTTCCTGTCTGTGTCGGCCAGGATGTCGTCGAGTGATGCCCTGCCCAGTCCGTGGCGCTCCTCGGGACGTGCGCTGTCCGCCATGAGGAGGAGTCTCTTGATCACGTCCGGGTAGTTGGTACCCGATCCGTTGGCGCGGGTGCGCATGCGCAGGTCGAGCGGCATCGGACCGACGGCTTCCGCCGCCTGGGCGCCGTGCGGCAGCAGCAGGCCGCCGACGGTGGCGGCCACCGGTGCCGCTGCCATGCCCCGCAGAATCGTTCTCCGTGTGGTGTCCATGGCGATGGACCGTAGGAGCGGACGGGCGGGTCCGTCCCGCCCGCGGCTGTCCGGGACATGTCCCGGACAGCTTGGGTCCACGCAGGCCGCCCGCCTCAAGTCCTGGCCCACATAGGCGACTTGACCATGCCAGAGGTCCTGTGCGCCGCGTTGTGGGAAGATCCGGGCGTGGATGCCCTGCTGCCCGAAGACCCCACCCAGATCGGCCCGTTCCGGCTGCTCGGACGGCTCGGAGTCGGCGGGATGGGCCGGGTCTATCTCGCCCGCTCGGCCGGCGGCCGGACCGTGGCCGTCAAACTCGTGCGGGCCGAGCTCGCAGCACAGGACGAGTTCCGGCGCCGGTTCGCGCGTGAGGTCGAGGCGCTGGAGCGGGTCGGAGGGGCCGGGACCACGCCCGTCATCGCCTCCGACACCGCGGCGGAGTCGCCCTGGGTGGCCATCGGATACGTGCCGGGGCCGTCGCTGAGGAGCGTCGTCGTCGACCAGTACGGGCCGCTGCCGGCGAACTCCGTACGCGCCCTGGCCGCCGGACTGGCCGACGCGCTCGGGCACATCCACGCCGCCGGGCTGCTGCACCGGGACCTGAAACCCTCCAACATCCTGCTCACCGTCGACGGCCCCCGCATCATCGACTTCGGCATCGCACGCGCCGTGGACACCGTCACCGACGGCGGGCTGACGACGACCGGCGCGGTCGTCGGATCACCCGGCTTCATGTCGCCCGAGCAGGTGCGCGGCGAGCGGCTCACGCCCGCGTCGGACGTGTTCTGTCTGGGTGCCGTGCTGGCGTACGCGGGCACCGGGCGCCCGCCGTTCGGGTCCGCGGACAGCGGGGTGCATGCCGTGCTGTTCCGTATCGCCCACGAGGAGCCGGACCTCGCCGGGCTCCCGCCCGAGCTGGAGCCGCTCGTACGGGGCTGCCTGAACAAGGACCCGGCCGCCCGGCCGACGGCCGCGGAGCTGGCGAGCGTGCCCCTTCCGGACGAACCGTGGCTGCCCGCCGGCCTGCTGGCCGGGCTGGGGCGGCACGCTGCCCGGCTGCTCGACGCGGACGGGGACCCGACACCCCCGACGCCGGTGACGGTGCCGGCCGCGCCGCGCAGGCGGCGGCGTACCCCGCTGGCCGCCGCGGCCGCAGTCGCCGTTCTCGCCGTCGCCGGCACGTTCGCCGCCCTTCAGTGGAAGGACCGCGGCGGGACGGACGACGGGGCGGGCGGCGCGGGAGCGACCGGCACCCCGGTCGCGTCCACCAGCGGCACCGGCGACTCCGCCGGCATCGTGCCCGACGACTTCCTCGGCGCGTGGGAGGGCGTCCTGCGGGGCAGTGCCGACGCGCCGTACGAGACCGGGCGCATCGAGATCACCCAGGGCCGGGCCGGCGAGAAGACCGGCGTGTACGTCCACGTCACCGGTGAGCGGCTGTGCATGGGGCGCTCCACGCTCGTCTCCGCGGACGCCGACCGGATCGTGTTCGGCGAGAGCGACGTGACCACCAGCGTGCCCGAGAAGCGCTGCACCCCCGCCGCGCACCAGACCCTGACCGTACGGTCGCCAGAGGTGCTGGAGTGGACGTCCGGGGACGTCACTGCCACGTTCCACCGGTCGAAGAACGGCCCCAAGGCCGTGCCGTCCGCCTTCGTCGGTCACTGGCGGCAGAAGTTCGACGTGCTGGACGCCCCGCCGGACTACGAGGAGTCCCGTTCCTTCGAGATGACGGTCACCCAGGGTCCGGTCGGCGCCCCGCTCGTACGGTTCTCCGAGAACTACCCCCGCACCGACGAGGAGACCGGCGAGGAGACCGGCGACCTGGTGCACTGCGAGAGCACCGCCGTGCTCGGCGGCGTCGGCGACCTGGTCGTCCTCGGGCCGCCGCAGCCGGCAGAGGGTTCCGACCCCGAGTGCACCCCGTCGGGCTCCGCGCAGAACCTGCGCACCGACCGCTTCGAGGGCAAGGAACGCCTCCTCATGTACGGGATGAGCGCCGACGGCGAACCGGCGGAGTACGTCCGCAGATGACCCGGCAGGGTGATTGAACTCCGGACCAACATTCGGCGTCCGGTCGCACAAGCCGCTCCGCCGCGCCGCGTGTCCTCCGTACGGTGGCCGCTCCACCTGGGACGCGAGGAGCGAGGGGGCACCCGTGGAGTGGCTCAATGCCGAGAACGTCGTGGCCGTGCTCACCGCCGTGCTGGGCATCCTGGCCTCCGGCGGGGTGCTCTGGTACGAGCGGCGGGTGCCACGGCGACGACGTATCGGGTACCGGGTGCAGATGGACACCCCGATCGGCAGCGACGTGCGCGCCGGGCGGCCCAACTTCCGGCTCGGGCTGTTCAACGAGGCCCCCGAGATGTCCGACGCCACGCTCGTCCTGCTGCGCGTCGAGAACGACGGCTCGCAGAGCATCGCGGACAACGACTACACCGGCCGGGAGGTCCACGGCCTCACCGCGGAGTTCACCGACCGCACCGTCCGGGCCATAGCGGTCACCCAGCCGCCGGGTGCCGAGCACCTGATGGACCACTTCACGGCGGCCGCCGGTATGCGGCACACCGGCGGAACGATTCACCTGCCGCGTGTCCCCCTCAACCAGGGCCAGCACTTCAAGCTGCTGGTCCTGCTCACCGGCGGGCCGGTCGGCAGCCCGATCCGGGTGACCGGCGGCCTGCGGGACGGCGACGTGGCCCCCAACCGCAGCACCACTCCCGACGACACCCCGCCGCTGTTCAGCCGTGCCGCCCGGGTGATCACCGTGCTGCTGACCGTCTGCGTCGTCGCGCTCGCCACGATCATCGTCGCGCGGGACGACTCCCGTCCGCCGATCGGCTGCGCCCGCGGGGAGCTCACCGTCACCGGCTCGACGGCCTTCGCGCCGGTGGTGCGGGAACTGGCGAAGAAGTACGAGAAGGACTGCGAGGGCGCCACCGTCACCGTCGACGCGCACGGCAGCAACGCCGGCATCAGGGCGCTGGCGGAGGCCGGCGCCACGTCGGGCGGCGGTTCACCGGCGATGATCGCGCTCGCCGACGGCCCCAAGCCCGGCGGCCACCCGCAGCTCCGTGAGACGCGGGTAGCCGTCTCCGTCTTCTCGCTGGTCGTCAACGACCGGGTCACGCTGAAGAACCTCTCCCTCGACGCCGTCCGCAAGATCTACCGCGGCGAGATCACCGACTGGTCGCAGCTCGGCGGCCCCGAACTGCCGGTCCTCCTCGTCAGCCGGGACGCCAACTCCGGTACCAGGGAGGTCTTCCAGCGCCGGGTCCTGCACCGCAACGAGCCCGTGAACTCCTCGCGCGACTGCGAGCACAAGGACGACGCGGAGGCTCCCGTCGTCCGCTGCGAACTGAGCAGCACCGAACAGGTGCTGGCGACGGTCGCCGAGCTGCCCGGCGCGATCGGCTACAGCGAGCTGCGCTCCGGCAGCGGGCTGAAGGGTCTGCACCGTCCGACCATCGACGGCGACGCGCCGTCCGTCGACGACATCGGCGAGACGGGCTACCCGTACCGCGAGATCGAGTACGCCTACACGTACGGCCGGCCGCCCGCCGACTCGCTCGTCTCCAGCTTCCTCACCTACATGAGCCGCGGTGGCGGACAGGACGTGATCACCACGCACGGGCACCTGCCGTGCGCGACGCCGAAGGGGCTGCGGATCTGCGGGGAGGAGTGAGCCGGGTCGGTCCTCCGCGGCCACGGGGATCGGCCTCCGGACAGGCGGGCCGGCACCGTACGCGTCGGACGGGCCCGCCGGCCTCTCCGTCGCTCAGGGCGGGAGCACGAGGGTCGCCGGTGACGCCGGGCGGCGCGGGACCGGCCACGCCTCCCCGGCTCCGTGCGGCGCGGCCGGGCACGGAAAAACCCCGGACGCGGATCCACGGCGAAAGCGCTCGGCCCTCGCCGCGGATCTGCCCCTCGGGGGTTTCCAGTGTCCCGCGAAAGCCCTACAGGAACGAGTTGATCTCGATGGTCGAGGCCACATCGCCGCAAAGTCCCCCGACCAGGCTTCCGGTACGGGATGGCGCCTTCTGCGCAGGTGCCCACCGTCACGCGCACGGCGCCCGTTCTGGCTACCCCGCGGCCCATCCGGCCACGCTCTGCCCGACGGACAGCCCGGTCAGCGGCTTGCACGGCAACGGGCCGACCACCACCCGCAGCCGCCGTGCCTCACTGCGGCGGCTGACCGCCGTAGGGCTGCTGACCGTACGAGGGCTGGGCCGGGGGCTGCTGACCGTACGGCTGGTGCTGCTGGTGCTGCGGCGCCGGGTATGGAGGCTGCGGCCCGCCGTAGGGCTGCTGGGCGTACCCCTGCTGCCCGCCGGGCCCGTACTGCTGCGGCCCGTGCCAGTGTGCGGGCGGCAGGCTGCCGGGCGGGAGGTAGGAGACCTGGCCGGGGGAGGACTCGTGGCGCACGAAACCCGCGGCCTCGAGGTGTGCGCCGGCCCTCTTGTGGCGCGCGGCGTTGATCCAGACGCCGATGCCGACGAGCACGGCGAGGAAACTGACGTAGCCGAGAGCCAGGCCGGGGCTGTCGCCCAGGGAGCCGAGCAGGCGCAGGCTCGCGAACAGGAGCACGATCCCGATGACCGGCAGCCGCTTCACCAGCGCGGCTTTGCTGCTCAGGTCGAACAGAACCCGCTTCTTGTTGAGCTCCAGCACCTGCTGCGGGATTTCGGGGATCCGGGGTGCGTACGGCCAGCACTGTGCGGCACGCGCCTGCGCCTGCGGGCTCGGGTCGGGGGCGAAGGCCAGCTTGATGGAGAAGATCTCCTGCCGGGCACCCGCGTACCGGTAGCCGAACAGCTCGGCGACGGACACCAGCGTCGCGAGCCGCTTCGTCATCGACATCTTGGTTGTGAACTCGAACGGCATGCCGCGACGCATGCTGTCGAGCAACTGGGTCGTCTGGCGATCAGCCATGTGTATCCGCCCCTGGACCGGTCTAGGCGCTGCTCCCGCCTCGGCACCGGCGTGAACATTCGGAACACGCAGCCTAGCCAGTCGTGCCGTGTGCATGGCAGGTAGAGGCCCCTGCCCGCCTCGTACGCCGGCGGGAACCGGCGCGAAGGCCCCGGACGCCGATTCGCGTCCGGGGCCTCGCACCGTGTCCGTCCTGCCCGGCAGGCCTACAGGAACGAGTTGATCTCGATGGTCTCGGTCCGGCCGGGGCCGACGCCGATCGCCGAGATCGGGGCGCCGGACATGTCCTCCAGCGCCTTCACGTACGCCTGCGCGTTCTTCGGCAGGTCGGCGAAGGTCTTCGCCTTGGTGATGTCCTCGGACCAGCCCGGCAGCATCTCGTACACCGGCTTCGCGTGGTGGAAGTCGGTCTGGCTGTACGGGAGCTCCTCGACGCGCTTGCCGTCGATCTCGTACGCCACGCAGACCGGGATCTGCTCCCAGCCGGTCAGGACGTCCAGCTTGGTGAGGAAGAAGTCGGTCAGACCGTTGACCCGGGTCGCGTAGCGCGCGATGACCGCGTCGAACCAGCCGCAGCGGCGGTCTCGGCCGGTGGTGACGCCCCGCTCGCCGCCGATGCGGCGCAGCGCCTCGCCGTCCTCGTCGAACAGCTCGGTCGGGAACGGCCCGGCGCCGACACGGGTCGTGTAGGCCTTGAGGATGCCGATGACCCGGCTGATCTTCGTCGGGCCCACGCCGGCGCCGGTGCAGGCGCCGCCCGCGGTCGGGTTCGAGGAGGTGACGAAGGGGTACGTGCCGTGGTCGACGTCCAGCAGGGTGCCCTGGCCGCCCTCGAAGAGGACGACCTTGCCCTCGTCGATGGCGTTGTTCAGGATCAGCGTGGTGTCGGCGACGTACGGCCGGATCTGCTCCGCGTACTGGAGCATCTCCTCGACGATCTTCTCCGTCTCGATCGCGCGACGGTTGAAGACCTTGGTGAGGAGCTGGTTCTTGGTGTCGAGGGCCGCCTCGACCTTCTGCATCAGGATCGACTCGTCGTAGAGGTCCTGGACGCGGATGCCGACGCGGTTGATCTTGTCGGCGTACGTCGGACCGATGCCGCGGCCCGTGGTGCCGATCTTGCGCTTGCCCAGGAACCGCTCGGTCACCTTGTCGACGGTGACGTTGTACGGGGTGATCAGATGGGCGTTTCCGCTGATCAGGAGCTTGGACGTGTCGACGCCGCGGTCGTTCAGCCCGCTCAGCTCGGAGAGCAGAACCGCCGGGTCCACGACGACGCCGTTACCGATGACCGGAGTACATCCCGGCGAGAGGATTCCGGAAGGGAGGAGATGCAGCGCATACTTCTGGTCGCCGACGACAACCGTGTGGCCGGCGTTGTTGCCGCCCTGGTAGCGCACCACATAATCCACTGATCCACCGAGCAGGTCGGTGGCCTTTCCCTTGCCCTCGTCACCCCACTGAGCACCGAGCAGCACAAGTGCGGGCACAGGCGTACACCCCTTCCGGGCGGGGCAAGACCAAGGTCAGGGGGCCGGAGCCGTGCCTGAGTCCTGGGACAGGTTGCCCCGGAATAGACGAAGCCCCTGGCGCAATAGCGCAAGGGGCTCTTGCACAAAGATGCTACCCGAGGAAGGACCGAGGTGTCGGATCCCGACCAGCTGCTGGTGGTCATCGACCCGGTCGCCCGCCGAATGGACGGCGAGTCCGTGCGCATCGCGAAAGATGTGCTGTGCGGCGGGTCGGAGGCGAAAATCTGTCTTCCCCAGGGCCCGGAGGAATTCGCCCGGGCACTCGCCCGGAGGGGTTCGCGCAGGCCGGTGGTGGTCGGCGACGACCGGGCACTGCTGAGGGCCGTGGCCCTGCTGCACCGCGACCGCTCGCTGGGCGACGGCGTGCTGGCGCTCGTCCCCGTGGGCTCCTCCGTACGTCTGGCGCACTCCCTCGGCGTTCCCGCCGGGGCGGTCGCGGCGGCCAGGGCGGTCCTCGAGGGGACGCCGCGGCGGCTGGACCTCCTGGTGGACGAGAGCGACGGGGTGGTCCTGGGCGACCTGGCGATCCCGGCGTCCCGCCCGGTGCCGCATGTGGAGGGCGCCTCGGTGTGGACGGCGGCCCGCTCCCTCGTCCGCACCCTGGTGCGCCCCGCTCCCTCGGCCGCGCCGGTCCGCACCCACCGCCTGCGTGTGGAGGCGGACGGGGTCCTGATGTGCGACCTGGACCGCCCGGTCGAGGACGTCATCGTCCGCGCCGGCCCGGGCGGCCGCGCGGAGGTCGTCGTACGCCACGGCTCGACCGCCGAGCCCCTGCGCGCGAGCGCCCTCTCCGTGACGGTCTCCGGCCCGGACTTCCGCTACCGGGCCGACGCGCACGTCACCGGCCCGGTCAGGACCCGCACTTGGACGGTACGGGCGGGCGCGTGGGGCCTGACACTGCCGCTGCCCGCCCCGGCGGGCTGACCCCGGCGAACGCCCGGCGGGCCTGACCTCGACGGGCAAACCTCGACGACCTGGCAGGGGCGGCCCCGCCCTGCCGGGTCAGGCCGCGCCGTGGAGCCGGTCGCGGTGTTCGCGCCAGCGTTCCATGAGGAGGGCGAGCTCCTTCTCCAGGAACTGGAAGAACTCCAGCGTCTCGGACATCCGCCGGCCCGCCCCCGTGTCGGGGCCGAGGCTCACCACGCCCTCCCGCAGGGTGTGCTCCCAGCGCTTGAGGATCTGGTCGCGGTTGGTGAGCGCCTCGTACCACTGGTTGCTGTGCACGCGGTAGCGCTCGCGGCGGGAGCCCGGTTCCCGCTCGCGGGAGACCATGTTGACCTGGGCGAGATAGCGGATCGCGCCGGAGACCGCGGCGGGGCTGACCTGGAGCTGCTGCCCGAGTTCGGCCGAGGTCATCACACCGGAGTCGGAGGAGAGCAGGGCGGCGAAGACGCGGGCCGGCATCCGGGTCATGCCCGCTTCGACGAGCTGGGCGGCGAAACGCTCCACGAATGCGGACACCGCGTCCTCGTCGCGCGGCTGCTGCGCTGCCGTGGTCTGTTCGGTCACCACCGGATCATCTCCCCTTGTCACGGTCCTGAGCCGAGTTTATACGCTTCCTTAACTTCATAAATTTGTGAACTAAGCGTACGTTCTGAAACATGACGAAGGCAATCACCGTCTCCGGACTCCACAAGTCGTTCGGACGGACACGTGCGCTGGACGGCCTCGACCTCGCGGTCGAAACAGGTGAGGTCCACGGCTTCCTCGGGCCGAACGGCGCGGGGAAGTCGACCACCATCCGGGTTCTGCTCGGGCTGCTGCGCGCCGACTCGGGCGCGGCCCAGATGCTCGGCAAGGACCCCTGGCACGACGCCGTGGAACTGCACCGGCGCCTCGCCTACGTCCCCGGTGACGTCGAGCTGTGGCCGGGGCTCACCGGCGGCGAGGCCATCGACCTGCTCTCCCGGCTGCGCGGCGGCATCGACAAGCGGCGCCGCGAGGAACTCGTCGAGCGGTTCGATCTGGACCCGGCCAAGAAGGGCCGGGCCTACTCCAAGGGCAACCGGCAGAAGGTGGCCATCGTCGCCGCGCTCGCGTCCGACGCCGAACTGCTGCTGCTCGACGAGCCGACCGCCGGCCTCGACCCTCTGATGGAGGTCGTCTTCCAGGACGTCATCTCCGAGGCGAAGGCCGCGGGCAGGACCGTGCTCCTCTCCAGCCACATCCTGGCCCAGGTGGAGAAGCTCGCCGACCGGGTCAGCATCATCCGGCAGGGGAAGATCGTGCAGTCCGGGACGCTGAGCGAGATGCGGCATCTGACGCGTACGACGGTCGAGGCGGAGACGGCCCGCCCGGTCAGTGGCCTGGCCGAGCTGCCGGGCGTGCACGACCTGCGGACCGACAGCGGGCGGGTGCGGTTCGCCGTCGACGGCAGTCATCTGGACGGTGCGATCCGCAGGCTCTCCGAGTTCGGCGTCCGCAGCCTCGTCAGCCACCCGCCGACGCTCGAGGAACTGATGCTGCGCCACTACGGCGACGAGCTGGGCGCGAACGGGCACGGCGCCGCCGCCGACGGCACGACCCGCCTCGCCGACGACGGAGCAGCACGATGAGCACGGCCACCGCCACCGAGGCGGCCACCGCCCCCAGCACCGCGAACGGCGGCAACGCGCTCGCCGGCACGCTCGGCCTGCTCCGCTTCGGCCTGCGCAGGGACCGCGTCCGGCTGACCGTGTGGATCCTCGCGCTGGTCGTCGGCACCGTGTCGACGGCGAGCAACTTCAAGACGCTGTACGCCGATCCGGCCGACCGCGCCTCGGTCGTGGCGACCATGGACAGCCCCGCCGGGCTCGCCATGACCGGACCCCGCCACTACCTGGACGACTACAACTTCGGCGCGATGCTGGGCCACCAGATGCTCGGCTTCATGGCCGTGATGGTCGGCCTGATGAGCGTCCTCATCGTCACCAGGCACACCCGCAACGAGGAGGAGACGGGACGCGCCGAACTGGTGCGCTCCACCGTCGTCGGACGGCACGCGCACCTGACCGCGGCGCTGTCGCTCGCCGTCCTCGCCAATGTGGTCCTCGCCCTGCTGCTCGCGCTCACCCTCGGCAGCATGGGCATCGACGGCATCGACACCGGCGGCTCGCTGCTCTACGGCTCCGCGCACGCCGCGGTGGGCATCGCCTTCGCCGCCGTCGCCGCCGTCACGGCACAGATCACCGCGCACACCCGAGGCGCCTCCGGCATGGCACTCGCCGTCGTCGGTGTCGCGTACGTCCTGCGCGCGGCGGGCGATGCGGGAGGAGACGGGGCGCTCGCCTGGCTGTCGCCGATCGGCTGGGCACAGCGCACCTACGTGTACGTCGACAACCGCTGGTGGCCGCTGCTGCTGTGCCTGACGTTCGCCGCGCTGTGCGCCGCCGCCGGCTTCGTGCTGTCCACGCGGCGGGACGTGGGCGCCGGCCTGCGGGCGTCGCGGCTCGGCAGCGCGGTGGCGTCGGACGCGCTGAGCCGGCCGTTCGGCTTCGCCCTGCGGCTGCACCGCGGCATGCTGACCGGGTTCGGCGCGGGCCTGTTCCTCATGGGCGCGATGTACGGGTCGATCCTCGGCGACGCGGAGGACATGCTCAAGAACATCGACCAGCTCCAGGAGGCACTCAAGGAGATCGGCGGCGCCTCGGTGGCGGAGTCGTTCGCGTCGATGGTCATGGTCGTGATCTCCGTCGTCGCGGCCGTGTACGTGGTGATGGCGGCGCTGCGGCCGCGCGCCGAGGAGACCGCCGGCCGCGCGGAACCGCTGCTCGCGACCGGGCTGTCCCGCGCCCGCTGGGTGGGCAGCCACCTGGCCGTGGCCATGGCGGGCGGCACCGCGCTGCTGCTCCTGGCCGGGGTCGGCTTCGGGATCGCGGGCGCGGCGTCCGCGGACGACGCGGGGCTGTTCCTCGACCTGGTGGCCGCGGCGCTCGCCTACGCGCCGGCGCTGTGGGTCACGACCGGCGTCGCCGTCGTGCTCTTCGGCTGGTTCCCGCGGGCGAGCGCGGCGGCCTGGATCGTGCCGGTGTACGCGTTCGTGGTCGGGTACCTGGGGCAGTTGCTTCAGTTCCCCGGCTGGATGAGCGACCTGTCCCCGTTCGGGCACATCCCCCAGTTGCCCGCCGCGCCGATGAGCTGGACCCCGATGGTGGTCCTGACGCTGGTCGCGGCGGGGCTGGTACGGGTGGGCCTCGAGGGTTTCCGCAAACGGGACCTGGAGACGAAGTAGCGACGGCCGGCCGTCACAGTTCGACCCGTAGTGCCTCCAGGCCCCTGATCACGAAACCGCCCTTCCACCGCGGCTCCTCCGCGAGCCGCATGTCCGGGCACTGGCGGAGCAGTTCTCCGAACGACGCCGCCAGTTCGATGCGGGCGAGCGGTGCGCCCAGGCAGTAGTGGATGCCCGCGCCGAAGCTCACATGCGGGTTGTCCGCGCGTGCCAGGTCCAGCGTGTCGGGGTGGTCGAAGCGGGTGCCGTCGCGGTTCGCGGAGCCGAACAGCAGTGCCAGTTCCGAGCCGCGCGGCACCACGACGCCGTCGATCTCGATGTCGTCGAGCACCCAGCGTTCGAAGAGCTGGAGCGGGGTGTCGTAACGCATCAGTTCTTCCACAGCTGTGGACAACAGCGAGTGGTCCGCCCGGAGGGCCGCGAGCTGACCGGGGTGCCGGAAGAGCGTCCACCACCCGTTGGCCGTCGTGTTGACGGTCGCCTCGTGGCCCGCGTTCAGCAGCAGCACACAGGTGGAGATCATCTCCTGCTCGCTGAGCCGGTCGCCCTCGTCGTGGGCGGCGATTAGCGCGGAGACCAGGTCGTCGCCCGGCCGCTCACGCCGAACGGCGATCAGCTCCCGCAGGTACGCGCTGAACCCGGTCGAGGCCCGCACCGCCCGCGCCGCCGTCTCTTCCGACGGGTTCAGCTCGTACATCCCGCAGATGTCGGCCGACCAGGGCCGCAGCAGCGGCCGGTCGGACTCCGGGATGCCGAGCATCTCGGCGATCACGGCCACCGGCAGCGGCTCGGCGACCTCGGCCAGCAGATCGCCGCCGCCCGCCTTCTTGAAGTCGGCGACCAGACCGGCCGCCAGCCGCTGTACGACCGGTTCCAGCGCCTGCACGGTCCGCGGGGTGAACGCCTTCGTCACGAGCCGCCGGATCCTCGTGTGGTCCGGGGCCTCGAGGTCCAGCAGACCGTGGTCGTTGAGAGTGTGGAACGGCTCGTGCGCGGCGGGCGGCGGAGTGCGGCCGAACTCCTCGTGGGTGAAACGGTGCAGATACGTCCGCCCCAGCCGCCGGTCCCGCAGCAGCGCGGAGACGTCCGAGTGGTGCGGTACGAGCCACTGCCGTGTCGGCTCGAACCAGTGCACCCGGCCCCGCTCCCGCAGTTCGGCGAAGGCGGGGTAGGGGTCGGCCACGAACTGGGGGGACCAGGGTTCGAAGAGCGCGTCCATGTCCGGACGCTAACGCTCCCTACGAGGGTGTGACCAGCCTCGCCTCGTACGCGAAGACCGCCGCCTGGGTGCGGTCCCTGAGCCCCAGTTTCACGAGGACCCTGCTCACGTGGGTCTTGATGGTCGACTCCGCGACGACCAGGTGGGAGGCGATCTCGGCGTTCGACAGACCCTGCGCGATCAGCACCAGGACCTCGGTCTCGCGCTCGGTCAGGTCGGCGACCTGCGTCATCGCGGCGGGACGCGGCGTCTCGGACAGCTTGGAGAACTCGGTGATCAGCCGGCGGGTGACGGTCGGCGCGAGCAGCGCCTCGCCGGCGGCCACCACGCGTACGCCGTCGGCGAGCTGCCGGGCGGAGGCGTCCTTCAGCAGGAACCCGGAGGCTCCCGCCCGCAGCGCCTGGTACACGTACTCGTCCAGGTCGAAGGTGGTGAGCACCAGCACCTTGGCGCCGCCGTCCGCCGCGACGATCTCGCGGGTGGCGTCGATGCCGTTCAGCTCCGGCATGCGGATGTCCATCAGCACCACGTCGGGCGCCAGTTCGGCGACCTTGGCGACGGCTTCGCGGCCGTTGACGGCCTCGCCGACGACCTCGATGTCGGGCATGGCGTTCAGCAGGACCGAGAAGCCCTCGCGGACCATGATCTGGTCGTCGACGATGAGCACACGGATCGTCATGACGTCTCCTCGGCGGGGATGGCGGCGACTGGGATGAAGGCGGTGACCTCGTACCCGCCCTCTTCGGTGGGCGCCGCGGTCATCTCACCGTTCAGCATCGTCACACGCTCCCGCATGCCGGTGATGCCATGGCCCGCTCCCGGCGAGGGCTTGACCAGGCCCCGCGGCGGCGTGTTGACGATCCGCAGGCCCAGGCCGCCGAGCACGTAGGAGACCTCGATCTTCGCGGTCGAACCGGGTGCGTGCCGGAGCGCGTTGCTGAGCGCCTCCTGGATGATCCGGTACGCCGACAGCTCGACGCCCTGCGGCAGCTCGCGCACCGCTCCGGTGACCGTCTTCTCGGTCTCCAGGCCCGCCTCGCGGACGTTCGAGAGCAGGTTGTCGAGGTCGGCGAGGACGGGCTGGGGCGCGTCGGGGGCCTGGTAGTCCTCCGCCCTTACGACGCCGAGGATGCGGCGCAGTTCGGTGAGGGCGGCCACCGCGTTCTCCCGGATGGTGGCGAACGCCTTCTCCAGTTCCTCCGGCGGGTTCTCCACGCGGTAGGGCGCGGCCTCCGCCTGGATGGCCACGACCGACATGTGGTGTGCGACCACGTCGTGCAATTCACGGGCGATGGTGGTGCGCTCCTCCAGCAGGGTGCGCCGGTCCCGCTCGGTGGCTGTGACCGTCTGCTGGGCGGCGACCTCCTGCTTCGCCTCACGGCGGACCAGGATCATGCTCACCATCAGCAGCAGGATCGCGGAGGCGAACAGCATGGGCGCCGCGCCGGGGCCGTAGCCCCGGCTGATCACGGTGTCGGCGAACATCCCGTACGCAGCGGTGATCACCCACATCCAGCCGGCCGTCCGGGGGCGGGTGCGCAGGGCCACGACGATCAACACGGTCAGATGCGACAGGAACCCGGCGGGCGCCCAGGGCCAGTCGTTCCAGGAGCCCAGCACCGCCACGAACGGAGTGCTCACGATCGACACCCACCAGGCGCCCACGGGCCTGACCAGGGTCATCACGACAGCCGCCGCGGGGACGAAACCGCCGATGACGAACGCGAGGCCGCCCTCGTCGTCGGCGTAGGCGAGCAGCAGGGTGCACAGGGCGAGGAACAGCACCACGGCGTGCGGCAGCCACACCGCGCCGCGGCGTATCCGCTCGCCCGGCAGCCGGCGGACCAGCGGCCCTTCTTCGCTCAGCGGCGGCAGCGGCCGGTAGGCGAACGCGTCGTGGAAGAGGTCCTGGCGGAGGCCGCTGAGCGCTCCCTGGGCCAGGTCGTATTCGGGGCTGCGGGTCTTCTGGGTCACGTAATGACGGTAAGCGGGCGCAAGGGCCCCGGTCGTCAGCATCACTGCGGATCCTGGGGCGTCCGCCTTGAGTACTACCTGGTGGGGCCGGGGTCCGTGGCCGCTTCGGCAGAGCGGGGGCCGGGTACGGCGGGTACGGGCGGGGCCGCCCGGCGGCCCCGCCCGTACCCGTGCCGTGTCAGCTCCGGAAGGTGTCCGCGTGCTCCTCGGCCCATTCGGCGAACGTCCGGGCCGGCCGGCCGGTGACCTTCTCGACGGTGTCGACGACGGTACGGCCGACGGGCGGTGTGTTGCCGTACGCCTCCAGCAGGAAGCCGATGACGTCCTCCGGCTGCCCTGCCGCCTTCCACTGCTCGACCGCCTGCTGTTCGCTCAGTTCGACGAGCCGGATCTTCCCGCCCCGGGCGGCGGCGAGCGCGTCGACCTTGTCCTCCAGCGTCAGCACCTGGGGGCCGGTGATCACGTACTCCTGGCCCGCGTGGCCGTCCTGGGTGAGGGCGACCGCCGCGACCGCGCCGATGTCGGCCTCGTGGACCATGGCGCTGAGCCTGTCGGCGAACGGTTCACGCACCTCGCCGTCGGCGCGGATGCCGTCGGCCCACTCCAGGGCGTTCGCCATGAACTCCACCGGCATCAGCACGGTCCAGGCGAAGTCGCTCTCCCGTACCGCGTCCTCCAGCAGGCTCGGGCCGCCGCCGTGCAGCACGGTGATCCGCCGCACTCCGGCCTCCTTGGCCATCTGAAGGATGCGCGGGCCGGTCTCCAGCGGCGCGAAGTACGGGCCGCCGAAGGTGATCAGGTGAAGGCCGGTGACGCCCTCCAGGGCGGGGGCCAGGGTGTCTGCGTCGGTGAGATCGCCCCGCACGACCTCGACGCCGTCGGGGAAGTCGGCCTTCGCGGGGTCGCGGGTCAGGGCACGGACGGACTGTCCACGGCGGAGAAGCTCCGCGACCACCTGGCGGCCTACTGTTCCGGTTGCTCCGGTCACGAGATTCGTCATGGGAAGAACGTATGAACCCTTGCGGTCAGGTTCTGTCCGCAAGGGTTCATCGACCGTTCCACAGGCTCTTCCGCAGACTCACCAGGCGAGTTGGGCGATCTCCTCCGCGACCACGGCGCACGCGTCGGCCGCCGGGTCGATCAGCGGGAAGTGCCCGACCTCTTCGAGGAGCGTCCATCCGACGGTCTCGCCCGCCTTCGCCGCCGCGTCCACGAACGCCTCCGCGACGGCCGGCGGCACGACGACGTCCGTACGGCCCTGCACCACGACCGTCGCGATGCCGGTCGGCAGCAGGACGGCGGGATCGCCGTGCGGGACGCGCTCGTCGTACTGCGCCTCGCCGCCCAGCAGTTGCCGTACGGCGCCGCCGCACACGCCCAGTTCCACGGCCGTGCCGAAATCGGCGATCGGGGCCAGTGCGACGACACCCCGCAGCGGCGGCGGCGCCGCCAGCCGCCACGGCGAGCCGGCCGGCAGGACGTGCCGGGCGGCGGCCCACAGCGCGAGGTGGCCTCCGGCGGAGTGCCCGGTCACGACGGTCCGCCGCGGGTCGGCCTGCGGCAGCGCCTGCCGCGCCAGGTCCGGCAGGGCGTCCATCGCGGCCGCCACGTCGTCGAACGTCTCCGGCCACCGTCCGGCGACCGGCCCTTCTCCGCGCTGGCCCGGGATCTCCCGTCCGCGGCGGTACTCGACGTTGGCGACGGCGAGCCCGCGGCGCGCCAGGAAGTCGGCGAACGGCGTCACATGCCGCCGGTCGTACGGCGCCCGCCAGGCGCCGCCGTGCAGGACGACCACCAGCGGCACGGTGGCGTGCCCGCTGCGTGGCGCGTAGAAGTCGACGACCTGGTCGGGATGCTCCCCGTAGGAGACGGATACGTCCGGCGCGACGGCAGGATGCGACATCGCCGACGCTTCCTCGGCGGCGTCACGGGCGACGGGGTCCGGCATGTGCTGCTCCAACAGTCCCGTGGGGGTGGCCTGTTCCACCTGACCAGCGCGGACGCTACCAGCTTCGCCACGGCCGGCGGTGACCCGCCCGCGGCGGCTCCGGCGACAGATGTCCGCCCCGGGGGACCCGGCGTCCCGGGGCGGACCGGGCTCAGCCGGCGAGGACCTCCGCCAGGACGCGCGCCGCGCGCTCCGTGTCGGCGAAGCCCACGTACAGCGGTGTGAAGCCGAAGCGCAGGACGTCCGGGCGGCGCAGGTCGCCGACGACGCCCCTGGCCGTCAGGGTCTCCATGACCCGCGGCGCGTCCTCGCACCGCAGCGCCACCTGGCTCCCGCGCGCGGCGTGCTCCGCGGGGGTCAGGGACGTGACCCGTCCGGCCGGGACATAGGCGTCGACGCACTCCAGGAAGAAGTCCGTCAGCGCCAGGCTCTTCGCCCTGACCGTCTCGATCGCGATGCCGTCCCACACCTCGAGCGCCGCTTCGAGGGCCAGCATGGACAGGATGTCCGGTGTGCCCACCCGGCCGCGGGTCGACCCGTCGGCCGCCTCGTAGCCGGGCGTCATCGCGAACGGGTCGGCGTGCGACGTCCAGCCGGGCAGCGGCGAGTCGAAGGACGCCTGGTGGCGCTCGGCGACGTACAGGTACGCGGGCGAACCGGGGCCGCCGTTCAGGTACTTGTAGGTGCAGCCGACGGCCAGGTCGACGCCGTGCGCGTCGAGCCCCACCGGCAGGGCGCCGGCGCTGTGGCACAGGTCCCAGACCGCGAGGGCCCCCGCGTCGTGGACGGCCGCCGTCAGACCGGGCAGGTCGTGCAGCCGGCCGGAGCGGTAGTCGACGTGGTTGACGAGTGCCGCCGCCGTGGTGGGGCCGAGTGCCGACGGCAGATCGGCCGGGTCGACCGGCACGATGCGGCGGCCGGTCATCCTGGCCGCCGACGACGCCATGTACCCGTCCGTCGGGAACGTCGTCGCGTCGACGAGGATGTCCGTCCGTGCCGGGTCGTCGTTCAGCCGTACGGCGCCGACGACGGCCTTGAAGACGTTGACGCTCGTGGAGTCGCCGACCACGATCTGCCCGGGCGCCGCGCCGACCAGCGGCGCGATCCGGTCACCGATCCGCTCGGGCGCGCTCCACCAGTCGCCTTCCGTCCAGGAACGGATGCGCAGCTTGCCCCACTGCCGGTTCACCACGTCGGCGACGCGGTCGGGGACGTGCGCGGGCAGCGCGCCGAGCGAATTGCCGTCGAGGTAGACCGCCTCGTCGAGGGCGAACAGCTTCCGGGCACCGGCCAGTTCGTCTGCGGCGTCGAGCGCCGCGGCCCGCTGGGCCAGGGACTCAGACATGGCTGCGCGCCGTCCACAGCTCGGGGAACACGTTCTTGCGGGCACGCTTCTCGAGCCACGAGACACCGGCGGAGCCGCCCGTGCCGACCTTCGAGCCCATGGCCCGCCGGGTCGCCACCAGGTGGTCGTTGCGCCATCGCCACACGAGCTCGCCGACATCCGTCAACGCCTCGCCGAGGCGCACCAGTTCGGTGTCCTGGTCGTCGCCGCCGTAGACCTCGGCCCAGACCCGCTCGACCGCCTCCGAAGGCTCGTACTTCTGTGCCAGGTCGCGCTCCAGCACCTCGGCGGGCACCGCGTACCCGCGGCGGGCGAGGAGCCGCAGCACCTCGTCGTAGAGGCTCGGCTCGTGCAGGGCCTTCTCCAGTTCCGCGTGGACGCGCGGGGCGCCCCGGTGCGGCACCAGCATGGAGGCGGACTTGTCCCCGAGCAGGAACTCCATCCGCCGGTACATCGCCGACTGGAAGCCGGAGCCCTCACCGAGGGCGTCGCGGTAGGCGTTGAACTGCGCGGGCGTCAGGTTGGCGATGGGCTTCCAGGAGGCGTTGAGCGCCTCCAGCTCCCGTACCGACCGCTTCAGCGCGTCCATCGCCACCGGGATCCGGTCCTCGCGCAGGGCGCGTGCGGCGGTCTCCCACTCGTGGACGACGACGGTGAACCACAGCTCCATGACCTGGGTGGTGACCAGGAAGACCATCTCGCCCGGGTCGTCCGACCGCGGATGCTGGAGGTGGGTGAGGACGTCCGCCTGGACGTAGTCCTCGTACGGCGTGGTGCCCGCGAAGTCCAGATTCGGGGCGGAGTCATGTGACATTGCTGTCTCCTCGACATCCGGGTAGCGGTCCGCCCCTTCCTGTCCGGTGTGGGCCCCGGTCCCCACTCGCATCATAAGCCGAGGATCACACCGGCGGTCCGGAGAGATATGTCCCGTCGTCGTCGTAGGGCCACGCATTGGAGACGCAGCCGTTCAGGCCCTTGATCTGCTGCATCATCACGGGGGCGGGTTCGCCGGGGCCGGGGCAGCCCATGTGCTGCCGGATGCCGATCTCGTGCCCGACCTCGTGGTTGATGATCAGATGCCGGTACTCGGCGGGCGTGCCGGCGAAGGTCGGGGAGCCCAGCATCCAGCGCCGCAGGTTCACCACGACGCCTTCGGTGGTCTCGCAGTTCAGCTCACCACGGGTGTTCAGGCCCACGGCGAGGCAGAGCTTGTCCGCGGTGGCCGGGGTGGCGATCCTGATCACGAAGTCGGCGTTCGACGACACCAGCTGGAAGCGGCCGCGGCCGTTCGCGGCCCAGCCGCGCGGATGGGCCAGGATCTGCTGGATCTCGGCGGCCGCCTGCTGGGCGGACACGTCGACGCCGTCCTCGACCTCCACCTTGTAGCGGCGCAGTGTGCCGGTGCCGGTGCCGGTCGCCGTCCCGGACGACTGCGCGACGGTGAACGTGCCCGGCCCCGACGCCGGCACGCTCGGCGGCTCGCTCTTGGCCGAGGGGGAAGGCGACGGCTTCGGCTTCGGCTTCGGCGAGCTGCTGGGGCTGCGCACCGGCGAGGGCGAGGTCGACGGTGCCGGTGCGGGGTCCTTCGACATCAGCGGTGCGACGTCGGGCCCGTCGGCCGCCTCTGCGGGGGGCGGCCCGCCTCTCCAGTGCGCGAGGGCGGCACCTGCGCCCACCGACATGAGGGCGAGGCAGACGCCCAGCAGAAGTATCGGTCCGGTCGGACGGCGTCGGCCCGTGTTCCGGCGGCTCCGTCTGCGGCTGCGCCCGTTGCGGGCGGCGGCACGCTGGCCCAAGACAGATCTCTCCCCTGGTTCGGCCGGTGTTGGGGGGAGAGGAAGTGGGGGGCCTCTCACCGGCTGTGATCCGTGAATCGGCAGTGTGTGCGATCGTACCGGCCGCGGGCCGGCGCCCCGGGTTCAGGTCGCCGGCCCGCGGAACCGTCACGGCGGGGGCAGGCCCCCGCCGCGACGGTTCAGCTCAGCGTCTCCGCGGCGGTCTGTGAGGAGTCGCGCAGGAACGTGGTGCAGCGCTCGTGCTCCTCCTTCTCGCCGATCGCCCCGGCGGCACGGGCCAGCGCGTTCAGCGCGCGCAGGAAGCCGCGGTTGGGCTCGTGCTCCCACGGCACCGGGCCGTGGCCCTTCCAGCCGTTGCGGCGCAGCGCGTCGAGGCCGCGGTGGTAGCCGGTGCGCGCGTAGGCGTACGACTCGACGACGCTGCCCCGCTCGAAGGCGTCGTCGGCCAGCTGCGCCCAGGCGAGCGAGCTGGTCGGGTACTGGGCCGCGACCTCGGCGGCGGGCGTGCCGCCGGCCAGGAGCTCACGCGGTCCGGGCTCGTCGGGCAGATGGGTCGGGGGAGGCCCCCCGAGCAGGTTCTCGTGGATCGACATGGCCCCCAGTCTCACAGGTCGGGCCCCCTTCCGTGGCCAACGGCCGAAGGTCGGCCGTTGTGCGGTCACGAGAGCGGATCAGCGCTTCGGTTCCGCCTGCGGCTCGAGCGGCGGCGCGGCGACCCCGCAGTTGACCCTGCACTCCGGGTGGCACACGTCCGCGCCCTTCGGCGGCACCCGCACCGTCCCCCATGCGATCAGGGCGCCGGCCACCAGGACCCCCGCGCACATCGGGATCGCGAGCCGGAACGCCTCGTCGAACGCCGTCGCCGAGCGGTAGGCCTCGGGGCCCATACCGGCGAGCAGCGGCAGGGCGGCCACCGCGATCAGGCCCGCGGCACGGGCCGCCGCGTTGTTGATGCCGCTCGCGATGCCCGCCCGTCCGGTCTCCACGGACGCGAGGACGGTCGAGGTCAGCGGGGCGACCAGCGTGACCATGCCCAGGCCCATGACCAGCATGGCGGGCAGCACGTCCACGAGGTACGACGCGTCCTCGCCGACCCTGAGCGTCAGCATCATGCCGACGGCGCAGAGCAGCGGGCCGGCGGTCAGCGGGATACGCGGGCCGATGCGATCACCCAGCTCCCCGGAGCGGGCGGACAGCAGCAGCATCAGCACGGTGGTCGGCAGCAGTGCCGCGCCCGCGCCGAGGGCCGTGTACCCGGCCACGACCTGGAGCTGGAGCGCGACGAGGAAGAAGAACCCGCCGAAGGCGGCGTACACACAGAGCGTCACCAGGTTCACGGCGGTGAACTGGCGGATCCGGAAGAGGGACAGCGGCAGCATCGGCTCCGCCGTACGCCGCTCGACCAGCACGAACGCGGCTCCCACGCACGCGCCGGCGAGCCCCGCCCACACGGTCTCGTCGATGAGCGCGTAGGTCACGAGCCCGAGCGCCGCCGCGCACAGGGCCGCGCCCAGGACGTCGAACCGGCCGGTCGCCCTCGGATCGCGGGACTCCGGTACATGGCGCAGCGCCACCGGTACGCACAGGACGGCCAGCGGCACGTTGAGCAGGAAAACCCAGCGCCAGCCCGGCCCGTCGACCAGCCAGCCGCCGACGAAGGGCCCGATCGCCGCGCCGACGCCGCCGAGCCCCGACCACAGGCCGACGGCCCGCGACCGGTCGTCGGGGTGGAAGCTCGCCTGGATCAGGGCCAGCGATCCGGGAGTGAGCAGGGCGCCTCCGATGCCCTGGAGGGCGCGGGCGGCGACCAGCACACCGCCGTTGGGCGCGATCCCGCAGAGCAGGGAGCCCAGGGCGAACCAGACGACGCCGAGGACGAAGATCCGGCGGCGCCCGTACCGGTCGCCGAGTGCCCCGCCGAGCAGGATCAGCGCAGCCAGCGTCAGCATGTAGGCGTTGACGGTCCACTGGAGGACACCCAGGTCTGCGTCGAGGTCCCTGCCGATGCGGGGCAGTGCGACGTTGACGACGGTGGAGTCGAGCAGTGCCATGCCGGACCCGAGGACGGTCGTCAGGACCACCCAGCGGCCCGTGGCGGATGTCAGCCTGATGTCCCCCGGACTCGTGCCCATACGGGGATCATCGCAGCCGCTTCACGAGGCCACGACCCGAAAGCCCGTGTCCCCGCCGGGAGCCCTCGGGCTTCCGCAGGCGCTCAGGTGACGCGGCGGAGCGCCCGGATCAGGGCGTCCGCGCCGCGTTCCGCCTTGCTGCGCGGACAGCCGACGTTCAGACGGACGAAGCCCTCGCACCCGTACACCGCTCCGGGCATGATCGCGACCTTCTCCCGTTCCACGAGCTCACGCTGGAGCACCGCGTCCTCGGTCCGGGAGCCGATGCCGAGCGGGCGAAGGTCGATCCACGCGAGGTAGCCGGCCTGCGGCGGCTCCCAGCCGAGCTGCGGGAACGCCGCGCCGAGCCGGTCGGCGAGCATCCGCAGGTTGCCGGCCACATAGGCGTTGAGGTCGTCCAGCCACGGTCCGCCACGGCGGTAGGCGGCGATGTGCGCGGTCAGCGACAGCACGGCGGGCGACGCGAGTCCCTCGCCGGTCTCCATCCGGCGCACGAACCCGGCATGGTCGGCGGGGTCGCCGATGATGCCGTACGAGCCACTCAGGGCGGGGAAGTTGAACGCCTTGGTGCCGGAGGTGATCAGGGCCCAGCGGCCGGTGCCGTAGCGGGTCCACGGCAGATGCACCCCGTCGCGTACGAAGTCGGCGTGGATCTCGTCGCTGACGACCGCGACCCCGTACCGTGCCGCGAGCTCGGCGGTCCGGGTGAGCTCGTCGTGCGTCCACACCCTGCCGGTGGGGTTGTGGGGCGAGCAGAGCACCAGCACCTTGCTGTCGGGCCGGGCGAGCTGCCGTTCCAGTGCCTCGTCGTCCCCGACGGGCACTCCGCGCAGCTCCCGGCCCAGACCGGTGATCGCCTTGATGAAACCGTCGTACGTGGGGGTGTGGACGACCACGCCGTCGCCGGGTCCGGTCCACATCCGCAGCAGCTGGGAGAGCTGGTTGAGCACGGAGGGCGCGTACACGACGCGGTCGGTGTCGATGTCCGTGCCGTACCGCACGGCGAACCAGTGACGGATGGCGGAGAGGAAGTCCTCGTTCCGCCAGTCGGTGTAGCCGAAGACTCCGTGCGCCACCCGGTCACGGAGGGCGTCGAGGACCACGGGAGGGGAGGGGAAGTCCATGTCGGAGATGGTGAAGGGCAGCAGGCCGTCGGTTCCGAACCGGTCGGCCACACCGTCCCACTGCACGCTCCAGGTGCCCCGGCGGTCGACGACCGCGTCGAATTCGAAGCTCATGATTCCCCTCCCTGTGGACACACCGCGGGCCCGGCGCCCGCGAGGGGGGTGCCGGGCCCGTGGTGAGGCGGCTACTTACTTGATCTTGGTTCCGGTGGAGCGCAGGGCCGCGCAGGCCTCCGTGACACGGGTGGCCATGCCGGCCTCGGCGAGCTTGCCCCAGGTGCGCGGGTCGTAGGTCTTCTTGGAGCCGACCTCGCCGTCGACCTTCAGGACGCCGTCGTAGTTCTTGAACATGTGGTCCGCCACCGGACGCGTGAAGGCGTACTGGGTGTCGGTGTCGAGGTTCATCTTCACGACGCCGTTCTCCAGGGCCGTGGCGATCTCCTCCGCGGTCGAGCCCGAGCCGCCGTGGAAGACGAAGTCGAACGGGTCGGCCTTGCCGTACTGGGCGGAGACACCCGCCTGGAGGTCCTTCAGCAGCTCGGGGCGGAGCACGACGTTGCCCGGCTTGTAGACGCCGTGCACGTTGCCGAAGGACGCGGCCAGAAGGTAGCGGCCCTTCTCGCCCAGGCCCAGGGCCTCGGCGGTGCGCAGCGCGTCGTCGACGGTGGTGTAGAGCTCGTCGTTGATCTCGTGCGAGACGCCGTCCTCCTCGCCGCCGGTCGGGGTGATCTCGACCTCGAGGATGATCTTCGCGGCGGCGGCCTGCGCCAGCAGCTCCTGGCCGATGGCCAGGTTGTCGGCGAGGGTCTCGGCCGAGCCGTCCCACATGTGGGACTGGAACAGCGGGTTGCGTCCGGCCTTCACGCGCTCGGCGGAGATGTCGAGCAGCGGACGTACATAGCCGTCCAGCTTGTCCTTCGGGCAGTGGTCGGTGTGCAGCGCGACGGTGATGTCGTACTTGGCGGCGACGATGTGCGCGAACTCGGCCAGGGCGACGGCGCCGGTGACCATGTCCTTGCTGTACTGGCCACCCAGGAACTCGGCACCGCCGGTGGAAATCTGGATGATGCCGTCGCTCTCGGCCTCCGCGAAGCCACGCAGTGCGGCGTGCAGGGTCTGGGACGAGGTCACGTTGATGGCGGGGTAGGCAAACTTGCCTGCCTTCGCCCGGTCAAGCATCTCGTTGTAGACCTCGGGAGTCGCGATGGGCATATGTCCGCTCCTTGTGATGTGCGGGTATGTGGTACGGGGGGCCGGGGTGCGTCCCCGGTGAACCCAGTGCCCTGACCTTGGGCGACGTCATCGTCGCGGCCTATCTTTCCAGACTCCCGCCCCGGGTCCACCATGCCTGCCCCGCCTGCATGGCGAAGGGGCGTGCTGTTTCACGTGAAACAGCACGCCCCTTCGAATCCCCGCAGCTCAAGCCATGATCAGGCGAGACCGAGTTCGTCGAGCGAATAAGCGTTGACGTACTTCAGACCCGCCTCCGCGATCTTGGGGGCCGCGCCGCGCTCCACGATCACGGCCACTGCGACGACCTCGCCGCCGGCCTCCCTGACCGCCTCCACGGCGGTCAGCGGGGAGCCGCCGGTGGTAGACACGTCCTCCACGACCAGGCAGCGCCGGCCCTTCACGTCCGTGCCCTCGATCCGGCGCTGCATGCCGTGCGCCTTGCCCGCCTTCCGGACGACGAACGCGTCCAGCCGCTTACCGCGCGCGGCGGAGGCGTGCAGCATCGACGTCGCCACCGGGTCGGCGCCCAGCGTCAGACCGCCCACGCAGTCGTAGTCCAGGTCGGCGGTGGCGTCGAGCATCACCTGACCGACCATCGGCGCGGCCTCGCCGTCCAGCGTGATCCGGCGCAGATCGATGTACCAGTCGGCCTCGATGCCCGAGGAGAGGGTCACCTTGCCGTGCACCACGGCCTTGTCCTTGATCTGCTGGAGCAGCTCAGCACGCACGTCAGTCATGGGGCTCAGCTTAAGGGCGTCGGTCCCCCTGCTCAGAGCCGCCGCCAGCTCCAGGTCGTCGCGATCTCCAGCGGCTCGATCGGGGTGACGAGCTGCGGATGGGTGTTGAGACCGTTCGGCGGGCCGGACTGCGGCTCGACACAGACCGCCTCGGCCTGCTCGTCGTAGATCACGACCCACTCCGCAGGGCTGCGGACGATCAGCTCCAGCCGGCCCGGCCAGGTCAGCGTGACGTCGACCCCGTCGGGCATACCGAAGCAGTCGTCCCACGGGCCGGGGAGCGGCGTGATGCGCTTGCCGGTCGGCAGATGGTCCTCACCGCGCTCCTCCTGCCACTCGGGCGTGAAGTCGATCCGGACGTCCTCGCCCCCATCTCCCAGGTCGCGCAGGAACCAGGGGTGCCAGCCCGCCTGCGCGGGGAACGACGTCCCGTACGTCTCCACGCCCATCCTGAGGGTGACGGAGTCGTCCGCCAGCTCGAACGTCTGGGTGACGCGCCCTGTGTACGGCCACGGGTCGGTGAGGTCGTAGGTGAAAGCGGCCTCGCTTTCACCGGCCCGCGCGGTACGCCAGACGGTGTCCCGGCCGGTGCCGTGAATGGCGTGCGGCGGGGCGTTGAGCGGCAGTTGATGCGGTACTCCGCCGTTGCTGAACTGCCCGTCCCGCGTGCGTCCGCACCACGGCACCATCGGGAACGACCCGTAGCGCTCGCCCTGCCGCAGCACTTCGGTGCCGCCGATGCGCAGGCTTCCGATGCGGCAGCCGTTATCCGGATGCACGGTCAACTCGACGTCACCGGCGGCCAGCCGGATGCTCTGTTCGCTACTCACACCCCGACATTACGGCGTGTCACCTACGGCGGCGCAGCGCCCTGCCGACCACGACCGCAGACGCCAGTGCCAGGGCCGCGGCGGGGGCCAGCCACCGCAGGGTCGCCCCCGTGGAAGAGGCGTCGGGAGCCGGGGTGGGCGCGTAGCGGCCGCGCGGTGGGGCGTGGTCGACCTCCTCGGCGCTGCGGCCGATCATGGTGCGCCGTGCGTGGGCGGCCTCGGCGGGCACCGCGTCCGGCAGGTCGGACAGGTCGTCGAGGTCCTCGATGCCGTCGAGGTCGTCCACACCGTCCAGGTCGTCCGCGCCGTCGACATCGTCGAGGTCCTCGAACTCGTCCTCGGCGTCGGCGCCGAGCGACGGCGGAGGTACGGGTGCGTCGAAGACCGAGCCGACGGGGTCGGACGCGTCGTCCGACCCGGCTGCTGTCGCGTCCTGGGCGTCGCCCGCGGCGGCCGAAGGCTCACCGGCCGCTTCCTGCGGTTCCGGGGCCGGAGCGGCACCGTCACCGTCGGCGCGCTCCTCCGGCTGCGTGTCCTCGAAGGCGGCCGCGGCCAGCGCTTCCGCGAAACGGTCGAGCAGCCGGTGGGCCGCCGACACCTTCGCACCGGCCGCGAGGTCGGCCAGCCTGCCCTCGGCACGCGCGGAGCCGCTGAACGTCAGCGTCGTGCCGCCGTCGGTCTGCGCGGGGCGGATCGTCAGCGTCAGCTTCACCGAGCCGGCGCCGCGTGCCTCGGCGCCCTCGCCCTCGACGGCGAAGACACCGCCCCGCTCGTCGTCCTGTTCCGTGATGTGCAGAGCGCCGCGGTAGGTGATGGTGTGGCCGGCGACTCTGACCTTGAGCCGCCCCGACAGGGGGCCCGCCGACTCGTCTGCGTCCTGCTGGAGCCCAGGGACGCAGCGGGCGACCCTGGCGGGGTCCCGCAGCGCACGTCGGAGGGTCTCAGCCGGTACCGGAACGAACAACTCATGCTCCATGGAAGCCGAGCCTACTCAGCACGGCCCGCCGCGTCTGCCTTTCCGGCGCGCGCCCGCCACGTCCGCGTCTTCGCCGGCCCGTGTCCGCCGTGCCCGTGCCCGGACCGCCATGGCCATGACGGTCAGCGGGTGTAGCGCGGCTGGACCAGCGTCGAGGGCAGCAGACCCGTCAGCCGGGTCCGCTCCGCCGCGAACGTGTCCTGCGTGAGCGTGTCCTCGACCTCCGAGCGCAGCCGCGGCGCGTCCGCGCCGATCGCGAGCCCGGGTGCGCCGCCCTCGGCCGCGATCAGCAGTCCCCAGTCGGTGGCCGCGTCCTCACCCGCCCTGAACCGCGCCGGGCCGCCCGCCGTACCGGTCCCCCTCCCGCTGACCCGGTACGCCGTGGTGCCGAAGCCGGCGGCCCGCAGCGTCGTGTCGACCGTCCAGTACGTACGGGGCCGCGCGGTCGGCCCTGCGTGGACCACCAGCCGCCCGCCGTCCGCCAGGACCCGCCGGGCCAGCCCGTAGAACTCCAGCGAGTAGAGCTTGGTGCTCGCGGTGATACCCGGGTCGGGCAGGTCGGAGACGATCACGTCGTACGTGCCCTCGTGCTCACGCAGCCAGGAGAAGGCGTCCGCCGTGACGACCCGGGTCCGCGGGTCGTCGTACGCGTGGTCGTTCAGATCGGTGAGCGCCGGATCACTGCGGGCCAGCTCGACCACTCCGGGGTCGCGCTCGACGACGGTCAACGCCCGGACATCGGCGTACCGCAGTACCTCGCGTGCTGCCAGCCCGTCGCCGCCGCCGAGGATCAGCACCCGTTCGTGCGGACCTCGCATGGCGGGGTGGACGAGCGCTTCGTGGTAGCGGTGCTCGTCCTGGCCCCGCACCTTCAGGCGTCCGTCCAGGAAGAGGTCCGGCGGCCGGGAGGGCCCGCCGGTGACAACCACCTCCTGGACACCGGTGCGCACGGCGACCCGCACATCGGAGCCGTAGACCGCCCGGCGGGCCGCCCGCTCGAAGTCGTCGACCATCACGGTGGCGCCCGCCAGCACCACCAGCACGAGGACGTTGACGGTGAGCAGCCTGGTCCGCCAGCGCGGTGTGAGGTCGCGGCGGAACAGCCACAGCACCACCGCCCCGCCGGCCATGGCGTTGACCGCACCCGTCACCAGTGCCCCGGTGAGTTCACCGAGCCACGGCAGCAGCAGGAAGGGGAACGCCAGCCCGCCGACGAGCGCCCCCACGTAGTCCGCGGCGAACAGATCGGCGACGGTGCCTTCCGCGTCCCTCCGGGAGATGCGCTGGATCAGCGACATCAGCAGCGGTATCTCCGCGCCGATCAGGACGCCGATGGTCAGGCTGAAGACCACCAGCGGCACCCCGGATCCGCCGAACCAGGCGAAGGACGCGTAGAGCACCATGGCCGAACTGCCGCCGACCAGCGCCAGTGCCGCTTCCAGCAGGCCGAAGCCCACAGCTGCCCGGCAGCGCATCCGCTTGGCGAGGAGCGATCCGATGCCCATCGCGAACACCATCACCGACAGGATCACGGACGCCTGGGTGACCGAGTCCCCGACCAGATACGTGGCGAGCGCGACGAGTTCCAGCTCGTAGACCAGGCCGCAGGCCGCGCAGACGAAGACCGCGGCGAGCACGAGATGGCGGCCGGACTCGGGGCGCACGGGCAGCAGCACCATGCCCTGGGGCGGTGCGGTCTGCGGCCGGTCGATCATCCTCGACACGCTACGTCACAGGCGTCGCACGGGCTGTCACCCACAGGTGTCGACTACAGCCCGGAAGGCTCGGGGTGGCGGTCGGGGTGGCGCATCCGCACGCTCTGCGACCCGCGGGCCGAGAAGCCGACGCGCGTACGCGTGACGACGAGCCGGCCCTCCTGCGGGTACGCGTGCCAGGTGCGCCACCGCGCCTGCCCCTCGCCGCTCTGGGCCACCATCGCGGTGAACGCGTGCGGGGAACCGGGGAACGTGCCGGCGAGACCGTGGGGGTGGTCCGCGACGAGGGCCAGCAACTCCTGGGCCCGGCCCGCGAACGAGCGCTGGGAGAGCGTCTCGACACGTGCCGCGAACTCGTACTCCCAGTCGCCGAGGCGCTTCGCCACCCCGAGGGGCAACGGCGTGCTGCTGCCGGGGATGCAGGCGACGGTTTCCGAACAGGTGCCCCGCTCCTCCTCGAGAAGCACCTGGTGGGAGGCACCCAGCAGCCTCAACTGAAGCTTGGAACCGGACAGTTCGAGGTCGAGGACGGCCAGGGCGGGGAGCGGCTCCCGGCCGAGCGCCCAGGCGAGGTCGTCGGCACGGGTGTCGGTATAGGCGGTATCGATGGTCGTGAGCATGGGTCGGCTCCGCAAGCGCGCTTCGGCGGGTGGACGCGTGGACCTGGCACTCCGAAAGGGTGCGCAAGACGTGTGGGGGGTGGCCTGCTTCGGTCCACGTGAGGTCCGAGGGCTGAATGGATCCAACAGGTTCCGACAGTGAGAAAATCACGAAATGGACGTCGCCCACAGCGTTTTTACCCAACTTGGCGCGGTTTCCATCCCCTCGGGGGCCCATAGGTTCAACTGTTCAACGGAGATCGACCGGGCGAAGTCAACACGTCCGCCGGACTTTCTGCCAACAGGAAGGCACCGGGCGGGAGTTGGCTTTCGTCACTCACCCGCCGGGCACCTTCACCGTCGCGGACCAGCTGCCCCGTGTCAGCTGCCTCCGCCGCATCCGCCCCCGCCTCCGCCTCCGCCGCACGACGACGAGCTGCTGCTGCTGCATGACGAGTTGCTGCTGCCGCACGACGAGCCGGAGCCTCCGCCGTCTCCGCCACCCCACCACGCTCCACCGCCGCTCGCGGCCCCGCTGCCGCCGCCGCGGCGACGGCGACTCGTGCGGCTCGCGCCGGACGCCGCCACCACAGCGAGAACGACCACCAGAGCGAACAGTGCGATCCCGAGAAACATCATGATTCTCCCCGTCCTTCTCGTTCCCCCGAAGCAGGACCCCCGCGACACTGCGTGACCGCTTCACCCGCACCCGCGGGACGTTTACCTGCGTGGCAAAGGGATGCCCTCGGCCACTCGGAGCCAAAGCAGACTTGAGCAACTCCAGAGGTTCCGCGCAGGATGACCGCCATGACGACGCACAGGACAGCAGGCGAAGAGGGCCCCCGGCCGCTGCTCAACCGCAGGCTGGCGGAGTTCGGCACCACGATCTTCGCGGAGATGTCGGCGCTGGCCCTGCGCACCGGCTCGATCAATCTCGGTCAGGGCTTCCCCGACACCGACGGCCCCGAGGAGATCAGGGAGGCGGCGGTGCGCGCCCTGCGCGACGGCCGCGGCAACCAGTACCCGCCCGGTCCGGGCGTCCCTGAGCTGCGCACCGCGATCGCGGAGCACCAGCGGCGCTTCCACGGCCTGGCCTACGACCCGGACAGGGAGGTCCTGGTCACGGCGGGCGCCACGGAGGCGATCGCCGCCGCCCTGCTCGCGCTGGTGGAACCGGGCGACGAGGTGATCGCGCTGGAGCCGTACTACGACTCGTACGCGGCGAGCATCGCCATGGCGGGCGGCGTACGGGTGCCCGTGACGCTGCGCCCGCACGAGCTCGCCTTCCGCCTCGACCTGGACGAGCTGCGTGACGCGGTCACCGACCGAACCCGTCTGCTCCTGATCAACACACCGCACAACCCCACCGGCACGGTCCTGACCCGCGCGGAGCTGGCGGCGATCGCCGAGCTCGCTGTCGAACGGGACCTGCTCGTGGTCACCGACGAGGTCTACGAGCATCTGGTCTTCGACGGCGAGCATGTGCCGCTGGCGTCGTTCCCGGGTATGCGCGAACGCACCGTTACGATCTCCAGCGCCGGCAAGACGTTCTCGTTCACCGGGTGGAAGGTCGGCTGGGTCACCGCCTCCCCCGAGCTGGTCACGGCGGTCCGCTCGGCGAAGCAGTTCCTGACGTACGTCTCGGCGGGCCCGTTCCAGTACGCGGTCGCCGAGGCGCTCCGCCTCCCGGACGCGTACTTCGACGGCCTCCGCGACGATCTGCGCGCCAAGCGCGACCTGCTGAGCGAGGGCCTGTCCGCGGCCGGGTTCGCGGTGCACCGCCCTGCCGGCACGTACTTCGTCACCACCGACATCCGGCCGCTCGGCGAGGAGGACGGCTTCGCCTTCTGCCGTGCGCTGCCGGAGCGCTGCGGGGTGGTGGCGATCCCGAACGCGGTCTTCTACGACCACCGTGACGAAGGCGCGCCGTTCGTTCGGTTCGCGTTCTGCAAGCGGGTCGACGTCCTCGAGGAGGCCGTCGCCCGGCTGAAGTCCCTGGCGCGCTGAGAAAGCGGCAGGCCCGGCGGGCCTGCGATCTCAGGGATCGCGGACCTGCCGGGCCTCATGTGTGCGTGACGCGTCAGGCGTCGTCGGCCGGCTTCTCCTCCTCGGGGACGGCCAGACCGAACTGCTCCGCGAGCCACTTGTCGAACTCGATCGAGGCGCGCACCCAGCTGACCGTGGACGAGACGAAGTGCTCGAGGCTCACGCCGGTGCCGATGAGCATCTGCGCCTCACCGATGAGGCGGATCGTCGGAAGCTCGGCGCCCTCCTCCTCGTGGAGGTGGGTGTAGACCTTCGGCCACAGGGTGCGGCGGTTCCAGTCGTCGATGGCGTCGAGGATCTTGGCCTTCTCGGTGACCGCGTGCGGGCGGTCGTAGAAGGTCCGCACCGAGAAGACCTGCTGCTCGTCCTCACCGCGGAACATGAAGTACGTGCGGAAGTCCTCCCACGGCGCCGCGAGGTCGCCCTCGTCGTCGACGACGTACTTCAGCTCCATCTGGTCGAGGAGCTGCTTCACCAGGTCCTGGTCGGGAACGACGGGGCCCGCCGGTCCTGCGGCCTGAGGCTTGGGCTGGCCCCCGAAATTCGGAATCGAGGACGGGTCGATGGTCACCGTGTATTTCCCTTCGTACGGATGCCGCCATCCTCTCCCATCCCCGGCGGGGGCTGGCAAGCCCCGCCGCCCGCGATCCGCTGCGGGCTGACAAGATCTCCCGCTCGGGTGCCCCGCCCGCCGCTGTCCGGGTGAACAGGCGGCGGACGCGAACGGGGCACGAGGACGGGCCACCACCCTCATGCCCTGTCCTCGTGCCCCGCTCGCCGGGACGGCCGTGCCGCGCGGTGTCAGGTCGCCGCGCCCACGATCAGGCCGTCCTCGAAACGGTCCACCCGTACGGTGTCGCCGTCGTTGACCTCGCCCGCGAGGATCTCCTTCGCGAGCCGGTCACCGATCGCCGTCTGGATCAGCCGCCGCAACGGACGCGCGCCGTACGCCGGGTCGTTGCCCTCCTCCGCGAGCCAGGCCAGCGCCTCGGGGGTGACCTCCAGCGTCAGCCGGCGGTCCGCCATCCGCTTGGCCAGCCGTCCGATCTGGAGCTCGGCGATGCGCTCCAGCTCCGCCTTGGACAGGGCGGAGAAGACCACCAGGTCGTCGAGCCGGTTGAGGAACTCCGGCTTGAAGGAGGCCCGCACGACCTCCAGCACCTGCTGCTTCTTCTGCTCCTCGCTGGTCGTGGGCTCCATCAGGTACTGCGACCCGAGGTTGGAGGTCAGGATCAGGATGGTGTTGCGGAAATCCACCGTCCGGCCCTGGCCGTCGGTGAGCCGCCCGTCGTCGAGCACCTGGAGCAGGATGTCGAAGACCTCGGGGTGGGCCTTCTCCACCTCGTCCAGCAGCACCACGCTGTACGGGCGCCGGCGCACGGCCTCGGTGAGCTGGCCGCCCTCCTCGTAACCGACGTAGCCGGGAGGCGCGCCGACCAGGCGGGCCACGCTGTGCTTCTCGCCGTACTCGGACATGTCGATGCGGACCATCGCCCGCTCGTCGTCGAAGAGGAAGTCCGCGAGCGCCTTCGCCAGTTCCGTCTTGCCGACACCGGTCGGGCCGAGGAACAGGAAGGAGCCGGTGGGCCGGTCGGGGTCGGCGATGCCCGCCCGTGTCCGGCGCACCGCGTCGGAGACGGCCTGCACGGCCTCGGACTGGCCGATGAGCCGGCGGCCCAGCTCCTGCTCCATGCGCAGCAGCTTCTGCGTCTCGCCCTCGAGGAGCCGCCCGGCCGGGATGCCGGTCCAGGAACCGACGACGTCGGCGATGTCGTCCGGGCCGACCTCCTCCTTGACCATCGTGTCCTTGGAGGCCTGCTCGGCCTCGGCCTGCGCCGCCTCCTCCAACTCGCGCTCCAGACCCGGGATCTCCCCGTAGAGCAGCTTGGAGGCGGTGTCGAAGTCGCCGTCGCGCTGGGCGCGTTCGGCCTGTCCGCGCAGGTCGTCGAGGCGTTCCTTCAGCTCACCGACACGGTTGAGGCCCTGCTTCTCCTTCTCCCAGCGGGCGGTGAGTCCGCGAAGCTCCTCCTCCCGGTCGGCCAGGTCCCTGCGCAGCTTCTCCAGGCGCTGCTTGGAGGCGGGGTCGGACTCGTTCCTGAGCGCCAGCTCCTCCATCCGCAGCCGGTCGACGGCGCGCTGGAGTTCGTCGATCTCGACGGGCGAGGAGTCGATCTCCATGCGCAGCCGCGACGCGGACTCGTCGACGAGGTCGATGGCCTTGTCCGGCAGGAACCGGGAGGTGATGTACCGGTCGGAGAGGGTGGCGGCGGCGACGAGCGCGCTGTCGTTGATCTGCACCTTGTGGTGGGCCTCGTAGCGGCCCTTGAGCCCGCGCAGGATCGCGATGGTGTCCTCGACCGACGGCTCGGCGACCAGCACCTGCTGGAAGCGGCGCTCGAGCGCCGGGTCCTTCTCGATCCGCTCGCGGTACTCGTCGAGCGTCGTCGCGCCGACCATCCGCAGCTCGCCGCGGGCCAGCATCGGCTTGAGCATGTTGCCCGCGTCCATGGCGGAGTCGCCGCCGGCGCCCGCGCCGACGACCGTGTGCAGCTCGTCGATGAAGGTGATGATCTGGCCGTTGCTCTCCTTGATCTCGGACAGCACGGTCTTCAGCCGCTCCTCGAACTCACCGCGGTACTTGGCGCCCGCCACCATCGCGCCGAGGTCGAGCGCGACCAGCCGCTTGTTGCGCAGCGACTCGGGCACGTCGCCCTTGACGATGCGCTGGGCGAGGCCCTCGACGACGGCGGTCTTGCCGACGCCGGGCTCGCCGATGAGCACCGGGTTGTTCTTCGTGCGCCGCGACAGGACCTGCACGACGCGGCGGATCTCCTGGTCCCGGCCGATGACCGGGTCGAGCTTGCCCTCGCGGGCAGCCGCGGTGAAGTCCGTGCCGAACTTCTCCAACGCCTTGTACTGACCCTCAGGGTCGGGTGTGGTCACCCGGCGCCCTCCCCTTGTCTTCTCGAAAGCGTCCAGCAGTTGCTTGGCGCCGGCGCCCTGCCGGTCCAGCACCTCCCCGGCCGCGCCGCCCTTCGCCGCGATGCCGATGAGCAGGTGCTCGGTGGACAGGTACTCGTCGCCGAGTTCCTTGGCGCGCTGCGAGGCGTCGGCGATGACGGCCAGCAGTTCGCGGTTGGGCTGGGGCGGGGCGACCGTGGAGCCGGTCACGCTCGGCAGCGACGCGAGGATGCGCTCGGCCCCGGAGCGTACGGCGGCCTGGTCCGCGTCGACGGCGGCCAGCAGATCGGTGATGTTCTCGTTGTCCGCGCCCTCCAGCAGCGCCAGAAGCAGATGCGCCGGGGTGAGGTCCGGGTGTCCGCCGGACACCGCCCTGCTGGTGGCGGCGTTGATCGCGTCCCGGCTCTTGTTGGTCAGCTCGGCGTCCACGTGCGCATCTCCTCCTTGCCGATGGAGCGGTTACCTCAATTATGACCCAAGCAACCTGTATAAAGTTGAGTCTAATCCACTCAGGGTACTGCCCGGCAGGGCCCGGAGGTAGGTTCCGCCCATGGCCATCGATCCTCGCAACCCCGGCGCGTCCTACCTCAGCTTCTGGCGTGATCACCACATGTGCACACTGACGACCCCCCGGCCTGACGGCACTCCGCACGTCGTCGCGGTGGGAGTCACCTACGACCCCGAGGGCGGTTTCGCCCGGGTGATCACCAACAAGCACAGCCGCAAGGTCGCGAACGTGCTGGCCGCCGGCCCGGAAGGGGCACGGGTCGCGGTCTGCCAGGTGGACAGAGGCCGCTGGGCGACGCTGGAGGGCATCGCGACGATCCGCACGGAGGCGGAGGTCGTGGCGGACGCGGTGAGCCGTTACGCGGAGCGGTACGGACGCACCCCGGCCCCCAATCCGGACCGGGTGGTCATCGAGATCGCGCTCACCCGCGCGATGGGCCGGGCGTAACCGGGCCGGGCTCCGGACATGTTTCCGGGCAGCACAACGGCGCCATCGTGTTTCAGGTCCACGATGGCGCCGCTGTGTGGGGGAAGCACCTGAGCGATTTGAAACGACGGGGGAATCGCTCAGGCACTGCGGGGGGTGGCGGTTGTGTCCGGCTCGGCCAGCTGGTGGTCACGCTGGTCGAGATTGACAAAAATCATGCCGTACCGGATGGCACAGCGGACGGGCTGAGGAGCCCCTCGGGGCCGGCGAAGACAGCGGTAGGCACGGACATCCTCGTCCTCCTCGCGCGCGACGACGATCGGCTCACCGAACAGGGTGACCATCAACGAGTCGCCACGGTGCGGAATCGCCGTGACGAGGTCGATGAAATGCCACCCGGACCTGTAAGCCGTCGCCATCTCCCGCCGGAACACGCGATCATCCGGCGGGATGGTCATGCGCCCGCGCCCGCGTCCACGGGAGCGATCTCCCACGTGAGTTCGTCGGCGCCCGCGATCACCGCACCCACAGACTCCGACTCCCAGGTCGGCTCACCGGCGATCACCGTGTGCGCCGGCCCTGATTCCCACGTCGGCTCACCGCTCGTCCCTAGAACACTGAACGCGGCTGCGGCAACAGCAAGTGCGCCAAGTATGCGAAGCGTCCTGTTCATGGAGGATCTCCACCCCATTCTGTCCAATACCCTCCCCCCGCGTCTAAGACGATGTCTCACACCGAATGCTTCCACCAGCGACCACAGGCATCATGTTCCTGTAATTCAGGACCCTGAGGGGGTGTCAAATGGCGTCGAACAAGGACAATGTCGGGCATAGCCACAGTGCAGGCGAACTATGCGAAGCAGGGAAGAATCTCTACGCAACGGCATTGCGTACCGGCCAGGTTTCCCGGTCAGAGGCCGGGAGCGCACCCTGCCTGCTGGATCTCGCCCTGCTGCGCCCCGATCCCGACGACGCCGGCTGGCTGCGCCCGGTCCCGCCGTCACTCGCACTCAACCAGCTGATTCACCCCATCGAAAGGGAGATCCAGGAGCGCCGGCAGCTCGCCCTGTCCATCGTCGGCACGTTCGAGCCGTTCATGACCCTGACCGCCCAGGACCTGTCGACCAGGCACGCCATCACCGTGCTCGAGGGCCTGGGCCTCATCAACGCGGCGCTGGACCGGGTCACCGCCGAGTGCGCCGAGGAACTCCTGACCGTGCAACCCGGCAGCGGACGGCGTCCGGACACCCTGGAGCACGGTCTGCGCCGGGCGGAGCCGCTGCTGAAGAACGGCGTGAAGATGCGCACGCTGTACCAGCACACGGCCCGCCACCACCCCTCGACACTGGCCTATGTCGAACGGGTCAGTCCCTACGGCGTGGAGGTCCGCACGCTCGAGGAGATCATCGACCGCCTGATCATCGTCGACCGCAAGGTGGCCTTCGTACCCGCCCGCAGCGACCGGCAGGTCGCCCTGGAACTGCGCCACGAAGGACTCGTGCGCTACCTCGTGGGCGTCTTCGAGCAGTTCTGGCTCCATGCCACACCGTGGGAGGAGCAACTGTCGTACGCGCCCGAGCTGGACGGCATCACCAGCGTGCAGCGCTCCATCGCCAAACTGCTCGTCGAAGGACATGTCGACGACTCCATCGCCCGCCGCCTCGGGATGAACGTGCGCACCTGCCGTGCCCACATCGCCAAACTGAACGCCACGCTCGGCAGCGGCAGCCGCGCCCAACTCGGCTACCTGATCGCCCAGTCGGGAATCCTGGACGAGAGCCGCTGAATCCGGCCGGACAGACGTGAAGGGCCGGAGGCACAGTGCCTCCGGCCCTTCGGGCGTCGGGACGGCCTGGGCCGCCCGACGCGGGGTCCTGCGACTACTCCGGCCGCTTGGGCCGCCAGACGACCAGCGCGCTCGCCTGCTGGACGTCCTGGTACGGCACGAGATCGCGCCGGTAGGAAGCATGGACCTGCGCCTCGCGCTGCTGCATGGCCGCCGCCGCGCCGTCGAGGGCCGACGACAGCTCCGCGACCCGCTGCTGCAGAGCCGCGACCTGGTTCTCCAGTTCGATGATCCGCTTGATGCCGGCCAGGTTGATGCCCTCGTCCTGCGACAACTGCTGCACCGTACGGAGCAGTTCGATGTCGCGGGCCGAGTAACGCCTGCCGCGGCCGGCCGTGCGATCGGGCGAGACGAGACCCAGCCGGTCGTACTGCCGCAGGGTCTGCGGATGCAGGCCCGACAGCTGCGCGGCGACCGAGATGACGTACACCGGCGACTCGTCGGTCAGTTCGTACGGGTTGCGACTGCGCCCCGACCGGTCCATATCAAGCTCCCTTCGCGGCCTGGAACAACTCCGCCCGCGGATCCTCGTCCGCGGTGGCTTCGCGGTAGGCCTCCAGCGCTTCCCTGGCCTTGTCGCCGAGCTCGCCGGGCACGGCCACCTCGACGGTCACCAGCAGGTCGCCGCGGGTGCCGTCCTTGCGGACGGCGCCCTTGCCGCGGGCCCGCATGGTGCGCCCGGCGGGCGTGCCGGCGGGCAGCTTCAGCGTGACCGGCGGGCCGCCGAGCGTGGGGACCCTGATCTCGCCGCCGAGCGCAGCCTCCGTGAAGGAGACCGGCACCGTGACGGTGAGGTTGTCGCCCTTGCGGCCGAAGACCGGGTGCGCGTCGACGTGGACGACGACGTAGAGGTCGCCGGCCGGGCCGCCGCGCTCGCCGGGAGCGCCCTTGCCGCGCAGCCGGATCCGCTGCCCGTCGGAGACCCCCGCGGGGATGCGGACCTGCATGGTGCGCGAAGAGCGGGCCCGTCCGCTGCCCTTGCAGACGTCGCACGGATCCTGGGCGATGAGCCCGCGGCCCTTGCAGTCCACGCACGGGTCCGTCAGCGAGAAGGAACCGCTGCCGCCGCGGGAGACCTGGCCGGTACCGACGCAGGTCGGGCACACCCGGGGCGTGCCGTTCTTGTCACCGGTGCCGGAGCAGGCCTTGCACGCGGCCGAGCTGGACATCCGCAGCGGGACCGTGGCCCCGTCCACCGCCTCGGTGAAGCTGAGCGTCACCTCGGACTCGATGTCCTGGCCGCGACGCGGCTGGGTGCGCGTGCCCGGGCCGGCGCCCCGGTTGAACAGGCCGCCGAACACGTCCCCCAGGCCGCCGCCGAAACCGCCGGCCTGGCCGCCGCCCGGGGCGCCTCCGAAGAGGTCGCCCAGGTCGAAGTTGAAGGTGCCGCCGGGACCACCGGCGCCCGGAGCGCGGAAGCCGCCGTTGCCGAACAGGGCGCGGGCGTCGTCGTACTCCTTGCGCCGTTTCGGGTCGCCGAGGATGTCGTTGGCCTCGGAGATCTCCTTGAAGCGCTCCTCGGCCTTCGCGTCACCCTTGTTGGCGTCCGGGTGGAACTCGCGGGCGAGCTTCCGGTACGCCTTCTTGATCTCGGCCTCTGTGGCGTCCTTGGGGACGCCGAGAACCTTGTAGTAGTCCTTCTCGACGAAGTCCTTCGTGCTCATCGACGTCCCTCCTTCCGGACGTTTCCTGCGTCAGCCCTCTTCGGGGCCACCGCTCTCCTCGTCGGCCGACTTCTCTTCCTTCTGTGCCGCGGGGGCCGCGCCCGGCTGGGGCTCGGCCACCGCGACCCGCGCGGGGCGGATCGTGCGCTCGCCGATGCGGTACCCCGGCTGGAGCACGGCGACGCACGTCGTCTCCGTGACATCCGGTGCGTACGAGTGCATCAGGGCCTCGTGGATGGTCGGGTCGAAGGGCTCGCCCTCCTTGCCGAACTGCTGCAGGCCCATCTTGGCGGCGGCCGTCTCGAGAGACTCGGCCACCGACTTGAACCCGCCCACCAGCTCCCCGTGCTCCCGAGCGCGGCCGATGTCGTCGAGCACGGGCAGGAGTTCGGTCAGCAGCGTCGCCGTGGCGATCTCCTTGACCGTGACCCTGTCGCGCTCCACGCGCCGGCGGTAGTTCTGGTACTCGGCCTGGAGCCGCTGGAGGTCGGCGGTCCGCTCGTTGAGGGCGGTACGCGTCTGGTCCAGCTGCGCCGTCAGGCCGGCGATCTTTGCTGCGTCCCCTGCCGGGGCCGCCGGGCCCTCCTGCTCGGAGGAGGTCTCGGCGGACTCGGCGGCGTCGTCAGGTGTGGCGCCGGAGGGGACGTCGGGCTTCTCCTCGAAGCCCGGGGTCTCCTCGGTCACGCGGCACCGTCCTTCTTCGGCTTGTCCTCGTCGACGATCTCGGCGTCGACGACGTCGTCGTCGGCCTGGCCGGCACCGGCCTGGCCCTCGGCGCCGGCACCCGCGGCCGCTCCCTCGGGCGCGGCGTTGGCGTACATGGCCTGGCCGAGCTTCTGGCTGACCGCGGCGACCTTCTCCGTGGCGGTACGGATCTCGGCCGTGTCCTCGCCCTTGAGCTTCTCCTTCAGCTCGGTGAGGGCCGTCTCGACCTCGGTCTTCACCTCGCCGGGGACCTTGTCCTCGTTGTCCTTGAGGAACTTCTCGGTCTGGTAGACGAGCTGCTCGCCCTGGTTACGGGTCTCGGCGGCCTCGCGGCGACGGTGGTCCTCGTCCGCGTACTGCTCGGCCTCCTGGCGCATACGGTCGACCTCGTCCTTCGGCAGCGAGGAGCCGCCGGTGACGGTCATCTTCTGCTCCTTGCCCGTGCCGAGGTCCTTCGCGGTCACGTGCATGATGCCGTTGGCGTCGATGTCGAAGGAGACCTCGATCTGCGGCACGCCGCGCGGGGCCGGCGGCAGACCGGTCAGCTCGAACATCCCGAGCTTCTTGTTGTACGCCGCGATCTCGCGCTCGCCCTGGTAGACCTGGATCTGCACGGACGGCTGGTTGTCCTCGGCCGTCGTGAAGATCTCGGACCGCTTGGTCGGGATCGTGGTGTTGCGCTCGATGAGCTTGGTCATGATGCCGCCCTTGGTCTCGATGCCGAGGGACAGCGGGGTCACGTCGAGGAGCAGGACGTCCTTGACCTCACCCTTGAGGACACCGGCCTGGAGCGAGGCGCCGATGGCGACGACCTCGTCCGGGTTCACACCCTTGTTGGCGTCCTTGCCGCCGGTGAGCTCCTTGACGAGCTCGGCGACGGCGGGCATACGGGTCGAACCGCCGACCAGGACCACGTGGTCGATCTCGGACAGCGCGATGCCGGCGTCCTTGATGACGTTGTGGAACGGGGTCTTGCAGCGCTCGAGCAGGTCGGACGTCAGCTGCTGGAACTGGGCGCGGGTGAGCTTCTCGTCCAGGTGCAGCGGGCCCTCGGCGGAGGCCGTGATGTAGGGCAGGTTGATCGACGTCTCGGTCGAGGACGACAGCTCGATCTTGGCCTTCTCCGCGGCTTCGCGGAGACGCTGGAGAGCCATCTTGTCCTTGGACAGGTCGACGCCGTGCCCGTTGGCGAACTGCTTCACCAGGTAGTCGACGACGCGCTGGTCCCAGTCGTCACCACCGAGATGGTTGTCGCCGTTGGTGGCCTTCACCTCGACGACGCCGTCGCCGATCTCGAGCAGCGAGACGTCGAAGGTGCCGCCACCGAGGTCGAAGACGAGGATCGTCTGGTCGTCCTTGTCCAGGCCGTAGGCCAGGGCCGCCGCGGTGGGCTCGTTGACGATGCGCAGGACGTTGAGGCCCGCGATCTCACCGGCCTCCTTGGTCGCCTGGCGCTCGGAGTCGTTGAAGTACGCGGGGACGGTGATCACCGCGTCGGTGACCTTCTCGCCCAGGTAGGACTCCGCGTCCCGCTTCAGCTTCTGCAGGATGAACGCGCTCATCTGCTGCGGGTTGAAGTTCTTCCCGTCGAGCTCGATCTTCCAGTCCGTGCCCATGTGGCGCTTGACGGACCGAATGGTCCGATCGACGTTGGTGACCGCCTGACGCTTGGCCACCTCGCCGACCAGCACCTCACCGTTCTTCGCGAAGGCGACGACGGACGGCGTGGTCCTGGCACCCTCGGCGTTGGTGATGACGGTGGGCTCGCCGCCCTCCAGAACGCTGACGACGGAGTTAGTCGTGCCCAGGTCGATGCCGACCGCACGTGCCATTTCGATTCCTCCAACAACTGACTTGAGTGGAACTGGCTCAAGGATGCCTCACCCGTTGGATCGAGTCAACCAACCTGAGTCGAGGCGGCTCAAGTTTTATCCCGCCCTTACGTGCAGTTCTTGACCGTGCGCGTGGCGCGCCCTGCGGCGGACGCGCATCTGGAAGAGTCATATCCGAAAAAAGCGGTCAAGAACTGTCAATGCGGCCAAGAGCCCCGTCAGGAAACGACCGCCGGCCACGGACGAGAAGGGCGCTCCCCATGCCGGCAAAGCGAGCCGTCGATCTGACGGGCGCCCTGCTCCTGCTGCTGGTGCTGTCCCCGGTCCTGCTGGCGGCCTCGGCCGCCGTGGCGCTGACCACGGCCGGCCCCGTACTGGAGCGCCACCACCGAGTGGGCCTCGGCGGCCGCCCTTTCACCATGTTCACCTTCCGGACCAGGTACGCGGGCCGCGTCACGACGGTGGGCCGGGCGCTGCGCCGCCACTTCACGGACCGGCTCCCCCAGCTGCTCAACGTGGTCCGTGGCGAGATGTCCCTGGTCGGGCCGCTCCCGCTGGCCCCGGACGCCGTTCGTGACGGGCGCGGGCCGGAGGGCGTCCGGCTCGCCGTACGGCCCGGAATGACGGGCCTGTGGCAGGTCGGCGGGCGCTCGGAGCTGCCCTGGGAGGAAATGACCGTGCTGGACCTGCATTATGTGGAGCAGCACTGGCTGGGACTCGACCTGGTGATCCTGGCCCGCACAGTGCCCGTGGCGGTCGCCGGACGGCGCGTCGCCCATGCCGCCCCGGTGACCCCGGTCAGGGTTGCCTGAGCGACACAGATCACCGCCTGCGTGGCTACAGTGCGGCGGAATAAGTGGGTAGTCTCAGCTCGGGCTGAATAAGTTACCGCTTAGTAGTACCTAGTCCTCCACCCTCGCAGGCCCGAGGAGCCTCCATGCAACTCGCCGCGATCATCGTGTCGCTGACCCTGACCGTGGTGGGCGTTGCGCTGCTCGCCCGCGCCATCGGCCAGTTCGTGCGCTACTTCAAGCTGGGGCAGCCGGTGCCCGCCGGCACCCGGACCGACAACCCCTACCAGCGCAGCGTGACCCTGGTCAGGGAGTTCCTCGGTCATACGCGGATGAACCGATGGGGCATCGTCGGCATCGCCCACTGGTTCGTCGCGATCGGCTTCCTGACGCTGCCGCCGACGATCATCACCGCCTACGGCCAGCTCTTCCGGGCCGACTGGACGCTGCCGGTGATCGGCGGCTTCCTGCCGTACGAGCTCTACATCGAGTTCATCGGGTCGATGACCGTCCTCGGCATCGCCACGCTGATGGTCATCCGCCTGCTGAACCTGCCCTCGGGCCCCGGCCGTAAGTCCCGGTTCGCGGGCTCGAAGATGGGACAGGCGTACTTCGTCGAGTACGTCATCCTCATCATCGGCCTGGCGATCTACGTGCTGCGGGGCCTGGAAGGCGCGATCCACCACGTGGAGGGCTACGAGGCCGCGTACTTCGCTTCGTACCCGCTGGTCCTGGCCCTCAAGGGCCTGAGCCTCGGCGTTCTCCAGAACCTGGTCTACCTGTTCGCGATGATCAAGCTGAGCACGACCATGATCTGGATGATCACGGTCTCGCTCAACACCAACATGGGTGTGGCCTGGCACCGCTTCCTCGCCTTCCCGAACATCTGGTTCAAGCGCAACGCGACCGGCGAGTCCGCCCTCGGCGAGCTGAAGCCGATGACGTCCGGCGGCAAGGAGATCGACTGGGAGGACCCGGGCGAGGACGACGTGTTCGGCGTCTCCCAGGTCGAGCAGTTCTCCTGGAAGGGCATCCTCGACTTCTCCACCTGCACCGAGTGCGGCCGCTGCCAGTCGCAGTGCCCCGCCTGGAACACCGGCAAGCCGCTGTCCCCGAAGCTCCTGATCATGTCGCTGCGCGACCACGCGCACGCCAAGGCCCCGTACCTGCTGGCCGGCGGCGGCAAGACCATGGAGGGCGAGGAGAAGGCCTCCGCCGAGCAGCTGAAGGACGTCCCCGCGGCCGCCCTGGCCGAGGCCGAGCGCCCCCTGATCGGGACCCTCGAGGAGAACGGCGTCATCGACCCGGACGTCCTGTGGTCCTGCACCACCTGCGGCGCCTGCGTCGAGCAGTGCCCGGTCGACATCGAGCACATCGACCACATCGTCGACATGCGCCGCTACCAGGTCATGATCGAGTCCTCGTTCCCGTCCGAGGCGGGCACGATGCTCAAGAACCTGGAGAAGAAGGGCAACCCCTGGGGGCTCGCCAAGAAGCAGCGCGTGGAGTGGACCAAGGAGGTCGACTTCGAGGTCCCGATCGTCGGCAAGGACGTCGAGGACCTCACCGAGGTCGACTACCTGTACTGGGTCGGCTGCGCCGGCGCCCTCGAGGACCGCGCCAAGAAGACCACCAAGGCCTTCGCGGAGCTGCTGCACATGGCGGGCGTCAAGTTCGCGATCATGGGCGGCGAGGAGAAGTGCACCGGTGACTCGCCGCGGCGCCTGGGCAACGAGCCGCTGTTCCAGCAGCTCGGCCAGGAGAACGTCGCGATGCTGAACATGGCGTTCGGCGAGGACGACGACGACCCGGAGACGAAGAAGCCGAAGTCGGCCAAGAAGATCGTCGCCACCTGCCCGCACTGCTTCAACACGATCGCGAACGAGTACCCGCAGCTCGGCGGCGAGTTCGAGGTCATCCACCACACGCAGCTGCTGCAGCACCTGATCGACGAGGGCAAGCTCGTCCCGGTCACGCCGGTCGACGGCCTGATCACCTACCACGACCCGTGCTACCTGGGCCGCCACAACAAGGTCTACACGCCCCCACGCGAGATCATGTCGGCCGTCCCGGGCCTGCGCCAGCAGGAGATGCACCGCCACAAGGAGCGCGGCTTCTGCTGCGGCGCCGGCGGCGCGCGGATGTGGATGGAGGAGCGGATCGGCAAGCGCATCAACACCGAGCGCGTCGACGAGGCCCTGTCCCTCAACCCGGACATCGTCTCCACCGCCTGCCCGTTCTGCCTGGTCATGCTCACCGACTCGGTCAACGGCAAGAAGAACGACGGCAAGGCCAAGGAGTCCCTCCAGGTCGTCGACGTGGCCCAGCTGCTGCTCGACTCGGTCAAGACGCCGCCGTCCGACCCCGCGCCGGAGACGGAGCCCGAGGGCGCACCGGAACCGGAGCCCGTGAAGTAGGCGTCTCCTACCAGGAGAACGACGAGCGGCCGGACCTGCCTCGGGGGCAGGACCGGCCGCTCGCGCGTTACGGGCGCGGCCGGCGGTCCGTCCAGGGCGGACCGCCCGGATCGCTGCTCCCCTGGGCTCATAACCTTTGCCCTTCGATCAAGCGCCGTCCATTGCCCTCACCGGCCCGCCCGCACGACCATCGTGGGGCGAGGGGGACAGCGGATGACGCGGGTGACAGCGAAACGGGGGTGGGCCGTGCGGCGTGCACGAGCCGGCACGGCGACCGCACTGGGCGCGCTCTGCGTCTCCGCGGTGCTGATGGCAGCCCTCACCGGCTGCGACAGCGACCCCGCACCCGCCGCCACGGAGCCCGCCGCCAAGAACGGCGACGCCGCGCCCCTCGCGGGCCGCACCACCACGCCCTCCCTCCCCGTACCGCGCGGCGACGGCAGCCGCGTCCCGTCCGACTTCAACGGCGACGGCCACCGCGACCTCGTGCTCGACGACCTGGTGAAGTCCGCGAAGGACAGCCACGGGGACGACGCGGGCATCGGCATCGTCTACGGCACCGGCGGCGGCGAACGCCTCGACCCGGCCGTACGGCAGCTGCTCACGCCCCGCACGCACGGAGCCGCGGTTCAGGGCGTCCTCCCGGCCGCGTTCGACGCCGAGACCTCCTGCGACCTCGACAAGGACGGCTACGCGGACCTGGTCGTGACCACCGACCCCCCGTACGACGGCATCGGCCGCCCGCCCGTACCGCTCCAGCTGCTCTTCGGGTCCGTCACGGGCATCACCGGCAAGGCCGTCGTCCTGCGGATCCCCGACAAGGCCCGCTACGGCAACGACTGGCCCGACCACCCCGTCTGCGGCGACTTCGACGGCGACGGCAGCGCCGACCTGGCCGTCACCGCCTCCGCCGGGCGCGTCAGCTTCCTGCGCGGCCCGTTCACCCGTGCCGGTGCGCCCCGCGCGGCCGGCGCGCCCGTCACCGGCGGCGGACCCGCCCTCGCGGCGCCCGCCGGAAAGGCCGACACCAACGGCGACGGCGCCGACGACCTGGTCGTCCTGCCCCGTACCCGTACGGCGGGCGCCCCCGCCAAGGGCACGCTGCTGCTCGGCGGACCCACCGGTCCCGGCCGCCCCGGCGGGAGACATGTCTTCGACGCGGTCCCGGTGCCGCCGGCGCCCGGACTCCCGGCCGGAGAGACGAAGCCGGTGACGGACCTGCTCGCGCACGCGGACTTCGACGGCGACCGGCGCCCCGACGTGGTGACACGGACACACCACGGCGAACGGGCCGACGTCGTCGCGCTGTACCCGGCCGGGGCGGAGCAATCCGGCGCCCGCCCTCTGATCAGCTTCAGCACGTCGGTCTTCCTGCCCTGACCAGCAGTTGGGCGTCGACCGACCGTCCTGGGGACGGCCCCCCGGGGTTCCCCTAGGGGATGTCACAGCTCGGCAGCAAAGGCCCTCTTGCCCCCGGTCCGCCGCCCCCTCGCGCTCGCGGACCGGGTACGTTCGATTACGTGGCTGGATTCAGGATCGGACGCGGCCGGGACAACCGCACCCCTCAACGGCAGCAGGCACCGCAGGCGCCGCCCCCCTACCAGGGAGGTGGCCGGCCGGCCCCGCCGCCGTACGGGCAACAGCAGCAGTGGCCGCCCGCCGGCGGCGCGCCCCGGCATGGCGCGGCACCCCAAGGTGGCGGCGGGTACGGCGAGCCGGAGTACTTCGGCGATCCGCACCCCCAGTACGCCCCGCCGCAGGACCCGTACGCGGCCAACAACCCCGGCCACACGCAGATGTTCAGCGTGAACGACGACCCCTACGGTGACGGCGGGGCCTACCGCGCCGGCGCCGCGCCGGCGGCCCCGGTGGGCCCGCGTCTGCACTGGAAGCAGCTCCTCAGCGGCATCGTGCTGCGGCCCGGGCCGACGTTCCTTCAGATGCGCGACTACGCGGTCTGGGGTCCGGCGCTCGTCGTCACCTTCCTCTACGGCATGCTCGCGATCTTCGGATTCGACGAGCCGCGCCAGGAGGTCATCAACGCGACGCTTTCCAACGCGATCCCGTACGTGCTGATCACCGGTGTCGCGTTCGTCATCAGCGGCCTGGTGCTCGGCGCGGTGACGCACACCCTGGCCCGCCAGCTCGGCGGGGACGGCGCCTGGCAGCCGACGGTCGGCCTCTCCATGCTGATCATGTCGATCACCGACGCGCCACGCCTCGTCTTCGCCATGTTCCTCGGCGGCGAGAACTCCCTGGTCCAGGTGCTCGGTTGGGTGACCTGGCTGGCGGCGGGCGCGCTGTTCACCTCGATGGTGAGCAAGTCGCACGACCTGCCGTGGCCGAAGGCGCTGGGCGCGTCGGCCATCCAGCTGATCGCGCTGTTGTCGATCATCAAGCTCGGCACGATCTGAGACCCGCACACATGAAGGAGGGCCCGCCGGCTACCGGCGGGCCCTTCCTCGTACGTGCCGTCCTGACCAGCTTGTTCGTATGACACTTCGCCCGAGGGGCCTGCCGCGCGCACAGGCCACTCGTTCCTCTCAGGAAACAAGCGGAACTCGTACAACCACCTCTCCTCACCGTCAGTCTGATCGAGCGGTGCGCACTGATGTGCGTACCGCTCGATCAGGAGGGACTTCCTTGGCTTCCGTACGCACCACCCGACGCCGTCTCGGCGCCTCCGTCGCCACCGTGCTCGCCGTGACGGTCGGTGCCGGCGTCATGGCCTCGCCCGGGGCGGTGGCCGCTCCCGCTGCCGTGGCCGCCACCACCGCCGGTGCCACCACCACCGGCGCCACCGCCGAGACGAATCTGCCCCTCGGCGCCGAGATCGTCAGCACCGGCGACACCGGCTACCTCACGTCCCGGAAGGACGACTCCGGCAACACGGTCCTGGAGTGGCACAAGTACGCCGACGGCTCGGTGGTGCCGATCACCACGGGCACCACGGGCCACGACAGCGGGTCCGACATCGTCGTGACCAGTGACGGCGGCAGCACGGTCTTCCTGCAGGACATGCGGGAAGGCGCCACCCTGTCCGCGTCCTTCGACCTCGCGGCCGAGTTCAAGCCGGGGGCGAAGCTCGTCGGCGTGGTCGGCGAGAACCTCTTCGTGCGTGTTCCGACCACCGCGGACTACCACGAGTTGTGGCAGCTCACCCCCGTCGACGGGCTGGCCAGGAAGACGAAGCGTTCGTCCAACTCCTACGGCATGGACTTCAAGGTCATCGCCTCCACGAGCGACGTCATGCTCGTCCTGAGCAGCAACCGGGTGTTCCCGAACTCGTCGACCTTCCGGACCGAGTACTGGCTGACGCGCACGACCGTCAACAGCGACGAGCCCATCGAATGGGGCAGCAGGGGGAACGTCGCTCCGTGGAAGCAGGCCTCGACGGGCGCCTACACGGCCGACTACGAGGCGTGGGTCCAGTACCGGAGCGGGATCACCGAGATCGCCGTGGACGGGACGTACGCCCACCCGAGATTCGCCATGGACAGCTCCATGAGCGGCGCCGCCATCGCCGGCATCGTCCGGGACACGCTGCTCTACGGGGTGCCGGGCCAGGCGACCGACGAGACCTCGAGCCCGCTGTACGCCCGGAGCATCAAGGACTCCACCGCCGCCCCGTACAGGCTCCTGGAGGACTACTCCAGCGTGGCCCACGCTCCCGACGGCGGTCTGCTCGTGCGCGGCAGCACGGCCGACGCCGACGGGCTGTTCCGGATCCGGGTGGGGGACGACGGTCGCCCGAGCGCCACGCTCGTGGCCGACACGGGCCGGGCCATGGCCGTCCAGGTGACCGGGTCGAAGGTCCCCACCGCGGTGAACCTGGAGACGGCGGGCACCGCGGTCCCGATGGAATGGACGCTGTCCCGCGCGAACGCCACCGTCGACCTCACGCTCACGCACACGGCCACCGGCAAGAAGCTCACCCAGCACCTGTCCCAGCCGGTCTCCGACAGCCGCTTCGACTTCGCCTGGGACGGTGTCCTGGACGGCATCAGCGCCCCGAACGGCGCCTACACCTGGCAGATCACCGCGACCTCGAACGACGGCGTCGGCGCCCCGGCCACCGCCTCGGGAAGCTTCCAGGTCTCGCGCCAGGCCAACCCGCACGACTTCAACGACAACGGCTCGACGGACGTCCTCGCGCGGGACGCCTCCGGTGTGCTGTGGCGTGACGACCTCTTCGACTGGCCGTCGGGCAGCCAGGTCACCACCGCCAAGCGGACGAAGATCGGCGCCGGTTGGCAGATCTACAACCAGATCGAGGCCGCGGGGAACCTCGCCGGCGCCCCGGCGGGCGACCTCGTCGCCCGCGACACCTCGGGCGTCCTCTGGCTGTACCTGGGCAAGGGCGACGGCACGTTCGCGACCCGCGTCAAGGTCGGCTCCGGCTGGCAGATCTACAACAAGATCGCCGCCGGCAGCGACCTCACCGGCGACGGACGCCCCGACCTCCTCGCCACCGACACCTCCGGCGTCCTGTGGCTCTACAAGGGCACCGGCAGCTGGTCCGCCCCCTTCGCGCCCCGCGTGAAGGCAGGCTGGGGCTGGGGCATCTACAACCAGATCACCGCTGTCGGCGACATCGCGGGCAGCGCGGCCGGCGACGTCGTCGCCCGTGACACCTCCGGTGTCCTCTGGCTCTACGAGGGCAACGGCACGGGCGGCTACACCCCCCGCGTCAAGATCGGCGCCGGCTGGAACGCCTTCTCCCACCTTGTCGGAGCCGGCGACGTCACCGCCGACGGACGCCCCGATCTGATCGCCCACGGCGCGAACGGCACGTACGTCTACCGCTCGACGGGCTCGACGACAGCCCCGTTCACCCGGCAGACGACGACTCTGTACGCGGGTGAGGGCACCAAGTTCAACAGCATCGCCTGACAGCGCTTCGCCAGGTGATGTCGTAGGGCCGCCCGCGGTGGGGCGCCGACAGGCGCCGGCCCGGGTGGCCAGGAGGTGCGGGGCCTGATGGAGGTCAGGCCCCGGCAGGGTCTTCGGGCCCGTCCGCTGTCCGGTCAGGACAGGTGGGCGGCACCGGGCCCTGAGGAGAACTTCCACGACCGGACCACCCCGGATGCCGTTCAGGCCAGGGGTGGTCCGGTCTTCGGTTTTCTCTCGCTCGGACGTTCGCGAGCCGCGCCGGTCTATGCGGGCGGCTGCGGTCGGCTCAGCGTCTTCCCACCTCGCAGACGGATGGCCGCCCCCCGAGGCAACGGGACCGAACAACGCGCCGGGGCGTAGATGTCAGCGGCCGACGCCGTTTCCGACGGACCGGTTTCGCGCGATCACTGACGCGCGCCGGCGCAGTGGCTATGCCCCGGGAAAATCTCGCAGGCATGATCACACGAGGCCACTTTCGAGTGACAATCCACCACTGACCAGCACATTCCCCCCAGGAAAAACGTTGTCCCAATCATGGATCCGCAGCAGTCCTGGAGTCGGCACAAAGCACTGGCGGAAGAGTTCTGTTTGCATGACAAACGGGTCAGGTTGGTGGAGGAAGCGTTACGAGAAGCACAGATGCACCGCAGCCGCTTACTGGCAGCCCTCGCCGTCACCGTGGGACGGGACAGGTCCACAGCCGACCTGTTGGGCCTGCCCGAACGCGAGGTGAGATCAGCGCGCCGCGAGGTCGGCAAGACCAATGCGCGGATCGTTGCCGGCGACATGCTCGACGAGCCGACGGCGTCCGACGAGAACCGTCGGGCCGCCGAATGGTCCGCAGAGCTGGACGCTGCGCTCAGCATCGGATGGAGCCAGGGGGTCGATCTGCATGTGCTCGCCGCCCAGATCGGCACCGACGTGGCAAGCGTCGTCGCGCGGCTGAAGGAGTTGTCCACGCAGGGAATGCTGCGCGGAAACGGCGGTGCCGCGACCAAGGGGCGCCACCGTAAGCGGAGTGAGAGCGCCGGCTCCCACGCAGCCGAGGCTGCTTCTCACGAACAGCAACAGCAGCCGGCGGGACCGCAGCCGGCCAACCAGGACATGGCGGGTAGTTGGGCGGCGTGGGAGACGCAGCTCACACATGAACCGACCGGCTCCACTGCGGGTGCGGCCGGTGGCGTCGTCCTGGAAGGCCAGGTCTGCTCGCCGTCTCGATACGACCACTTCCGGCAGTGAGACCGATCGTCCTCGACACAGTGGCCTGAAGGCCGTGTCGAGGACATGACCGCGAGCCACAGGGACGGCGATCAATCGGGAGACAGGCGGTCAGCACTCCGCGAGGTCAGCGGATCGTCTCGCCCATGAGCATGCCCAGCAGGCTCACCGTTCCGCCCGGAAAACGTGGTGCCGCGCGTCCGTTGTGTCTCCCCGGCTCAGGGCTGAGCCCAGGGCTACAGCGCTTCCCTGGAAGGCGTGATGGGCTCGCCCGCCTTACGCACGGGAGGCAACACGCTCCAGGGGAAGTTGATCCAGTCGTCGGTCCGCTTCCACACGTACTCGCACTTCACGAGGGAGTGCGACTTCTCGTAGATCACCGCGCTGCGCACCTCGGCGACATGGTCGAGGCAGAAGTCGTGGACGAGCTTGAGCGTCTTGCCGGTGTCGGCGACGTCGTCCGCGATGAGGACCTTCTTGTTGGAGAAGTCGATGGCGTTGGGCACCGGCGCCAGCATGACCGGCATCTCCAGCGTGGTCCCCACACCGGTGTAGAACTCCACGTTCACCAGGTGGATGTTCTTGCAGTCCAGCGCGTACGCCAGTCCGCCGGCCACGAACACACCGCCGCGGGCGATGGACAGCACGACATCGGGCTCGTACCCGTCGTCGGCGATCGTCTGCGCCAGCTCGCGGATCGCCCCGCCGAACTTCTCGTAAGTCAGGTTCTCGCGTACGTCACTCATGCGCTGAAGGTCCTCACACCTGCGTCCGATGGAAATTCATGAACGACCGCGAGGCCGTCGGCCCCCGCTGCCCCTGGTAGCGGGAGCCGTAGCGCGCGCTCCCGTACGGCTCCTCCGCGGGAGAGCTGAGCCGGAACATGCACAGCTGCCCGATCTTCATGCCCGGCCAGAGCTTGATCGGCAGCGTGGCGAGGTTCGACAGCTCGAGCGTGACATGCCCGGAGAAACCGGGGTCGATGAAGCCGGCCGTCGAGTGCGTCACCAGACCGAGCCGCCCGAGACTGGACTTGCCCTCCAGCCTCGACGCGAGGTCGTCGGGCAGCGAGATGACCTCGTAGGTCGACGCCAGCACGAACTCGCCGGGATGCAGGATGAACGCCTCGTCCCCCTCCGGTTCGACGAGCCGCGTCAGGTCGGCCTGCTCGACGGCGGGGTCGATGTGGGGGTAGCGGTGATTCTCGAACACCCGGAAGTAGCGGTCCAGCCGCACATCGATGCTCGAGGGCTGCACCATGGATTCGTCATACGGATCGATGCGCACGCGCCCGGCGTCGATCTCGGCCCGGATGTCCTTGTCTGAGAGAAGCACGCCCCGAGGATACGCAGAGCGCGCGGGCCGTCCCCAATCGGACACCTGCCCGCGCGCCCCTGGCACTGCTGTCGCCTGCGCCTATCGCCCGTCCTGCTGCCCCTGCTGCCCGTTCCCCACGGGCACGGCGCTCCTCAGCCGAGCGCAGCGCGGACACCGGATGAGCCGCCCCGGCCCGATCCGGTCCGCCCCGAGCTGCTGCATCGGAAACGAAGCGGTACTGAACACATGCCCCTCGGCACAGCGGACGACCGTGCGCTCCATCAGGTCCATCAGGCCCCTTCCCCAACGAATGCGGACGAACCTCACATTAGGGGATACCCAGGACACCACCGCACGCGGCACTCCGCCCGCCACGGTACGCCTCAACTCCCGCGCTCCGCACCCGTGTCCATGACCCGAGGAACACGAACGCCCCGCGGCGAAATACACCGTGGGGCGAGTGATGAGGTAGAGTGTGCGACGATGCGGCACCGATCACCGGTGCGCTGTGCGGGTGTAGTTTAATGGTAGAACATGAGCTTCCCAAGCTCAGAGCGCGGGTTCGATTCCCGTCACCCGCTCCACGCAGAAGGCCCAGGTCATAGACCCGGGCCTTATCTGTTGTCTGGACCGCGCTAAGCGCCTTGCACCAGATCCGCACCAGAAGGCTTCTCCTTGCCCTTCTGGCGGGCGGCGCGCACCAGCTGATCCAGCCCGCTTGCAACTTCCTGCTGCCGGTCCAAGTCGGAGTGCTGATAGATCAGCGCGGCCTTCTCCGAGGACTGCCCTGCGCGGACCATCGTGTCCTTGAGCGTGGCCCCGGAGCGGGTCGCGAGGGTGCGGCCGGTGTGACGAAGATCGTAGAAGCGGAAGCCGTCCGGCATGCCGACGAGGGCGCGGGCCCGACGCCACTTCCGCCCGAAGGTGGAGCGCCGGAACGGCTTGCCCTTCTCCCCCACGAACAGAAGTCCGTCCGGTCCCTTCTCCGCGTACCAGTCGAGATGCCGACGAAGGTCGGTCCGCAGAAAGGCCGGCAGAACCACGAGCCGCTTGCCCGCCTCCGACTTGGTGTCGCCAGGAGCGCGACGCCCGGTCGTCAGCTCGGGCGCGGCCATGCGGACGCGGACGGTCATCGCGTCCAGGTCGACATCCTTGCGCCGCAGCTCGGCTTGCTCCTCCGGCCGCATCGGACCGTACGCGCCGAGGTAGACCATCAGCCGCCAGCGAGGACCGAGGGCGTCGGCGAGCGCGTCGACCTGGTCGACGGTGGCGATCTGCCGTTCTGCGGACGACTCCTTGCCAGCACCCTTGATGCGGCAGGGATTGCGGCGGATCAGCTCGTCGTCGACCGCGGTCTCCATGATGGCCTTGAGGAGCCGGTACGACTTGGCCACGGTCGTGGCGGCCCCGGTGGACGTCAGCCGCTCGGCCCGCCAGGTACGGACGCGAGGCGCGGTGATCTCATCGAGGTCCAGGTCCTCGAAGGTGGGCAGCAGATGCAGCCGCAGGAGTCGGCGGTACAGCTCATCGGTTGTCGCGGACAGGCCGCGTTCGTCGACCCACTGGAGCGCGTACTCCTTGAAGTTCACGGCACCGGCGTCCGGGTCCTGCCAGTTGCCGCGCGTCAGGTCCGCCTCGATCTGGGACAGCCAGACCTCAGCATCCTTCTTGGTCTCGAAGGTCTCGGGCGCTCGGAACTCCTGCCCGTCCGGGCCCCGATAGCTCGCGGTCCAGCGGCCGGACCGGTACTGACGGACGGCACCGAAGCGCCGGCGGGTGCCCTTCTTGTTGGCCATCAGGCAGCCCTTCCGTAGCGGGCACGACGGCGGCGGATGGGCTGGACGGTGTTGCCGTCGATGTAGGCGTACAGCACGCTTTCCGCGATCCGCACATGTCGGCCGACCTTGACGAAGGCGATCCGCCGTTCGGCGATGAGCCGCCGAGGGAAACGGGCGGTAGTGCCGAGGCGTTCGGCGGCTTGCTCGACGGTCAGCAGGAGGTCACTCACGACCGTTCTCCTTCCAGGTCGGCGAGGGCTTCGCGGGCGGTTTCGCGGTTGAGTTGGATGTCTCGGGCGATGGTGGCGGCGAGGGCGGATTCGCCGGGGGTGTGGCCGTGTCCGGCGTACTCCCAGGAGGCGAGGACCAGGACGGTGTCCGGGTCGCCGAGGGCGTCGTGGTCCTGGGCGGCGCGGTAGTCGGCGCGGATCTGCCGGAGGGCGCCGAGGGTGGTGGAGTAGCGGCGGGATTTGGTGGAGAAGTGGCCGCGGAAGCCGAGCATGTGCGCCCAGGCCCCGAGCTTCCGGTCCGGGTAGAGGGGTGCGAGGTCGAGGCATGCCTCGATGAGGCGGCGGGGGTGGTCGGGCACGTCCAGGAGGTCGAGGACTTCCCGGTTCCCGATGCGTCGGTCGAGGCTGCCGGTCGACTCGGCCGCTTTGGTGGCGTACTTGGCGACGTAGGAGGCCACCGCTTGTTCGGTGATGTCGGAGCCGTCGCCGAAGGCCTTGACCGGTCGGATGTCGATCTGGCTGCCCCAGCGGAAAGGCCGGCGGGGCTGGTCCCCGGCGGCCGGGACCGTGACCGAGGTGTACGAGTGGGCGACAGCCGCGCGGATCGAGTCGTCGAGCAGCTGCACCGTGGCCCAAGACGGCGGGGCGGTGTCGGGGCCGTCCGGTCCGTCGAGGCGGATCACGGCATGGAAGTGGATCGCGCCGCGCTTTTGGAACTCGGCGACCTTGCCGTAGGAGAGGCGCAGTACGTCTTTCAGTTCGCGTTGGGTGAGTCCGGCGCGGGCGGCGATCTCGCGGCGCAGGCGGGTGGTGAAGCGCTGCCAGAGCTGCCCGGCGTGGTTGTTGAACAGGACCGTCCCGGCGTAGTCGTAGGTGGCCGGGTCGAGGGCGGTGCCCAGGGCGGGGTCGTCCTCGAGGTGGCGGGTGCCGCAGCGGCAGACGCCCCGGTCGGGCCGGTTGTGCACGGGCCCGAAGGAGGGCGCGGTGAGGGTGGCGAAGACGCGGGGGTGGTCGCGGACGGTGGCCGGGATGTCCTTGGACTCGTCTCCGGCCAGGCCCGCGCGGATGAGGTGGTAGGTGTCCCCGGCGTAGGTGTAGGCGCAGGTGGGGCAGCGGGAGGCGCGGCGGTTGCCGCATGCGACGCGGAGCCGTCCGTCCGGTTCGGTGTCGGTGGAGTACCGGCGCAGCGTCTCGCCCGTCGTGCGGTCCTTGGCGAGGGTCCAGCCGGTCAAGTGGATGGGGTCGGAGCAGCCGCCGGTGCGGTGCACCTGGTCTTTCCAGCGGTCGAAGCCGGGGGACCCGGCCACCCGGAGGACATCGTCCAGGGTGGCCGGGTCCAGGCCCGCCGCGGTGGCGGTGTTGTTCACGCGCTCTCCTCGTCGAGGTCCGGCAGGGCGTCGAGTTCGCGGGCGGCCTGGTCGGCGGCGGCGGAGATGGCGCGCAGGATGTCGGCGGTGCCGGCGGGGGCGATGAGCGCGACGTCGACCGGGCCGCCGCCGATCCGGAGGCTCACGAATTCGTGGTCCGCGAAGACGACGACGCGTGTGCGGGTGTCGGTGGTCAGGTGCGCGGTGACGGTGATGTCGTTCATGCCCGGCCCCCGACCAGCTGTGCGGTGCGGACGGGGCGGGTGCCGGTGCCGTGGCAGGCCGGGCAGTGGACGGTGATGCTGCGCAGGATTCCGTGTCGGTCGCGGCCGCCGAGGGTGACGCGGACGGTGGGGAAGCCGTCGCAGTGCGAGCAGACCCGCACGGTGGCGGTGGTGGGCTGGGCCATGATGGGTGTCCCTTCTTGTCCTTTGCGATGGGTTGGGGCACGGCTCCCGGGGCGGGCACGACTTGGCGGTTGAGGCCGCCCCGGGGGCCGGTCAGCGGTGCTTGTGCTGCTGGCTCATGAGCGAGCGGACGACGAGAGCGCACACGGCGACTGAGGCCGCGGTGACGGCGACCGCCAGGAGCACCGAGACCAGGACCGCGCCGACGACGAGGACCACGGCGGTGCCGCCACCGACGAGGGCGAGCGCGGTGCCGGGGGTGAGCTGGACCGTGGGCCGGGCCGGTGCCGCTGGGACGACGGGGACCGGGGCCGGGGCGGGGGTGTGCTGGACGATCGCGGTCGGCTCGACGGCGGGCGGGGTGACGATGCCGGTCGGGGTCGGCATGGTGGGGATCTTCGGTCGGAACATGGGTGCTTCTCCTTTCTGCGGTGGGCTACTTGCTGACGGCGGTGTCGATGACGGGGGCCAGGAGGCTGTCGGCGAGGAGGAAGCCGCCGAGGAGGAGCACGGCGACGAGCCACCAGGGCGGGCGGATGAGCTTGATGCCGAGGGCGCCGACGACGATCAGGGCGAGCCAGAGCGGAACGTCCATGGCGGTGGTCTCCCGTTCAGTCGGTGAGGCGGCAGCGGTGGGTGCGGGCGGCGAGCTGGGCGGCCGAGGAGTTGGAGAAGTCGGCGGACCAGCCGCAGCGGTCAGCGGTGCAGACGGCGGCGTGCTTGGTGCGGCCGTGCCGGTCGCGGTGGGTGCCGATCTGCACGGGGCCGATCCGCATGACGGAGTGGAAGTGGTCGCGGGCGGGCATCGCGGTCGTCCTTTCTGATCAGGCGAGTTGGGCGGCGATGGCGTCAGCCATCGGGGCCGGGACGCCGAGGCGGGCGCGCAGGGTGTCGGTGTCGATCGGTGAACCGGTCCGGGCGTGGTGGTCGTCAGCGACCTTGCGGGCGTGGTCGACCAGCGCGGCCGGGACCGGCGGAGCCGGGACGAAAGCGGGCTCGGCTGCTGCGGGCAGGGCCGCGGCAGGCTCCGGCTCGGCGACGGGCTCCGGCTCGGGAGCGGGCTCCGGCTCGGGAGCGGGCTCCGGCTCGGGAGCGGGCTCCGGCTCGGGAGCGGGCTCCGGCTCGGGAGCGGGCTCCGGTTCGGGAGCGGGCTCCGGTTCGGCCGGCACCACCTCGACCGGTTCCGGCTCGGGGGCACTCGCCGCGGGTGAGTGGGCGAGGAGCGTGCCGCCGAGGAAAGCGAGCGCGGGCCATCCGGCGATACCGAAGCGCAGCCAGGCGGGCGGGTGGGCCAGGTCGAGGAATCCGGCGGTGGCGACGTTCGCGCCGAGCGAGGCGACCAGCGCGATCAGAAACCAGCACCAGGCGAGCCGGGACGGGCCGTCGTTGCGCAGCCGACGCCAGGCGGCGACCAGGAGCAGGTCGACACTGACCGGGTAGGCCCAGGCCTTCCATCCGGTCTGTCCGGCAGCGGCGGCGAGGTCGTGCAGGTGGGCGAAGGACAGGGCCCCGGCGATCACGGCTTGCACCAGGACGGCGTCGACGCGCAGCTTGCGGGTCATGTCTTCACCTCCTTTGCAGGGCGTTGGGCATGGCGGGGGTAGGGAAGCGGCGCGAGGCGGTCGCACCGACCGGGTGCGGGAAGGGTCAGACGGAGGCGGGTGCCTCGGACTGGGCCGGGATCTTGACGAGCGAGACCGTGGGCGGCAGCTCGGGCCGGAAAGCGGCGAGGCCGGGCAGATCCGGGGTGCGGTGGGCGTGCCGGTTACAGGCGTTGACGGCCTGGCGCATCGAGGTGTGCGGGGTGCGGATGCGGGCCCAGCCGCCGGTCGAGTCGCCGGTGACGGCGAGGCCGGGGGTGTCGGTCGGGATGGAAATGGCGGCCAGGACGGCGTCGGGGGCGATGTCGCCGAAGGCCATATTCGCGCTGGTCTCGTCGTTGACGCGGTGGGCGGTGCGGGCGGTGAGCTGGGCGCGGAGCATAGTGATGCCCTTACCGAGTTCGGAGCCGAAGCGCTGTCCGCAGATCTCCAGATAGATGCCGGCGGCGCGGCCGAGCTGGGCTAGGCGGGCGAGCGCGGTGATGATGCGGTCCCTGCGCTTCTCCTCTTCCTTGGTGGCGAATAGGGCGAGTTCGGCGACCTCGTCAACGAGCAGGACGATCGGGGTCGGACGCAGGTGGTCGGGGAGGTCCCAGATGTCGGCGGCGATCTCTGCGTCGGGGATGTCGGCGGTGATGCGCTGGTCGGCGCGGATCAGTTGGTAGACGCCCTCCATGTGCGTGACGAGTGCGTCGAGGAGGTCGGCGGCGGTGTCGGGGTTGTCGGCCAGCGCGGAGAACCGGCGGGCCAGCGGGAACAGCTCCACCCCTTGCTTGCAGTCGATGCCGACCAAGGCCACGTCCTGAGCGGCGAGTTCGGCGACCAGGTTGCGCTGGTAGACGGACTTGCCGGACTTCGTTGCCCCGACAGTCAGGGCGTGCGGGGTGGTGCGGTAGTCGCGGTAGTGAACGGCTCCGTCCTCGCGCAACGCGACGGGGACGCGCATCGGCGTGCGGTCGACCTTGACGGGCATCTGCACCTGAGCAAGGACGTCGTAGCCGGTCATCCGCAGCTCGACCACACCCGAGCGGATCTCACGCGAGGTGACGCCGTACATGGCGAACGAGTGCCGCAGCCGGTCACACGAGGCAGCCACGTCGAACGCGTCCTGACCAGGTCGAAGCCCCAGCCGCAGCACCAGGCCGGTCCGGGTCGGGCGGAGCCGCAGGATGCGCGGCGCACGCGACTCGGGAGCCGGACGGCCGGCCATTCGAGCGAGGGCGAGCCGCCAGCGCGGCGGCGGGACGGTCAGCCCGCACGCTTCCATGACCGAGCCGTAGCGGACCAGGACCCGCAGCGTGGCCAGAGTGACGCCGAAGGTCAGCCAGTACCAGGCGGGGCGCCGCCACCGCAGGAGACCCGCGACGGCGACGACAACCAGCAGCGCGACCGTGAAGCCGGTCATGATCAGGTCGCCTTCGGCTTCGCGGCGTTCTCGACCAGTGACGTGACGGCGACGGCGCGGAAGGCGATGCCGTGACGGCGCTGCCCGTTGAAATCGTTCTCCCACGGCCGGGCGACCAGACCGGTGATCGCGACCGGGGTGCCCATGACCAGGTCGCTGGAGACACCGGTCTCCGGCACGGTCACGGACAGGATCTCCACCTCACCGTTCGCCGCGAACATCACGTCCACGGTCGACAGCGCGGCACCGGTCTCGGCGTCCATCGCACGCTCACCGGTACGACGGTCCTTCACTTTGGGCTGCGGGGGCTGGGCCACCATCACGGAGGCGGCGGAGGTGTCGACGGGATCTGACGCACAGAGATCACTCCTCTAGAAGTGCTGGACTCCGCCACTCATGTACATGAGTGACATGAAGAAGAGTGCACGACTCCTATACATGAGTCAACCCGCCAGGGCGAAGAAGTCCCGTCGGGCTGAAAGGAGTTGAGCAAGCGTCAGTCGGCAGCGGGGATGCGGTACTCGAAAACGAACTGGTCAGCCGCCATCAGCGTGTCGCAGACCTCGACCACGCGGCCCTGTTCGGTGACCGCGTTCCGGAGCAGGTGAACGACGGGCGCCCCTGGGCTCAGGGCCAGTTCGGACGCCTCAGCCTTGGCGGCCGGGCGCGCTGTCAGCGTCTCGACGAACTCGGCGAAGGTGTGGCCGTCGTCCTCCAGCCGGGCGTAGATGCCACCAGGGCCGGGGTTCTCCGAGAACAGCTGGGGGATGTCCTTGACCACATCCCACGGCAGGTACGACGTGGCAGTTTCCACCGGGACGCCGTTGCGGAAGTAGAGCCGCCGCCGGGCGAGGACCTGAGTGCCGGCGGGAACGTCGAGCCGTTCGGCGATGTCCTCGGGAGCTTCCATCGGGCCGATGTAGAGGACGCTCACCTTGGCCGTGGCGCCCGACTGGGCCGACTCGGCGAGATACGCGGCCTTGCCGCCGCGGCGATGCGAGGCGCGGAAGCGATCGGAGGAGCGCAGCCGCACGGGCGGCCGGTCCTTCACGATCGAGCCCTTGCCATGACGGGTGTCCACGAGCCCACTGGCCCGAACCTCCACCATGGCCTTACGAATCGTGCCCCCGGAAACGCCATAGCGCTCCACCAGCTCGGATTCACTCGGCACCAGGTCACCAGGCTTGAGGACGCCTGCCCGGATCTGCTGAATGATCTCGTCGGCGATCTGAACGTACCGAGGTACGGCCCTCCCACCTCCTACGGCTGTTCCCATAGTCCTTCTCACTCTCCTATGCTCCTGTACATGAGTAACAGCGCCCGAGAGACCCAGTCAACGCCACTGCACTCCGTGTCCGTCGCGGGAGCAGTGGTGCGCGAGGACGGGCGACTCCTGGCGATCCGCCGAGCCGACAACGGAACATGGGAGCTCCCCGGCGGCGTGCTCGAACTCACCGAGGCCCCCGAAGACGGCGTAGCCCGCGAAGTCTGGGAAGAGACCGGCATCCGGGTCGAGGTCGACGAGCTCACCGGGGTCTACAAGAACACGACGCGCGGCATCGTCGCCCTGGTCTTCCGATGCAAGCCGTCAGGCGGCATCGAACGAACCTCCGCAGAGTCGACAGCAGTTGACTGGCTCACGCCCGAGGAGGTCGCCGAGCGGATGGCCGAGGTCTACGCGGTGCGCCTGCTCGATGCGCTGGACGGGCATGGACCCCACGTCCGGAGCCACGACGGCAAGCAGCTGATCCAAGCGCGGTAAGAGTTTCTCTACTTCATCAAGCAGCTGATCCAAGCGCGGTAAGAGTTTCTCTACTTCATCAAGGCGGCTCGCTCCGCTCGCCGCGCGCGGCCCCGGCTCCAGCGCCGGGCCCCGACGCTCCTGTCTCCGCCCCGCTCCGGGCCCCGGCTCCGCCGGCCGCGCGGCTGAGCGAGCACACCTGATGCAGTGGACGGTAGCCCGCTGTGGCTGGGCCCGGTCGGCTCCACGGCTTTAGGCAGCCACCATGGGGCGAGCCTCGAAGATCGGGGCCCACATCGGGCTATTGCGGGCAGGTCCAGAGACTGCCCGAGTCGCGGCAAGCTTACGGGCCCCGATCTCTCGCCCCATGGCAGCTCCCGCCCAAAGCCGCTACACCGACCTTCCACGTTCGGGCGGTTGCGGGCCCGGGGCCCTCGTACATTGGGCTGCATGGAATGGCTGACCCTGGTCGGTACTTTGAGCGGTGGCCTGTTAGGCGTGGGCTCAACGCTGCTGGTGGAATCGGCGCGAGCAAGGCGCGAACGCGGAACCCGACTTGAACAGGTGCAACGTGAGGCGTATCTGAGGTTTCTGACAGCTCTCACTGAGACGGAAGCTGCACTACTAACTCTCAGCCAGCCCGCCAGCGGTGCTGACCTCATATCTGCGTACCGCGCTCACCAGCTACTGCCGACGTACTACGAGCTTCTTCTCGCCGCTCCTCCTGCGGTCTGCGATGCTGCACGCGGCGCATATAGCGGACTGCGAACCATACGTGATGCCATTGCTACAACTGGGCTTGCCGCTGGGCCCTCAGCGGAGTGGCAGGCGGTCCACGTCCCCTACGACGCCGCAGTCCGCGAGCTGCGGAACGTGATGCGCCAGTCAGTACTGGGGGGTTTGTAAGGGCGCTGAGCTGCGGCGGCCGTGCCATTAGTTCGCATCGGTGCGCCCGTAGCGGCCGGAATGGCCATCACTGACCGATCCGGCTAGAGCTACGGATCAGAAGGATTCTGACATCCACGGCTGACATCAACGACGCCGGACAGGGGCGTACAGCAGCGAATCTGTCCGGCCGCCACACCAGCCGACGACAGTCGCCAGAGCGGGCTCGGATCGAACTCCTAAAGCGGGTGTCGCAGGCCGGCAGGTCGGTGACCTGTAGCAGCTCCAGTCCAAGCCCCTCCACCGAACTCAATCTGCACGCCTCGGGCTACATTCACCAGATGAGCATCGAGGAGCGAGTGAGCTGCGCGTTCTGTATGGAAACCACCGACATCAACCCTTCCGGTGATGGCGTCACGTTGGAGATCACGCGGGCCGGGGAACAGAGCACGCAGTTCGTCTGGGCCCACCTGAGCTGCCTCGACGAGCGACTTCACAAACAGATCACCCGGGGCCCATGGCTCGACGGCTAGAAGTGTGCCCCTCCCATGCCCGATCGAGCAGGGAACCTCGGGGAACACCGGGCGATCACGGTGCGCGGACACGGAAGCGGCCCCCGACCAAGTTGCCTGGTCAGGGGCCGTTCATCTGCGGTGGGTGTGGGATTTGAACCCACGGTGACTCGCGCCACGACGGTTTTCAAGCCCGTGTGCAGGACACGGCTTGCCGACGCAGCCCCCACGCCCTGAACCGGCCACTCACGAAGATGCCGACGCCGGCGGACAGCGCAATCAGCAGAATCGAAGCCCCGCCGTCCACGGTCACGTGGCGGCCCTGGGTTGCCGATGACCCCAGAAAAGCGACGATCCCAGTGAACGTCACCGCCGCCACGGCAAGGCCGATCGCTATTTCAGCCCACCACATCGCCTGCGTCGGTCGAGTCGTCATGGCGTAGTTGTACATCACGCCTTCCTGCCGTACAGCAGCGAGGTACAGCAACCATCGGGACCGCAGTCAACCGTCAGCAGTCCCGCATGACCATCTGACCAGCCGAGCCGACCTCAGTGACCGTCCCGCCCATAGTTCGCATCGAGAGGGTCAGCCCGTGCCACAGGCGTGCCAGAAGGAGCGGGGACTCACGGGGAACAGCGGCTACGAACGGGGCTCCGAGCCCGCCGGCACGGGAGCCAGCATGACCCAGGTCAGGGCCCAAGTGGCCCCACCTCGCTCCTCGAGCGGTACAGGGCCCAGAAGCGCTAGCCGCAGGTACAACCGCATCCTCGCAGAAGCACGGTCACACCGACCATTTTGAACCCAGATCACCCTGGCGGCCGCCCTGCCTGGCGGAGGGCGATTCAGCCGCTGAAGATCAGAGGAGAACAGCCGCTACCGGGCGGCTGGATGTCGGAAGAGAACAGCATGGACAAGTCCTCGTTGGGGTCCATTGAGGCCGTCGTATCCAGCCGCATGGCCGTGATTTCGGCCGATGACAGCAGTGTCGTCGCCGCCGTGCAAGAGACGCTCAGGAAGGGCAGGTCCGCGACGTTCTACGTCACCCATGCCCAAGCGGCAGCGGTGAACTCCTGGTACTGGACTCCTAAGCGGATCAGAGAAACTGAACTGGAGGCCGTTCCAAAGGAAGAAAAGGCGAGAATTGAGGCTGAGTTGGGTGTCAAGGAAACTGGAGCCCTCTACTCAAACCGGATCGCGTGCGAATGCGGACGCGTATATGGGGCCTTTGAATTTGTGGAACAGGGAATTCGTGAGCACGGGCGAGAGGCAGTCGGGGCGGTTTTGGAGTTGAAGGACACATCAGTCATTCGCGTAAACCCGGTTCAAGTCGCGATGTGCCCTGACTGCAACCAAAAGCTGCTGCGCGGTCACTACTACTGCTGGGTGAATGGCTATGGATGCTGCAAGAGTACCGAGGTGTAAAGGGCTGTCGCAGTCTGCTGCTGCCCGTCTCGGCGACGCCGGCGTGCCAGATTCGTGCCAGATCGAGCAGTCAACCACGGCCAATTGGGGTGCGAGGCGGTGTAGACGAGCGCCGACAGGCTCGGCGCTGTTGTAGGCCTGTCGACCAGCCAAGACCGGCCTGCGATCGGCACCAGGCTTACAAGGCAGCGCTCCACCTTCCCAAGCTCAAGGCTTCAGCCACCGGAACACGCGGCAGCCACCCCGAGCCTGGTTCTGTACCTTGCCCGCATGACTGACAACCGAAGGGGCAATGCCGCGTAGGCGCCCGTCAGCCCTGCGGGGCGACCTCCCCACCCGCCTCCTGGGGCGGCGACGGTACCGATTGATTGATCACCTTTCAGGGTCCTGCACGGCCGACTTGCGTCGGCTGGACCGGACCCGCTTCTGGCCCGAAGCTACGGAAGAAGCGTTCTGGCACTGGAAGGTCCTTGCCCACGGCCCTCTCAGGCAACTTGTAGACCCACGCATGGGTCCTGATTGCGGCCTCCCTGAGTGCGGGTGCTACGGCGCCGGCTTCCGCGGGCAGCTCGAAGCCGTGCTTCACGCACTGCCCAAGAAGAGCGCGCGTGAGTTGCGCGCCCTCGTACGTGCCCTCGACGAGAAAATCTTGGCAAGGGCTAGGGTCATCCCGGCTGACAGCCCGGAGGTGCCCTGGTGGCTAGGCCAGTTCTAAGCCCGGTCTGGCCGCTCAGGACGAGCGGTAGCGCACCAGATTGGCACCAGAACAACCGGTCAACAGCGGTCACCGCGAGCCACGCAGATACGACTCGGCTCACTCTAGATGGAGCCATTTCCCCAGGTCAGCACATCAATCACTCTCAAGGGATCCGTGATTCCCAAGCTCAGAGCGCGGGTTCGATTCCCGTCACCCGCTCCACGAGAAAGCCCCAGGCCAGCGGCCCGGGGCTTCTTTGTTGTCCAGATCGGATCAGGCTTCGCGTGCCCGTTCCGTGCCCGATGCCTGATCGTCGGGCACGGCGTCGGCCTTCTCACGCTCGGCGCGGACACGGGCGTCGATCCCGTCGGCCACCTCCCGCTGCCGCTCCAGGTTCGAGTGCTGATTGATCAGCGCTGCCCGCTCGGAGGACTGTCCCGCGCGGACCATCGTGTCCTTGAGCGTGGCACCCGACTGCGTCGAGAGCGTATGACCGGTGTGACGTAGGTCGTAGAAGCGGAAGTTCTCCGGCAGTCCGGCCGCCGCACGTGCCTTTCGCCATTTCCGCCCGAACGTGGAGCGGCGGAACGGCTTGCCCCGCTCCCCCACGAACAGCAGTCCGTCCGGCTGCTTCTCGGCATACCAGGCGAGATGCCGCTTGAGGTCCTTCTCCAGAAAGGCCGGCAGGACGAGGAACCGCTTGCGTTCGGACTTGGTGTCGCCCGGAGCCCGCCGACCGGTGGTGAGTTCAGGCTCGGCGGTCCGCACCCAGATGCCGACGTTCTCCAGGTCGACGTCCCGGCGGTGCATCGCGGCCTGTTCCTCCGGCCGGGCAGGTCCGTAGGCAGCGATGTAGACCATCAGCCGCCAGCGGGGCCCGAGGGCGTCGGCGAGTGCGTCGACCTGGGCGACGGTGGCGGTCGGACGCTCCTCGGCGGTTTCCTTGCCCGCGCCCCTGATACGGCAGGGTTGCGGCGGATCAGCTCGTCATCGGCGGCGGTCTCCATGATGGCTTTCAGCAGCCGGTATGCCTTGGCGACCGTGGTTTCCGCCCCGGTGGTGTCGAGGCGCTCCGAACGCCAAGAGCGGACGCGGGGCGGGGTGATCTCGTCCAGGTCCAGGTCCTCGAAGGCGGTCAGGATGTGGAGTCGGAGCAGCCGCCGGTACAGCTCGTCCGTAGTGGGCGAGAGACGACGCTCTTTGACCCACTGCAGCGCGTAGTCCTTGAAGTTGACCGCACCGGCCTCAGGGCCTGCCCAGTCACCGCGCCGGATCTCTGTCTGCTGCTCCGCCAGCCAGTCGTCAGCGTCCCGCGCGGTCGCGAAGGTGTGCGGCGCCGGACGGTCGAGCCGTCAGGGCCGAGCCTGGAATCGGCCAGAAGGCAGCTTCCGGATGCGGCCGAAGCGCCGCTTCTTCTTCGCCATCAGGCAGCCCTCCCGTACCGAGCGCGGCGACGGCGGATGGGCTGGACGGTGTTGCCGGTCGCAGACAGCGGACATCGTCGTGCCCGCTGCTCTGTGCGAGATCGTCTACGAGATCCCCATCAGCCGATAGCGGGAGCGATGCCCGAACCGACACCGGGCAATGCCCAGCTAGAGGCCGTCCTGCTCGATCAGCACGCCGTCGGATCCCATCATGTAGACCCGCGGCGGTCCCATCGCTTCCACTGCTCTGCGCATCTCCGCTTCCTTCTCGGCCGGGTCGGGGCCGTTCGGATCCCGTACGAGGAAGCCATGAAGTTCGATGTTCTCCGCGTCGACGTCCCCCGGCTCCGGCATGCCCTCCTGGATGAAGCCGCAGAGCGCACGCAGCGCGTCTTCGCCGAGCTCCAGAGGATGGAAGGGCAGTGCGTACGGCTCCTCTTCCTCGCCCGGCCACGGAATGATGTCCGCCGGACGATCCCCGGCCCAGTAGGGGAGTTCGAAGGAGAGCGGCTCCCCGATGTTCTCGATGATCCCGTGGTCCGGTGACAGGCTCAGAGACCGGATGAGACGTCCGTCCTCCCACACCGCGAACGCCAGCCAGTCGACCACGCTGTGCATGGCGTGCAGGACCAACCGTCGGCCGGCGCTCGCCGCGACGAGATGCTCGGGGAGCTGTGACGGGGAATCGATCATTACGCGCCGGTCGCAGACGATGTCCACGCCGGGCCAGCTTGCGGCATAGGTCGCTCCATCCGGCGGATACACGCCGTCGTACAGGTCCGAGCCCTCGCTCTCCTCGATCTCGCACCCCGGATTGAGATGCCGAACCATCACGGACGTCAGCTCCGGATCCGCCGCGCCCACGTGCCGCAGCAGGCCGGGCACATCGCCGTCGGCGTACAGGAGCAGACCGGTCTTGGCTCCCAAGGCCCCTCCCCAAACGCAATGCTCAAACGTGGCTGCACCGTATCCCTCCACTACGACACAGGAGCAGGTCATCCGCCCGGCCACTCCGGCTACTTCGGGCCGTCTCTGGGCCGTCCGAGGCCGATAGGAGGCGGCCAACGACGACAAATGTCGACTGGCAAGGGACGCCCAAGCAGCCCCCGGACCAGCGAAAATGCAGGTCGCCAAGATCCCCGGCAAGACCCAGGGCAAGAAGAAGCCCTGGGTTGGATCCGTTGACTAAGCCGACAAGTTGTGCCACGCGTGACCGCATCCGCCGGCGCAGTGCAGCGCCCGCCTGCGGGTGTCGGCAATGCTGAAGAGGGCGACGAGCAGGCGAAATGACTTCGTGAGTTCATACGCTGGAAGGTCTTCCATCCCGAAGCGCCACTTCGTGAGCATCACCGCAGGGGTGTGGGTGGGGCGGATTCCAGAGCGCGCGATGCTCTCCGGAACGTCGCCCTCGCAGGCACGGGCCTGCCCGCAGAACAGCACTAGGTTGTGCAACGCCTTGCGCTGGTCACCCTCCGACAGACTCTCGAACCACTCGACACCCTTAGCCGTGGACCTGAGCCCTTGTGCGAGTTCGTTCAGGATCACCTCGTGCGCGTACAACACAGCCTCCCACCCCCAAGCGATCAGGCCGACGGTACGCCCATGACCGTCTGGGATCAGCACAGTTTTGCGTGTTCCGCGTGCACTTCCGTGCCCGATCCGTGCCCGACAGGTCGGTAGGCCACGGTCAACAGCGGGTGCCAGGAAGAGGCCAAGGCTTCACCCTGGCACCCGTTACCGCTGGTCAGGGCGTCAACTACGCCCAGAAGCACCGTGATTCCCAAGCTCAGAGCGCGGGTTCGATTCCCGTCACCCGCTCGTGAGAGAAGCTCAGGTCAGCAACCTGGGGCTTCGTCGTTTTCCAGCCCTGCACAGCCCCCGCCTTCGATCGAGAGGGCACACCCCTTAGGGTGAACATCCGTACAGGGAGACACGTGTACGAACAGTGCGCCCGGGCGGGGGCTCAGGATGCGGAACGCCGACCTGGACGTGTCGGAGGACGGCCTCACCAGGCTGGCGAACGACCTCGACGAAATGCAGCGCTATGGAACAGCAGACCCGCGCCATGGACGAGGTCGTCGACAAGATCGCCGCGGGCTGGCAGGGACCCACCGCGTACCGCTCCCTGCGCACCGGCGTCGCCGAGGACGCCGTACTCATCCGCCAAGTGATGATCCTCCTCGAAGCGGCCATGCGCGCCTCGCGCGACGGCTTCACCAAGCAGGAGCTCGACACGCTGGCCCGGATCCGGCGGATGCAGGACGGGGAGAACGTGTCCGCCGCCGCCCGCGCCCTCACCGTGCCCGACCCTGCGCCCGTGCCGGACGCCGGCCAGCCGAAGAGCCGCATTCAGAACGTCTGAATCACGGGGGATCAGCACTATGCCGGACGATGACCGGATAACCGTCGACTTCGCCACCCTGCAACGCCTTTCGGGGAACCTGGAGGAGATCCTCCGCACCCTCAACGAGAAGCTGGACACGCTGTACGGGCGGACTACCAAGGTCGTACTGACCTGGGACGGTGAGGCCCGCGAGGCCTTCATCGACGAACTGGACAAGTGGAGTCGCTCCGCCGACGACCTCAAGGCCGCCCAGGCCTGGCTCCACGAGGTCGTCGTCAAGGGGCACCTCAACTACGCAGCGGCCAACAGGTCCGTACTCGAAGGCTGGGGAGGCGGCGCCTGATGGCCGGCCCCTCTGCTTCCGCACAGTCACCGGGCGGCAACGGAACCATCGACGTCAAGCCGAGCGACCTGTGGTCGGTCTCCGGCCGGGTCGCCAGGCAGCAGGACTTCCTGGTGCGGGCCGCCACCAGGCTCATGTAGGAGCTGGGCAAGTATCCCGACGCCGGGGGCGCCGGTGCCGAGGCCCAGAGGTTCGCCCAGGCGTACAAGAAGATCGGCGACCGCTGGCTGGAGGTCTGGGGCCGGTCCGTACTCAGCGTCGGCGGCGTCGCGGTCGGGTTCACCGAGACGGCCAACGCCTACACCAGGGCGGACGCGGCGGCCAACCCCAAGCCGGGCGTCACGGCCGAGCAGCGCCCGCGGCCCGCGGTCATCGACAAGGCCCCCGACTTCGGCCCCATACCCCTCATCAAGTGGGGCGACGACGACGGCAGCGACGACATCGAGCGGCGCATCATGGAGGGCATCCCCGAGATCGTCCGGGACGTCCTCCAGCCGCTCTGCAGGAACGTCTTCCGGATCGGGCGGGTCGCGGACGTCTTCCCGTACCCCCAGCAGCACTACCTCAACTCCCTGTGCCACAGCTGGATGAACGTCTCCATCGCCGCGACGAGGGGCGCGGACGAGCTCACCCAGGTCGTCGGCGCCATCACCAATCACCAGCAGGCGGAGTGGGAAGCCGCCATGCGAAGCTTCTGCAGCGCCCTGTGGGGCGCGACCTCCTGGGGTCGGTCGCGGCACGGCAAGCAGTGGGGCCAGACGGCCAACTCCGGTCCGGGCACGCCCCAAACCCCTACCGGCAGCCAGCCGGTCTTGGCCGTACTGAAGGACACGGCCGACGACATCGCCACCATCCTGCGCGAGTACGCCGAGGCGGCCGTCGACCTGAACCGCGACGTCGAGGACGAACTCCACCGCGCCATGTTGCAGGCCGCCAGGGAGGTCATCGAAGACCTGGCGAAGCCCAAGGGTCCCAAAAATCTCCTCGGCACCGTCACGTCGTTGATCGGCAAGGGCGCGGGCCTCATCCTGTCGTTCGACATCAAGACCGTCCTGAACATCAACACGGTCAAGCTGAACCGCATCGTCGACACGTACACCGGCATCCTCGACGGTCTGACCACCCGCATGGAGGCGCTGAAGGGGCCGCTGGACGAGGCGTACCTGAGCGCCCCCAAGTTCGAGGCCGGCGTCGCCCGCGCCCAGGGCTTCGGCATGCGCGCCCTGGAGGAGTTCAAGGAGTCGCAGGTCTGGCTGAAGGTGGACTCCAGCGGGAATTACGACCTGAGCCTCGCCGCCAACGAATACTTCGAGCACGGCCACACCCTTGACCGACACGTCGGCAAGACCGACGAGCAGCTGGCGCAGCGTCTGCGCGACCAGCAGACGGCCGGGCCGACAGCGGCGTGGCCGCACGGCAAGCCGTATCCCAAGGCCGCTTCGTCGTTCCCCGACTACCAACGGCCGAGGAGCTGACCGAGTACAACCTCAACCAGAACAAGGCCGCCATCGAGGCGTGGATCCAGGGCCCGCCGCCCGCGGCCGACGGCGACGTCAAGTCGTTCTACTCGACGGCGGCCAACGGAGAGACGAGCGGCCGCAGAGTGTTCAAACAGCCGGTGGACCCGAACGACCCCACGTCCGGCTACAAAGAGGGTGGGATGGGCGCCAAGGCGTACGACGTGAACGGCATCGACACGCGCATCCGGTACGACAGCGGCCGCACTCCGCCGTTCACCGTCATGACGTCGATGCCCGCGAAGTCCTAGCGCCCCGCCGAGGAAGGCCAGCACCACATGTCCGTCGACCAGACCTCCTGGGAAGCCGCTGTACGTCACCTCTTCGAGGACGCGTACCCGTACGACGCCACGGGCCCGCGCCGTCACGAGGAATGGGTCCTCGACGTCCTCCCGCTGATGGCGCGGGCCGTGCCGGACCCGCGGGGCTGGGCGGTCCTCGACGACGCGGCGCTGAGCCCGGAGCGCGAGGCGTCCCCGTACCCGTTCGCCGTCCACCCGCCGGAGTACGTCGCGCGGCGTCTCCACCCGATCGACCGGGCCAGCGCCGAGAACCTGCTGCTGGCCCTCACGGACGACGGCTGCACCCTGTCGAACCTGCGGCGGTTCGCGGAGAGCGAGGAGGAGCTGCGGGCGATGGCGCGCACGATCCTCGCGCGGTACGGAGACGAGGCCACCTACCACACCAACGTCAGCAGGCACGGTCCTGTGCCGGGCACCCTGGACTTCACGACGTCGCACTGCGGGTACAGCCCGCTGAGCGTCTACACGGAGGACTACGGCCTGATCGTCGTCTCGGAGACCGAGGTCGGCATTTTCTGGAACTTCGCCGACTACTGACCCAGCCGCCGACCAGGTGATTTTGAAAGGATGCCCTCGTGCTGACCCGTTCCGCTTCCTACTCCGACCGGGAGACCGCCCAGTGGGCGACCCAGCAGGTGGTGACCGCCAACGAGCAGGTCATCCACCGCTGGCTGGCCCAGGGCACCCGGCCCCGGCTCACCATCGAGGCGGCCTGGCCGTCGCGGAAGGAGCCCGTGGGCCGGGTCCAGCTGGAGGGAGACCTGCTGGCCGGCCTCGGGCCCGTCGCCGGCCATTGGCAACACGTCGGCCTTCTCACGCTCGGTACGGATCCGGGCGTCGATCCCGTCGGTGCTGTGCCGGCTTCACCCAGGAGGAGACCAAAGACGTCCAAGCCCTGATCGTCCTCGCTCGCCGACACGTCGACGTCCTCTGGGCCCACTCCGAGAGCGATGCGCATCCACCATCCATCTGCCTGGCCCGACAAGGGATTCAGTAAGCTGCGGTGACCCAGGAGGCGCAGCCGGTGAGCATCGGACCAGAACGATCGGCCTGGGAAGCGACGCACGACAGCAACACGCTGCAGCGGTGGCTGAAGGACCACAACTGCCATGGGAGCGACGCTGTGTTCGTGACCATGCGACTCCTGAACTGCGGACTTGCTGAGGCTGGACGCATGTACTTCGCCGCCCCGTGCCGCCAGGCCGAACGCGACTTCCACAATCAGGCTATGGACGACCTTGAGGCCACCGGCGAAGACGTCTGACAGCGTCGGGGCCACCCGCCGACCACCATGACTCGGGTCCGCCGGCCTCGTCTCCTAGTGGCCGTAGATGTGCCCTCGCACCAGTGGGTCGTTCTCCAGTATGAAGTCCGAGACCTTCCAGAACTCGTTCAAGCGCGGGTGCTGCAGGGCGGCCTCGCGATCGAGTTTGAGCCCGAAGAGCGGACCGTCGGGGTGGGCCAGGCCGGCGGTCACAAGCGTGGAGGCAGGCGTGGTCTGCCCCACCACCGGACCGATGCGGCAGGCGAAGGCGACGTGGTCACTCCACTGGTCAGGTCCCTCACCCCACGTCCCGAAGATGACGTCTATCCAGGCATCGTGATCGCGGTCGGTGTGGTGATAGCAGTTCGCGAAGTACACGGCGTGCGGAGCACCGTCGGCGTGGACGAAGTCCCACGCCCGCTCAATGGGAGCGTCGCAGCAGTCGCACGTGAACTCACGTGTCTGGCGGTCGGGACCGAAGGTCAGCAGCATGCGGCACATGATGCTCGACCCGGCGATCGGCGCACCCGGCGGGGCCACGTGGCGCCGGTCGAGAGACTGGAGTTCGTGGGTCGTCGATGTGGACCGTGATCTCGGACCCCGACGTCGAGCTGAAGGTAGCGACGTTCTGGGACAGCTGAATCCGATCAAATGGGTTGGATTCCGTGAAGAACATCGCCCAAATCAGCACATGGTCAGCGGTCAGACGCGCGATGAACCCCTCCGACCCGTAGGAACCCTCGCCGCCCCACAGCAGCCCCTTCTCGCCCAGGTCCACCGCGGCAAGCCCATCGACCGAAGACACCCACGACGGGTCCCTTTCCAGCATCTCGTTGAGGTCGAAGGGAGCGAACACCCTGAATCCCCCCGGCACGTCGAGGTCGAGGGTGACGTCGCAAGAGTGCCCGTCGGCGAAGTGGAGTGCATCCTTGATGGGGAGCTCGGAGTCTTCCCACAGGCTTTCAATCACCGTCATTGCTCTAGATTTCCCGTTGCGCACGTGCCCCGGCCTCTCCTGGGGGAGCTGCCGGGGCAAACCGGCTCGCCCAATTCGCTCTGCTCCACGCGGAGTTCATGCGCCTCTGAACCTATGGGACTCCGCCTCCCCACTCATCCCCCCTGCGGCAGCAGGCCTGCGCCTGGCGCGGCGCCAACTGTCGCCGCTTCAGAGCGTCGTGAATTGCCAAGCCGAGGTCCTCCGCCCCCCGTAGAGCTCAGGTGCTGTCGGTGGAGTCTTCTACTGTCACGCCTCATGGGAAACTACTTTCAGACCGTCGTCGACGTGGATGCCACGCCGGCAGACGCGGCAGACCTCGCTGCTCTCGGCCTTGACTGGCTCGTCAGGGAAGGGATAGTCCGCGCCGAGCGCACGGACTGTGTTCTCGGCGCCCCGCTGGGACATCCGCCCGGTCCTCTCTGGGCCAAGGCGGTGGCCCAAGCGGACTGGGAGCCCAGCGACGGACTCAAGATCGAGACGGGCCGAACCGTCTTCCACGGCGGGCAGGGCGACGCCATGTACGCCGTGTGCCCTCACTGTGCCGGCCGCGTGGACCTGTACACCGATGAGTGGGACATGATCGAGGGCGCCTGGGAGCCCTTCGGAAGGGCCATCGACACCTGGGACGACACGGGCCGAGCCGCCGTTACGTGCCCACGCTGCGGTCGAGCCGGTGACCTGACCGCGTGGGCCTGGGGCGACGACTACTACGCATTCGGCTACCTGGGCTTCGAGTTCTGGGACTGGCCCGAGTTCAGCCCCGGCTTTCTTGAACGATTCGCACGCGCGCTGGGTGGCCATCGCACGATCCTGGTGGGAGGCAAGCTCTGAGGAACGGGGTTCGCGCGACCGCTCACCGCCCCGCCTTCCGGCTGGGCCTTTCGTACCGCCCGGCCCGGTAGGCGGCGGGGCGTCCGCGCTCGGCGCGGCGGACCGCGGGGGTCATGGCCGTCGCGGCGGCCAGGAGGACCGCTCCGAGGAGCAGCCAGCCCGCCGGGCCGAAGGTGACCAGCAACGTGGTGGCGAGGGCCGGGCCCAGCGTGCGGGCCACCGGGATGCCGGAGCCGAAGAAGCCCTGGTACTGGCCGATCCGGTCGGGCGGTGCGAGGGAGAAGCTGATCTGCCACGCGCCGGCCGAGTGCTGCATCTCCGCGGCGACCTGGAGCGCCGCCCCAAGGGTCAGTACGGCGAGCGCCGACCAGGCGGAGAGGCCGGACAGGGCGGTCGTGGCGAAGACCGCGCACGACGCGAGCATCACAAGTCCCGATCTGCGAACGGCGCGGGTCGCCGTCGCGGTGTCGGTCACCTTCCGGGCCACGCGGACCTGACAGAGCGTCACCGCCAGGGTGTTGAGGACGAAGAGCGCCGACACCGTCCAGTCCGGCGCCTCCGTACGCTCGGCGATCCACAGCGGCAGGGCCAGACTGAGCAGCGGCAGCCGCAGCAGCAGGACTGCGTTCAGCAGCGTGACCAGCACGTAGGGGCGGTCGCGCAGCACCGCGAGCCCTGACTTGCCCGGCACGGTGCCCGCGCCCGGCGGTACGGGCAGTACCCGCGGCAGCCTGTGGAGGATCAGCGCACACGCCAGGAAGCAGGCCGCGTCGAGGGCGAAGACGGCGAGATAGGCGGCGCGGGTGCCGGCGTGCAGGGCGAGCCCGCCGAGAGCGGCCCCTACGGCGAGCCCCGCGTTGAGCGTCGCTTGGAGCCGCGCCAGAACGCCTGTGCGCTCCGACGGTTCGACCAGCCCTGCGAGCAGCGCCTGCCGGGCGGCCGCCAGTCCGCACTGGGCCGTGGTGTACAGGCAGGCGGCGACCAGGAACGGCACGAAGGAGCGTATGAAGAGGAACGCGACGACCGTGGCGCTCGTCGCCAGAGCCAGCAGCAACGCGGTGCCGCGCGGCCCTCGGCGGTCCGCGAGCTGCCCGAGCGGTACGCCCGCCAGGGAACCCACGCCCCAGGCCGTCGTCAGGCCGAGGCCGATCTGCCCGGCCGACAGCCCGACGACCTGTGAGAAGTACAGCGCCGAGCAGGTGTAGAAGGCTCCGTCCCCGATGGAGTTGGCCAACTGTGCGGCGGCGAGCACACGAGGCGCGGCTCGGTCCGTGGACGTCGGACGCGGTGGCGAGACAGGCATGCCCATGACGCTAGACGCGTGATCACGGGCTGCCTTGGGCCAGTTCTTGTACCGGTTCGAGGGCCATTCACGCCGTGGTGCCCTCGGCCCCGGACTCTCCGTCCAGGGCTGCCGTCCGGCCACCCCGCGCCGCCGCTCCACCGCGGACGGGACGGTGGGGCTACGTGGTGCGCCTGCGCCGGCGTCCGTCTCGTGTCAGAAACGCGATCAGGGCGGTCACGCCGGCGGTCACGGCGAGGCTGCCGGCCATGACCATCAGCACGCCGACCATGAAGAGGCCGCTGGAGTCGTCCGACCAGTCGTAATAGGCCGCGGCGGTCAGACCGACCGGGATGCCGGCCACGGCCGCTATGTAGTTCCGGGACACCGCCCCGTACACCAGCGCCAGCAGGGTCAGCACCAGGCCGATCACCTGCCACGCCTCGTACGGGCCGGTCGTCGAGCCGTCCGGCTGCACGTCACGCTGCTGGTCCCAGCCCAGCCAGGCGGCCCATGCCCCGACCGAGAGCGCCGCCAGTACGAGGCCTGCCGCCAGCTGGGGAACGAGTTTCGCAAGTCCTTGTCGCATGGCTCCAGCGTCCCGGCTCGTGCCATGACGGGCCAGGGCGCACGTACTCAGTTCCGACCAGGTATTTCGACGCGGATGAGCCGCTCCTTGGCGTCGCGCCCGGGCACAGCGGAGAGGTACGGCGACCTGTGGCCGTACCTTCCGGGGCCGGGGCCGCATGGTGATCAGTTCGGACGGAGAGGTTGTACGCCGTGTAGTGCCGGGACACGGCGGAGCGCCGAGCGGGGGGCGCCGGGTGCGCCCCCCTGGCTCGCGACGGGTGTTACGCGGGGGCCGCCTCCGTCTCCGGCACGGGCTCTTCGGCCGGTTCGACCGTTGCCGTTCCGTCCCGGCTGATCAGGCAGACGACCGCACAGGCTGCCGCCACCGCGGCGGCGGCGTACCAGTTGGCGCCCGGGACGCCGAGGGAGAGCGACAGGTCGAACAGGACGCCGGCGAGGAGCGAGCCGACCATGTTGCCCGCGCTGCGGAAGAAGTGCATGGCGCCCATGGCCTTGGCGAGTCGCTGCTCGGGGACCTTGCGGGCGACCCAGATGTCGAAGGAGGGCACGAAGAGGACCTCGCCGAGGACGACGACGAGGCAGCCGACGATCACCCAGGCGGCACTGCGGCCGGCGCCGAAGGCGAGGAAGGCGGCGGTCATGCCGGCCAGGCCGACGGCCATGGCGGCGCCCGGACGCACGTGCTTGATCAGGAACTTGAAGAGGGGGTACTGGAGCACCAGGACGCTCAGACCGGTGATCCAGAACGGTGCGGACGGCGCCCACTGCGGCGCGTACTCCTCCATGTGGAGCGGAATGCCGACGAGGAAGCCGATCGAGAGGAACCAGAACACGGCCGAGAGCAGGAAGTACCGGGTGGCTCCCCGTACGTCGATGCCCTTGAACACGGTCAGGCTGAACAGCGGCTTGGGCGCCTGGGCCGCCTCGGCCGCCCGCGCGTCGGCCGCTGCCTGTGTCTCGAACCCGTCGCGCGGGATGAACGCCGAGGACGCGAGGCAGAAGCCGATGAAGATGGCGAACACGACGCTGAAGAGGGTGCGCAGCTCCACGTCGGCGAGCAGACCGCCGAGCAGCGCACCGCCGAACAGGCCCACCTGCGCCGACATCTGGAAGGTGGAGAACGCCTTGGGCCGCTCGTCGTCCGGGTAGGAGACGAGGATGTTCTTCAGGCCGGGGAAGGCGGTTCCGGAACCGAATCCGATGAAGAACGCGAGCACGCTGTAGACGAGCACGCCGCCGCTGAAGCCCATGGCGCCCAGCGCCACCGCCTCCATGGCGGTGCCGAGGAACACCGCACCCCGGATGCCGATGCGGGCCGCGGTCCCCTCGTAGAAGAACGTGGCGAGCAGACGGCCCACGTACGTCATACACATGACCACGCCGGCCCAGAAGCCGCTGTCGGTGCCGCCGAGCGAGGCGAGGAGTACGGGGAACCAGATGAAGTTCCCGATGTGGGCGAGGAAGATGCCGGCGTTGACGCCGATGAGCGCCCGCCTGCGTTCGATGGTCATAGCGCGACCTTTCCCTTGGACTCGGTGGCGCGGAGGTCCGCGATGGCGCGCGCGACGGCGGGCCGGTCGACCGGTACACCCCGGACGACGGTGGCCAGGGGCAGTGCCGAGAGCGGCTTGCCGGGTGCGTGCAGGTTGTACGTGGCCGCCGCCCCAGGGCTCAGGGGGTGGGCTCCGGCGGTGTCGCCGCGCAGTTCGTCGAAGTAGCGGCGGCCGCCGACCGTGGCCTGCCGGCGCAGCGCTCCGGCCGACGAGAGGTCGTCGCCGCGCAGCAGGTCGAGCTCGCTGAGGAGGGAGTAGCCGTGGTAGGCGCCGGTGTTGCCGGAGTCGGTGCCGACGAGCAGGTTGCCCTGGCGCAGCGCGGTGAGGGCGTTGCGCCGCATGTCGGCCAGTGCGGCGGTGCGGGTCTCCTGACAGCCGTACTCGATCCCGAAGGGCTTCTCGATGCCCTGGACGAATGCGAGGTTGTCGCGGTCCTGGGTCTCGGCGAATCCCTCGCGGCCGTAGTCGGCGAGGAACTCCTCCCGGGTCATGACCATGGGGCTCAGTCCGGCGAGGGTGGAGACGAACCGGGCGCCCTCGAGCCGCTTCCAGTCGGCCGCGTCCAGGGTCCGGTCCCGCACGGAGTGGGCGAAGAGACGGAATCCGCAGTCGTACGCCCAGAGGGTCTCCTGGAGCGTGTTGCAGTCGATGACCGCGGTGATGCCGCGCTCGGCGGCGATCCGGGCGGTGAACTTGAGGACCCGCTCGGACAGGCGGGAGAAGCGTACGGGGGTACCCGGCTGCTCCGTGCCGTCCGTGAACATGACCTTGAGGAAGGTGCCGCCCCGCTCGGTGTTGGTGCGCAGCGCGTGGTCCAGGTCCGCCTCGACGGCGAGCATGTGGACGGGCGCCGGGAATTCGACGCCGTGCCCGCGCAGTCCGGCCGCGTTGGTCATCGCCGTCACCGCGTATCCGCAGTGGGCGATCTCGGGGTACGGCCAGGGCGAGGTGCGGCTGCCGGCTTCCCAGGCGTCGGACACCAGGGGGAAGCCGAACATGTCCACCACGTGGGTGACCCCGTGGTAGAGGTACTGGAGGGCGACGATCCGCGGGTCGTCGACGGAGTCGTCCCAGTTGGCGGGCAGCGAGACATGGGCGTGGGTCTCGGTGTAGCCGGGCCACAGCTCCGTCTCGCCTCCGCCGCGTGTGCCCGAGGGTTCGATGCGGGTGAAGACGCCGTCCTCGGTGGTGACGTCGAACAGCGCCGCGTCGTCGAGGGCGGGCACGGCCACGCCCCGGAGGGTCGCGGGCGGCGCCTGGCGGTGGGCGGTCGTGTTCATCGGGCCACGTCGACCTTCATCCGCAGGTCGATGCCGTCGAGGGCCGCCTCGCAGCGCTTGTTGACCTCGTCGCGGTCGGCGCCGGTGAAGATGATGTGGCCGATCCAGTCGAAGTTGCTGCGGGACAGCCGGGTGACCGGGGTGCCCGGCTTCTTGTAGGCAAGGGCGCTGTGGAAGCCGGGGAGCTCCTCGATGGAGTCGAAGCCGATGGCCTCCACGGTGCCGGCGACGGGGGCGCCGAACCAGTGGCCGCCGGCGGTGGTCTCGCCGGGGAAGGGGAGTTCGGGCCGCTCGCCGAGGGCCTGCCGGATGACCTCGAGGTAGGGATCGACGCCGGAGGTGATCTGCATGAGGCTCGGCACGATCCCGCCGATGAGACGGCCGTTGACCTCGCACAGCACCGGTCCGTCCGCGCCGAGCAGGTACTCGGTGTGGATGAAGCCGAAGTCGACGCCGAGTTCGTTCAGTACGCGGGTGGTGGTGGCGAACAGCTCGTCCTGGAGCGGGTGTCCGCCGAAGTAGGTGGCGCCCATCTCGATGAAGTGCGGGAACCCGCTCAGCGGCCGGTCGGTCAGGCCGAGGTTGACGACCTCGCCGTTGCCGAGGACGCAGGACTCCACGGAGATCAGCTCGCCGGTGACGAACTCCTCGATGAGGATGTCCGGGATGCGTACGACGCCGCGGCCGTAGTCGACGACGTCCGCCAGTTCGGCCAGGTAGTCGCGCAGGTCGTCCTCGTCCTTGAGGTGCAGGACGTGCAGGCTTGCCGTGCCGTCGGAGGGCTTGACCACGCAGGGGAAGCCGATCTCGCGGACGGCGGCCTCCACCCCGGCCGGGTCGGCGACGTGGGCGAAGCGCGGCTGCCGTACGCCGGTGCCGTCCAGGGTGAGGCGGGTCAGGTGCTTGTGCCGGGCGTTGCGGGCGCCCTCGACGCTCATGCCCGGCAGGCCGAGCGCCTCGGCGACCGCCGCGGTGTGCACGGTGTGGTACTCGCTGTAGGTGGTGACGCCGTGGACCGGCTTCTCGGCGTGCAGGCTGCGTGCGAGCGCCGTCAGGTCCTCGATGGAGAAGGCCTGTTCGCTCTTGACGACCTGGCACCTGGGGTGCGCGTAGGCGGCCTCCGCCAGGGGCGAGACGCCGAGGTAGAAGTCGGGGTCGACCGACACGAGGGTGACGTCGTGGCCCAGTTCCAGGGCGTTGGCGATGCCGGCGATCCCGTTCGGGTTGCATTCGATCATGAGGATATGCATGGGTGTGTACTCCTGAGGTCTCGTGGTCGCTGCCGGTTGTGTGGTGTGCGGCAGCGCGGGGACGCGGTGGGTGGGGGATGCGCGTGATGGCGTCGGGTGCGGGTGCTTCCGGGCGTCCGGGGCTCAGCGGGCGGCGGCTCCGGAGGCTGCCGCCGGAGCCCGGGACCCGGCCCTGTCCACGGCCGCGAGCACGGCGGGCAGGTCGAGGCCGAGCGCGGCCATGACCTCCTCGTGGTCGCCGCCCCGGTAGGGCCAGCTCTGGTCCGCGCTCACCGACGTGACCTCGCACCGGGGCATCAACAGCGCGAGACCCTCGGCGATACCGCCCTGGCCCCGGTGCTCCTCGATGACGACGAACCGGCTGTGGTGGCGGGCCAGTTCGGCGGCGGCCAGGGTCAGGTGCGCGTGGTCCAGGTAGACAAGGTGCGCGTGGGCGGCGCCGGGCACGGCCGGCCGGGCCGCCATGGCCAGGCGGGTGCCCTCCTCCCCCACCGACACCAGGCAGACCTCCTCGGGTCCGGAACGGAACTCCCAGTTGACCAGGGGCGGTTGCTCGCCCGTCCAGTCGATCGAGTCGTACGCGGCGTTGCGGCCCGTGCGGATGTAGTGCGGCTTGCCGGAGCGCACGGCCGCCCGGACCACCGCGCGCATCTCGGCCTCTCCGTAAGGGGCCGCGATGGTCACGCCGGGGACGCTGCGCAGGATCGCCAGGTCCTCCAGGCAGTGGTGGGTGGTGCCGAACCACGCTCCGGAGACACCCGCGTAGGGCGCCACGACGGTGACCCCGGCGGACAGATAGCCGAGGGTCAGCTTCAGGCTCTCCGCCGCCCTCAGGGCCGCGAACGGCGCGAAGGTGCTGGCGAACGGCTTGTGGCCGCCTGCGGCGAGGCCCGCCGCCATGTCGACCATGGCGCCTTCCGCGATGCCGAGGTTGAAGAACCGTTCCGGATGGGCAGCCTGGAAGGGGTGGCCCTTGCCGCCCAGGTCCGCCTCGAGGCACACGATGGAGTCGTCGTCGGCAGCGAGCCCGGTGAGCTCGTCCCGGTAGGCGTCCCGGCCGGAGAGAGTCATCGGATCGCTCGCTTCCACTTGGCGGCGCGCGCGGCGTCGATGGTCACGTAATGGGAGGCGGCCTTTCCCTCCACGGCCGGCACGCCCTTCCCCTTGACGGTGTCCGCCACGACGGCCAGCGGCCGGCGGGCCGTCGACCGGTCCGCGGCGAACAGCGCCGTGAGGGCGGCGAGATCGTGACCGTCGGTCTCCGCCACCTCGAACCCGAAGGCGGCGAACCGGTCGGCGAGGCGGGGCAGCGGCGAGATGTCGGCCACCGGCCCGTCGTTCTGGCCGCCGTTGCGGTCCACGACGAGCACGAAGTTGCCCAGCCCCTGGGCAGCGGCGACCTGGCAGGTCTCCCAGACCAGACCCTCCTGGAGCTCACCGTCACCCGCGACGGCGATGCCGAGCCCCGGCCGGCCCGCGATCCGGCGGGACAGCGCCCACCCGGCGGCGTACGGCACTCCGTGGCCGAGGCTCCCGGTGGGGAACCGGACACCGGGCACCTTGGGGCCGGGGTGTCCGGTGTAGGGCCCGTCCGCCATGCCGTACAGCGGGGCGGGGTTCTCCGGCAGGACGCCGCTGACGTGCAGGGCGGCGTAGAGGCCCGCGGCCGCGTGGCCCTTGCTCAGGACGACCTCCGTGCCGTCGCCGGCCGAGACCCGGTGCAGCGCCGCGATCAGGATGTCGAGCACGGACAGGCTGCCGCCGAGGTGGCAGCCGCGCGGGCTCGCGGCCATGTCGACGACCAGCCGCCTGGCCTCCGCCGCGCGTGCGGCGAGGGTGTCCAGGACGGGCAGGGTCTCCGGCGGGTCGAGTACGGCGGTCATCAGCGGCTCCCTTCGGGCAGGGCGAACCATCGGTTGACCGCGTCGGCGAGCAGCGAGCGGGCGGTGCGGTACTCCATGCCGCCGATGCGCTCCTCGTCGGTGTGGTCGAGCGAGGAGTCGCCGGGCCCGTACGCCACCATCGGCACGTCGTGCCAGGTGGTGGCCAGCGTGTTCATGTCTGAGGTCCCCTTCTTCACCACGAAGCGGGGCCTGATCCCGGCATCGGCGAAGGCCCGGGTGAAGGCCTTGACCAGCGGGCCGGAACGGCTGCCGGCGTAGCCCGGGGTGGCGCGCAGCACCTCGATCTCCACGCCCTCGCGGACATGGCCGAGCGCGGCGGTGCGCAGCGCTTCCAGGTCGGCCGTGGGCGGCACCCGGAAGTTGAGGATCCCGGTGGCCCGGTTCTGCTCGCGCCCGGTCGCGCAGGTGATGTCGATGACCGCGCTCAGGGCGTCGGGCGCCTGCGCGAGGACCGAGGCACGGATCTCGCCGAGGGCCCCGATCAGGTGGTCCGGGGCGGACACCGCGTCCATGCCGGCCGAGTGCCCGCTGGGCACGGACGCGGTCACCTCGAGCTTGAACAGGCCGAAGTAGCCGAGGGTCAGGGTCCGCGAGCCGCTGGGCTCACCGATGACGACGGCGTCGGCCGGATAGGTGTCGCGCACGTGGAAGGCGCCCTTGGAGGAGGAGATCTCCTCCTCGACCGCGCCGATCGCGCACAGCTGGCCGTCCTCCGGGATGTCCGCGTGCGCGAGCACCTCCAGGAAGCTCGCCAGGCTGCCCTTGGCGTCGACGCTGCCGCGTCCCCACAGTTCGTCCTCGCGCCACTCGGCGGGCCAGTGGTGCGGCACCGTGTCGAGGTGGCCGAGGAGCAGCAGCCGCCGGGGGCCGTCGCCGCGGGTCGCGACCAGGTTCCCCGCCTCGTCGACCCTGGCCCTCATGCCGCGCTCCTCGCACCACTCGGCCAGGAACGAGGCGAGTTCCGCCTCGTCGCCGGAGACCGAAGGCACGGAGACCAGCCGGGTGAGCAGGCCGAGGTCGGCGGCGGGTTCCCTGGTGCGCCAGAAGCGGGTCCAGCCCGCCGGCTCCGTCATGGTGTGCGGACCGGTGACGGCCACGTCCGCGCTGCCCTCCAGGGCGATCTCGGCGGCGCGGACCTTCTGGCGCATCCTGCCGCCCGCGTACTGCGCGCCGTCGCCCGGATAGGCGTTGCACAGGGTCGAGCGGGGGTCGTCCGGGTCGGTCAGCAGTCCGGGCGTGCCGGTGACCAGCCGCAGATGGTCGGCGTGCAGGGCGTTGGAGAGGACCGCGGCGAGGACGTCTGCGTCGACGTTCAGCGGCGGCTCGCCGGCCCGGCCCGCCACCGGCGGCGACAGGCACACCACGTCGTAGGTGTCGAGCAGGGCGTTCAGCCGTACGGTGTCGACGTCGGCGGGAACTCCGGCGCGGTGGTCGCGGACCACGACGGGACGGCCCTCGGGGGACAGTGCCTTCAAGGGGCGGTTGGCCCGGCCGGTCACCAGGCCGCCGCGCGCGGCCACGGCGGTGAACACGCTCAGCCCGAGGGTCCGCAGGCCCTGCTCCACGGCGGGCAGGGTGACCCGCTCGTAGGCGTCGACCAGGTGCGTCATCTCCTCGGGCGGGCAGTAGCGGACCGAGTCGCCGCCTGTGAGCCGCAGTTGCGGCATCGGCCGGCCGATCGCCGAGTAGTGCCGCTCGATGCCGGTGGCGCCGCCGGTGACCAGGAGTACCCGGGCGCCGCGGGCCACCACGTCCGCGATCTCCTTGTGGATGGTCTCGCGGTCGAGCGTCGCGCTGCCGACCTTGATCACGTAGAGGGGCCGGGTCATGGCGACACCGCCGTGGTGGGCAGCCCGGACGTCTCGTCGAAGCCGAAGATCAGGTTCATGGCCTGCACGGCCTGGCCGGCAGCGCCCTTGATCAGGTTGTCGAGGGCGGCCACGGCGACGCACTGGCCGTCGCGGACCGCGATCGCGACCTCGGCGACGTTCGAGCCGACGACGGCCTTGAGCATGGGGAAGTCCTGCGGCACCTTGGGCGCCGGCCGGACCCGCACGAACGGCTTGCCGACGTATGCCTTGGCGTAGGCGCGCTTGACGTCCAGCGCCGCTACGCCGGGCCGCAGTTCGGTGTACGCGGTGACCATGATGCCGCGGGCCACGTCGAGGCTGTGGGTGGAGAACCGCAGGTCCATGGCCGCGCCGGTGTGGTCGGCGATGGCCTGGCGGACCTCCGGCGCGTGCCGGTGCCCGTACAGCTTGTGCACACGGAAGTTGCCGCTGCGCTCCGCGGGCGGCTCGCTGCCGCCGCGGCCCCCGCCCGTGGAGCCGGTCTTGGCGTCGACGACCACAGGGCCGTCCACGAGGGACTCGGCGAACAGCGGGTACAGGGCGTAGACGCTGGTGACGGCCATGCAGCCGGGCAGGCTGATGAACCGGCTCTCCGGGACGCCGTCGCTGAGCTCGGGGACGTAGTAGGCGAAGTCCTCCGACGGCGGGTGGGCGGCGGTCCGCGGATAGTGCGTCAGGACCTCCGCGCTGTCCCGCAGCCGGAAGTCGCCACCCAGGTTCACGACCCGCTTGGCGTGCTCGGCGATCAGCGGCAGCTGCTCGGGGAGGGCGCCGGTGGGCAGGCAGCCGAAGGCGATGTCGACGGCGTCGATGTCCGCCAGCTGCGCCAGGGGGCGGAACTTGAGCCCGGCCGCCTTGGGGTGGTTGCGCAGCCAGGGATGGACGCTGCCGATGGTGGCGCCCGCGCTGCGCTCCGCGGAGAGGAAGGCGAGCTCGACGTGCGGGTGCTCCAGCAGGAGCCGGATCATCTCGCCGCCGGTATAACCGCTGGCGCCGATGACGGCGACGCGGATCGTCTCGTGAGAGGTCTCAGCCAAGACGGGCCGCCTTCTCGTACGGGCGGCGGTAATCGCCCTGTTCGACGAGCTTGCGGATGGCGTCCGGGCGCCGGGCGACCTTCCGGAAGGCGTCGGCGTAGCGCAGGATGCGCTCGTACTCGACCGGGGAGCGCAGCTCGCGGCAGAGGACCAGGGTGCTGTCCAGCATCCCCAGGGTGACGGGGAAGTCCTCCGGGCGGTGGTCGCGCACGGCCCCGGGGTTGAGGGTGAACGGGTAGCCGCCTCCGAAGCCGTCCCGGTGCCGGAAGGGCAGGTGGCACGGGAGCGGGGTGTTCTGCCACTCGCGGGCGGGGACGCCCTCGGCGACGAGCAGTTCGTGCACCGCCTCCTTGACGGCATGCACCGGGAGGTCGCCGAGTCCCACGGCGTCCGGGTGCAGGGTCATCCGGTACATGTTGTACGCGTGGACATGCCCGTCCGGGACGTGCGGCGGGGTGAACAGGCCGGTCTCGCGCAGGGCTTCGCCGATCAGGGCGGCGTTGCGGGCCCGGATCTCGTCGTAGTAGGGCAGGCGTGCCAGCTGGCTGGTGCCGAAGGCCGCGGCGACCCACGACATGCCGTAGTCGATGCCGTGCCGATTCAGATAGGCGACGGCCCGGTCGTACGCCTCCTCGGTCGAGAAGAAGGCGATACCGCCCTCGCCGCCGAGCGGGAAGTTCTTGTCGGCCATCAGGCTCTGTCCGGCGGCGTCGCCGAAGGAGCCGGCCAGCCGGTCTCCGATCTTCGCGGAATGGGCGTGCGAGGCGTCCTCGACGAGCGCGATGCCGTGGCTGTCGGCCAGGGCGCGCAGCGCGGGGACGTCCGCGGGCAGGCCGTGGACGTGCACCGGCATGAGCGCCCGGGTCCGGTCGGTGATCGCGGCGGCGGCGGCCCGCGGGTCCATGCAGTACGTGACCGGGTCGATGTCGACGAACACCGGGATCGCGTGGGCGGCGACGACGGCCTGGGCGGTGGCGATGAACGTGAACGCGGGGACGATGACCTCGTCACCGGGCTGCACGCCGGCGCCCACCAGCGCCATGTGGAGGCTGGAGGTGCCGCTGGCGGTGGGCAGGGCGTACCGGGCGCCGACGTAGGAGCGGTAGGCCTCGGCGAAGCCGGCGACGACCTTCTCGGGCGTCTGCCGCTGGGCGAGCATCAGGTTGAAGACGTCTTCCTTGGTGATGACCGGGAAGAGCGTGCGGCGCATGGCCTTGGGGATCATCGCCCCGCCGCCGAGGGCGGCGAGTTCCGCTTCGAGGTCCGTGGCGTCGGGGAGCGGCAGCGGTGCCGCCGGGAAGTCAGTGATCATGAGCGTGCTCCGGAAGTGGCGGCGGGACGCGCCGCTCGGGTCAGGGCCATCCGTGCGCAGGCGGCCACCAGGGGGCTCAGCCGGTAGTTGAACTGGACGCCGGGCACCAGCGAGGCGTCGGCCTCCTCCTGCGTCCACATCGTGCGCAGGTCGTAGGCGCCGAAGATCTTCAGCCGCTCGGCGCGGGCCCAGAGCCCGGCGTCGTCGGTCAGCACGGCCGCGGCCGGTCCGAAGCCGAGCCCGGTCAGGTCCACGACCAGCGCGGGGGCACTCGCGCCGGCGGCCAGTTCGGCCAGCCGGTCGGCGTTGGTCGCGTCCAGTGCCACGTGGTCGTAGGCGACCGGCCGTGCGCCCTCTTCGTCCACCGCGGGCTCCACGGTGACGCCGAGCCAGTTCAGGAACGCTTCGGTGGCCGCGTCCGGCTCGGGCAGCGACACGGTGTCGCCGTGGCCGATGCCCTGGCCGGCGAGGGCCGCGTGGACGGCCCCCGTACGGCTGTTGAGGAGGACCGCCTTCGCGCGTCCGGTCTGCTTGGTCAGCAGCCTTTCCAGACCGGGCAGTTCCCGGTCGCTCTTCTCGATGCTCATGACCACGCCCGAGGTGAGGACGCGAGTGAGCACCGTCGCTGTGTCGAACAGTTCCATGGGTCGTCTCCGTGTCACGCGGCCGCGGCCGCGAGCTGCTCCGCGACGTGGGCGGCGAGGTGGCCGGCCACGTTGACTCCGTGCTGGGCGGAGGAGCGGGCGAATTCGGGGTTGGCATTCACTTCGAGCACGAGCAGCTCACCGGTGGTCCGGTCCTCGACCAGGTCCACTCCGTAGAAACCGGGGCCGAGGATGTCGACGACATGGCCGCAGAGCTTCTCGATCTCCGTGGTGACCTCGATCCGCCGGACCTCCGCCCCGAGGTGGGTATTGGTACGCCAGTCGGTCGAGACACGCTGGATCGCCACCACGGGGGTGCGTCCGACGACGACCACGCGCAGGTCGTGGCCGGGCTTGTCGATGTACTCCTGCACGACGACGGGGAAGAGCTTCCCCGCGGCGTCGGCGGACTCGCGGCCGCCGGCCCAGGCCTCCACACACTCCGCGTTGGCCATCTTGGTGACACCGCGCCCCCAGGACCCGCTCACGGGCTTCACCACGGCGGGCAGGCCGAGTTCGGCGACGCTCGCGTGCACCTGCTCGTAGCTGAAGGCGTGCCGGGTGACCGGGTGGGGGACGCCGTGGCGCTCGAAGAGCAGCGCCTGAAGTCCCTTGTCGTTGCAGGTCTCGATGGTCGCCGACCGGTTGAGGGTGGTGGCTCCGGCGTGCTCCAGCCGGCGGGAGACGCTGATCGCCTCGCGGTGGGAAAGATTCCTGATGAGGACGAGACCGGGCGGGCCCGTGCGGCCCGCCACGACCTCGGCCAGATCCTTCACGAGCAACGGCCTTGCCGTCAGACCCTCGTCACGCAGTGCGCCGAGGAGGAGCTTCTCGTCGGGGCGCAGCATCGTGACCGAGAGCAGGACCTGGTCGGCGGAAGTCACTCGCCCCAGTCCTCTTCCACCTCGGGGGCGAGGTCCAGCCGCGCGCCGGCGGCGGACTTCTCCACGACCTCGTGCTCCTGGCCGCAGGCCGCGCACTCGGTGATCTCGCCCATTTCCCAGGCTTCCTGGACCTCGAATTCCGTGTCGCACACGAGGCATTTCGGAGCCGCAATGGCGGTGGTCATTTTTCGAAACTCCTTCTGTAAATCGGCATGCTGATACGGCCGGCGGCGCGGGAGTCCCGCGGAGCGGGGCCCGCGTGCGCGGACTCCGCTCCGCCGCACGGCGGTCCGGGTGGTGAAGGTGTGCTGAAGGTGCCCGGTGAAGGCGCGCCTGGTGGGGCAGGCGTGCCTGGTGGGTCAGACCCAGCCCGGGTCCTGCGGGCCCGACGTTCCGGTTCCGGCGACTGCGGCCCGGTCGGCGTCACCCGGAACGACGGAGAAGGCGATCAACGCGGCGGCGGCGATCACGCACGCTGCGAAATACTTGCCTGAACGCGTGACGTACTTCATTTCGTGTCCCCCCTGGACGGTCAGTGGTCAGCCGTTCGCGTGCCGCTGTCCACATGAAGAGACTGCCCTGAGAAGGACATTGCCGGAAGGAGTGACAGGGGTCATGATCATGCAGTGCAGAAAGTCGAAGGGGGCGGCAGATGTGCAGCAAAACGGATATAAGCGAAGACAGCGCACATGTAGAGATCTGCGCTGAGGGGATGGCGGTCTACCGGACCGCCCTCGTGGCGGGCAGGATCGCACGGGCAAAGGCCCCCGCGTGCCTGCCGGACCTCGGACTGCTGGTGCCCGCGGTGGACGATCCCGAGGCCATGGTGCCCGTACCGCCGGCCGTCGCCGAAGCGACGCTGGTGCGCCCCTTGGAGCGGCGCGTCAACGAACAGCAGCGGACGGTGGCCACACTCCGCGCATCCATGTCCCAGGGGGAGAGCGTCTACCGGGGCCTGCGGGAGGGAAGCCACGCCGTTCAGCGGCTCACCGGAGCGGCGATGATCGCCGCGGCGGTGGAGGCGGAGGCACAGTCCGCCACGCGCGAGACACTCACCGCGCATCCCGGTGGGGGCCGTCCGGAAGAAGTCCTCGCCAAGTCCTTGTCGTACACGCTGGAGGCGAAGAAGCGCGGCGTCAGGCAGCGGACGCTTTACCAGCACACGGTACGGACGCACGGCCCGACGCTCGACTACATCAAGGCCGCCACCGGCGCCGGGGCCGAGGTGCGCACCGTCGACGAGGTCTTCGACCGGCTGCTCATCTGGGACCGCTCGGTCGCCTTCATCCCCGACAAGGAGAAGGAGCATCACAACCACGCCCTGAGGGTCACCGACCCGGGCATCGTGCACTTCCTCGTCTCCGTCTTCGAGCACGCCTGGGACCGTGCGGAACCGGTCGTCTACGAGCCCGACCAGCAGCGCCCCAAGATCCTCACCGACGAGACACGCCGGCGGGTGCTGCGGATGATGGTCGACGGCTACACCGACGCCGCCATCGCGGCCCGGCTCGGAATGAGCGTTCGTACCGTGGCGACCCACCTGAAGAAGGTCTCGGACGCGCTGGGCAGCAAGAGCCGGGCGCAGCTCGCGTATCTGACCGCCCAGAGCGGTCTGCTGGACGGGTCCCCGGGCCCGGACTGCCACTGCGGCACCGGTCGGCACGACTCCCCGCACGACTGATCACGGCGGACACGCGCGGCACGTCGTCCCAGGGCCCGTCGGCGGCCTCCCGCGGGCGGGACTCAGGGCCGCAGGGATCCGCGGCGCGCACCGTCGGTCCGGGCGCCGGTCATGACCGCCCCGTCGGTCCTCGCTCCGATGAGTACGGCGGAGGACAGGTCCGCGTCCGTGAGGTCCGCGTCCGTGAGATCGGCCGCCAGGAACTTGACCCTGCGCAGCGACGCGCCGCGCAGGGTGGTGCGGACCAGACGGGCGCGCGACAGCACGGCGTCGTCGGCGCGGACACTACCGAGGTCCGCACCCGTGAGGTCGCAGAGGCCGGCGTTCACCCCGGTCAGGGTCGCGCCCGTGAGGTCCGCGCCGGACAGGTCCGCGCCGGTCAGTGACGCGTCGGAGAGGTCGCAGCCGCTCAGCGAGCACTCCCGCAGGTCCGCGTAGGCGAGGTAGACGCCCTTCAGGTCCTTGCCCGTGAGGTCGGTGCCCGCGAGCGGGATGCCCCCGAGGTCGTTGTCGGTGCCCCACGGCTGCGACCACTCACGCAGCAGGGCGCGCCAGTCGCCGCCGCCCAGCAGCGCTTCCCTGAGCGCGGCGAGGACGTCGGCGTTCTCGGGCCGGGTCCACCGGTCGCGCAGCTCGGTCTCGTGCCCGGTGTCGTCCGGTGGTGTGCTCATGGCCTGGCGCTCCCGGGGGCGGCTCGGTCACCGTTGGATCTGGTGGAGGAACCCCTTCACACGGTCCAGGTGGTAGACGGTCTCGTCGTGCTTCTTGAGGAGGACTTCCAGGCCCCGTTCGGTCATACCGTCAGGCAGCCGTTCCATCTCCTTCCACAGTATCCGACGGACGTTCTCCAGCCCTTGTTGTGCTTGGGTCAGGTCCTTGACGTGGTCGTAGGGCGTCCCGTCCGGTCTGCGTGCCACCACCTCGCCCGCCGCCTCCCGTCGGGCCGCCGAGTAATGGTTGTGGTTCGGCTCCGAGTTGATGCGGCCGATCGGGTCGGCCTTGATGTTCTCCAGCTTGTTGATGGCGTTCATCGCCTCGTCGCTGAGGCCCAGACCCCGATAGGGCGAAAGGCCCATCGGATCGGACCAGGTGAACGGGTTGTGGACGTAGGCGGCCGGGTTGGGTGCCGGGGACAGGCCGAGCGGGTCGGGTGTGAGGTAGCGGGCCGTCTCCGGGTCGTACTGCCGGAAGTAGTTCTGGTGGAGGCCGGTCTCCGGGTCGTAGTACTGGCCGGGGAAGCGCAGCGGGGTGTAGGCGGTGGCGGACCTGGTCCAGGCCGTGGTGCCCCAGAGCGTGGCGCGGGTGTGCCAGGCCACGTCGCCCGATTCGTCGACCAGTTCGGTGGGCGTGCCGACGATGTCCGTGACGATGGCGAAGAAGCGTTCGTCGACGGCCTGTTGGGGCGCGTCCGTGCCGAGCACGCGCTCGGTCTGGGCGAGCGGCCGGGCACCGTGGTGGTCCCAGGTCAGGACGACGGGGCGCGGCAGCTCGGGGGCGGTGGTGGTCTGTTCGCACAGCGTCGTGCCGTCCCAGGTGAACAGCACCTCCTCGACCACGCTCTCGCCGTCGTCGGCCAGGCGCTGCTTCGCGGTGCGGCGGCCCAGCGGGTCATAGCGGTAGCGCCAGCGCGTCCCGTCGGGCGTGGTGACGGCCGTGAGGCGGTCCTCAGCGTCCCAGGAGTAGTGCCAGGTGTCGGGCTTGCGGGACAGCCGCGTCTTCCTGCGCAGGGTGATGCGGCCGGCGCCGTCGTGTTCGTAACGCACCGACCCGGCACGGGTGATGGTGGTGCCGGTGTAGTCGCGTGAACCGGTCGCCTCCTGGCCCGGGTGGCCGGCGGGCCAGGTGGCGGAGGTCTGGTTCCCGGCCGCGTCGTAGGCGTACGTCTCCGACCAGCCGGCGCCCGTCACCGCCGTTACCCGGCCGGCCGGGTCGAGGTCGAAGCGGAAGGAGCCCCGGAGGGTGTCGTCGAGTGCGGTGAGGTGCCCGTCGGCGCGGTAGGTGTAGGCCCGGCGGTTGATGGTGCGGGCGCCGGTGGTGAGGTGCTGGCCGGCCAGACGGCCGGTCTCGTCCCAGATCGACGCCAGGGTGAGGGAGTCGCCGAAGACGCGTCGCAGCTCACGTCCCGCCGCGTCGTGGGTGAAGGAGACGCGGTGCGTGCCGCTGGTGAGGTGCGTGGGCCGGCCGGCGGCGTCGTAGCCGTACGTGGTGACACGGCCGGTGGGCGTGATGCGGCGGACCCGGCGGCCCACGGAATCGTAGGTGTAGGTGATGGGGCGGCCGTCGACCAGCTCGGCCTTCAGGTCGCCCCGGCGGTCGTACTGCTGGATCAGCTCGCTGTCCGGGCCGGTGGCCCGGACCATCCGCCCGGCCGGGTCGTAGGCGTAGGTGGTGACGGCGCCCGCCGCGTCCTTCCTGACGACCCGGTCGAGCTGGTCGCGCTCGTAGGAGACCGTCTGGCCGAGCGGGTTCGTACGGGCCGCGACCTGGCCGACGGCGTCGATCGCGTAGCTGACCGTCCGCCCGTCGAAGTCGGTCTCCGAGACCATCCGGCCGGCCGCGTCGTAGCTGTAGGACCAGGTCAGGCCTTGCGGGTCGGTGACCTTGGCGAGCCGCAACGAGGCGTCGTGCTCGAATTCGTGGCGCACGCCGTCGGGGCCGGTGCGGGCGGCCGGCAGGTCGAAGTGTGTGTACTCGAAGCGGGTGGTCCGCCCGGTCGCGTCGGTGTGGCCGGTGCAGTTCCCCTCCCCGTCGTACGTCCATGACTCACTGCTGCCGTCCGGGCGGGTGCGCCGGGCCAGTTCGCCGTCGGCGGTCCACTCGAGGGTGGTGACCGCGCCGAGGGGGTCGGTGATGCGGACGAGCCGGCCGAAGGCGTCGCGTTCGCACCGTGTGGTGCCGCCGAGCGGGTCGGTGACCTCCAGCGGCATGCCGGCCGCGTCGCAGCGGAAGGTGGTGACGGCGCCGAGCGCGTCGGTGGAGGACACGAGATGCCCGCGGGAGTCGTACGCGTAGCGGGTGGTGCGGCCGGAGGGGTCCGTGACGCGGACGCGGTTGCCCCGGTCGTCGAACTCCTGGTGCCAGCTCGTCCCGTCGGCCTCGGTGAACTCGACCGGCAGGCCCCGTTCGTCGCGGACGGTGCTGATCCTGGTGCCGTCGGGGCGCACGACGGCGAGGAGCCTGCCCGCCTCGTCGTACGTGTAGGACGTCGTCCGGCCGAGGGCGTCGGTGCGGGTCAGCCGGTTCCCGCGCGCGTCATGGGTGTAGCGGGTGGTGTGACCGAGCGGATCGGTGGTGGCCACGACCCGGCAGGCGCTGTCGATCAGGTGGCGGGTGGTGCGGCCGTCGGCGGTGGTCAGCTCGGTCACCCGGTGTCCGGTGGCCGGGTCGGGAAGGCCGTAGGACAGGGTGAGCTGTACGTGGCCGGCCTGACCGCCCTCGCCGATCACGCGGTCCTGGTCGTCGTAGGCATAGTCGTACCGGCTGCCGTTGGAGTCGATCCAGGCGATCACCCGCCGGCGCTCGTCGTACTCGAACGTGAGCGTGGCGCCCGAGGGTCTGGTGACGGCGGTGAGGTTGCCGTCCGTGTAGCCGTAACCGGCGACCGGCTGCTCCGTGCCGTCGGGCAGCGCCAGGGACAGACCGGTCACCCGGCCGTCCGCCGTGGCCACCGAGAGCCGGCTGCCCGCGGAGTGGACGAGCGCCAGCGGCGTGCCGGTCTCGTCGCGGTCGACGGTGACGCTGTGGCCGTTGCGGTCGCTGATCCGCTCGAGCCAGGCGTCCCCGTCGTCACCCGGTTCGGCTCCGGACGGTGCGGTGAAGTGGCGGGTCAGGCCGCTCTCCGGGTCGGTAACGGTGTAGTCGCCGCTCTCCTCGCGGGTGAGCGGACGGCACCCGGTACCGGACTCGGGAAGCGTGGGGACCCCGGGCACCGGGTGGGGGTAGGTGAGCAGGAGACCGTCGTCGGTGACGTGGACGACGCCCTTGGCGTCGATCTCCAGGCGTTCGTCGACGGTGGAGGACCAGGACGGCCCGAAGAAGCGCCCGACGGTGTAACCGGACTCGACGCGGCGGGTGAAGGCGAGCGGCAGCGTGCCGGGGACGACGGCGTCGGTCTGCGGCAGGAACATTCGGCCGGAGGCGAGGTCGACGGGGTCGGTCTCGTCGATCAGACGCTGTCCGTCGGGGCGGTTATGGGTGCCGTTCGGTACGTCGTCGATCAGCCTGCGGGCACGGTTGGCGTCACTGGCCAGGTCCGCCGCCTCCGCGGCGACCCGTACCCCCTTGACGCCGGCCCCGGCGCCACCGGTGGCCGCGGTGAGCAGCAGGTCGGGGACGAGCCGGCCGAAGCCCTCCGCCGGATCCTTCATGAAGTTGTCGAGCATCTGCTTGCCCGCGCCCCACGGGTCGTTGGCGACCAGCACCAGCCCGGAGGCCAGGTTGTTCAGGTTGGTGAGGTACTCGGCCGGGTGCGTGATGTTGTACGGGTCGGTGGGGTTGATACCGCGTACGAAGGTGACCAGGCCGGCCGTCCCCTTGACGATGCCCGCGCCGAAGTGGTTCTGCATCACCTGCAGTTCCTCCAGGCCGTCCATGGCCTGTTCGGCGTACGACGGCTTGGGGGGCGCAGCGTCCCTGGCCGCCTGCACGGCGGTGCGCGCGGTGTCCGCCGCGGCGTTCCGCTGTTTGCGGGCCTCGGCCAGGATCTCCTGGGCCTCCTCCATCTGCGCCTTGCCCGGATCGCTGAACGCACCCGGTTTCGGCGGCAGGGAGGAAGGGTCCCGCTGGTCCTCGGGCTGGGCGTTGTAGCGGTCGGCCGCGCTGTTGTACGCGTCGACCTTCTTGTTGTGCGCGTCCAGCGCGTCCGACGACGCCTTGGTGCCGGCCTTCCACTTGTCGATGGCGGTCTGCGCCTGCCGCTGCGCCCACTCGACCGTCAGGGCGAAACTCGCCAGCGCGTCGGCCGCCTTGCCGAAGGCGTCCGCGCCCTTGAACCACTTCGGCGGCTCGATGGACACCGTCTCGCGGAACGCGTCCGCCGCCTCACCCTTGATCGCGGAGGAGTCCAGGCCCTTCAGCCCCTCGCCCACCAGGTCGAACGACTTCTGGAGATCCCGCAGGTGCGAGGCGGTCGTGCGCAGTTTGTCGGGGCTGCCGTAGATGAGCTTGGTCTTGTCCTCGGTCTGCCCGAGGTCCATCTCGTCGACCTCTGCGCCCATCCGGTTGGCCAGCGAACGGGACTGCTCGCGCACCCAGTCCGCGCCCGACTCCCAGCCCACGTCCTCGAGCCGGTCGGCGGTCCAGTCACCGGCGTCCTCGACGCGGTCGCCGAGCCACTCGGTACCGTCCTCGACCGCGTCCTCGACGACGTCCGGAGTGATGTCGCTGACGAAATCCCCGATGCCCACGGCTCAGTTCCCCCCGGTACCCGGCTGTTGCTGCGCGGCCCGCTCCTCGGGCGACGGACCGAACGTGTCGTCCACCGCCCGGTCGAACGCCTCCTGGTCCACGCCGAGCATCTCGTTCAGGATCTGCGACTGGCGCCCGCCGTTGCCCTCCGTCAACACCGCCCGCCCGGTGTCCTTCCAGGTCTGCGCGGCGTCCTCGCCCGCACGCTGGAAGGATTCCTGGCTCCAGTCGGGGTTCAGGTAGTCGGGTGTGAGCACATCGCCCCAGTTCTGCTTGACGATGTCCTCCTCGGAGGCGTGCGGATTGCCGACGGCGGCGTTCACCGCGATCTTGAAGGTGCCCTGGAGGTACTGGTCCTCCTCCCAGACCATCCCGGCGGCGAGTCCGAGCGTCGCGGCGATGGTGTTGGCGTCCTGGATCAACGCCCGCACGCCCCATTCCCAGCGCTCGCAGTAGTCCTCGAAGTCCACCGACAGACCGTGGTGCCCGGCCTCCATGCCGGTCATCGCCAGGTCCGAGAAACCCTTTCCGAGGACGGCCCCGGTCCCGGTGCCGACCTCCCGCAGCTCGGCGATCGCCGACCGCAGGCCCTCGGTGATCTGCCGGACGCTCTCCGGACCGACCCGCAGGTCCTCCGCCCCGCCGCCCATCAGGCGGCCCCTTCCGCGGCCGGCGCGTCGACCGCGACGGCGTCGGGCACGATGCCCACCGCCGGCGGGAAGAGCATCGCCCCGTCCGGGTCGGCGACGTCGACGGCCACCCCGGCCGGCACGCCCATGGCCGGAACGATCTCGTCGAGCAGCCGTGCCCCGCGCATCTCGGCGAACTCCCAGGACCGGCCCGTCTCCTGGCCGTCCCCCGCGTCACGGGCACGCGCGAACCGGGCGAGCGACTCCTCACTGGTGAAGGCGCAGATCCAGCGCACCCCGCCGAGCCGCGCCGTCCACAGGCCGCCCGCGTCGACGGGGACGAGAACCAGGGCGCGCCGCAACTCGCCCACCATGGCCATCGGATCGCCGGAACCGTCCCGCCGCTCGGCGATCCGCTCCGCGAGTGCCGTGCCGTCGCCCATCCGAAACTCCTTCCAGCCGCCAGGTGTCTTCCCGTCCCGTGTACGCAGGACACCACGCAGTCCTGAGGCCGGGCGGTTCCCGGGGGCGCGAGGGCACCGGGCCCGGGCGGAGGCGCCCGGGCCCGTCCCCTGGTCAGCGCAGGAAGTGGAGCGGTACCGCCGCGGCCATCGCCTCGGCCCCGGCGTCGCCCGGGTGCAGATGGTCGCCGCTGTCGTAACGGGGGAGGAGGCGCTGCGGATCGGCCGGGTCGCGCAGCGCCCGGTCGAAGTCGACGACCCCGTCGTACTCGCCGCTGGTACGGATCCAGTGGTTGACGGCCTGGCGGGCGGCCTCGTTCTCGGGGCTGTAGAAGCCGAAGGTGTCGTTCTTGAACGGAAGGATCGTGCCTCCGTGGATCTTCAGGCCGCGTTCGTGCGCACGGGCGATGATCTGGCGGTGCCCGTCGATGATGTCCGCCGCGGAGACCTTCTCCGACGCGGGCGCGACCGTGCCGGGGTGGCCGAGGTCGTTCACGCCGAGGAGCACGATGACGTGCCTGGCCCCGGGCTGCGCGGCGACGTCGCGGTCGAAGCGCCGCAGCGCGCTCTGCCCGAAGTACGCCGCGAAGTTCTCCGCGTCGGACCCGGCGGGCGGGTTCGGGTCGTGCAGGAGACGGTTGCCGCTGATGCCCTGGTTGAGCACGCCGACGGTGTACGGGCCGGGGGCCGCCGCCAGGCGCCGGGCCAGGAAGTCGGGCCAGCGGTGGTTGGCGTTCACGTCGGTGTCGGAGCCGTCGGTGATGGAGTCGCCGAACGCGACGACGGCCGAGGAGCGACCCGGCCGGCCGCTGCTCACACTCGCACCGGTCAGGAAGTACCAGCGGTCGACAGTGGCGGTGGCGTCGATGTCGGTCCGCCCGGTGACGTTGCCGGAGGCCACGTAGTTGTGCTGGAAGGCGAACGCGTGGACGGTCGAACCCGGGGTCCGCTCCGGCAGGTGGATGCTCACCACGAGATCGGATCCCGCGGGCACACGCAGCGGGACGGGGTCGCTGACCGCCGGCGCGCCGGCGGGGATCGTCACGGACGTCCGGCCGCCGAAGGTGACCGGACGGTCGGTGCGCGGGTCGATCCGGGAGGCCGGTCCGTCGCCGGCCCGGAGGGCGACCCGTGCCTCGCCGATGACCAGCGGCCCGTCGCCGAACTCGTTGGACAACCGGATGCGGACCCGGTCGCCGCCGATGCTCGTGCGGACGGTCTGCCGGATCGTCCGGTCCTCGAACACGGTGGTGTCCGAGGCCGGCACCGCTGTGGGTGTCGTCGACCAGGTGCCCGTCCAGGCCCCACCTGCGGCATGCCCGTCCGGCGCCGCCGGCGCGCCGGCCGGGGCGGAAGGGGCCGGGGTGGAGGTCGCTGAGGCGCCCGCCACGGCGGAGGTGGCAGGGGCCATGGCCAGGAGCAGGGCGCCGGCGAGCAGGCCCGCCAGGTGACGGCCGGCTCTTCGTGCGCGGCCCCGGGCGGGGGACCACTTCGGTTGCGCTGTCATTCGGTGCCTCCAGGAGCGTCGTCGGAGCGGGTCAGCCGCGGCGGGCGGGCTTGTCGAAACGCCAGCCGTCGGCCCTGAGCGCGGGGATGATCCGGTCGACGGCCGCCACGCTCTGGCTGCGGTCACCGCCTCCGTCGTGCAGCAGCACGACCGCCCCCGGCGTGACGCCCTCCTGTATCCGGCGGACCAGCTCGTCGGTGCCCGGCGGTTCCCAGTCGCCGACCGCCAGCCGCCATCCCAGCGGCTGCATGCCGAGCGCGGCCGCCACCTCCGGGCTCTTGCCCCAACTTCCGTAGGGCGCGCGGAAGTAGGGGATGCGTACGCCGGGGGCCGCACGGCGGATCTCGGCGTTGGTGCGCTCGAGGTCCGCGCGGATCTCCTCCGGCGACCGGCCGGCCAGGTCGTCGTGGTGCATGGAGTGGTTGCACAGGGTGTGGCCGTCGGCGACGATCGCGCGCACGAGGTCCGGATGCTCCCGGACGTGGTCGCCCCAGAGGCAGAACACCGCCTTGACGTGGTGCCGGCGCAGCACCTGGAGAAGGCGGGGCGTGTCGTCGGGATCGGGGCCGTCGTCGAAGGTGAGCGCCACGCTCCTTCCGCCGTGCCGGGTGGAGTCCACGACCCCGGCGTCGGCCCGTGCCGCGTGGGCGGGCGCCGTCGCGGTCAGGGCGCCCAGGCACACTCCGCCCGCGAGCAGCAGGGGCACCAGCCGGGGACGGTGCGGGAGGCGCGTCCGTGGTGGGACGGAGCCCGGGGCGGGGTTCGCTGGAACGGTCAAGGTGGTCCCTCTCTTGGTGCCGGATGTCCATGCGCGTGGCGCTGCCCGGTTTCCGTACGTCGGGCGGCGCCTCATGTCCGTACGCCGGGCGGGGCCGGGGGCCGCGCGTCGCGGTGTGTGGAAGCTCTGCGGCCCGGCGGCCCGGCGGGGAGAACGTAGGGAGCCCGCCGAGAGGGCGTCAAGAGCGGCCAGTTGGCCTGCGCTGAGCACATACGCGCAGGTGGGAAGGGGTATGTGGGGCCGTCGAAGGCCGCCGGCGACCCGCAGGCCGCCCGAGAAACGGACGGCTGTCGGTCCGGAGCGTCCGTTGTCCCGACACACGTCTGATGACCTGGGAGAACGTGCGTGACACGGTCTCAGCACGAACCCACGGAGTCGCCAAGCCGTCGAGTCGCAGTGTCGCGGAGCAGCAGAGTCGCGGAGCCGTCGACCGCGCATGCGCCGCGGCGTTGCCGAGGACGACCGGAGGAGGGACATGCTCTCGCGCCACCGTTTCGATCCCGAGCTGGCCGCGGCGCTGCCGATGATGCCCGAGGTCGACATCACCGACATCGGCCGCGCCCGTGCCGCCCAGGCCGAGCAGTTGGCGGTGGCGGTCGCGGCGACGGACACGAAGGGGGTGGAGGTCGGCGAGGTGCTCGCCCCCGCAGCGGACGGCGCGCCCGCGGTGAGGCTGCGGACCTACCGGCCGCAGGAGCCGGAAGCCGGGCCGCTGCCCGCCGTCTACAGCATCCACGGCGGTGGCTTCGTCCTCGGATCCCCGGACGTCGACCACGACTGGAACCTGCTGCTGTGCCGTGAGCTCGAGGCCCTGGTGGTCTCCGTCGACTACCGCCTCGCCCCCGAGCACCCGTTCCCCGCGCCGCTGGACGACTGCTACGCCGGCCTGCGCTGGCTGGCCGGGAACGCCGGCCGGCTCGGCGTCCGTCCCGACCGGATCGCCCTGTGGGGCGACAGCGCCGGAGCGGGTCTGGCCGCCGCGCTGACGCTGCTCGTCCGCGACCGCGGCGGGCCCGCACCGTGCTTCCAGCACCTGTGCAGCCCCGCGCTGGACGACCGGCTGGAGACCGCCAGCGCCCGGACGTTCACCGACACGCCCGTGTGGAACCGGCGCAGCGCCGCCCTCAGCTGGGAGGCGTACCTCGGGCCCGGCCTGCGCGGGAGCGCCGGGGTCTCCCCGTACGCGGCCCCCGCCCGAGCCACTCCCTCGGCTCTCTCCGGGCTGCCGCCCGCGTACGTCTCCGTGATGGAGTTCGACCCCCTGCGCGACGAGGGCGTCGCCTACGCCCGCGCCCTGGCGGCCGCGGGGGTGCCCACGGAGCTGCGCCTGATTCCGGGTACGTTCCACGGCGCGTGGGCCGTGGAGCACGCAGGTGTCATTCAGGGCGCGACCGCCGAGGCGGTCGCCGTGCTGCGGCGGGCCCTGGGCCGGTGAGCCGGTGACCGCTCATCAGCCGTCGAAGCCCTGGCCGCCGTCCGCCAGCCGCAGGGCGTACAGCGCAAGTTGTGCGCGGAACCGGTCCTGCGGGTCGCGCAGCCGCCACCCGAGTTCCTTCTCGACGTGGGCGAGGCGCGCGGCCACCGAGCTGTGGTGCAGGTGGAGTTCGCCGGCCGCCTGCCGCAGCGAGCCCGTGCGGCAGAACGCGGCCAGGGCCGCGAGAAGTTCGCCGCCGTGTCCGGCCCGCTCACCACGTTCGCCGCGTTCCCCTCGCGCCAGCCTCCCCAGCCGCCGTACGTCCTCCTGGGCGCGCAGCCGCTCCACCGGGATGTCCGCCAGCAGTGCGACGGGGCCGAGTTCGTCGTGGTCCACCACCGCCTCGCGCGGGCTGCCCGGCACGGCGAAGCGCAGCGCGGAACGCGCTTGTGCCCAGGAGGTACGCGCGTCCAGCGGATCGGCGCCGCCGCCGACACCGACCCGGATCCCCTGCGCGGTTCCATGGGCCGTGCCGCGCTCACGGACGCGTTCGTGCAGGGCCGACCGCAGCTCGCAGGCCGTCGAGGCCGGCCCGCCCGGGGAATTGACGCCGATGGCGCCGCCGTCCTGGGAGCCGCCCGCGGCGTCGCCCGTACGGCCGGCGCCTTCCGGGCGCTGCACCAGCACCGCCCCCAGCGGCCCCGCCCGCGCCACCCTGACCGTGCCCCGCAGGCCGCCGCGCCCGAGCAGCGCCACGGCCTCCATCCCCACGTCCGTCCCCGCCCGCCCGGCCACGGCGATCACCCGCAGCGGCGCCTCGGGCGCGAGGCCCAGCAGACGCAGCGCCCGGACTCGGTCCGGTGCGTCCTCCCGGCCGGAGAGCACCAGCTCGACCAGCGCCGGATCGGCCGCCTGGGGCACCCGGGACTGCCAGGGCCGGCCCGCCAGCACCCGGGCGGTGATGGCCATCCATTCGAGGACCAGTTCGTCGAACGGGCCCGGCGCACCGGGCCGTTCCAGCCAGACCCCGCCGGCCGGCTCCAGCCCCACCCGTCCGGAGACGTGCTCGGGCACGCCCCGGAGGGCGACGCCGTCAGGTCCGGACCGTGCCGAGCGGCCGTCGGGCAGTTCGAGTCCGGCCGGGCATCCGGCGAGCCCGGCGGTGGACCGGGCCAGGGACGCCGGGTCGAGTCCACCGCCGAGCAGCGCCTCGAAGTGCGCGATCACGCGTACGGCGGTGGCGGCGTCCGCGTCGAGCGCGGACAGCCGCAGCAGCAGTCCCTTCACGGCAGGCAGTCTAGGAAGGACAGGTACATGACCGACAGATCCCTGCACGTGCCGACCACGGCCGGGCGGCCGTTGAGAGCACTGCTCACAGTGCTTGTGGCCGCTGTCTTACCGCTGTTGTCGGCGCTCCTCGTAGCCGTCGCCGCGCCCCCGGCGTCCGCCGCCTCGCTGACGGAGGTGACGGCCTTCGGCAGCAACCCGAGCAATCTGAGGATGCATCTGTATGTGCCCGACAGCGTCCGGGAGCGGCCGGCGGTGCTGGTGGCCGTGCACTACTGCACCGGGTCCGGGCCGGCCTTCCACTCGGGCACGGAGTTCGCGTCGCTGGCCGACCGGTACGGCTTCATCGTCGTCTACCCGTCGGCGACCAGGAGCGGCAACTGCTTCGACGTCTCCTCGCCGCAGGCGCTGCGGCGCGACGGCGGCAGCGACCCGGTGGGCATCAGGTCCATGGTCGCCCACGTCCAGCAGCGGTACGGCGCCGATCCCGGCCGGATCTTCGTGACCGGCGCTTCGTCCGGCGCCATGATGACCAACGTCCTGCTGGGCAACTACCCCGACGTGTTCAGGGCGGGCGCGGCCTTCATGGGCGTACCGCACTCGTGCTTCGCCACCACCGACGGCTCCGGCTGGAACAGCGCCTGCGCGAACGGAGCCGTCGACCGGACGCCGCAGGAGTGGGGCGCCCTGGTCCGTGCGGCGTACCCCGGTCACACCGGGCCGCGGCCGAGGATGCAGATCTGGCACGGCACCGAGGACAGCACCCTGCGCTATCCGAACTTCGCCGAGCAGATCGACCAGTGGACCGACGTCCACGGTGTGAGCCGGACACCCGCGTACACCGACCGTCCGCAGCCGGACCGGACCCGCACCCGCTACGGCGCCACCGGCAGCCAGGCGCCCGTAGAAGCCATCAGCGTCCAGGGCGAGGGCCACACGCTGCCGACCGGCGGCATGGCGGCGGGCGCCGTCACGTTCTTCGGGCTGGACGGCACCACCCCGCCGCCGGACCCCGGTCCCGGCCCCGACCCCGCGCCGGGAACGTGCCGGGTCGGCTGGACCACCAGTGCGTGGAACACGGGGCTGACGGCGACCGTGACCCTCACCAACACGGGCACCGCACCTGTCAGCGGCTGGGCGCTGTCCTTCACCCTGCCCGCGGGCCAGACCATCACCTCCGGCTGGGGCGCGAGTTACAGCCCGAGCAGCGGCGCCGTGACCGCCAGGAACGTGGCGTACAACGGGACGCTCGCCGCCGGCGCGAGTACGCAGATCGGCCTCCAGGCGAGCCACACCGGGAACACCGCGAAGCCGGCTTCCTTCACGCTGAACGGAGCCGCCTGCTCCACCGGTTGACGCTCCCGGTCCCGGCTCCGCCCTGCGGAGCCCGGGCCGCGGGGGCCGGGACGCCACCGGACGCGTCGACCGGTGGTCCCGTGCGGGTCAGCGGCCGGCGGTCCAGCGCTGGTCGCTGTCCCCGTCGGCCGGATCGAAGTCGAGGGTGCCGCCGCCTGAGTCCCCGAGCGGTTCGAGCGCGAAGTCCGGCGCGATCCGGGGGCGGACGACTCCGGCGGAGTCGACGATGAACAGCAGGTTGAGACCGTTCCTGCCGTTGACGGAGGAGCAGGACCAGATGCCCACACCACGGTCCGTGGCACCACGCGAGTCCAGGCAGTAGTCCGGGTCGGCGCTGCTGCGCAGAAGGCCGATGGACTCCAGCTTCCACTGCTGGCTCGGGGTGCCGTCGCACGGGGCGGTGAGGACGTCGGTGCGGTCCTGCATGACACCGCCGTCGATGTCCAGGCAGAGCCCGGAGGCAGCGTTGACGACCTGGGTGTATCCGCTGCCGGCGGCGATGGGCACCGGCCGGGGCGGCGTGCTCTTCGACGGGGCGGGCGGCGGGGGCTGGGGCGCCGGTGCCGCCGTCGTGGGTGCCGCGGTGGTGCGGCTCGGTGACGCCGAGGGCTTCTTCGACGGGGACGGTGACGGCGCGGCGGTCGCCGAGGGGGCGGCAGTGGGGAGGACGGCGGGCGGCCGTGCCTCCCAGCGCGAGGGTTCCTCCGCGCCGGCACGGTCGTGGTCCCCTCCGGGAGCCGGGTCCCCGGACCCGGTCGCCAGCAGGGTTCCGATGACGACGGCCGCCACCGCAACGGCGACGAGCACGGCGGGCCGGGACGGCCGCCGCACACCATGGCCGGCCGTCCCGCCGCCCCGTCTCCGACGGCCCGCGGCGGCGTGCGGAACGGGCAGCCCGGCCCTTCCGGTCTCCCACCGTTCGATCGTGGCGGGCCCGGCGGCGTGCCGGGCCCGTACGGGGCCACCGGCCGCATAGGCCGCGCCGCCCCACCGGAGCAGGCCCTCGGCGAGCACGGCCCGCGGGCCGGCCGCCAGCCGGCTCAGCTCCCCGGTCAGCCGGGCGCAGCCGGGGCACTCGGCGAGATGAAGGGCCAGGTCGTTGCTGCGCCGCCCGTCCCCCGGCTGCGACGCCGCCTCGATGATGCGGCGGAAGCCCTGGCACTTCCTGCTGCCGCTGTCCTCCAGATACGCCTGGATGTAGGCGCGCCGCAGCGCGTCCAGTGCCTTGGCCCGCAGCTCGGGGACCATGGCCGGGCTCACTCCGACGAACGTGGCGACCGTGGCGTCCGGCTCGTCGTCGACCACCGCGTACCAGAGGATGCCCCTGGTCTGCTCGGGCAGCCGCTGGAAGCCGGTCAGCATGGGGGACGTCGCCCGGAGCCGGGGTCGTGGGGAGTCCGGCGGATACGGCGGCGCGACGTCGGTGTTGTCGTCGAGCCACGCGGCGAAGCCGGGCTCGAGCCGGGCGCGACGGCTGCCCGCCGCCCAGGTGAGCCCGATCCGCTGAAGCACCGTCAGCAGATGCCTGCCCCAGCATCCTTCTGGGCCGATCCCCCGGCATGCCTCCTGGGTGGCGAGGTCGAATGCCTGCACCGCCAGCTGGTTGCCGGCGAGGGTGTTGCGACCGCAGAGCATGGCGTAGCCGCGGAGGGCCGGCATGTGGCGGCGCCTGAGCTCCTGGACGGCGGGATACGCGGACGGGGCGCCGGCGCGGATGCGTTCGGTGAGTTCCCCGTCGGGCAGAGCGGTGCAGCCGGTGTTGTCGGCCGCCGTCTCCGGAACGGCCTTCTGGAGCTTCGGCTTCGACACCCTCTTGACTCCTCGTTCAGTTACGACGCGGCACATCCGCCCGTCCGTGACCGGAGGGGCTCCCGTGTTACTGGCCGGAAACAGGACCCCATAGTGGAGCAGGGCCAACCGCCTGGAAAGTGTTCCCACAGGTAACAACAGAGTCTGAACGAGCCTTTCCTCGTGCCTTTCTCCCGGGCCTCTCCGGCCCCTGTCACACGAGCGGAAAGAGCGGCCGACAGTCCGACGGACCTGCCTTCGCCACGAACGCGGCCCCCGTCCGCGCCCCCGCGGCACCCCCGTGGCGGCGATAGGCCGGCCCGCGGCACGGGCAGGCATCAGCCCATGCCCATGTTGGTCGGAACCTCCGGATGGCAGTACAAGGACTGGCGCGGCATCCTTTATCCGCCCGGCCTCCCGCAGCGGCTGTGGCTCGAGGAGTACGCCGCGCGATTCGCCACCGTGGAGAACAACAATGCCTTCTACCGGCTCCCCACCACCGAGATCTTCACGTCGTGGCGCGAGCGGACACCGGACGGGTTCGTCATGGCGGTCAAGGCGAGCCGCTTCCTGACCCACCTGAAGCGGCTACGGGAGCCCGCGGAGCCGGTGCACCGGCTGCTGGACCGGACAGCAGGCCTCGGCGACCGGATGGGTCCGGTGCTGCTGCAACTGCCACCGAACTTCCAGGCGGACACCGACGCGCTGGACGCCTGCCTGAAGTGCTTCCCCCGCACCGTCCGCGTGGCCGTAGAACTCCGGCACGCCTCGTGGTGGGCGGCGGAGCCCCGGCTGCGTACGGTGCTGGAACGGCACGGCGCCGCCCTGTGCTGGGCGGACCGCGGATCCCGCCCCGTGACACCGCTGTGGCGGACGGCGTCATGGGGCTACGTACGCCTCCACGCCGGCCTCGCCCAGCCGCCGCCGCGCTACGGTCGCGCAGCGCTGAAGTCCTGGGCCGTCCGCATCACCGACGCCTGGTCCGACGAGGACGACGTGTACGTGTACTTCAACAACGATCCCGGCGGGGCCGCGGTCCTGGACGCGGCACAGTTCGCGCGGGCCGCCGGCACGCTGGGCCGGACCGTGAGCCGTACTCCGGGGGACCCCTGACCCCGGCCGCACGGACGGGGCGGGCCACCCCTTTGGGCTTCGGGCCGCGTGCGCCGTTCGGCCGTGCCCGGATGGCGGCGGGCCGAAGGACCGGCCGATCGTGGGCGACGACGGCAAGCGAGCGAGCATCGTGGGCGACGACGGCAGGCGGGCGAGCGGGGAGGCACACGGATGGCGGACGACCGCACGGCACGCCGCCCGGGGCGGGGACGGCTCAGGCTGGCCGCCCTCTGCGGCGGCGTCCTCATGACCGTGGCGTACTTCCTCCTCCCCCTGGAGGAGCTCGGCCCCGAGCGCCCCGCCGTCGGCTGGACCCTCTTCACCCTGGCACTGGTGTCGATCGCCCTGCTGCTTCTCTTCCAGGTCAGGGACGTGCTCACCGAGCGGCTCGGCACCCGCCCGGGCGTCGCCATCCCGCTGCTGATGTGCCTGTCCGTGCTCGTCTTCTCCGGCGCGTACCACACCCTCGCCAAGGAGCCGGGCGAGTTCACCGGCCTGAACACCCGCATGGACGCCCTGTACTTCACCGTCGTCACCCTCGCGACGGTCGGCTACGGCGACATCCACCCGCGCGGTCAGAGCGCCCGCCTGGTGACGGTCCTCCAGATCCTCTACACCTTCGTCTTCCTCACCGCCGCGGCCACCGCCCTCTCCCGCTGGCTCCACGCCCGGCTCACAGACCGCGCGCAGGAGGCCGGCGGGACCACCCGCTCGGGCACCGACCCGGACTGACCTGGCGCGTGCAACGAGAACCGGCCCACGAGTACGGCGGGACCCCACGCAGGCGGCGGGACGTCAGGTCAGCGTGATGAACAGGCCCAGCGTCAGTACGGCGATCCCGCAGCCGTACAGCGCCGTCGTCACGTGGCGTGCCTCCGCGGACGGGTCGGCGCCGTCGGCGCGGGCGAGGCCGACGGCGGATCTGAGCAACAGGGCGAGAGCAGCCACGCAGAACGCGGCCATCAAGGTGTCCGTCACGCGGCGACGATCTCACGGACCGTCAGGTGCCGCATGCCGGGAGGGTCCGTCCTCGGGACCCCTGAGTTCGGCGAGGGTGTCCGTCAGCCACTTCGTCCAGAACGTCTCGAGTTCGATGCCGCCCCGCAGCACCACATGGCGCAGCCGGTCCTGCCTGGTCACCCGGCGCTCGGGCGGGAAGTCGCGCTGCTCGAACGCCAGGTAGTCGTCCAACTGGGCCCGGTGGAGCTCCAGGTGGCGTACGAGCTCCGCCTCCATGTCCGCGCCGCCCACCACCGCGGCCGCGCGCAGCCGCAGCAGCAGTGGGTCACGGATCTGCCGGGGGTCCTCGGGGCGGGTCACCCAGGCCGTCAGTTCCTCCAGGCCGGCGGGCAGGACCTCGTACTCCTTCTTCTGCCCGCGGGCCGGCTGCTCGGTGGGCAGCTCCCGGATGTGTCCGGCCTGCTCGAGCTTGCCCAGCTCCCGGTAGATCTGCTGGTGGGTCGCCGACCAGAAGTAGCCGATCGACCGGTCGAACCGGCGGGTCAGCTCCAGGCCGGACGAGGGCTTCTCCAGCAGGGCGGTGAGGATGGCGTGCGGCAGGGACATGGCCGCATCGTAGGACTCGCCCCACCGCCGCCCGTCACACGCCCGGCCTGCGCGGGACCGGCGTCCGGCGGACGCGGGCCCCGCTGCGGCGGGCGTCAGCCCGCCCAGACCTCCGCGTCGTCGGCCGGGACGGTGGTGGCCAGGCCGAGCTCCTTGCGCGCGGCGACCGTCCCGTTCGGGTCGAGGCCGGTGAAGGCCGGGTCGTAGGAGACGTAGAACGCGTCGGCGTCGGCGGCGTTCGCGGCCTTCTTCCAGTGCCCGGCGGTCTTCTCCAGCTGCGCGCGCAGCTTGCCGGTCTCCACGCCCTTGATGTCCTTCATGCCCGCGATGTGCGTGTCGAGGGCGGCGGCGACAGCCTTGGCCTGGGCCTTGTAGCCGGCGAGGTCGTCCTCGACGGTCTCCGCTTCGGGCTGGGTCGTCCACAGCGCCTCGTAGACGGCGTTGGCGCCCTTGAGGTACGCGGTCTGCTCCGGCTTCGACGCCTCGGGGCCGGCCTTCAGCGAGCCGGTGAGCTTGCCCGTCTCCTGTGTGTAGCTGCAGCTCACGGAGCGGTCGCCGGTGGCCCAGCTCTCGCTGGTCGGCGTGTAGTAGAAGATCTCCACACCCTTGGGCAGCGCCCAGGTGTCCGGCGAGAACTTCTGGGCCTCCGCCGGGCAGCGCTCGTCGGCGATCGCCCAGATCGCGTCGTTGCCGGGGAAGGTCTTGCCTTCGTCGAGCGTGAACTCGCCGACGACCTCCGCCTGGTGCGGCTCGGCGCAGGGCACGACCTCGATGGCGACCGCTTCACCCTCGGTGGCCTTGCCGTTCGGGTTGTAGCAGTCCCCCGGGTTGAGCGAGAACACGGACCGCTGCCGGGCCACCTTCTTCGCGCCGTCCTTGGCGCCGTCGACGACTTCCGAGCACCCCACCGCGCCTACGGCGAGCAGAGCGACGGCGGCGGACATACCGCGCAGGGACCGGGACAGGGAGCGGACTGCCATGACGCGTACATCCTCTTACGAAAGTCTTATGAATGTCGTGCGCATGGTATGCCACGCCTGTGACCGGCTCGTGAGCGCGGGCCGGGCGGCCGGAAGGGACCCGAGCGGGTCGCCTCCCGGCCGGGGTCGCGCGGTCAGAGGGTGGCGGCCAGCCGGGTGCCCTGGTCGATGGCGCGCTTCGCGTCCAACTCGGCTGCCACGTCCGCCCCTCCGATGAGGTGCACGGTCCGGCCGGCCGCGGCGAGCTCGTCGTACAGTCCGCGCTGCGGCTCCTGGCCGGTGCAGAGCACGACCGTGTCGACGGGCAGCACGGACGAGGTGCCGTCGACGGTCAGGTGCAGGCCCTCGTCGTCGATCCGCTCGTAGGTGGCGCCCGCCGTCATCGTCACGCCGCGGTGCTTGAGCTCCGTGCGGTGGATCCAGCCCGTCGTCTTCCCGAGACCGGCACCGACCTTGCTGGTCTTGCGCTGGAGGAGGTGCACGGCCCGCGGCGGGGCCGGGCGCACGGGCTTCGTCAGCCCGCCACGGGCCGCGTAACCGGTGTCGACGCCCCACTGGCGGAAGTACGTCTCCGGGTCCTGGCTCGCGCCCTCGCCGCCGTCGGTGAGGAACTCCGCGACGTCGAAGCCGATCCCGCCGGCGCCGATGACGGCGACGCGCTCACCGACCGGGGCACCGTCACGCAGCACGTCGAGGTAGCTGACGACGCTCGGGTGGTCGACGCCGTCGATCTCGGGGGTGCGCGGTGTGACGCCGGTGGCGACGACGACCTCGTCGAAGTCGGCGGCCGGGAGGTCGCCGGCGCCGACGCGGGTGCCGAGACGCAGGCGGACGCCGCGCTCCGCGAGCCGGGTGCGGAAATAGCGGAGGGTCTCGTTGAACTCCTCCTTGCCCGGGACCCGCTTGGCGATGTTCAGCTGGCCGCCGATCTCGTCCGCGGCGTCGAAGAGGGTCACCTCGTGGCCGCGCTCGGCGGCGGAGACGGCGCAGGCCAGACCGGCGGGACCGGCGCCGACGACGGCGATGCGCTTCTTCAGCCGGGTGGGCGCGAGGACCAGTTCGGTCTCGTGGCAGGCGCGCGGGTTCACCAGACAGGAGGTGATCTTGAGATTGAAGGTGTGGTCCAGACAGGCCTGGTTGCAGCCGATGCAGGTGTTGATCGCGTCGGCGCGCCCGGCCCGCGCCTTGGCGACGAACTCGGGGTCCGCGAGGAAGGGGCGGGCCAGGGACACCATGTCGGCGCGCCCGTCGGCGAGCAACTCCTCGGCGACCTCGGGGGTGTTGATCCGGTTGCTCGTCACCAGCGGCACCGAGACTGCGCCCATCAGCTTCTTGGTCACCCAGCTGTACGCGCCGCGCGGCACGGACGTCGCGATGGTGGGGATGCGGGCCTCGTGCCAGCCGATGCCGGTGTTGATGATCGTGGCGCCCGCCGCCTCGATCTCCTTGGCGAGCGTCACGACCTCTTCGAGCGAGGAGCCGCCGGGCACCAGGTCGAGCATGGAGAGCCGGTAGATCAGGATGAAGTCGGTGCCGACCGCTTCACGCGTCCGGCGGACGATCTCCAGGGGCAGCCGGATGCGGTTCTCGTAGCTGCCGCCCCAGCGGTCGGTGCGGTGGTTGGTGGCGCTCGCGATGAACTCGTTGATGAAGTAGCCCTCGGAGCCCATGATCTCGACGCCGTCGTAGCCCGCCGACTTGGCGAGGGTGGCCGCCCTGACGAAGTCCTCGATGGTCTCCTCGACCTCGGCGTCGGTCAGGGCGTGCGGGACGAACGGGCTGATGGGCGCCTGGATGGCGCTGGGCGCGACCAGGTCCTGGTGGTAGGCGTACCGGCCGAAGTGGAGGATCTGCATGGCGATCCGGCCGCCCTCTGCGTGCACGGCGTCGGTGACGATGCGGTGCTGCGCGGCCTCTTCGTCGGTGGTCATCCTGGCCCCGCCCTCGTACGGGCGGCCGCGGTCGTTGGGCGATATACCACCGGTGACGATGAGGCCGACACCGCCGCGGGCACGCTCCGCGTAGAAGGCGGCCATGCGCTCGAAGCCGCGCTCCGCCTCTTCGAGGCCGACGTGCATGGATCCCATCAGGACCCGGTTGGGCAGGGTGGTGAACCCGAGGTCGAGCGGGCTCAGCAGATGCGGGTACGGCGTCGGCCCGGCCGTGGTGGTGCTGGTGCTCGTGCTCATCGGTCCTCCTCGCGCGGGGTGTCGACTGAATGTTTAGCCGCCCCAGGGTCCTTTTGCAACAAAGTGCAAAATGACTCGCGCCACAGGGCGCCCGCGCGGTCGAATGAACTCACTAATCATCCAAAGGGGTGATTTTGCTCATACGACCCCTTCCGGGACCTCTACCGTGGCGTCGTGGCGGGATGGCAGCACGTGAGCGCACTGGGGGTCGCGGCGATTCTCGGAACACACGGGGTGGGAATCGTTGCCGCCACGTCCGGGAACGCCGACGGATCCGGGCATGCCGACGTATCGGCGACCGCATCCGATCACGAGCCGGCGCCGGAGCACAGCACACAGGATCCGACCCTCTCGGTGTCGGTGGCGTTACCGGGGCTGATCGGCGTCGGGGTGTCGGTGACCATCGGCGGGGACTGCCCGCCCGGGCCCACGCCGACGCCGCCCGCGCCGACGCCCCCGCCCTCTCCGCCGGCGCCACCGTCGCCCGAGCCCCCGCAAACGCCCGCCCCTTCACCGCCGCCCGCACCTGCGCCGACGCCCTCGCCTCCCCCGGCACCGACACCGTCGCCGTCCGCCGAACCGCCGGCCCCGCCCGTGGTGCGGACCGAGGCGCCCGCAGCGCCGGCCCCACCGGCGCCTCCCGAACCGCCGGCCCCCGCCCCGCCCGCCGCGGCTCCCGCGCCGCCGGCCCGCGCGGAGGCCGTGGCCATCCGCACGTACCGGCCCGCGTCCGGGGGAGTGGAGCCCGCCGACGGGACGCCCCTCACGATCCTGATGCTGGTCACCACCACTCCGGCCGTGCTCGCCGCGGCCCTGCTGCGCCCCCGCTCGCAGTCCGCCGCCAACCGGCGCGGCCGGGCCTGATCCTCGCCCCGCACCTGCCAGACCTCACCTCACCACCGGAGACCCCCATGTCCGAATGGCTGGTCCTGGCCATCGTGATGGCCGCCGCCTGCGCCGTCGTCCTCGTCGTCACCCTCCTCAGCCAGCGCACGCGCGACGCCGCGGCGGAGACCGGCATCGAGGAGCGGGAGGCACCGGAGACACCTGATGTGCTCGAGTACATGGTGATGATGGTCGGCGTCGTGTACGCGATCGTGCTCGGTCTCGCCATCGCCGGCGTCTGGGAGGCTCGCGGCGCGGCGCAGGACGCCGTCCGCACGGAGGCACAGGCGCTGCACGAGGTCACCCAGCGCGCCCAGGTGTATCCGGCCGACTTCCGCGACCGGCTCCGGGATGACATCGACGTCTACGTCGCGGAGGTGGTCGAGACCGAGTGGCCCCGGATGATCGACCACAAGGAGCTGTCGCCGCGCGGGACGGAGTTGCTGGCGGCCGTGCGCTCCGACGTGGCGGAACGCGAGCCGAAGAACGAGCTGGAGGCCCAGGCCTACCAGCCGATGCTCGACCAGGTCGCGGCCGCGGAGGACGCGCGCAACGCCCGTGCGTCGGGTGCCGAGGAGACGCTGCCGGGCATCGTATGGTTCGGCCTGATCAGCGGGGCCGCCGTCACGATCGGACTGATCTTCACGATGCAGATCGGCCGTACGTTCCGGGAGCTGCTGCTCGCGGGTCTCTTCAGCGCGCTGATCGCGTTCCTCCTCTTCCTCGTCTGGGACTTCGACGCACCGTTCGGCCGGTCGGGCTCCGAGTCGGCGGACGCCTTCCGCCAGCTGTTCCCGGGGGCCGTCGGCCCGAGCTGAGGCCCGCGGGCCGGCGGGGACGGCGGTGGTCCGGCGCGGCCGGAATAGCCGCCGGGGTGTCACGGTTGAGCGGTACAGTTAGTTCAACGTTCAACCAAGCCCGAGAGGTGAACACGTCATGCAGTTCGGCATCTTCACGGTCGGCGACGTCACGCCGGACCCGACCACCGGCCGTACGCCGAGCGAGCACGAGCGGATCAAGGCGACGGTCGCCATCGCCCGCAAGGCGGAAGAGGTCGGTCTCGACGTCTTCGCGACCGGCGAGCACCACAACCCGCCGTTCGTCCCCTCCTCACCGACCACCCTGCTCGGGCACGTCGCCGCCCTGACCGAGCGGATCACGCTCTCCACGTCGACCACGCTGATCACCACCAACGACCCGGTGAAGATCGCCGAGGACTACGCGTACCTCCAGCACATCGCGGACGGCCGCGTCGACCTGATGATGGGCCGCGGCAACACCGGCCCGGTCTATCCGTGGTTCGGCAAGGACATCCGCCAGGGCATCCCCCTGGCCATGGAGAACTACGCGCTCCTCCACAGGCTGTGGAGGGAGGACGTCGTCGACTGGGAGGGCAAGTTCCGTACGCCCCTCCAGGGCTTCACCGCGACCCCGCGCCCGCTCGACGGCGTCCCGCCGTTCGTCTGGCACGGCTCGATCCGCTCCCCCGAGATCGCCGAACAGGCCGCGTACTACGGCGACGGCTTCTTCCACAACAACATCTTCTGGCCCATGTCCCACACCAAGAAGATGGTCGGGCTGTACCGGCAGCGGTTCGCGCACCACGGCCACGGCACCCCCGAGCAGGCCATCGTCGGGCTGGGCGGCCAGGTGTTCATGCGCAGGAACTCGCAGGACGCGGTGCGCGAGTTCCGCCCGTACTTCGACAACGCGCCCGTCTACGGCCACGGGCCGTCCCTGGAGGACTTCACCGAGCAGACACCGCTGACCGTCGGCTCCCCGCAGCAGGTCATCGAGCGCACGCTCGGCTTCCGCGACGCGGTCGGCGACTACCAGCGCCAGCTGTTCCTGATGGACCACGCGGGGCTGCCGCTGAAGACCGTCCTAGAGCAGCTCGACATCCTCGGCGAGGAGGTCGTGCCGGTGCTGCGCGAGGAGTTCGCCAAGCTGCGGCCGGCCGGAGTCCCGGAGACCGCCCCGCAGCACCCCGCCGTCCTCGGCCGGAACACGAAGGAGACGTCATGACGCAGACCTCAGGGCCCGTGAACCTCGTCGTCGTATCGGCCGGGCTGGGGGTCCCGTCCTCCAGCCGGCTGCTGGCCGACCGGATCACCGAGTCCGTGCGCCGGGAGCTCGCGGGCGGGCGCGAGGTGCGGGTGACGGTCGTCGAGCTGCGCGACCTCGCCGTGCCCATCGCGAACAACCTGGTGGCGGGCTTCCCGGCGGAGCCGCTCGCCGACGCGATCGACGCGGTGACCGGCGCCGACGGGCTGATAGCCGTGACGCCCGTGTTCACCGCCTCGTACAGCGGACTGTTCAAGTCGTTCTTCGACCTGATCGAGCCCGACGCGCTCACCGGGAAGCCGGTGCTGATCGCGGCGACCGGCGGGACCGCACGGCACTCGCTGGTGCTGGAGCACGCGCTGCGGCCGCTGTTCGCCTACCTGCGGGCGCTCGTCGTGCCGACCGCCGTGTACGCGGCGTCCGAGGACTGGGGCGGTTCGGGCGATCCGATGACCGACACCCTGCCCGACCGGATCGCCCGCGCGGGCCGCGAGCTCGCCACTCTGATGGCCTCGCGAACCACCGGCGCACCGGACCACGCCACGGCAACAGCCGACCTGTTTGCGTAGATTTACATAGGCTTGCACCGGCTACGGCCGGACAGGCCAAGGGCCAGGCGGCTATGGAGGTGGCGGACATGACGGACACGACCGGCGCGGCGGGCAGGATCGTCGTGGGCGTCGACGGCTCGGAGCCGTCGATCAGGGCCCTGCGATGGGCCGTACGGCAGGCCGGGATGACAGGGGACTCCCTGGAGGCCGTCATCAGCTGGGAGTACCCCGCCGCCGGCTGGGCCTCGATGGTCGCCGCCATCCCGGCCGAGTTCGACCCGCAGGCGCTGGCGGCCAAGGTGCTCGACGACACCCTCGAGCAGACACTCGGCGCCGAGGCCGCCGCGTCCGTGACCCGTACCGTCCTGATCGGCAGTGCGGCGCAGGCCCTGATGGACAGGTCCGCGGGCGCCTCGCTGCTGGTCGTCGGCGACCGGGGCTACAGCGGCTTCAAGGCGACGCTGCTCGGCTCCGTCGGCCTGCACCTCACCCAGCACGCACCCTGCCCGGTCGTCGTCGTACGCGGCGAGCGCGACTGACGCACCTTCTTGACGGCGACGCCCCCGGCCTCTTCACGGGCCGGGGGCGTCGCCGTCGCGGCGGGCGGGGTCACTTGCGGTTGTAGAGGCGCATCGTGACCGTGCCGAAGACGACCACGAGCACGGCCGACCAGCCGAGCAACCAGGCGATGTCCGCCGCCGGCCAGTTGCCCGCCATCAGCTCCCGTACCGCGGTGGAGACATGGGTCACGGGACTGTTGTTTACGAAGGCCTGGAGCCAGCCGGGCATCGTCCGCGGGTCGACGAACACGTTGCTCAGGAACGTCATCGGGAAGATGACCATCATGCTGACGCCCATCACCGACTTCTCGGTGCGCAGCAGCAGGCCGAACATCGTCCAGATCCACGAGAACGCGAACGAGAAGACCATCAGCACCGCGATACCGAGCACGATGCCGACCGGTCCGCCGTCGGGGCGGTACCCGATGATCAGCCCGACGGCCAGCATCACGACCGAGGCGATCAGATAGCGGACCACGTCGCCGAGCAGATAGCCGACCATCGGCGCGGGCCGCCAGATCGGCAGCGTGCGGAACCGGTCGAAGACGCCCTTGGAGATGTCGTTGTTGACGGCGACACCCGTGTACATCGTGATCATCACGACGCTCATGGTCAGGATGCCGGGCAGCAGGAACTGGATGTACGCGTCAACGGAGCCGGCGATCGCGCCCCCGAAGAGGTACGTGTACATCAGCACCATCATGATCGGGAACGCCGTCACGTCGAACAGCTGCTCCGGCACATGCTTGATCTTGAGCATGGCGCGCCAGCCGAACGTCAGCGACGCCGACCACGCACTGGGCCTCGGGGGCCGCTCCGCGGCCACCAGCAGCGAGGCGAGGTCCTCCGCCTTCGGTGCTTCGAATTCCAGCTCGCCGGGGTCCTTGGTGGTGGTGGCGGTGCTCATGCGGCCTCCCCCTTCTTGTCGGTCAGGGCGAGGAAGACCTCGTCCAGGCTGGGCTGTCCCAGCGCGAAGTTGTCCACGGTGATGCCCGAGCGGGCGAGCTCGGCCAGCGCGTGCGCCGCCTGCTCCGCCGCTCCGCGTTCGGTGGCCCGGCCGTTGACCCGGGCGGTGAGGGCGACCGGGTCGGCGTCGAGCAGCACCTCCGCGCCCAGCGCCTCCGCCAGCACCCGCTCGGCCTTCGGCCGCTGGTCGGCGTCGCGCAGCCGCAGGTGCACGGCCCCCGACCCGACGGAGGCCTTCAGCTCGCCCTTCGTGCCCTCGGCGATGACCTTGCCGTGGTCGATCACGGCGATCCGTGACGCGAGATGGTCGGCCTCGTCGAGGTACTGCGTCGTCAGCAGCACCGTCGTCCCCTGGGAGACGACGGCCCGCACGATGTCCCAGACCTGGTTGCGGCTGCGCGGGTCGAGGCCGGTGGTGGGCTCGTCGAGGAAGAGCAGGTCCGGGGTGTTGAGGATGGACGCGGCGATGTCGATGCGGCGCCGCATGCCTCCCGAGTAGTTCTTCACCTGCTTGCCGGCCGCCTCACGCAGACCGAACGCCTCCAGCAGCTGGGCCGCCCGGTCCCTGGCCGCCGGCTTGGCGTGGCCGAGCAGCCGCGCGAGCAGCACCAGGTTCTCCGTGCCCGTCAGGTCCTCGTCGACGGAGGCGTACTGGCCGGTGAGGCTCACCCGGCTGCGGACCGCGTCGGCGTCCTTCTGCACGTCCTTGCCGAAGACGCGGGCTTCGCCGCCGTCCGGTCGCAGCAGGGTGGCGAGCATCCGGACCGTGGTCGTCTTGCCGGCGCCGTTCGGTCCGAGAACTCCGTAGACCGTGCCGGCCGGCACCCGGAGGTCGACGCCGTCCACGGCGCGGTTGTCGCCGAAGACCTTCACCAGTCCGGTGGTCTCGATTGCCAGATCAGTCATCGTCAAGTCCTTCGGTCCCTTGGTGCCCGTGCAGTAGAGACGCCGTGGAGTGCGGGAAGTCATCGGTCGGGCGGAAAATTCGCGGCCGGCCCGGTGGTCCCGAGTCAGCGCGATGCCCCCGACCGCCGCCGCCCGGGACGGTCGCGGCAGGGCGCCGGCCCCCGGCGGCATCGCGTCGGCGGGCCGTCGTTGACGGCCCGCCGATCGAGGTTTGCCTGTGACCAGCCTGTCTCACTCCCGCGTGTAATAGAAGTAGAAGGTCACGGCGGCCACACCCGCCCCGACCGCCACACCGATCCCGGCGGCCCGCAGGACGCTCCCTCCGGCGAGACTGGTCAGGAATCCGACCGTCGCCGCGGTCAGGGCCCCGTAGGCCAGGGCCCGCAGTTCACGGGGCAGCGCGTGCTGGACGCGCATCAGCGCGAACAACAGCGCGGCGATGACGACCGCGGTGATCACTCCGAGGACCCACTGGCCCCCGGTCGCCACGCCGTCGTTCTGGGCCCGCTTGATGAACGCTGCCCAGATACCGAGGACGAGTCCCACGGTGACGGGCACCGCCCAGGCGGTGGGACTGTGGTGCTGTCGTTCTGAAGTCCGGCGCCGGCGGTGCGGCATCGCTGCGTGTGCGGCCATGACGGAACGCTCCTTCCCTCTTCCCCCGCGCCTCTTCAGGGCACACCCGTGGGCGGCCGCGGGCAAGTCCTGGGAGGACCGGACCGGGACCGGCGCTCCGTTGCCGGGGGTCGTCCGCAACGAACCCGCGGAAACGGGCGTCTCATGTCCCAGGGGCCACACGTTCCCGTACGCAGAGGCTCGGAGGCCGGTTTGGACAGCGCGACCCGGCAGAGCGCGGAGGCGGACGGGGCAGGGACCCCGTACGGCACGGCCGGCTCCGGCGCACGGCGCACCGCGGGATGGCTCGCCGCGCTGCTGCTCCTCGCCCCCACCGCCGTCGCCGCGTGCCGCGCCGCGGACACGGACGGTGTCACGCCCGTCCCGCAACTGCTCGCGTTCCTGCCGTGGCTGCTGCTGCCCGCCGGCGCCGCCCTGCTCCTCGCCCTGCCGGCGCGCAGCCGTTTCCTCGCGGGCTGGGCGGTCGCGGTGCTCGCGGTCACGGGGTGGTTCGTCAGGCCCTACGACACCGGGCTGACCGAGAAGCCGCCCGGTCCCGTCGTCGCCCGCCTCGACGTGCTGACCTCGAACATCGAGTTCGGGCAGGCCACAGGGGCGCTGGTGGCCACGCTGCGCCGCGAGCGGCCGGACATCGTCTTCGTCCAGGAATGCGACCACGCGTGCGCCGATGCCCTGGAGGCGGACGTGCCGCGTGCCGACTACCCGTACCGCCATGTCGTGGCGGACTTCTCCGCCGCCGGTTCCGCGATCCTCAGCAGGCATCCGCTGCGGCCCGCCCCCGGTGTCGACACCACGCTCGCCATGCCGGGGGCCGTCGTCGACGTCGCCGGGCGCGAGGTCGGCCTCCAGCTCGCGCATCCCCTGCCGCCGGTCCCTGAAGCCGTGGACGACTGGCGCCGGGAACTGGGGCTGCTGCGGGACCACGCGGCCCGCGCGAAGGGCTCGCCGACCGTGGTGGCGGGCGATTTCAACGCGGGCCAGGACCACGCCGCGTTCCGCCGCATCCTCCGGGCGGGCGGGCTGAGCGACGGCGCCACCCTCGCCGGCGCCGCCCGCACGCCCTCCTGGCCGGCCGCGCTGCGCCGCCCGCTGGGCACGCAGATCGACCATGTGCTGGTCAGCGACGACTTCTCGGTGCGCCGGGCCCGCTTCCTAGACCTCCCGGACACCGACCACCGCTCGCTCCTCGTAGAACTCGAACTGCACGACGTGCGCTGACCGCCGGTGGGAGCGAAAGTGGGTACGTGGTGCGGGACGACGGGGGCCCCGGTCAGGAGGCACCGGGCGGGCGCCTCGCGCCGTGACCGTGTGACCGGCTCACCGCCGAGGACGGCACACCGGGCACCCCGCACTACGGACCACGGAGCGGACGCCATGGACCACGAGCAGAAGAACGAGCAGGTCGACGAGCAGATCATCGACGACATCGGCAACCTCGTCGCCGAGGAGCGGGCGCTGCGCGACCGTTCCACCGACCAGCGCGGCCTCGGTCCCGACGAACAGGCCCGGCTGCGGCAGCTGGAGATCCGTCTCGACCAGTGCTGGGACCTGCTGCGCCGGCGTCGCGCGAAGGCCGAGTTCGGTGAGGACCCCGGCACGGTGCGGGAACGGCCCGCCGAAGAGGTGGAGAACTACCGCAGCTGAGCACGGTCTCGGCAGGGCGGGCCGCGGTGGAGCTTGCGCCCGGCGGCCCGTTCGGGGTCTCTTGAAGCCATGGGACGACGCGAGGACGGCAACGGCGGCCGCACGGGGCGCCTGACGCCGCCGGCCTGGCTGATGCACGGTCTGCGGCCCGCGTCCGTGCCCGTCCCCAAGGCCGCTGTCGGCCGTGCCGCCGTCGCCCTCGCCGCGCCACTGGCCGTCGGTCTGGCGACCGGCCGCCCCGAATACGGCGCGCTGGTGTCGATGGGCGCACTGGCCGGTGTCATCGGCGACACCGCCGACGCCTACCGGATGCGTCTGCTGAACATCGCCGTCCCGCAGTTCTTCGGAGCGGTCGGCGTGACCCTCGGCATCCTGGTTCACGGGGAGGGCTGGGTCGCGGTCGGTGCGCTGACCCTCGTCGCGCTCGTCTCCGGCATGATCTCCTCCATCGGCGCGGTGGCCTCCGTGTCCGGGCTGCTGCTCCTGCTCAACGCGGTGGTGGGGGCGGGACTGCCGATGCCGGGGCCGTGGTGGAAAGCGCCGCTGCTGCTGACGCTCGGCGGGCTGTTCGTCCTCGTACTGACCCTGCTGGCCTGGCCGGTGCGTGCCCGGGTCCCGGAGCAGGCGGCGGTCGCCGCGACCTATCGCAGCGTCGCCGCGCTGCTGGCCGCCGCGGGCACCACCGACTACGACGCCCGCCGTCAGGACGTCACCCAGTCGCTCAACACCTCGTACGACCTCGTCCTGGCCCGGCGTGCCCGCGACCACGGCCGGCGGGGAGGGCTGGTCCGGCTGCTCGCCCAGCTCAATGTGATCGTCCCGCTCGTCGAGGCGGCGGCCGCGGCGCATCTTTACGGGCGTGCCTCCCGGCGGCCCGAGATCGCGGCGGCAGTACGCGAGTTGGCCGACTCGGTGGAGCAGGAGCGCACCACCGCGCCCGAGTTCGTGCTGCCCGAGCCCGAAGGCCCGGCCGACCGTGCCGTGAACAGCGCCCTGCGCCACGCGTCGGCAGTCGTCCACCGGACCGACCCGGACCCCGCGGGCGTGGACGACCGGCTGGGCCGGCCGGCGGCGCTCGGCGTCAGGGCGCGGCAGGCGGCCCGCAACGTACTGCTGTCGGAGTCCTCTTGGCGCTACGGGCTGCGGCTCGCGCTCTGCATCGGGCTGGCGCAGACACTGGTGTCGCTGATCCCGGTCACACGCTCCTACTGGGTGGCCCTCACCGTCACGTTCGTCCTGAAACCGGACTTCGGCTCGGTGTTCTCCCGCGCCGTGCTGCGTGCGCTCGGCACGGCCGCCGGTCTCCTCGTCGCGGCCGCCGTGCTGGCGGCGGTGGAACGCGGCTGGTGGGACGTGCCCGTGATGATGGTTCTCGCGGCGCTGATCCCGGCGTTCTCCGTCAAGGGCTACGCCTTCCAGACCGCGGCGATCACCCCGGTGATCCTGATGCTGTCGGACATCCTCAACCACGAGGGCTTCCATCTGGTGCTGCCGCGTCTCGTGGACAGCCTCATCGGGTGCGCCATCGTGCTGGTGGCCGGCTATCTGATGTGGCCGGAGAGCTGGCACACCCGGATCGGGGACCGGCTCGCGCAGTGCGTGGAGGACACGGCGCACTATGTGGCGTCCGCGTTCGGCGGCACGGACCACACGGAGCGCGCGCACGCCCGGCGGCGGATCTACCGCGACCTGTCCTCCGTGCGTTCCGAGTTCCAGCGGGCCCTGACGGAACCGCCGCCGACCGGCGCGCGGGCCGCCGCCTGGTGGCCGCTGGTCGTCGCCGCCGAGCGGATCGTGGACGCGACGACAGCGGCGCGGGTCCGCGTCGACCACGGCGCCGAACCGCCCGACGCCACCGAGGTCACTGACATCGAGCGGCAGCTGCGCGAGCTGGCGGACGGGCTGCGGTCGAGCGAGGTGCTGGTCGAGGTGCGGGCGGATCTGCCGGGCGACGAGGAGGGTGTGCTGGCGCCGCTGCGCCAGGAGGTGCGGGCGGCGCGGGCGATCGCGTCACCCGCGCCGAGGTCGTGACCCGCCGCGTGCTCCCCGCCGGACCGGTCAGCCCTTGTGCCGGGCGCCGTGGAGCCGCTCCAGCTCACGCCGGTCGCGCTTGGTCGGACGGCCGGCACCGCGGTCACGTACCGCCGCCGGGGCGGCGAACTCCTTGGGCGGGGGCGGCGGGCTGTTGTCCACGTACGCCTCCGCCGCGACCGGCGCGCCCACCCGCTTCCGCAGGATCTTCGAGACGACCACAAGACGCTCGCGCCCGGCGTGGAACAGCCGTACCTGGTCCCCGACGCGCAGCGCCTGGGCGGGCTTGACGCGCTCGCCGTTGACACGCACATGGCCGGCGCGGCAGGCGGCGGACGCCTGCGAGCGGGTCTTGGTGAGCCGTACGGACCAGATCCACACGTCGACGCGTACGGTCCCCTCGCCTGACGTGGACGCTCCCTCTGCAGCCATGTCCCGACTCTACGACCCGCGGCGCTCCGCGGCACGGACCCGTACGGAGGGGACCGGACCCGGCCCGCCCCACCCCGTGCCGAGGGGAGCGGACCCCGCCCCCTCACCCGTACGCACACATCCGACTACGATGCGCACGATCCCCCGGAACGGAGCCTTCCCTCCGTACGGGCGACCCCTTTCTGATGCGCCGGCACCTACCGCGCGGCACAAGGGCTTTCGGAGACTTTCATGCGCAGCAGCTCCGGCAGAGGGCTCCGGCCCAATGTCCTCGGGACGTTCGACACCATCGTCATGGCCGTGGCGGGCAGTGCCCCCGCCTATTCGATCGCGGCCACCACGGCGGTGCTCGTCGCCACGGTCGGACTCGCCGGTCCCGCGGCGCTGCTGTACTGCGCGATCCCCATGCTCGGCATCGTCCTCGCCTTCGGCAGGCTCGGCCGTATCGACGTCAACGCGGGCGCCGGTTACTCCTGGGTCGGGCGAACCCTCCACCCGTTCCTGGGATTCCTCTCCGGGTGGGCGCTGGTCGTCTCGACGACGATCTTCATGGTGGCGGGGTCGCTGCCCGCGGGCGCGATGACCCTGGCCCTCTTGGACCCGGATCTCGCCGACGACCGGTTCCTCGCCACGGCCGTGGGGGCGGCGTGGTTCGTGGCGATGCTGCTCGTCGTGCTGGGCGGGGCGCGGCTGACGGTACGCGCCCAGCTGATCCTGACCGGCACCGAGCTGGCGATCCTGCTCTTCTTCGTGGGGGCCGCCGTGCTGCACGAGGGCGCCGCGACCGCCTTCGACTGGTCCTGGTTCGGCTTCTCGCACTTCGACGGGCCGGCCGGCTTCGCCTCCGGGGCGCTGATCGCCACGTTCTACTACTGGGGCTGGGACGTCACCAGCAACCTCAGCGAGGAGACCCGGAACAGCCGCCGCACCGCCGGGCTGGCCGCGCTCGTCGGTGTCGGGATCGTCTTCCTGCTGTTCGAGGCGTTCGCGATCGCCGTCAACGTCGTCCTGACGCCCGGCGAGATCCAGGCGGCCGGAGCGAACGTGCCGGCCGTGCTCGGGGCCGCCGTCTGGCCCGGTGTCGGCGGAAAACTGCTGGTCCTGGCGGTGTTGCTGTCGACCGTCGCCACCTTGGAGACCACCCTGATCCAGGTCACCCGCTCGCTGTTCGCGATGGGCCGCGACCGGACGATGCCTGCGGCACTGGGCCTGGTCCACCGCCGCTGGAACACACCGTGGGCGGCCGTGACGGTCGTCGGCGTGGTCGCCCTCGCCATGTTCGTGGCCTCCACGGCACTCGGCTCCGTCGCCGACGTGGTCGCCGCGGCGGTCGCCGCGATAGGCCTCCAGATCGCCTTCTACTACGGGCTCGCCGGGATCGCCGCCGTCGTCGCGTACCGCAGGATGCTGCTGGTGTCCGTGCGCGAGTTCGTGCTGGGCGGCGTCTGGCCGCTGCTGGGCGCGCTGTTCATGCTGTGGATCTTCTTCGAGTCGCTCGGTGAGCTGAGCGGCGCCTCGATCGCGATCGGTCTCGGCGGTCTCGCCTCGGGACTCGTCCCGATGGTCCTCTACTGGCGGCGGGGCAGCGCGTACTACCGGCCGGCCCGGCTGGACGCGGCCCGTGCCGTCGCCGGGGACGGCAGCAGTGACCGCGGCCCCCATCGCGGTGACTACGCCGACAAGGCGCTGGCCACGGACTTCTGAACACCACCCGGACCGCTGAGGGCCCGTCGCACGAAACGCACCGCCGAGGGGAGTGACGCAGATGGCCGTACGCCGCCGCTTCGTACCCGACTTCGATCCCGCCTTCGGGGACCGGCCCCTCACCGACGCTCTGCACGACATCGTCATCGGCCGCTGGCAGGGCGTCCGCGACCTGCTGCACGCCACCGGCGACGACTGGCCGCTGCGCACCCACCGGATACGGCTGCTCGCCCATGCCGCTGCCGGCTCCTCCGCGGCCGAGATATGGCGGGCCGCTGAACCGGACCGCCCCGACGCCGCGGTCCTCGGCGCCGCCACGGATGTCGTCCGCGCGTTCCAGCGGGTGATCGCCACCGGCCGCGGCGGGGCCGACCCCACACGGCTCGACGCCGCGGTACGGGCCTGCCTCACCGCCGCCGACGCCCACCCCGCCGACCCGATGCCGTGGGTGTCGCTGCTGACGGTGGCCCGGCTCTACGAGGACGGGGTCCCCCGCCGTGAACTGCGCGGCTGGTGGGACGAGCTGCGCCGGCGCGACCCGTACAACGTCGAGGGCCATGTGCAGCTGCTGCGCTACCACTCGGCCCGCTGGCACGGGACGCACGGCCGGATGTACGACTTCGCCCGCGACGCGGCCGGCGCGTCACCGCCCGGCTCACCGCTGCCGGTGCTGGTGCAGATCGCCCGCGCGGAGGAGTACCGGTACGTCGCCGACGCCGCGCAGGGCCGGGTCGTGCGCGGATTCGACCAGCACTGGAAGCACGAGCTGGCGATCAGGGAGATCCGCCGCACCTGGGAGCGGTGGGTCCTGTGGCGTACGGACGGACCCGTCGCGCCCGAGGAGATCGGGGAGCTCAACTACCTCACGCACGCCGCGTGCCTCGCGGGACTGCGGCAGGAGGCGGGCGGACTGTTCCAGCTGCTCGGCGGCAGGGCGGCGTATCTCCCGTGGGCGTACACGGGAGACGCCGCCGAACAGTTCACGAGGTGGCGCGCACAGACGGGCGCCACCTCGTGAACGCGCCGCCGGGTCAGACGCCGATGTCCCCGCCGTCCTTGCGGTAGACGGCGACGACCGACGGGCGGACCAGCTTGCCCGGTCCGTCGGGCCAGGCGCTCGCGGGCTTCTCGACGGACGCGCCGTCGACCTCGCCCGGGTGCTGCACCGCCACCAGGACACGACGGTCCTGGATGACCGGGCCGCAGGTCTCCGCACCGATCGGCACGGTCAGGAACTGCTTCAGTTCACCACGGCGCTCGCCCTGCGTCGCCACGCCGAAGAGACCGTCGTGGGTGCCGAGCGCGTTGCCGTCCGTGGAGAGCCACAGGTTCCCGTGCGCGTCGAACGCCACGTTGTCCGGGCAGGAGATGGGGCTGACCCTGTCCTTCGGGAAACCGGCGAAGTAGGTCGCCGGGTCGTTCGGGTCGCCGGCGACCAGGAAGAGACGCCAGGCGAAGCCGTCCGACGCCGGGTCGTCCCAGTGCTCGGCCAGCTCGAGGACCTGGCCGTGCTTGTTGCCGTTGCGCGGGTTGGCCTCGTCCGCGCCCGCCTTGCCGGCGGCGCCGCGGTCCTTGTTGTTGGTGAGCGCCACGTACACCCGGCCGGAGCGGGGGCTCGGCTCGACGTCCTCGGGGCGGTCCATCTTCGTCGCGCCGACCTTGTCACCGGCGAGACGGGTGAAGACGTACACCTCCTCGGCGGTCATGCCGGGCACGTGCGACACGTCGCCCGTCGCGAGCGGGATCCACACGCCGGAACCGTCGAACTCGCCGTCGTTCGGGAGCTTGCCGGTGCCGTCGATCTCGGCGACCGGACTGTCGCCGGTCAGCTTGGCGACGTAAAGGGTGCCCTCGTCGAGGAGCGTGCGGTTGTGCTCGCGCGCGGCGCGGCCGCCGCCCTTCTTCATCCGCTTGGAGGAGACGAACTTGTAGAAGTAGTCGAAGCGCTCGTCGTCGCCCATGTAGACGACGGGCCGGCCGTCGGCGGTGAGCCGGGGCTGCGCCGCCTCGTGCTTGAACCGGCCCAGCGCGGTGCGCTTGGCGGGCGTGAAGTCAGGGTCGAACGGGTCGAGTTCGACGACCCAGCCGTGGCGGTGGACCTCGTTGGGCTCCTGCTTGAGGTCGAAGCGCTTGTCGAAACGCTCCCACTTGCGCTCCGTGGCGCCGGAGCCGAGGCCGTAGCGCTTGTCCGTCGCGCTCGAACCGTTCGCGAAGTACTGGTTGAAGTTCTCCTCGCCGTGGAGGGTGGTGCCCCACGGGGTGGTGCCGCCGGCGCAGTTGTTGAGCGTGCCCAGCACCTTGGTGCCCGACGGGTCGGCGGAGGTGCGCAGCAGCGCGCTGCCGGCGGCCGGGCCGGTGACCTCGAACTCGCTCGTCGCGGTGAGACGGCGGTTGAGCGGGTGGCGGTTCACCGGGGTGAGCTTGCCGGAGCGGTGCTCCTCCTGGACCACGACGACCGACAGACCGTGCGCGGCCCAGGCGATCTCGACCTGCTCGCGGGTCGGGTTCTCGGGGTCGTACCCCTTGAACATCAGGACCTCGTCCGTGTACTCGTGGTTCGCCACGAGTACCTGGCGGCCGCGCTCGCCCCGGAGCGGGAGCAGGCTGAGGAAGTCGTTGTTGTAGCCGAACTGGCCGGCCTGCGCCTTCGCCGACTGCCGGTCGGGGTCGAAGGCGGGGGCGCCGCGGAGGATCGGCTCGCCCCAGCGGATGACCACACTCTGCGCGTAGCCCTCGGGGACGGTGACCTTGTCGTCCTTGTTGGGGGCGACGGGCGCGAAGCGCAGACCCCGGGCGCCGTCCACCTTGCCGGCACCCGTCTTGCGGCCGGAGGCCTCCGCGGGAGTGGCCGACTGGACGACGACCGAGCCGCCGGCCGCGGCGGCGACGGTCACCACCGCGGCGGCGCGCATCATCGAACGGCGCGACAGGGCGCTCGCTATGACGTCACCGACGTACTCGTTGTCGCTGGTGTTCGGGACCTCGTGGAAGCAGGCGTCGCCACAGCGGTAACGGCAAGTGAGGGCGGAACGTCCGCCCGCGTGCGGAGTGGTGGTCAACAGCGGCAGCAGTTTGCGCACTTCGTCCTCCTTCGGCGCACCTGCGCCGACATGGTGTCGGAATGATTCCGGCCATGACGTTAGAGGCGCACATCTGCACGGCGGCGGACGCGAGATGAACGACGGATGAATGGGGCACGGCCGGGGCCCGGTCGAGGTGTGTGGAACGGTCCGGCGGGTGCCCTCCCCGGAGCCGCGCCGGGCGGCCGCTAACCTTACGTGTCCGCCCTGGCCTTGTTGCCCCGGGCAGGAGCGGACAGTCACCGCACCCAACTCATGTGAAAGGCCTCGCCCATGGGTATTCGGAGCATGCTGCGCAAGGTGTTCGGACGCGACCGCGATGAGCGTAACGAGTCGGCGGCACCCTCCGTTCCGGCCCAGAGCGAGCGCACGGAACCGGCCAAGGACACGTCCACCGCGACGGTCCCGTCCCAGCCCCCCACCGACCGGGCGGCAGACCTGGTCTCCGCCGCGTTCGACAACCCGGTGCCGCGCCCCCGCCCCACGTCGGTCCCGGCCCAGGCCACATCGCCGGAGCCGAGCGTCTCCACCGACGCGGCCGGGCCGAAGCCCGCCGCCGAGGACGTGGCCGCCGAGGCCGATGCCCCGGTGACCGAGCCGACGACGGAGGAGGCTCCCGAGGCCGAGTCCGCCGCGGACAAGGCGGTCGTGGCCGAGACGGCCGAGGACAAGGCCGCTGAGGCCGAGACCCCGGTGACCGATCCGACGACGGAGGAGGCTCCCGAGGCCGAGTCCGCCGCGGACAAGGCGGTCGTGGCCGAGACGGCCGAGGACAAGGCCGCTGAGGCCGAGACCCCGGTGACCGATCCGACGACGGAGGAGGCTCCCGAGGCCGAGGTCGAGGCCGTCGTGGCCGGGACCACCGATGTCGAGGTCGCGGCTGAGAAGGCCGCCGTGGACGAGGTCGCGGAGGACACCGCCGCCGAGGTCGTCGAGGACAAGGCCGTCGAGGTCGACTCGCCGACTGCGGACACGGACACGGACGAAGCCGCCCGGGACGCTGTCGCCGAGGCCAAAGCGTCCGAGGCCGTCGCGGCCGAGGAGCCCGCCGCCGAGCCCGTCGCCGCCGCTGACCCGGTCGTGGCCGAGCCCGAGGCGGCCGCGGAGGAGCCCGAGGCCGTCGCGGCCGAGGAGCCCGTCGTCGCCGAGCCGGTCGCCCCCAGCGAGCCCGCCGCCGACGAGCCCGTCGCGTCCGACGAGCCCGCCGCCGAAACCCCGGTCGCGGCCGAGGCCGAGGAGCCCGAGGCCGCAGCCGCCCCCGTCACCGAGGCCCCAGAGGCCGACGAGACCGAGGCCGCGGAGACCGAGCCCACCGTCGCAGACGGGCCCGCCGGGCGCGCCGCGATCGGGCTCGCGCGGGTCAAGGCGCGGGCACCGCAGCTGGTGGACGCGTACAAGGCCGCCGGCGCCGCCCTCAAGAAGGCGGAGCTCACCGGGGCGCGTGCCCGCGTGTACCTCGTCCTCGACCGGTCCGGATCCATGCGCCCGTTCTTCAAGGACGGCAGCGCCCAGCGCCTCGGCGAGCAGGCGCTCGCGCTCTCCGCGCACCTCGACGCCGACGCGACCGTCGACGTCGTGTTCTTCTCGACCGAGATCGACGGCACCGGCGAGCTCACCCTCGACTCCCACGAGGGCCGTGTGGACGAGCTGCACGCCGGGCTCGGCCGTATGGGCCGGACGAACTACCACCTCGCCGTCGAGGAGGTCCTCGCCCTGCACGCGAAGAAGAACACCGACGCCCCCGCGTTCGTGATCTTCCAGACCGACGGCGCCCCCGAGTCGAAGACCGCCGCCACCGCCGCGCTCGCGGCGACCGCCGGCAAGCCGGTGTTCTGGCAGTTCGTGGCGTTCGGTGAGCACGACGCCAAGGCGTTCGACTACCTGCGCAAGCTCCAGGTGGACAACGCCGCCTTCTTCCATGCCGGCCCGGCGCCCCTCGAGCTCCCGCACGCGGAGCTGTTCAAGGGCATCCTCGAGGTCTGGCGGCCGTGAGCACGACCCGGCGGTGACCCCCGGTGACGTCCGGGCGGACGCGGACAGCGTCCGCCCGGACGTACGGGGGCGCCGGAGGTCACCCGTGCCCTCGGCACGCGTGTGAGTCGATCTTCTCGGGCCCGATAGGATTTCGACCATGGCGGCCACTGGATCCGAGAAGCAGGGGGCGAAGGCGTATTACGTCTCGACCCCCATTTACTACGTCAACGACGCTCCTCACCTGGGCCACGCCTATACGACCGTCGCAGGCGACGTGCTCACACGCTGGCACCGTCAGCGTGGCGAGAAGGTGTGGTACCTCACCGGCACGGACGAGCACGGTCAGAAGATCATGCGCACCGCGGAGGCGAACGGCGTCACGCCCCAGGAGTGGTGCGACAAGCTCGTCGAGGAGGCCTGGAAGCCCCTCTGGGAGCACCTGAACATCGCGAACGACGACTTCATCCGCACCACGGAGAAGCGGCACACGGACCGTGTGCAGGAGTTCGTGCAGGACCTGTACGACAAGGGCGAGATCTACAAGGGCGGGTACGAAGGCCCGTACTGCGTGGGCTGTGAGGAGTACAAGCTCCCCGGCGACCTCATCGAGGCCGAGGACGGCACCAAGCTGTGCCCGATCCACAAGAAGCCGGTGGAGATCCTCAAGGAGGAGAACTACTTCTTCAAGCTCAGCGAGTACGGCCCGAAGCTGCTCGACTTCTACGCGGCGAACCCGGACTTCATCCAGCCCGAGTCGGCCCGCAACGAGGTCGTGAACTTCGTCAAGCAGGGCCTTCAGGACCTGTCCATCTCGCGCTCGACGTTCGACTGGGGCGTTCCGGTCCCGTGGGACGAGAAGCACGTCATCTACGTGTGGATCGACGCGCTCCTCAACTACGCCACCGCTGTCGGCTACGGCTCGAACCAGGCGAAGTTCGACGAGACCTTCCCGGCGAACGTCCACCTGGTGGGCAAGGACATCCTGCGTTTCCACGCGATCATCTGGCCCGCGATGCTGATGGCGCAGGGCCTGCCGGTGCCCGGCAAGGTCGCTGCCAACGGCTGGCTGATGGTCGGCGGCGAGAAGATGTCGAAGTCCAACCTGACCGGCATCAAGCCGCAGGACCTGACGTCCCACTTCGGTGTGGACGCGTACCGCTGGTACTTCCTGCGCGCCATCGCGTTCGGCCAGGACGGTTCGTTCTCCTGGGAGGACTTCACCGCCCGGTACACCTCCGAGCTCGCCAACGACTACGGCAACCTCGCCTCCCGCGTGGCGGCGATGGTCGGCAAGTACTTCGACGGTGCACTGCCCGCGGCCACGGCCTCGGGCGAGGCGGAGAAGGCCGTCCAGGACGGTCTGGCGAAGGCGGTCGCGGAGGCCGACCGGAAGATCGGCGAGGAGCTGGACTTCCAGAGCGGCATCCTGAGCGTCTTCGAGTTCGTGAAGCAGGTCAACGGCTACATCACGGAGCAGGAGCCGTGGAAGGTCGCGAAGGACGACTCCCCCGAGGGCCGGGCGCGTCTCGCGACGATCCTGTACACGGCGGCGGAGTCCCTGCGCGCGGTCGCGGTCCTGCTCAACCCGGTCATGCCGGAGACGTCCCAGAAGCTGTGGGACTCCCTCGGCGCCGAGGCCCCGCTGGGCGCCCTCGCGGACCAGAAGGTCCAGGAGGCCGGCGAGTGGGGCAAGCTGCCCGCCGGAGCGACGGTGACGAAGGGCGCGGTCCTGTTCCCGCGCCTGGAGGAGCCGAAGAAGGCCTGACATGCACTGATGTGCGACACGGCGAGGGCCCGGAACCGCTCGGCGGTTCCGGGCCCTCGCCGTCGCTCTCAGCGCGCCAGCGCCGCCGCGTCACCCATCACCACCACCGGCCGCTTGGCCGGGTCCAGCCACCGCAGCAGCTCCTTCATCCGGCCGCGCGGCAGCGACACACAGCCCTGCGTCGGCCCCCCGTGGTCGACGTGGATCCAGATGCCGCCGCCCTTCCCGGCGCCGAGCGGACGGGTCCAGTCCAGGGGTGTGGTGCCGGGCCTGCGGTTGTAGTTGACGGCCACGACGTAGTCGAAGGAACCGGCGAGCGGCTCCCCCTCGAATCCACGCCCGCTGATCCTGAAGGCGGGCCCACGGTCGTACGGGAGCTCCGTGCCCGGGTCGGGGAGTCTGCCACCGGCGTCGGTGAGCCCGAAGACGCCGACCGGTGAGCGCAGGTCGCCCTGGCGGTGGTCGTCCGTCCAGCCCTTGAGCGCGTTGTGCCCGTGCCACGGACCGGACGCGGGCTGCCAGCCCTGCCCCGGCTCCCGCTCGTACAGCACCGCCGTTGCCCGGTTGGAATCCGCATCCTTCCCGGTGACGACGACGGCCTGAAGGGCGTCCTCCGGGACCGCCGCGCGGGTCCTCGGCCCGAGGGCGGGGATCTCCGCGGGCCTGACGGCCTGGGGTTCCGGCGCGGAACGTCCCGCTCGGCCGCTGTTCCCTCCGTGGTCCTCCCCGCCGGACGCGGCGCCCGCGGTCCTGGACCGGTCCTCGACCGCGGTGTCCTGACCGGCCGCCGTGCAGCCGGTCAGGAGCACGCCGGCGCAGGCGAGCACGACGAGGGTTCGGTTGGCGAGCATGTACGGGCCTCTCAGTCCTCGGGTTGCGCATGGTCGCCGTCCTGCCCGGGCGTGCTGCCCGGGGCAGGTGGCGTGGGTCCGGTGTCCGCCCCCGTCGGTACGAAACGGGCCCCGGCGATCATGTGGCGTGCTTCACTCAGGGCCCCGCCGGCGTCCTCGGCCAGGCACAGGTGCGCGGTGGCGAGCGGGTCCCCGGCGCCCGGGCCGCCGATGAGCCCGCTGAGCTCCTGTACGCCGCCGATCGCGCGACAGCCGGGGGAGACGGTGCCGGATTCATGCAGAACGGGTGGCTCCAGCGCCTTCTTGCCCAACGGTCCGGGGTGCTCCGCGGTCACGACGAGCAGCGCGCCTCCCCCCTTCAGCGTCTTCACCGGCGGACAGCCCCACGGGTCCCTGGAACAGGGCCGGTCGTACGTGGAGAGCGGCTGTGTGGCGGCGTATCCACGGGTGGTCGCCTTCTGCCGGGGGTCCGCCTCCACCTCAAGAACGTCCCAGGAGGACGGCAGGGGCAGGACCAGACCGGCCGGCCCGTCGAAGCGGAGCTTCACCAGGTGCGGGGCGGACGAGGAAGGCGGGAACGGAGCGGACGCGGCGGGCAGCGCGGACCCGCCGCCCTGGCCGGCACCGGGCAGCAGCGTCCCCGCGACGATGAGGGCGGACACCGCGCACGCTGCCCCTCCGGCGGCGCGGCGCGAGCGCCGGCGGCGGGCGACACGCTCCCGTACCCGCTGCATCCGCTCCGTGGGGGCGGGCAGCCGGGGCACCGCCCGCTCGAGCAGGACACGCAGTTCGGACTCGTCCGCCCCCTCGGCACCACTGCCGGCAGGCTTCTGGCCTCCTGTGTCATCAAGGCCGGCCACAGCGCTCACCGCCTTCCACAGCGGCGGGCAGCGCGTCCCGCAGGGTGCGCAGCGCCTTGGCCGCCTGGCTCTTGACGGTGCCGGGTGCGCAGCCGAGGGTCGCCGCCGTGTCCTCGACGCTCAGGTCCTCGAAGTAGCGCAGCACCACGACGGCCCGTTGCCGCACGGGCAGCAGCCGTACGGCCGCGGCCAGCGACTGCTCCAGGTCGACGCCCTCGTACGCGTCCGTGTCCCCCGCCCGGTCCGGCAGCACGCCGTGCGGGACCTCGCCCCGCCAGCGTCTGCGCCACCAGGAGGCGTGGGTGTGGACGAGGGCCTTGCGGACGTACGCCTCCGGCCGGTCCCTCGCGATCCGGTGCCACTTCGGCCAGACCCGTGCCAGCACGGTCTGGAGCAGGTCCTCCGCGAGGTGGGCGTCGCCGGTCAGCAGCCACGCCATCCGCAACAGCCTGGGGCCGCGCGCGGCGACGAACTCCTCGAAGTCGCGCTCGCCCCGCCCACCGCGCATCCGTTCCTCGCCGTCCCGTTCGGTGTTCCACACCAGTTGAACGCGGTGGCGTCCCGGTCGGGTTGCCTCCGGACACGAAGAAGGGCCCCGGAACTCGATGGTTCCGGGGCCCTTCTCCGTGCGGTGCTCGTGCGGTGCTACTCGCCGGACTTGGCGACCGGCTTGCGCAGCTGGATGTTCAGCTCGCGCAGACGGGCCTCGTCGAGCTCGGTGGGCGCGCCCATCAGCAGGTCCTGCGCGTTGCCGTTGAGCGGGAACGCGATCGTCTCGCGGATGTTGGGCTCGTCGGCCAGCAGCATCACGATGCGGTCGATACCGGGGGCGATGCCGCCGTGCGGCGGGGCGCCGTACTCGAAGGCGCGGAGCATGCCGGCGAACTCGTGCTCGACGGTCTCACGGGAGTAGCCCGCGATCTCGAACGCCTTGAACATGATCTCGGGCTCGTGGTTCCGGATCGCGCCGGAGGACAGCTCGACGCCGTTGCAGACGATGTCGTACTGCCAGCCGAGGATGTCCAGCGGGTCCTTGGTCTCCAGGGCCTCGAGGCCGCCCTGCGGCATCGAGAACGGGTTGTGCGAGAAGTCGATCTTGCCGGTGTCCTCGTCCCGCTCGTACATCGGGAAGTCGACGATCCAGCAGAAGCGGAAGACGTTCTCCTCGAAGTGGCCGGCGCGCTTGGCGGCCTCGACCCGGACGGCGCCCATGATCTTCGAGACCTCGTCGAAGTCGCCGGCGCCGAAGAAGACCGCGTGGCCGGCGGCGAGGGCCAAGCGCTCCGTGAGGACCTTGACGTTCTCCTCGGTGAGGAACTTGGCGATGGGGCCGCTCAGGGCTCCGTCGTTGCCGACACGCACCCAGGCGAGGCCCTTGGCGCCCTGCTCGACGGCGTAGTCGCCGAGGCCGTCGAAGAACTTGCGGGGCTGGTCGGCGGTGTCCGGCACGGCCAGGGCGCGGACGTGCTTGCCGGCGAAGGCCTTGAACTCCGAGCCCGCGAAGACGTCGGAGATGTCGACGAGCTCCAGCTTGGCGCGCAGGTCCGGCTTGTCGGAGCCGTACTTCAGCATCGCCTCGCGGAACGGGATGCGCGGGAAGGGAGAGGTGACGTGGCGGCCGCCGCCGAACTCCTCGAAGAGCTCCGTCATCAGCTTCTCGATCGGCTGGAAGACGTCCTCCTGCTCGACGAAGCTCATCTCGACGTCGAGCTGGTAGAACTCGCCGGGCGAGCGGTCGGCGCGGGCGTCCTCGTCGCGGAAGCACGGCGCGATCTGGAAGTAGCGGTCGAAGCCGGAGATCATCAGCAGCTGCTTGAACTGCTGCGGGGCCTGCGGCAGCGCGTAGAACTTGCCCGGGTTGAGGCGGGACGGCACCACGAAGTCGCGGGCGCCCTCGGGGGACGTCGCGGCGAGGATCGGGGTGGCCATCTCGTTGAAGCCGAGCGCGGTCATCTTGTGCCGGATGGCGGAGATGACGGCGGTGCGCAGCATGATGTTGCGGTGCATGCGCTCACGGCGCAGGTCGAGGAAGCGGTACTCCAGCCGGCGCTCCTCGTTCACACCGTCGTCGGTGTTGACGGTGAACGGAAGCTGCTTGGCGGCGCCGAGGACCTCGACCTCGGCGGCCTCGACCTCGACCTCACCGGTGGGGAGGTCCGGGTTGACGTTCTCGGCGCCGCGGGAGACGACCTTGCCGTCGACGCGGATCACCGTCTCCTTGGTGAGCTTGTCGAGCACCTCCGCGGCCTTCGTGCCGGGCCGGGCGACGAGCTGCGTGATGCCGTAGTGGTCGCGCAGATCGATGAAGAGGATGCCACCCAGGTCTCGGCGATTGTGCAGCCAGCCGCTCAGCCGGACGTCGGCTCCGACGTCAGAGGCGCGGAGCTCGCCGCAGGTGTGGGACCTGTACCGATGCATCGTCGTTCATCCAGTCTTAGCGATTCGGGGTGGGCACAACCGTTGCAAGGTTACCGCCCGGCCTCACTGCCGCCCATTGACATAGACGCGACACCCTCCCCGCACGTCATAACCGTGATGATCGGAATAAAGTGAACCAATGGGCACGGAGGATGTTCTCGCCGCGATCGCGACCGGCGTGTGGCGATGGGACACCGCGTCCGGCACGGTCACCCTCGATGCCGAGGCCGCCAGGCTGATCGAGCTCGCAGCCGGGGCAGGTGATGTCCCCGCGTCCGCCGTACGCGCCCGCTTCCACCCCATCGACTGGGGCGAGATCAACGGCGTCATCTCCATGGCGGTCGCCGAGGGCACCCTCGCCGAGGCGAGGCTCCGGGTCGTGGACGGGACCGGACGGGTGCTGCGCACCGTCCGCAGCCGCACCAAGGCGCGCGCGGAGGGCGAGGGCTACCTGCTGGTCGGCACCCTCCAGGAGGTGGCGGAGCCCCACCCGGGCACGACGGCCGCCAAGACACCCGTCACCGGTGACTGGCGGCGCCACCGTGAGGCGTTCCTGCTGGACGCGGGCCGCGCCCTCGCGGAGGCCCGGTCCACGGCCGAGGTGCTGCGGGTCGCATCCTCCCTGTCCATGCCCGGCTTCTCACCGGACGGCCTGGCGGTCTTCGGTGTGGCCGGCGACCATCTGACGATCACCGGCCACCACGGGCACAGCGCGGAGGACGAGCAGCCGTTCACGGACCTGCCGCTCGACACCGACTACCCGGCCGCCGAAGTGGTTCGGACGGGGCGGGCCGTCTATCTGCCGACCCCGGGCGACTACCGCCGTCGCTACCCCGTCACCTGGCCCCTCGCCCAGCGCTTCGGCCGCCGGTCCTGGGCGTTCCTGCCCCTGATCGTCGCCGGCCGGACCATGGGCGCCTGGATGGCGGCCTTCCGCCATCCGGTCGCCTTCACGCCCGACGAGCGCTCCGTCCTCACCACGGTCGCCCGGATGCTCGCCCAGGCACTGGCACGCGCCGAGGTCGCCGAGACCGAGCGCGAGCTCTCCCTCGGGCTGCAGCGCTCGATGATGCCCCAGCTCGGCCCGGAGATCCCGGGCATGGCGGTGGCCGCACGGTACGTGCCGACCGGCGGCGGGTTGCAGGTCGGCGGTGACTGGTACGACATGATTCCGCTGCCCTCCGGGCGCACCGCCCTGGTCATCGGGGACGTCCAGGGACACGACGTACGGGCCGCCGGGCTGATGGGCCAGCTGCGGATCGCCCTGCGCGCGTACGCCTCCGAGGGCCACCGGCCGGACGCCGTCCTCTCACGCGCCTCCCGCTTCCTGAACGGCATCACCGACACCTACGCGGAGGGCGACTGCTCGAGCCCCCGCTTCGCGACCTGCCTCTATCTGGAGGTCGACCCGCCCACCGGCCTGGTCGAGATCGCCCGGGCCGGGCATCCGGAGCCGGCCGTGCGGACCTCTGACGGCACGGTGCTGCTGCGCCCCACGGAGGGCGGGCTGCCGCTGGGCATCGACCCGGACAGCGACTACCCGACGACCCGGTTCGTCCTGGAGCCGGGCGAGACGCTGATGATCTGCACGGACGGCCTCGTCGAGACCGGCGGGCACGACCTCGACACCGGCTGGGCCAGACTGCGCGGCGTCCTGGAGGAGCACTCCGGCAGTTCGCTGGAGGACCTCGCCGACAACCTGGTGCAGGCCGTGCACGGGCCGTCGTCCCACTACACGACCGGTCCGCTCGCCGACCGGCGCGAGGACGACATCGCGCTGGTGCTGCTGTGCCGGGAGGGACAGCCGTCCCGCCGGGCCCCGCGCCGTACCGCGATGGCCGTCGCCCAGGCGCAGCCGGAGCGGATCGCGGCGGCCCGGCACCATCTGCGCGAACTGCTCCACGACTGGGAGGACACGGAACAGGTCGACTCCGCGGTCCTGATGGTCTCGGAGATGGTCACGAACGTGCTCGTCCACACCGACGGCGACGCGCTCATCGTCGCCGAAGTGGCACACCGCACCCCGAAACGGCGTCTGCGCGTGGAGGTCACCGACACCAGCGACGAGCTGCCCCACCGCCGCCGGCCCGGCGAGATGGCCTCCTCGGGACGCGGGCTGCTGCTGATGCAGATGCTGGCGGACAGTTGGGGCGTGGACCCGAGGGGCGAGGGCAAGTCGATCTGGTTCGAGCTCTACGAGCCGGGCGCGCCGGCCGCACCGGGCGACGGACCGGTCCCGCCGGGCTCCTCGCCCCCGGCGCCGTAACGCGTCCGGAGTTCGCGCACGGCGCCGAACACCGCGGCGGTCACGGGCACGGAGAGCAGCATCCCGAGGATGCCCGCGAGGCTGGCGCCCGCCGTGATCGCCAGCAGTACGACCGCGGGATGCATGTGGACCGTACGGCTCTGGATCATCGGCTGGAGCACATGCCCCTCCAGCACCTGTACGGCCAGCACCACCCCGAGCGCCCACAGCGCGATGACGAACCCCCGGTCGGCGAGAGCGACCAGGACGGCCACCGCGCCGGAGATGAACGCCCCGAGATAGGGGATGTAGGCGCCCACGAAGACGAGCGCCCCGAGTCCGACAGCGCCGGGCACCCGCAGGATCAGCAGCCCGAGCGTGATGCACAAGGCGTCGATCAGCGCGATGAACGTCGTCCCCCGCATGAAGCCCTCCACACCGCGGAAGGCGCGGCGCCCGATGGCCTCGACGAGTTCGCCGGCGTCGCCCGGCGCGACGGAGCGCAGCGCTCCGACGGCCCGGTCGGAGTCCCGCAGGAAGAAGAAGATCAGCAGCAGCGCCAGGACGGCGATCGCGATCATCTCGCTGACCACGCTCAGGCCGGAGATCACACCGGAGGCCGCCGTTCCGCCGAACTTGCCGAGGAGTTCCCTGGCATTCGAGGCCAGGTCGTCGAGCGAGGTCCCGGCGGCTCCGAAGTGCCGGGAGAGGTCGGAGGCGGCCTGCCGCAGCGAGGCGATGATCTGGTCGCCGGTCTCGATCAGCGCGCTGACGACGATGTAGACCGCGCCGCCGACCACGGCCACCACGGCGACACACGTGAGTCCCGCGGCCAGCGACTGCTGCACCTTCATCCGGACCAGCCGCCGGTACAGCGGTCCCAGCAGCGCGGTCCCGAGCAGGGCGAGGAGCACGGGCGTCACGGCCGTCTGGAACCTGACGACGAGCCAGATCCCGACGGCCGCGACGCCGGTGACGAGCAGCGCGACGACGCACCAGGCGGCGAGGCGCTTCATGGGCTCCGGCAGCAGCGGCTTCGACTCGGGCACAGCCCCACCCGACCACGGCCGCCCGCACCCGTCCCGCCCACCCGGTCCGCACGGGTGACGCCCCGTCAAACGGACGGCGGGGTCGTCGACCTCGTGCCCGCCGCCCGCAAGAGCGGCAGGGAGCGGCAGGGAGCGGCAGGGAGCGACTACATGCCGTGGACCGCGGGAACGGTGCCGAGACGGCCCCGCTGGAAGTCCTCGAAGGCCTGCCGCAGCTCGTCCTGGGTGTTCATCACGAAGGGGCCGTAGTGCGCCATCGGCTCCCTGATCGGCTGCCCGCCGAGCAGCACGATCTCCAGGTCGGGCGTGTTCGAGTCCTGCGACTCGTCCGCACGCACGGTCAGCGATCCGCCCTCGCCGAAGACGGCCGTCTGCCCCTTCCGCACGGGCCGCAGTTCCTGTCCGACCGCACCGCGGCCCGCGAGGACGTACGCGAGGCCGTTGAAGTCCTCGCGCCACGGCAGGGTGATCTCCGCACCCGGCGCCAGAGTCGCGTGGACCATGGTGATGGGGGTGTGCGTGATGCCCGGGCCCTCGTGACCGCCGAGCTCGCCGGCGATCACCCGGAGCAGGGCGCCGCCGTCGGGGGAGGTCAGCAGGCGCACATGACCGCCACGGATGTCCTGGTAGCGCGGGTCCATCATCTTGTCGCGCGCGGGCAGGTTCACCCACAGCTGGAGGCCGTGGAACAGCCCTCCCGACACCACCAGCTCCTCCGGCGGGGCCTCGATGTGGAGCAGGCCGCTGCCGGCCGTCATCCACTGCGTGTCGCCGTTCTGGATGGTTCCGCCGCCACCGTTGCTGTCCTGGTGCACGAAGGTTCCGTCGAGCAGGTACGTGACCGTCTCGAAGCCGCGGTGCGGGTGCCAGGGCGTGCCCTTCGGCTCGCCGGGCGCGTACTCCACCTCGCCCATCTGGTCCATCATGATGAACGGGTCGAGGTACTGGTAGTTGATCCCGGCGAACGCGCGTCGCACCGGGAATCCCTCCCCCTCGAAGCCGCTCGGGGCCGTGGTCACGGCGAGCACGGGCCGCGGCAGCGCCTCGGCGGGTGCGGCGACGCGCGGCAGGGTGATCGGGTTCTCGACAGTCACTGCAGGCATGGCGGGACCTCCTTGTGCGACGACTTTAGTTGAACGATGAACTTCTTGCCACCACAAACGGAGAACGCCCGGGAGGAATTCCTCCCGGGCGCGGAAACAAGGACGCGAGGCCGGCAGCGGGCCGCCCGCATGGCGCGGCGACGGTTACCCGTACATCCGCCGCATGGCGAAGTCCACCATCTGCTCGACGGCCTTCGCGTCGAAGACCATCCGGTGGTCACCCTCCATGTCCAGCACGAAGCCGTAGCCCGTCGGCAGCAGGTCGATCACCTCGGCCCCCGTGATCACGAAGTACTTCGACTCCTTGCCGGCGTACCGGCGCAACTCCTTGAGCGAGGTGAACATCGGGATCACCGGCTGCTGCGTGTTGTGCAGGGCCAGGAACCCCGGGTTGTCGCCGCGCGGGCAGTAGACCTTCGACGTCGCGAAGATCTGCTGGAAGTCCTCGGCCGCCATCGACCCCGTCGTGAAGGCCCGCACCGCGTCGGCCAGTGACGGCGGCGACGGCTCGGGGTACAGCGGCTGCTCCCCGTAGGAGGGCTGCTGAGGCACGTACTGCTGCTGTTGAGCGCCCGGGGTCTGGTCGTAGCCGTACATGCCCGCAAGAGTAACGAGTCACAGTTGCCCCGATAGGGGTTGCATCTTATTACCGACGGGTAGCATCATCGTAGCTACTTGCTGGTACGTGGATGCGAAATCCAGACTTCCGATCTTTACGGAGCCGTCGCCATGGGGCACTACAAGTCGAATCTCCGCGACATCGAGTTCAACCTCTTCGAGGTCCTCGGGCGCGACAAGCTGTACGGCACCGGCCCGTTCGCGGAGATGGACGTCGACACCGCCAAGTCGATCCTCGAAGAGATCGCCCGCCTCGCGGAGAACGAGCTCGCCGAATCCTTCGCGGACGCCGACCGCAACCCGCCGGTGTTCGACCCCGCGACCAACACCGCCCCGGTCCCCGAGAGCTTCAAGAAGAGCTACAAGGCCTTCATGGACTCCGAGTACTGGCGTCTGGGCCTGCCCGAGGAGATCGGTGGCACCACCTCGCCCCGCTCCCTGATCTGGTCCTACGCGGAGCTGCTGCTCGGCTCGAACCCGGCCGTCTGGATGTACTCCTCCGGTCCCGCCTTCGCCGGCGTCCTCTTCGAGGAGGGCAACGAGGCACAGAAGAAGATCGCCGAGATAGCCGTCGAGAAGCGCTGGGGCTCCACCATGGTCCTCACCGAGCCGGACGCCGGCTCGGACGTCGGCGCCGGCCGCACCAAGGCGATCCAGCAGGAGGACGGCTCCTGGCACATCGAGGGCGTGAAGCGCTTCATCACCTCCGGTGAGCACGACATGGAGGAGAACATCCTCCACTACGTCCTCGCCCGCCCCGAGGGTGCCGGTCCGGGCACCAAGGGCCTCTCCCTCTTCCTCGTGCCCAAGTACCACTTCGACTGGGAGACCGGCGAGCTGGGCGAGCGCAACGGCGTCTACGCGACGAACGTCGAGCACAAGATGGGTCTCAAGGCCTCCAACACCTGCGAGATGACGTTCGGCGACCAGCACCCCGCCAAGGGCTGGCTGATCGGCGACAAGCACGACGGCATCCGCCAGATGTTCATGATCATCGAGTTCGCCCGGATGATGGTCGGCACGAAGGCCATCGCCACCCTGTCCACCGGCTACCTCAACGCGCTCGAGTACGCCAAGGAGCGCGTCCAGGGTCCGGACCTCAAGAACTTCGCGGACAAGACCGCCCCCAAGGTCACCATCACGCACCACCCCGACGTGCGCCGCTCCCTGATGACGCAGAAGGCGTACGCCGAGGGCATGCGCGCCCTCGTGCTGTACACCGCCTCCATCCAGGACGAGATCGCCGTCAAGGAGACCGCGGGCGAGGACGCCAAGGCCCTGGTGGCGCTCAACGACCTGCTGCTGCCGATCGTCAAGGGCTACGGCTCGGAGAAGTCGTACGAGCAGCTGGCCCAGTCGCTGCAGACCTTCGGCGGCTCCGGCTACCTCCAGGAGTACCCGGTCGAGCAGTACATCCGCGACGCCAAGATCGACACCCTCTACGAGGGCACCACCGCCATCCAGGGCCAGGACTACTTCTTCCGGAAGATCGTCCGCGACCAGGGCCAGGCGCTGAACGCCCTCTCCGAGGAGATCAAGAAGTTCCTCGCGGTCGGCACCGGCGGCGAGGAGCTGGCCCCCGCCCGCGACGCGCTGGCCAAGGCCGCCGTGGACCTCGAGGCGATCGTCGGCACCATGACGAACGACCTCATCGCCACCGGCGAGGACGTCAAGAACATCTACAAGGTGGGCCTCAACACCACCCGCCTGCTGATGGCCTCCGGCGACGTGGTCGTCGCCTACCTGCTGCTGCGCGGCGCGGCCGTCGCCGCCGAGAAGCTCGAGACCGCCTCCGCCAAGGACGTGCCGTTCTACCAGGGCAAGATCGCGGCGGCGAAGTTCTTCGCGGCCAACGTCCTCCCGGGCGTCTCCGTCGAGCGCGCGCTCGCCGAGACCGTCGACGGTTCGCTGATGGACCTCGACGAGGCCGCCTTCTAGGCTCCCGTCAGACCGTCACAGGGCCGCCGTCCGACTCCTCGGACGGCGGCCCTGCCGCGTCCCCTCGGTACCCTGGCCCGTGCCCCGCCGGACCGTCACGGCAACCGTTTCCAGCCGTCGCCGGCACCCTGTGGACCAGGTGTCACAGATGGACGAACGGGCAACTTACCCCCTCGTTAAGGTGAACCCATGAGCAGCGAACCTGCCCGCTTCGATCGCGGCCACACCGACGACCTCATGTCCTTCCTCACGGCAGCACCCACGCCGTACCACGCGGTCGCCGCGGCTGCCGAACGGCTCGAGAAGGCCGGCTTCCGGCAGGTCCTCGAGACGGACGCCTGGGAGGGGACCACCGGCGGCAAGTACGTACTGCGCGGCGGGGCCCTCATCGCCTGGTACGTGCCGGAAGGCGCCTCGGCCCACACCCCGTTCCGCATCGTCGGCGCACACACCGACTCGCCGAACCTGCGGGTCAAGCCCCTGCCCGACACCGGCGCGTACGGCTGGCGGCAGGTCGCCGTCGAGATCTACGGCGGCACCCTCCTCAACACCTGGCTCGACCGCGACCTCGGGCTCGCCGGCCGGCTCACGCTGCGCGACGGGTCCCACCGGCTGATCAACATCGACCGGCCACTGCTGCGTGTACCGCAGCTCGCGGTCCACCTCGACCGCTCCGTCAACACCGACGGCCTCAAGCTCGACCGGCAGCGCCACATGCAGCCGATCTGGGGGCTCGGCGACGTCGAGGAAGGCGATCTGATCCGCTTCCTCGAGGCGGAGTCCGGCATCCCCCAGGGCGAGGTCACCGGATGGGACCTGATGGCCCACTCCGTCGAACCGCCCGCATATCTGGGACGCGACCGCGAACTGGTCGCCGGCCCGCGGATGGACAACCTCGTCTCCGTGCACGCCGGAACGGCCGCCCTGGCCGCGGTCGCGACCTCCACCGAGCTGCCCTTCATCCCCGTCCTCGCCGCCTTCGACCACGAGGAGAACGGCTCCCAGTCGGACACCGGAGCCGACGGCCCGCTGCTCGGGTCGGTCCTGGAACGCTCGGTGTTCGCCCGCGGCGGCAGCCTCGAGGACCGGGCGCGCGCCTTCGCGGGAACGGTCTGCCTGTCGTCCGACACCGGCCACGCCGTCCACCCCAACTACGGCGAGCGGCACGACCCGACGCACCACCCGCGCGCCAACGGCGGCCCCATCCTCAAGGTCAACGTCAACCAGCGGTACGCCACCGACGGCCAGGGCAGGGCCCACTTCGCCGCGGCCTGCGAGAAGGCCGGCGTGCCGTGGCAGACGTTCGTCTCGAACAACGCGATGCCGTGCGGCACCACCATCGGCCCCATCACGGCGGCCCGGCACGGTATCCACACCGTCGACATCGGCGTCGCCATCCTGTCGATGCACAGCGCCCGTGAACTGTGCGGCGCGGACGACCCGTACCTGCTCGCGAATGCGCTCGCCGCGTTCCTCGAGGGCTGAGCACGGCAGCCGGCCGCGGCCCCGCCCGGGGTCGTGGCCTGCCGCGGCGGTGACGGAAGCCCTCGCCAAGGGCCTGTTCCCTGCGGCGCCCGGTCCCACCGGAGCGGCGTAGAAGATGTTGCCGCCACCTCCGGGGCGGTCGACGCTGAGTGCGGCAAGGGGGGCCCACTCGGCACGACACGATCGGAGCTACCGCCATGAGGATGATGCTGCGGGCCGTCATGGACACGAAGCAGACCAACGAGCTGACCGACCCGGCACGGATCCAGGAGATCTGGGGCCGCATCCTCGGCAGGCTCGAGCCGGAGGCCGCCTACTTCGGCCCGCACCAGGGCTGCCGCTCCTGCATCATCGTGTTCGACATGCAGGACAGCGCCCAGCTGCCCCTCCTCCTCGAGCCGCTCTTCCATGAGCTCGGGGCGAAAATCGAGGTCCAGCCGTGCATGAACAAGGACGACCTGATGCGGGGCCTCGAAGAGGCGGCCAAGGCGCGCTGACCGCCCCCCGCCCCCTTCACCGCCGGCCTGTTCCTGCTGAGTCCGTCCGGCTGAGCCTGTTCCTGCCGGGCCGGTCGCTTGGCCCGGTCGCGGCCCGTCCGCTCCTACTCGGCCCGGTCCATCCCCGCCAGCACGAGCGGCAGCCGCGTAGCGCCCTCGGCCGTGACCCGCACCGGAACGCCCCAGTCCTGCTGGTGGACGTGGCAGGCCGGATACTCGTTCGCCGGGTCGTCGTCGCACGACGCCGCCATCGCGGAGACATGCAGCACGCCCTCCCCGACGGCCGGATCGATGTCCAGCTCACGGCTCAGGTCCGTCCCCGCGCCGTCGCCCGCGCGCAGCAGCCCGGGCGGGGTCGAGGAGACCAGCAGCCGCGTCGAAGGCCCGTAACGGGTGTCCAGCTTCTGGCCGGCCGGGGCCTCGAAGACCACGTCCAGCCGGAGCGTGCCCGGCGCGACATCGGTCGCCGCACGCTGCGTGCGGTGCGCGACCGATTCCACTCGTACCGCCTCGTCGGGCAGCCGCAGCCGGGTCAGCCGGTGCCTGGCCGACTCCACGACCACGATGTCCTCGCCGGCCAGCACCGCCCCGCTGGGCTCGCGCAGATCCGTCGCGAGAGTGGTCACCTCGCCGGTCGCGGGATCGAAGCGGCGCAGCGCGTGGTTGTAGGTGTCGCTCACGGCGACCGATCCGTCGGGCAGCGCGGTGACCCCCAGCGGGTGCTGGAGCAGCGCCTGTCCGGCGTCGCCGTCGCGGTGCCCGAAGTCGAAGAGTCCGGTGCCGACGGCGGTGTGGACGTGAAGGTCCCGGTCGATCCAGCGGACCGCGGACGTCTCCGAGTCGGCGATCCACAGCCGGTCCTCGGTGGCCGCGAGCCCGGAGGGCTGGGCGAACCAGGCCTCCGCGGCGGGCCCGTCGACCAGGCCCTCGTTGGTGGTGCCCGCAGCGACCTGGACCGTGCCCTGCTCGGGGTCGTACGTCCACAGCTGGTGCACCCCGGCCATGGCGATCCACAGCCGGCCCTCCCACCAGGCCACGTCCCACGGGGAGGAGAGGGCCACCTCGAGCGCCGGCCCGGAGGTCGGTGAGCCCTGCCACCACTGCTTCCCGGTCCCGGCGAGCAGCTCGATCGCGCCGGTCGCCGGGTCGTAGGCACGGATGGCGTGGTTGACGGTGTCGGCGACGGCGACCCGCCCGTCCGGCAGCAGCGCGAGCCCCTGCGGCTCGTTGAACTCGCCGTCGCCGATGCGGCGCACGACGGTCTCGCCGTCCGCCTCCATCTCGACCAGCTGGTGCCGGGTGGAGTCGGAGACGAGGAGGTTCCCGCTGGGCAGCAGCAGGGCCTTGCCGGGGAAGCGCAGGTCGGTGGCGACGGGTTCCGGAGCGACGTAGGGGCCGTCGCCGCGACGCAGCGTGCCCTTCGCCGCGTGCTCCGCCTCGAGCTCCTCGACCAGCTTCTCGATGGCGTGCGCGTGCCCCTCGCCGGCGTGCTGCGCGACGACGTACCCCTCGGGGTCGATGACGACGAGCGTCGGCCACGCGCGCACCGCGTACTGCTTCCAGGTGGCGAGCTCGGGGTCGTCGAGGACGGGGTGGTGCACCTGATAGCGCTCGACGGCGTCCACGACGGCCTGGTGCTCCGCCTCGTGCACGAACTTCGGCGAGTGCACCCCGATGATCACGACGGTGTCGCGGTGCTTCTCCTCGAGCTCGCGCAGCTCGTCGAGGACGTGCAGGCAGTTGATGCAGCAGAACGTCCAGAAATCGAGGATCACGATGCGTCCTCGCAGGTCGGCGAGGGTGAGATCCTTCTCGCCCGTATTGAGCCATCCACCCTTGCCGATCAGCTCGGGGGCACGGACACGGGCACGGCGGGGCGCGGGCGCGGGGGTGGGGGCCGGGGCGGCATCGTTCATGCTTCAAGCTTGCCATCCGGGCACGACCGCCGGATCACGCGCGTCCGGCAAGGCCTACGACAGGGGAGCGACGGTTGGCCGAGGACGGGAACGAGACGACAGTTGGTCGGACGGCGCCTGCGATTCAGGTGTTCAAGGCGCTGCCTGAGCGTACGGAGGACCGGCGGGAGCCGTTCGCCAGGTGCCTGGCGGACGTTGTCCGGATCCTCGGGCTCGATGTCGCTCCCGATCCGGAGCCCGGTGATCGGCGGGCCTGGGAGCGCGGCGCACGGGCGGCATTGCGGGAGGCCTGTCGCCGAGGCATCGAGCTTCCCGAGAAGTCGTTCGACGCCCTGGTCAAGGCGGCCGTCCACGATCCCGATCCGAGCTTCAACCGTCAGTTCGTCGAGCCCGCTCTGAACGCGTTCGGGCACACTCGCGTCCAGTCCGCGCTGCTGGGCTACCTGCGGAAGGGCACGGACCCGGAGCGGGCAGGCGCCGCGCGGGCCTGGTACTGGTCGGCTCTGCCCCTGCGTCAGCCCCTCGTACGGGCACAGGACCCGGACGCCGCCGCCCGGGCAGCTCCGGATGACGCCCCGGCCGTCCGGGCCGAGTGGCGCGACGCCGCTCTGCGCGAGTTCGTGAGCAACGAGGACCTGGACGTCCGGCGCTGCATCCTCCCCGGCCTGTCGCTCCGGAAGTCGGACTATCCGCCGGAGCTGCACGACCTGGTGGACGCCGCGGTGGCGGCAGCCCGGTGCCATCCGGACGACTACATCCGCCACCGCGTGGAGCATCAGGTCGGCGACTGACGCCCAGCCACAGCCCCTGGACCGTGGCCGGTCACGGCCCGCCCACGGCACCCGAACGCGTGCACGTGCAGCCGTACCCCCGTCCCGCAGCCCCCGCGGGGGTACTCATTCCGCCATGAAACATCTGGTGCGGGACAGGATCTTCGCGATCGGCGACGACTACTGGATCGATGACGAGCACGGGCGGCACGCCTTCCTGGTCGACGGGAAGGCCATGCGGCTGCGGGACACCCTGGAGGTCAAGGACCCGGACGGGAGGGTGCTGATCACTCTGCGCCGCCGGATGTTCAGCGTCCGGGACGCGATGACGATCGAACGGGACGGCGGGACGCTGGCCACCGTGCGCAGGAAGCGGATGTCACTGCTGCGCAACCACTACCGGGTGACGCTGGCCGAAGGCACCGAACTGGACGTCAGCGGGCGGATCCTCGACCGGGAGTTCGCGGTCGAGTACGAGGGGGAGCTCCTTGCCCACGTCTCGCGGCGGTGGCTGACGCTGCGTGACACGTACGGGGTGGACGTCGTACGGGAGGACGCCGACGCGGCGCTGCTGATCGCGGTGGCGGTGTGTGTGATCCGGATGGCGGAGAAGGAGCGGGAGGACCGCTGAGGAGGGCCCGCCCCGGAGCGGGCCCTGCCTCGACGCGTGCGGTCAGAGCTTGGGGGCGGACGGGGCCGGCAGGCCCAGGCGGCGGTCCTTGAGGGCGGGGAAGTCGTCCCGGGTCGTCGTGACCTTCGCGGGATCGAGGTCCACGGTGACGACCTCTTCGCCGGGGCCCGCCTCCGCGAGGACCTCGCCCCAGGGGTCGACGACGATGCTGTGGCCGGCCTGCTCGACGCCGGCGTGGGTGCCGGCCGTGCCGCAGGCGAGGACGTAGGCCTGGTTCTCCACCGCGCGTGCGCGGGCGAGCAGGGTCCAGTGCTCGCGGCGGCGGGCGGGCCAGCCGGCGGGGATCACCAGCGCCTGGGCGCCGGCGTCGACGAGGCCGCGGAACAGTTCGGGGAAGCGGAGGTCGTAACAGGTGGCGAGACCGATAGTGAGGGCACCCGGGAGCGGGACGGTCACCAGCTCCTCGCCCGCGCCCATCATCACGGCCTCGCCCTTGTCGAACCCGAAACGGTGGATCTTGCGGTAGACGGCGGCGAGTTCACCGGTGGGGGAGATGACGAGCGCGGTGTTGTAGAGGGTGCCGTCGGCGGCCTTCTCCACGACGGAACCGGCGTGCAGCCAGACCTCCGCGTCCTTCGCGGCCTCGGCCATGGCTTCGAAGGTCGGTCCGGTGGGCGGCTCCGCCTCCTGCTCGAACTGCTGGTAGGCGAAGGCGCCCACGGGCCACAGCTCCGGGAGGATCACCAGTTCGGAGCCCGCCTGTTCCCGCACCAGGGAGGCCGCACGCCGCCTTCGGGAATCGACCGTTTCGTCCGGATCTACTGCGATCTGAAGGAGAGAGGCGCGCACACTACCACCGTCCTGGCATTCGAGCCGTCAACACGGGCCTACGATCGTCACACGAAAGCACTGCCGGGGTGCCTTCGGGCAGCGTACTGTGCTCATCCGGGGGCCACCCCCGGACCCCCACAGCGCTGCCAGTCCAATTTGTCCGCGTACGACCGCCGAGGGGTCCCGTGACCGTCCATCCCAGCCTCCAGAACTACGCAGATGCCTGGACCCACTCCATCGAAGCGATAGCCGAGCTGGTCGGGCCGCTCGTCGAGGGTGAGTGGAACCGCGCCACTCCGTGCCCGGGCTGGTCGGTGCGCGACATCGTCTCGCATGTCATCGGCATGGAGTGCGAGATGCTCGGCGACCCGCGCCCCATCCACTCCCTGCCGCGCGATCTCTACCATGTGCGGAGCGAGTTCGCCCGCTACATGGAGATGCAGGTCGATGTGCGCCGCCACCACACGGCGCCGGAGATGACCGCGGAACTCGAGTACACGATGATTCGGCGGGCTCGTCAGCTGCGCAACGAGAACCGCAGCCCCGACACCCTGATCCGGGCACCGCTGGGGGCCGAGCAGACGGTCGAACTCGCCTACCGGATGCGGGCGTTCGACACCTGGGTGCACGAGCAGGACCTGCGGACCGCGTTGAACAAGCCGGGCAACCTCGACTCCCCCGGCGCGTATGTCGCCCGGGACGTGCTCCTCCAGGGCCTGCCCAAAGTGGTCGCCAAGGAGGCGGGCGCGCCCGCGAATTCGGCCGTCGTCTTCGATGTCCACGGCCCGCTGGAGTTCCTGCGCACGGTGCGGGTCGACTCCGACGGTCGCGGCTCGATCGACGGCTCGCCCTCCCTCGGCCCGCTGGTGACCCTCGCCATGGACTGGGAGACCTACTACCGGCTGGCCTGCGGCCGCGTCCGGGCCGCCGCGGTGCCGGACCGGATCAAGGTGGACGGGGACACGGAGCTGGCGGCGGCGATCCTGCGCGAGTTCGCGGTCACGCCGTAGACGTGCCTGCGGGGCCCTGGGAGGGGCCCCGGGGGCCCGTGGGCGCCGCCCCGGGCACCTGGGAGGCGCCGTCGCAGCCCGGGGGTCTCAGGCCGGGACGTGCACCGCCTCCACTCGGCTCGCCACCAGCCGTTCCCGTTCGCGTCGTGCCGCGCGGGCGCGCAGTCGCAGGATCTGGGTGATCCCGAGCGTCTCCAGTACGAAGACCGACGAGAAGGCGATGCGGTAGTCGTCGCCGGTTGCGTCCAGCAGGACGCCCACCGCCAGCAACGTCGTCATCGAGGCGACGAACCCGCCCATGTTGACGATCCCGGACGCGGTGCCCTGCCGTTCCGGCGGGTTGGCGGGACGCGCGAAGTCGAAGCCGATCATCGAGGCGGGACCGCAGGCGCCGAGCACCGCGCACAGTGTGATGAGCAGCCACATGGGCGCGTGGTCGCCCGGGTAGGCGATGGTGGCCGCCCATAGGGCTGCGGTGGCGCCGACGGTGCCGAGCGCCAGTGGCACCCGTGCTCCGTGGTGGCGGGCGATGACCTGCCCGTACACCAGGCCCACCAGCATGTTGGAGAGCACCACGAGCGTCAGCAGGCTGCCCGCGGTCTCGCGGGACAGGCCCTGCGCCTCCACCAGGAACGGCATTCCCCACAGGAGCAGGAACACCATGGCGGGGAACTGGGTCGTGAAGTGGACCCACATGCCGAGCCGGGTTCCGGGCTCACGCCAGGACGTGGCTATCTGCTTCCGCACGAAGGCGGGCCCCGCGTGCCGGGCCGGCGGGGGTTCGTGGCCTTCCGGATGGTCGGAGAGGAAGAGCGAGAGCAGGATCAGGACGACCACCCCGCACGCGGCACTGCCGACGAAGGTGGCGGTCCAGCCCACACCGTGCAGCATGCGGGCGATGACGAGCGTCGAGACGAGGTTGCCGGCCATTCCGAAAAGGGCGGCGACCTGCCCGATGAGCGGTCCGCGACGGGCGGGGAACCAGCGCGATCCGAGACGCAGCACGCTGATGAAGGTCATCGCGTCGCCGCAGCCGAGCAGGGCGCGGGACGCGAGCGCCGTCTCGTACGAGGGCGAGAGCGCGAAGCCCAGCTGGCCGACGGTGAACAGCACCACGCCGATGGTGAGCACCTTTTTGGTGCCCAGCCGGTCGACCATCAGGCCCACCGGTATCTGCATGCCCGCGTAGACGAGTAGCTGGAGGATCGAGAAGGTGGACAGGGCGGAGGCGCCCACGTCGAAGCGGTCGGCGGCGTCGAGGCCGGCGACGCCCAGGCTGGTACGGAAGATGACGGCGACGAAGTAGACGGCGACGCCGATGCCCCAGACCGCGGCGGCGCGGCGGCCGCCGGGGGGATCACCGGGCAGGGAGACGACGGGGGCGGAGCCGCTCACCGTGTCTCACCCCGGACCAGGTCCTCGACCCGGCCGAGGTGCCCGCGCACGCAGGCGGCAGCACCCTCGGCGTCTCCCGCCTTGATCCTGTCGAGGATCTCGGCGTGCTCGTCGTGGTTGCGGGTGATGCGGTCCGGCAGCGCCTGCATCATCGCGACGCCCATGCGCAGCTGTCGGTCGCGGAGCTGGTCGTACAGCCTGGAGAGGATGTCGTTGCCGGCGTGCTTGACGATCTCGGCGTGGAAGCACCGGTCGCTGACGGCGAAGGCGGCGAGGTCTCCGGCGTCGGCGTGGCGGCGCTGTTCGGCCAGCAGTTCCTCCAGGCGGGCGATGAGCACGGCGGGAGCGGGCACGGCCCGGCGCACCGCGAACTCCTCGACCAGCAGGCGGGTCTCGACCACATCCCTGATCTCCTGGGCGGAGACGGCGAGGACGAGCGCGCCCTTCTTCGGATAGAGCTTGATGAGCCCTTCGACCTCGAGCTTGAGCAGCGCCTCTCGTACCGGTGTGCGGGAGACCCCGACGGCCTCGGCGAGTTCACCTTCGGTGAGCAGGGTGCCGCCCTCGTAGCGCCGGTCGAGGACGGCCTGCTTGACGTGGGTGTAGACGCGGTCGGCGGCAGGGGGTCGTTTCACGGGCGCGGCAGGCATGCGCACAGCATAGATACAACAGAGGTGCATCAGGCAGGCGCGTCCGCATGACGGAAGCCCATTTCCGGCAAACACCCATGAAACGCATCGCTTTCAACGTGAAACGCCCGGCCGGGACTGCCCGGCCGGGCGTTTCACGTGAAACAGGACTTCAGGGCCATCAGGCCCAGGTGATCAGCCTCTTCGGCTGCTCCAGGATCGCCGCGACATCGGCGAGAACCTTGGAGCCGAGCTCGCCGTCGACCAGGCGGTGGTCGAAGGAGAGCGCCAGGGTGGTGACCTGACGGGGCTTCACCTTGCCCTTGTGGACCCACGGCTGAAGCTTGATCGCGCCCACAGCGAGGATCGCGGACTCACCGGGGTTGAGGATCGGCGTTCCGGTGTCGACACCGAAGACACCGACATTGGTGATGGTCACCGTGCCACCCTGCATCGCCGCCGGGGTGGTCTTCCCCTCGCGGGCCGTGGCCACCAGCTCGCCCAGCGCCGCCGCCAGCTGCGGCAGGGTCTTGTCGTGCGCGTCCTTGATGTTCGGCACGATCAGGCCCCGCGGAGTGGCCGCGGCGATGCCCAGGTTGACGTAGTGCTTCTGCACGATCTCCTGGTTCGCCTCGTCCCACGAGGCGTTGACCTCCGGGTTCCGCTTGATGGCGACCAAGAGGGCCTTGGCGATCAGCAGCAGCGGGTTGACCCGCAGACCGGCCATGTCCTTGTCGGTCTTGAGCTCCTCGACCAGCTTCATCGTGCGCGTCACATCGATCGTGACGAACTCCGTGACATGCGGTGCCGTGAAGGCGCTTCCGACCATCGCGGACGCGGTCGCCTTGCGCACGCCCTTGATCGGCACCCGGGTCTCGCGCGCGCCCGCCTCGACGGCGGGGGCGACGAGCGGCTCCTGCGCGGCGACCGGCTCTGCGGCCGGCGCCGTGATCGGTGCCGCGGCGGCGGCCGGGGCGGCGGCCGCGTGGACGTCCTCACGGGTGATGACGCCGTCAGGGCCGGTCGGGGTGACCGTTGCCAGGTCGATGCCCAGGTCCTTGGCGAGCTTGCGCACCGGCGGCTTGGCGAGCGGACGCGGCGCCGTCGGCACGCCGTGGCCGTTCATCTCCGCCTGGACGGCCGCTGCCGCCCGGCTCTGCTCGGGCGCACCCGCCTGCTTGCGCGGCCTGCGCTTGGTCGAGGACTCGGCGACGCCGTAGCCGACGAGGACCGGCTGACGGCCCTGCGGCTTGGCCTCCTCCGCCTCCGCGGCGGCCTCGGCGACGGGCGACGCCTCGGTCTGGGCGGGCGGCACCGCGGCGGCCTCGGCCGGAGCCGCCTCACCGCTCCCCGGCGCCACATCGACCGTGATGATCGAGGTGCCGACGTCGACGGTGGTGCCCTCGGCGAAGCGCAGCTCGTGCACCACGCCGTCGTACGGGATCGGCAGCTCGACGGCCGCCTTCGCCGTCTCGACCTCGCACACGACCTGGCCGTCGGTGACGGTGTCGCCCGGCTGGACGTACCACTTGAGGATCTCCGCCTCGGTGAGTCCCTCGCCCACGTCGGGCATCTTGAACTCGCGGAAGCGAAGGGAAGTGTCTTGAGTCATGGTCACGGCACTCCTCAGTACGCGAGCGAGCGGTCGACGGCGTCCAGCACACGGTCCAGACCCGGAAGGTACTCCTCCTCGAGCCGCGCCGGCGGATACGGGGCGTGGAAGCCGCCGACCCTCAGCACGGGGGCCTCGAGGTGGTAGAAGCACCGCTCGGTGATGCGGGCCGCGATCTCGGCTCCTGAGCCGTAGAAGACGGGCGCCTCGTGGACCACGACCAGCCGGCCGGTCTTCTCGACGGACGTCTGGATGGTGTCGAAGTCGATCGGGGACATCGAGCGGAGGTCGATGACCTCCACCGACTTGCCCTCCTCGGCGGCGGCCGCGGCCGCCTCGAGGCAGACCTTCACCATCGGGCCGTAAGCGGCCAGCGTGATGTCGGACCCGGGCTGTGCGACACGCGCCGCGTGCAGCCGGCCGGGGATGGCCTCGGTGTCCACCTCGCTCTTGTCCCAGTAACGGCGCTTCGGCTCGAAGAAGATCACCGGGTCGTCGCTCTGGATCGCCTGCTGAAGCATCCAGTAGGCGTCGGAGGAGTTCGACGGGGAGACGACCTTGAGACCGGCCACGTGCGCGAAGAGCGCCTCGGGGGACTCGGAGTGGTGCTCGACCGCTCCGATGCCACCGCCGTAAGGGATGCGGATGACGACCGGCAGCTTGATCTTGCCGAGCGCGCGGGCGTGCATCTTCGCGAGCTGCGTGACGATCTGGTCGTACGCCGGGAAGACGAAGCCGTCGAACTGGATCTCCACCACGGGGCGGTAGCCGCGCAGGGCCAGACCGATGGCGGTGCCGACGATGCCCGACTCGGCGAGCGGGGTGTCGATGACCCGGTCCTCGCCGAAGTCCTTCTGGAGGCCGTCGGTGATACGGAAGACGCCGCCGAGCTTGCCGACGTCCTCACCCATGATCAGGACCTTGGGGTCGGTCTCGAGGGCCTTGCGGAGCGACTCGTTGAGCGCCTTCGCGAGAGGAAGCTTCTGTACAGCCATGACTAGTTGCCCTCCTCGGCGAACGACGCCTGGTAAGCGGCGAACTGGGCGCGCTCCTCGTCGACGAGCGAGTGCCCGTCCGCGTACACGTGGTCGAACATCGCCATGTCCTCGGGGTCGGGCATGGCCCGGACCGCCTCACGGACCCGCTTGGCGAGCACGTCGCTCTCCTCGTCGAGGGAGGTGAAGAACGCCTCGTCGGCGTGGCCCTCGGCCTCGAGGTACGTCCGCAGGCGCAGGATCGGGTCCTTGGCCTCCCAGGCCGCACGCTCGTCGTCGTGGCGGTACTTGGTGGGGTCGTCCGAGGTGGTGTGCGCACCCATGCGGTACGTGAAGGCCTCGACGAGCGTCGGGCCCTCGCCGCGGCGGGCCCGCTCCAGGGCGGAGCGGGTCACGGCCAGGCAGGCGAGGACGTCGTTGCCGTCGACGCGGACGCCGGGGAAGCCGAAGCCCTGTGCGCGCTGGTACAGCGGCACCCGGGTCTGGCGCTCGGTGGGCTCGGAGATCGCCCACTGGTTGTTCTGGCAGAAGAACACGACCGGAGCGTTGTAGACCGCGGAGAACGTGAACGACTCGGCCACGTCGCCCTGGCTGGAAGCACCGTCGCCGAAGTACGCGATCACGGCCGAGTCAGCGCCGTCCTTGGCGACGCCCATGGCATAGCCGGTGGCGTGCAGCGTCTGCGAGCCGATGACGATCGTGTAGAGGTGGAAGTTGTTGGTGGTCGGGTCCCAGCCACCGTGATTCACCCCGCGGAACATGCCCAGCAGGTTGGTCGGGTCGACACCGCGGCACCAGGCGACGCCGTGCTCACGGTAGGTCGGGAAGACGTAGTCGTCGTCGCGCAGGGCGCGTCCCGAGCCGATCTGCGCGGCTTCCTGACCCAGCAGCGAGGCCCACAGGCCCAGCTCGCCCTGGCGCTGCAGGGCGGTGGCCTCGGCGTCGAAGCGGCGGGTCAGGACCATGTCCCGGTACAGCCCGCGCAACTCGTCGGCGCTCAGATCGATGTCGTACTCGGGATGCTGGACGCGCTCGCCCTCGGGCGTCAGCAGCTGTACGAGCTGGGGCTCGGAACTCTGCGGCTTCTTGGTGGCGCTGGCGCGCTTACTGGCGCGTCGCGGTTTACGCGCGGCAGCAGTGCTCTCCACGGTCACGTGCGTGCTCCTCCGTCGGTCCGGCCCCCGGGGTCCGCCGGAAAGCCAGTGCGGCTCGCCCACGTCCGTGCCCGCGCACGGGGTGTGTGCGACGCGGCCGGAAGTCAGGCGTGACAGGTGCCCCGGCGAACGTCCTGTCACAGGCACGTTACCCAGTGGGCAGCATTACTGCGAAACCCCATTTGACCTGCGATTTTGCTTGGATTTCCAAGTAAATCGAGAAATAGGGGAACAACCACTGGTCACAGCCCTGCAGGCCGCCGGAACACGGGCACGTTATCCCGGCCACCCCGGGCACGGGAAGAGTCAATATGTGAGACTGCCTCCGTGCGCGAAACGGCAAAAATCAGCGTATTTCTCCTCGACGACCATGAAGTGGTCCGGCGTGGCGTTCGTGAGCTGCTCGCCGCCGAGGCCGACATCGAGGTGGTCGGCGAGGCGGGAACCGCGGAAGACGCCCTGGTCAGGATCCCTGCGACCGCTCCGGATGTCGCCATCCTGGACGTGCGGCTGCCGGACGGCAGCGGTGTGGAGGTGTGCCGCGAGGTCCGTTCGCGCAACGAGAACATCAAGTGTCTGATGCTCACCTCGTTCGCGGACGACGAGGCCCTCTTCGACGCGATCATGGCAGGTGCCTCGGGATATGCGCTGAAGGCGATCCGCGGCAGCGAACTGCTCGCCGCGGTGCGGGACGTCGCCGCGGGCAGATCACTGCTCGACCCGGCGGCGACCGCCCGGGTCCTGGAGCGGCTGCGCGAGGGGAACAGGCCGGCCGGCGACGAGCGGCTCGCGAACCTCACGGACCAGGAGCGCAGGATCCTGGACCTGATCGGCGAAGGGCTCACCAACCGGGCCATCGGCGAGCGGCTCCACCTCGCGGAGAAGACCATCAAGAACTACGTCTCCAGCCTGCTCTCCAAGCTGGGCATGGAGCGGCGCGCGCAGGCCGCCGCGTACGTGGCGAGGATCCAGGCGGAGCGTCAGCACCACTGACACCGCCACCTTCACTCGTTCGGACCAACGCGTCCACGCGCGGTCATGGGACTTAGGTCCCGTCACGTTCGGGGCCGGCGCCTCTACCCTGCGGAGCCGTCGGACACCGAGAGTGGACGGCATGCCTTCAGAGGAACTCCGCGCCATCGAGCTGCTCGGCCGCGTCCGCTACGGCCTCCTGGCCACCAGTGTCCGGGCCATGCCCGTCCTGGTCCCCGCTCAACACGTCGTGGCGGACGGCCGGGTGCTGCTGATGCTGCAGGCCACCGGCGAGCATCTGCGGGCAGGCTGCGGGAGCGTGGTCGCCTACGGCGCGGACAACCTCAACTCCGGTGCGGCGGCTCTCTGGTCCGTGCAGGTCACCGGTACCGCGGAGACGGTCAGCCCGAAGGAGGAGGAGCTGGCGCACTTCGGGCCGCGGCCGGACCGCATCGACGGCGAGGACTTCCGGCCGGCATACCTGTGCGTCGAACCCCGCTTCGCCACCGTGCACAACCTGGGTGACTCCGCAGGGCATTCGGCACAACACATGCAGTGATCTAACATCTGGCGGGTGCCGCGCTCATCTGATACCGCTCCGCCCCTCTCCGCGCTTCTGCGCCGCTACGAGAACGCGGGCGAGCCCCTCTCCTGCAAACCCGTCACCCAGGGGCTCCTCAACCGTGGCTACCGCCTCGCGACCACCCGCGGGGCGTACTTCCTCAAGCACCACCTCGACGGCGACCACGAGGCCATCGCGCGGCAGCATCGCGCCACCCAGCGGCTCCAGGCCCTCGACGTGCCCGTCGCGCCGCCCCTGGAGGACCAGGGCGGTGACACGGTCGCCGTGATCGACGGCCACTGCTACGCCCTGCACCCCTGGGTCGAAGGCCGCCACCGCAACGGCGCCCAGCTCAGCACCGCCCAGTCACGGCGGCTCGGATCGCTCCTCGGCCTGGTCCACACCTGCCTGGCGCAGGTCATGGACGACGGCACCGCCCGCAAGACCGAGCACAACAGCGCCGACCCCGAAGAGACGTTCACCCTCATCGACGAACTGCTGGAGCTGGCCAGGTCGGCCCGGCCCCGCGACTCCTTCGACACCCTCGCGGAACACCGCCTCCTCCAGCGGCGCACGCTGCTGGAGCGCCACGCCGGCCGCAGACCGCCGCCGGGCGGCGCGGGCGGCTGGGTGCACGGCGACTTCCACCCGCTGAACCTGCTCTACCAGGGGGCGGAGCCGGCCGCGATCGTCGACTGGGACCGGCTCGGGGTACAGCCGCGGGCGGAGGAGGCGGTGCGGGCAGCGGCGATCTTCTTCGTCCTCCCGGTCGGCCGGCTGGAGCTCACGAAGGTGCGGGCCTACGCACGCGCGTACCGGCGTGCCGTCGGCGCCGACCCGGCCGAACTGCGGGCCGCCGTGCACCGGGTCTGGTGGGAGCGGCTCAACGACTTCTGGATACTGCGCTGGCGCTACCAGCTGCACGACCGAAGGGCCGACCCGCAGTTCCCCGCGGTGTCGGCCCTGGCGGTGTGGTGGACGAAGGAGTACGACGCGGTGTGCGACGCGTTCGCCGGGTGAGGCGTCCGCGGGTGCCGCAGGCACCGAAAGGGCCGGACCCGCCCCGTCACTCGCCGCCGTCGTTGCCCTCCACGGTGCCGCCCCCGCCTTCGGTGGCACCGCCCGTCTCGGTCGGGGGCGGTTCGTCCGTCGGCTCCGTCGGCGTCGGCGTCGTCTGCGTCGGCTTGCCCGTCGGCTCGGTCGGCTTGCCCGTCGGGGACGGCGTCCAGGACGGCGTCGGCTGGGTGCTCGGCGTGAACGACGGTACGTCCGAAGGGGTCCACGACGGCTGCTGGTTGCCGCCCGTGGAGGTGTCGGGCTCGTCCGTCGGCTCGGTCTCCTCCTCGGTCGGCGTCGGCGACTCCTCCGGAGTCGTCGGCGTCTCGGAGACCGTCTTTCCGTCGCCCGGGTTCGTGCCGCCCTTGTCGTTCGCCCTGTCGAGCGCGAAGGCGATGCCCACGACCACCGCTACCACGGCAAGGGCCGCGAGCAGCCACACCTTGCCCCGGCCGCCCTTGCCGCCGCGCCCGCCGGCGCCGTAACCGCCGTCGTAGCCCCCGTCGTTCGGGTTCATCGGGGGAAGGATCGGGCCCTGCGAGGTCTCGCCGTGCACGGGGTGCGCCGCGGTCGCGCCGGTCATGCCCCTCGCCGGAGTGCCGCCACCGTCGTAGAGCTGGACCGGCCCGGTGTTCCAGGTGCCGTTGTGGCTGCCCTGCTGCTGCAGCATCTGCAGCCCGTACTGCACCAGTCCGCGCATCTCCTCCGCGCTCTGGAACCGGTCGTCCGGGTCCTTGGCGAGGGAGCGCATCACCAGCCCGTCGAGCTCGGGCGGCACCACGTCCGAGACGTCGGACGGCGGCACGGGGATGTCCTGCACGTGCTGGTAGACGACCGAGAGCGGCGTCTCACCCGTGAACGGGGGCCGCAGCGCGAGCAGTTCGTACAGCAGGCAGCCCGTCGCGTACAGGTCGGAACGGTGGTCGACGGCCTTGCCCAGCGCCTGCTCGGGGGAGAGGTACTGGGGGGTGCCCATGACCATGCCGGTCTGGGTCATCGTCGACTGGGCGCCGTGCAGTGCGCGCGCGATGCCGAAGTCCATCACCTTGACCGCGCCGGAGTTGGTGATGATGACGTTGGCGGGCTTGATGTCGCGGTGCACGATGCCGTGCTGGTGCGAATAGGCGAGGGCCTCGAGGACGCCGGAGACGATGATCAGGGCCTGCTCGGGCGGCGGCGCCTCCGCGTTGACGAGCAGGTCGCGGATGGTGCGCCCCTCGACGAGCTCCATCACGATGTAGGGGACGGTCTGGCTGCCCACCACGTCCTCGCCGGAGTCGTAGACCGCCACCACCGCATGGTGGTTGAGGCCGGCGACCGACTGCGCCTCACGGGTGAAGCGGGCCTTGGAGACCGGATCCTCTGCCAGGTCCGGCCGCAGCAGTTTGACGGCGACCGTACGGCCGAGCCGTACGTCCTCCGCCGCGAACACCTCGGCCATGCCGCCGCGGCCGAGACGGTGCGTCAGGCGGTAACGGCCGTCTCCGACCAGTCCGCCGACACCCCAGGCGTCCGCAGAATCCGGCACTCCGCTGCCGTCTGCTCCGGGTTCGGGTGCCATCAGTCCTCGCCGTCGTATCTGTCCGCGTGCGTACTCTGCCTGCGGGATGTCATTTCTCGGGGTGCTGTGCCACGTCACGCTACAGCCTTGGCGCGGCAGGCCGGTTTTCGAGAGGGACCGGCCATCAAACCTCCTGGGCGCGGAGGGGTGCAAATTCCATGCTGTTCCTGTAACGCTTCCGAGACGCTTGTTGTGCGTACGGTCACGGAACGGGCACCTGGCTTGACGTGTCGGACCCCTGCGGCAGACTTGCCCCGTAATACGGGATCACGGTCCAGGTTTCTCGGTCCTCGAGACAAGGATCGGCAAGCAATTGCGAACCATCGCGGACCGGGCCGTCGGGCCACCGCGCCGAGGGGGATGCACAGTCATGAGCCAGGACGGCGCGCAGGGCCGCTATGCGGGTGGTTCCGTGGCGGGCGGCCGGTATCAGCTTCGCGATCTGCTCGGCGAAGGCGGCATGGCCTCCGTCTACCTGGCCTACGACTCCGCGCTCGACCGCCAGGTGGCCATCAAGACGCTCCACACGGAACTGGGGCGCGAGCAGTCGTTCCGCGAGCGGTTCCGGCGTGAGGCGCAGGCCGTCGCCAAGCTGTCCCACACCAACATCGTGTCCGTCTTCGACACTGGCGAGGACGAGCTCGACGGCTCGCTGATGCCGTACATCGTCATGGAGTACGTGGAGGGGCAGCCGCTGGGATCCGTCCTGGCCGCCGACATCCAGCAGTACGGCGCGATGCCCGCCGACAAGGCGCTCAAGGTCACCGCCGACGTGCTCGCGGCCCTGGAGACCAGTCACGAGATGGGCCTGGTCCACCGCGACATCAAGCCCGGCAACGTGATGATGACCAAGCGCGGCATCGTCAAGGTGATGGACTTCGGCATCGCCCGCGCGATGCAGTCGGGCGTCACGTCGATGACGCAGACGGGCATGGTCGTCGGCACGCCGCAGTACCTCTCCCCCGAGCAGGCCCTCGGGCGCGGTGTGGACGCCCGCTCCGACCTTTACTCGGTCGGGATCATGCTCTTCCAGCTGCTGACCGGCCGGCTGCCGTTCGACGCGGACTCGCCGCTGGCGATCGCGTACGCGCACGTCCAGGAAGAGCCGGTCGCGCCGTCCACCGTCAACCGGTCCGTCACTCCCGCGATGGACGCGCTCGTCGCCCGCGCCCTGAAGAAGAACCCGAACGAGCGGTTCCCGAGCGCCGCCGCCATGCGCGACGAGTGTGCCCGGGTCGCGAGCGCCGGACAGACCGGCGCACCCGTGATCATCAGCGGTGCGCCGGCGAGCAGCGGCGCGGGCGTCGGTTCCGCCGTCTTCCCGCCCCTGGACCAGTCCGCCCCGCCCCCGCAGAGCGGCGTCCAGACGCCCTACCAGCCGGGCCCCTACGGCGCCCCCACCCCGGCCCCGACGCCGCACTACGGCTACCCGACGCCCGCCCCGGCGTACCAGACACCGGCCCCGGCGGTCTCGACCCCGCCGCCGTACACGATCTCGCCGCAGCCCGCCACGACCGGCGGCAGCGGTGGCGGTGGCCGGCGGAACATGCCGGTGATCGTGGGCGCCATCGCGGTGGCGCTGCTCGCCGTCGGCGGTCTCATCACCGCGATCGCCATGAACAAGGACGACGACGATCCGGGCACCGAGGCCGGTGGCGACCCGACGACCAGCGAGTCGCAGCAGGCCGGCTACAAGGGCCCGGAGCGCCAGCGGAAGATCGACAAGACGAAGTGCTCGGACGCACAGGAGGGCTACGACGACCCGTCCAAGGTCCAGGCCCCCGACTTCGTCTACAAGGACATCCTGTCGGTCAAGGAGTGCGCGCAGGCCGCGGGCTGGAAGGTCAACGTCAAGGACGTGCCCAACGCGCAGTGGGGCGAGGGCGTCGTGGTGACTCAGTTCCCGGGCGCCGACGTCGAGGTGTCGGAGGACGACGCGACGTTCGACCTCGAGGTCTCCACCGGCTATCCGGAGTAGACCCTCCCGAGCCCCTTCGGGGGCTCCGCACGAAGCAAACGGCCCGGTACGCGCCCTGCGCACCGGGCCGTCTCCGTACCCGCCGCCGGGACGAGCCGGTGCCCGAGATGCCGGAGACAGGGCGTCATGTGACGCTGACTCCGATATGTCGGTGACGACGATTCGGCACGGGAGGGGTCATCCGGTGACTCCAGCGCTGCGCACTCGATGCGCGATCACCGTCGCTTCACTTCTCCTGCTGGCCACTCCGGTCTCCCACGCCGGGGAGCGGGAGCCGCGGGAGGCGTCCCCCCAACCCTCTGTCTCCAAATCCCTCGCCGGGCGGCAGGCAGGGGAAGGGCGCCAGCGCCCCGGCCGTCGTACGACGCCGTCGCCGAGCGCGAGCGTGAGCCCTTCCGTCGCTCCTTCGGGCACTCCCGCCGCGGCGGTGTCGCCGTCGAAAACCGGCGCCCCTGCGAAGTCCTCCGCGCCGGGCTGGCCGCCCCGGCGGCACGAGGACCGGCCGTTCCGCACGGGACGGCCCCCGGAGGACACCCGTCCGGAGGAGGACGGGGCACCCGAGACGGAGGAGCCCGGCGGGGCCTGGAACGCGCCGACCTCCGGACCCCGCCGGAGCGACCCCGCCGCCGCCCGCCACCAGGCACCTCAGTCCGCACCGGTGCCCGTCGCCCAGCAGATCTCGCCGCTCTCGCTGGGCATCGGCATGGCCCTGATGGGCCTCGGCATCGGCTTCCTGGGCATGCGGCTGCGCCGTCGCTGACTCCCGCGTCCCTCTCAAGGGGGACGCCATGAGTCCCTCCAGCGATGGTTGCCGCCATGGGCATACTCGGTATACATACTGAGTATGTCCATCAGGCACGGGCTCCTCGCCCTCCTCGAACACGGCCCCCGCTACGGCTCCCAGCTCCGCTCGGAGTTCGAGTCGCGCACGGGCGCCACCTGGCCGCTCAACGTCGGCCAGGTCTACACGACCCTCAACCGTCTGGAGCGCGACGGGATGGTCGCGCAGAACGGCGAGGACGAGGCCGGGCACGCGCTGTACGTCATCACGGACGCCGGCCGCTCGGAGCTCAGGAGCTGGTTCGAGACGCCGGTGGACCGCAGCAGCCCGCCCCGCGACGAACTGGCCATCAAGCTCGCCATGGCGGTCGGCGCACCGGGGGTGGACATCCGTGCCGTCATCCAGTCCCAGCGCCACCACACGGTGAACGCCATGCAGGACTACACGCGTCTCAAGGCCCAGGCGCTCGCCGCGATCGAGAGCGGGGGGTCGCGGGAGCGGGACGACGTGGCGTGGCTGCTCGTGCTGGAGCAGCTCATCTTCCAGACGGAGGCCGAGGCGCGCTGGCTCGACCACTGCGAGGTGCGGCTGATCAGGCTCTCGGCGGCGGCAGGGCGGGGGACGCAACCGACAGGGGATTCACCCGCCGTCGCACCGTCGGCACGGACGCACCCGACCACGGCCGGCGCCCGTCCGGCGCGGCCTGATTAGGCCGCTCCGGCTCAGGCCGGCTGGGCGAGCCGGAACCACCCGCCACAGAGGGCGCCCGGTCCACCGCGCGGACCGCACATCCCGCAGACCGCCGGCACCGCTCGTCCGCTCAGGACCACCGCCCTTCGACGGTCACGACCCCCGGGGGCGGACATCGGACGGGGCGGGCACAGCGCCGGGGCGGACACCCGCTCCGGCCGGCCGCCGAAGGCCACAGGGCGAACACCCGCTCCGCACCGGCCGCCCGGCCGCAGCGCGGCCCACAGAACCGAATCGGCCACCCGGCCGACCACACACCTCTCCGTACACCCGCTCGTGTGTACGCGCCCGACCAAGGGGGACTTCACCTATGTCCGAACAGCTGTCACAGCAGCCCCAGTCTGCACAGCAACCGGTGCTGCAACTACAGCAGTTGACGCGTGTGCACGGCAGTGGCGCCACCGAAGTGCATGCCCTGCGTGGGATCAACCTCGATGTCTTCCCCGGTGAACTCGTCGCCGTCATGGGCCCGTCGGGCTCCGGGAAGTCGACGCTGCTGACGATCGCGGGCGGCCTCGACGTTCCGACCTCCGGGCGCGTGATCGTCGAGGACACCGACATCACGACCGCCGACCGCAAGACGCTCGCCGCTCTGCGCCGGCGCAGCATCGGCTATGTCTTCCAGGACTACAACCTCATCCCGGCACTCACCGCCGCAGAAAACGTCGCCCTGCCGCGCGAACTCGACGGCGTCTCCGCCCGGAAGGCCCGTGGCGAAGCCGTCGCCGCTCTTGAGGAGATGGACCTCGGGCACCTCGCCGACCGCTTCCCCGACGAGATGTCGGGCGGCCAGCAGCAGCGGGTCGCCATCGCGCGGGCCCTCGTCGGCGACCGCCGCCTCGTGCTCGCCGACGAGCCGACCGGCGCCCTGGACTCGGAGACCGGCGAGTCCGTGCTCGCCCTGCTGCGCTCCCGCTGCGACGCCGGCGCCGCCGGCATCCTGGTCACCCACGAGCCGCGCTTCGCCGCCTGGGCCGACCGCGTGGTGTTCCTGCGCGACGGCGCGGTCGTCGATCAGACCGTGCGCAGCCAGGCGGACTCCCTGCTCTCCGGCCAGGCGGCCGAGCTGTGATCACCTGGTACCACTCCTGGCGCGCCGCGATCCGGATCGCGCGCCGCGACGCCTGGCGCTCGAAGGGCCGCAGCTTCCTGGTCCTGGCCATGATCGCCCTGCCCATCCTCGGTGTGAGCGCCGCGGACCTGACCGTCCGCAGCGCGGAACTCTCCACCGAGCAGGGACTCGAGCGATCGCTCGGTGCCGCCGACGGCAGGATCTCCGACCCGGGTCTGGGCGGTGTACCGATCATGCAGTCCCCGGACGGCAGGAACTACAACCCGATCGGCGACTTCGACAACAAGCCGTGGCCGGAGGGGAAGGCGGACATCACCAAGGCCCTGCCCGCAGGCGCGAAGACGCTGAAGGACACGGTCGGTTCCGCCAAGCTCCGCACGACACACGGTCTGCTGCACACGGAGATACGTGAGCTGAACGCCTCCGACCCGATGGCCGAGGGCATCCTGGCCGTGGTCAGCGGCCGGCTCCCGCAGAAGCCCGACGAAGTGGCCGCTACCACGCACTTCCTCGAGAGCAGCGGCCTCAAGGTGGGCTCCACGCTCACCGCTCGGGGATTCGACCGCGCGTACCGCATCGTCGGCTCGTACGAACTCCCCAACGCTCTGGACACTGACCAGGTCAACGTCTTGCCGGGTGCCATGCTCGCGCCGCTCGACAAGGCGCTGGAAACGGCGGGACTGTCCGGCACATCGCCCTCCACGACGCTGCTTGCGGCCGTTCCCGGCGGTTTCACGTGGAACATCGTCAAGGACATCAACACCAAGGGTGTGACGGTCGAATCACGGGCGGTGTCGCTGAACCCGCCGGCCGACTCCGAGGTGCCCCTCTTCCAGGAGGAGGGCTGGGGGAACTTCGAGGAGAGCACGGCCGCAAAGGCGGCGGCGCTCGCCGCTGTGGGTACCGTCGTCGGCCTCGCCATGCTGGAGATCTGCCTGCTGGCCGGCCCCGCCTTCGCGGTGGGCGCCCGGCGCTCCCGCCGCCAGCTCGGCCTGGTGGGGGCCAACGGCGGCGACCGCCGGCACATCCGGGCCATCGTTCTCGGTGGCGGTCTGGTGATCGGCGTCGCGGCAGCCGTGGTGGGCACGGTCCTCGGACTGGCCCTCACCTACCTGCTCCAGCCGCTGCTGGAGAACTACCTGGGCAAGCGCTTCGGGCACTTCGACGTCCGGCCGCTCGAACTGCTCGGTATTGCGCTGCTCGCCGTGCTGACCGGTCTGCTGGCCGCCGTCGTTCCCGCCGTCACCGCGTCGCGGCAGACCGTCCTCGCCTCGCTCACCGGCCGCCGCGGCGTCCGCCGCAGCAGCCGGGTGCTGCCGGTCATCGGTCTGATCGCGGTGGCTCTCGGTGCCTCGATCGCCCTGTACGGGTCGATGATGACCGACCAGTTCGCCATCGTCGCCGGCGGCAGTGCCCTGGCCGAGCTGGGCGTGGTCGCGCTGACTCCCGCCCTGGTGGGCCTGTTCGGCCGGATCGGCCGGATCCTGCCGCTGTCCCCCCGGCTCGCCCTGCGCGACGCCGTCCGCAACCGGGGACGCACGGCTCCCGCGGTCGCCGCGGTACTGGCCGCCGTCGCGGGCACCGTGGCCGTCGCCACCTACGCTGCGAGCGCCGATGCCCAGGGCGCCGCCGAGTACCAGGCACAACTGCCGCACGGCGCCGTCTCCATGACGATCGACGAGGGCGGCGGGCGTGACGTCCCGGGTGCGCGCAGCACCGTGCAGAAGCTGCTTCCCGTGGACGTGCGGGCGGACGTCGACCGGATCTCCGTGGGCAGGGCCGGCTGCGGGATGTACGACAGCGGCAAGGGCTGCGGACGGTACGAGATCATCGTGCCCAAGGCCAACGAGTGCCCGCTGTGGGCCACGGATCCGGCGCATCCGGACCAGGACCCGTCGGAAAAGTTCAGCAAGGCGGAACGCCGCAAGCTGGCCGAGGACTGGCGCTGCAAGGAGGGCAGCGGTGGCGGGGCCTACGTCGACGGCGGCGTGGCCGTCGCGGACGCCAAGCTGCTCAAGGTGCTCGGCATCGACGATCCCGCCGCGGAGAAGGCCCTGGCGGCCGGGCAGATCGTGTCCTTCGACAAGCGCAACGTCGACAGCAAGGGCAAGATCGGCATCCGGTTGATCACCGACATCGAGGCCGCCGACCGGGCCGCGGAGAAGGGCCAGCAGCCCCCGGGCGAGATCAAGACCTTCACCGCTCACATGGCCGCGAAAACGAACTCGTACGGCCTCTCCACGCTGCTCACGCCCGCCGCGGCCAAGTCGGCGGGACTCACCACGGTGCCGCTCGGCGCCTACTTCTCGACGGACAGGATGCCGAGCACCGAGCAGCGGCAGCGGCTCGACGGCGAGCTGGACAAGACGGGCGCCGCGGTCAACCTTCACATCGAGGAGGGCTACACCAGCGAGAACAGCATCGTCATGCTGGCGCTGACGGTGTTCGCCGGTCTGATCACGATCGGAGCGGCAGGCATCGCCACCGGACTGGCCCAGGCGGACGCAGAGGCCGACCTGAAGACGCTCGCCGCCGTCGGAGCCCCGCCGAGGGTCCGCAGGACGCTCAGCGGCTTCCAGTGCGGGGTGGTGGCCGCGATGGGCGTGGTCCTCGGCTCGGCGGCCGGCGTGCTGCCGGCGATCGGGCTGAGGCTCACCGAGGAGCGCCAGCAGCGGGCCTGGTACGAGCAGGCTCTGGACGAGGGCTGGGGCGCCATGGACTCGGTGCCGTACGTGCCGATCGTGGTGCCCTGGGAGACGCTGGCCGCTCTGCTGGTGGCCGTCCCGGTGGGCGCCGCCCTCCTGGCGGCCCTGGTCACCCGCTCCCGGGGCGCGCTCGCCCGGCGAGAGGCTGCCTGATCACGCTCCCGCTGCATCCGGCGCCGACTGGGTGATCCTTTGCCGGCGGATCGCTGTCCAGCAGTTTTGTGCCCCCGTAGGAGGGTGGATCACTCTCCTACGGGGGCACACCTCTGGTTACGCGCATGTACGAGAGAATGGCGGCATGGAGATGCCGAGGAATGAACGGTCGCAGGAGAGCCCACACGTCCTCGTCGTGGGACAGGACGGGATGGCCCTCAGCCAGGGTGACGGTGACAACGAGTCGCGTGAGGTCCCGGTGACGGAAATGGTCGAACAGCCGGCGAAGGTCATGCGCATCGGCAGCATGATCAAGCAGCTGCTCGAGGAAGTGCGGGCAGCTCCTCTGGACGAGGCGAGCCGGGTCCGGCTCAAGGAGATCCACGCCGGTTCGGTCAAGGAGCTGGAGGACGGGCTCGCGCCGGAGCTCGTGGAGGAACTGGAACGCCTCTCCCTCCCGTTCACGGACGACGCGATTCCGTCCGAAGCGGAACTGCGTATCGCGCAGGCCCAGTTGGTGGGCTGGCTCGAAGGTCTTTTCCACGGGATCCAGACCGCGCTGTTCGCCCAGCAGATGGCCGCACGGGCCCAGTTGGAGCAGATGCGGCGCGCACTGCCGCCCGGTGCGTCCCACGAGGAGGACGAGGGCGGTCAGCACGGCGCGATCCGCTCCGGTCCGTACCTCTAGTCCGGTCCGCACTCTTACCTCTGGGTCTCCGGTCCGGCCCTTACGTCCGGCCCATACCTCGGGTCCGGTCCACAGTCCCGGCCCCTTACCTCTGGTCCGGCACGAGGGCCCCGGCCACTTCTCGGTGGCCGGGGCCCTCGTCCGCGTGCGCTGACCCCCGCTGACCGGGGGTTGTTCAGGCCTGACCCGGAGCGATCAGCAGGACCTTGCCCACATGCTCCCCGGACTCCAGCGCGCGGTGGCCTTCCGCCGCGTCCGCGAGCGGGACCTTTCGGTCCACGACCGCGTGCACACGTCCCCCGCCGATCAGGGGCCAGACGTGTTCGCGCACGGCGGCCACGATCGCCGCCTTCTCGCCCAGCGGCCTGCCGCGCAGCGATGTGGCGGTGACGGCTGCACGCTTGCGCAGCAGAGCGCCGAGGTTCAGCTCGCCCTTGACGCCGCCCTGGAGACCGATGACGGCGAGCCGGCCGTTGACCGCCAGCGCCTTCACGTTCCGGTCCAGGTACTTCGCGCCGACGATGTCGAGGATGACGTCGGCGCCCGCTCCGCCGGTGACCTTTCCGATCTCCTCCACGAAGTCCTGCTCGCGGTAGTTGATCAGGGAGTCGGCGCCCAGCTCTGCACAGCGCTCAAGCTTCTCGGGGCTCCCTGCGGTGACGGCCACCCGCGCGCCCACGGCCTTGGCCAGCTGTACGGCCATGGTGCCGATCCCGCTTGCGCCGCCGTGGACGAGAAGCGTCTCGCCCGGTCGCAGATGGGCGATCATGAACACGTTCGACCACACCGTGGCCGTCACCTCGGGCAGCGCTGCGGCCGTGATCAGGTCCATGCCGTCCGGGACGGGGAGCAACTGCCCCGCGGGCACGGCCACCTTCTCCGCGTAGCCACCGCCCGCCAGCAGCGCGCACACCTCGTCGCCGACGGCCCAGCCGGAGACACCGGGTCCCACGGCCGAGATCCGGCCCGAACATTCGAGGCCGGGGTACGGGGAAGAGCCCGGCGGGGGGTCGTAGAAGCCCTGCCGTTGCAGCAGATCCGCGCGGTTCACCGCGCTCGCCGCGACATCGACGAGGACTTCGCCCTCACCGGGCACCGGATCGGGGACTTCCGCCCAGACCAGTGCTTCGGGACCGCCGGGCTCGGGAATCGTGATCGCATACATGGCGGCGAGGCTACTCGGACGAGTTCGGTGCGGAGTCGTTCTGCGCCCGCACGATGGTGATGAGCCGGTCGGTGAGCTGCAGCGGGCTCGCGGCCGGATCGTCGTATCCCAGCAGGCGGTGGCCGCGCAGCACGGACACGACCAGGTCCTCCGTCTCGCGGACACTGCGGCCCACTTCGGCCTTTATCACCGGCCGCTCGATCAGATCGAGACCGCTGCCCTGCTGGATCAGGTCCTCCATCACCGTTCCCGCGCTGGGGCTCAGGACGGACAGGCCGAGCAGTCGGCCGGCCGCGCCGGAGCTGGTGATCACTGCGTCCGCCCCGGACTGACGGAGCAACGGAGCGTTCTCCTCCTCGCGGACCGCGGCGACGATCTTCGCGCCACGGTTGAGCTGGCGGGCGGTGAGGGTGACCAGGACCGCGGTGTCGTCCCGCTGGGGTGCGACCACGATCTGCCGGGCCTTCTGCAGTTCGGCACGGATCAGGACGTCACTGCGCGTCGCGTCGCCGACGACGCCGACGAAACCCTCCGCGTTGGCGGCTTCGATCACCTTGGCGCTCGGGTCGACGATGACGATCTGGTCCTTCCTCAGCCCTGTGGCACAGAGCGTCTGCATCGCCGATCGTCCCTTCGTGCCGAAGCCGACGATGACGGTGTGCTCACGCAAGTTGGACCTCCAGCGGTTCAGCCGCCACTCCTCCCGGGTGCGTTCCGTGAGGACCTCGAGAGTGGTGCCGACCAGGATGATGAGAAAGAGAACGCGGAGCGGCGTGATCAGCAGCACGTTGGTGAGCCGTGCCCCGTCGCTGTACGGAACGATGTCTCCGTAGCCGGTGGTGGAGAGAGTGACCGTGGCGTAGTAGACGGCGTCGAGGAATGTGACCTTCTCGTCCGAATTGTCGTGATAGCCGGCTCGGTCGGTCCAGACGATGAACACCGTGATGGCGAGCACCATCAGCGCCATCAGCAGCCGCTTGCTCACCTGGCGCAGCGGACGCTCGACGATTCGCCGGGGCAGTTTCACACGGCCGCTGACGAGGTGCTCATCCGCATGCCGGGCCATGGCGTCCTGGCCGGGAAGTTTCACGTGAAACACCTTCCCGCGTCCGAGGTGGTCCAAGGCGCCAAGGTGGCCCAGGGCAGGTCGAGAACCTCCAGGTCGTCGCCGGCTCTCGCGCCTCCCGGAGGGACGACGGCGAGCCCGTCCGCGGCCGCGATGCCTCGCAGCATGGCGGGGCCGTTGTAGTGCAGGGGGACCAGCCGGTCCTCCCGGTGCACGACGGGAACGAGCCGGGTGTCGTGCGGGTGGCCGTGCACCTCGCCCTTCAGGGGGGCGCTGTACGCCGCTGGGGCGGGCCGGCCCGCGAGGCCCCGCAGCAGCGGCTCGGCCAGCGTCAGGAGACCGGAGACGGCGGCCAGGGGGTTGCCCGGCAGACCCACCAGGTACTTCCCCGGAGCCAGCCGCGCCAGCAGCATCGGATGCCCGGGTCGTACCGCAACCTGGTCGACCAGCAGCTCCGCCCCCGCCTTCCGCAGGACCGGATGGACATGGTCGACGGGGCCGGCCGCCGTACCGCCCGTGGTGATCACCACGTCCGCCTCGGAGGTGGTGACCGCCCTGTGGAGGGCCTCGGCGTCGTCTCCGAGCCGGCGTGTGGCCAGTACCTCCGCGCCCAGGGCACGCAGCCACGGACCGATCATCGGCCCGAGAGCGTCACGGATCAGGCCGTCGTGGGGCAGGGAGGAGGTGAGCAGCTCGTCGCCGAGTACGAGGATCTCCACGCGGGGACGGGCGAATGTGACGAGTTCGTCGTATCCGGCGGCGGCTGCGAGCCCGAGCACCGGCGGTGTCACCACGGCCAGGGCCGGCAGCAGTCGGTCGCCCGTCCGGCACTCCTGGCCTCGGGCGCGGATGTCCTGTCCGGGGATCACCTCACGATCGGCGTGGAGCTGCTGCGCGGCGGTGTCGACCCGGGCGTGTTCACTGCGGATGACGGCGGTGGTTTCCGGTGGAACGCGGGCGCCTGTGGCGATCCGTACCGCCGTGCCGTCGGGCAGCGGCCCGCTGTCGCCATGGCCGGCGAGGATCGATCCGTCACCGCGGAGCGCCCAGGGACCGGGGCCCGCCACCGCCCAGCCGTCCATGGCGGAGGTGTCGAAGGAGGGAAGGTCGCACAGTGCCGTGAGCGGCTCGGCGAGCACCTGCCCCAGCGCCTCGTCCAGCGGCACACGGTGGGTACGGGGGACGGCCGCGTGACCGGCCTGTGCCGCCCGGGACCGTGCGTCGGGCCATGCGGCGGCACGGTGGCGGTGCGGGCGGGCGACGCCCGCGGGAGGGGCAGCGTCGCCGGCCGGGCCGGTTCCGTCACCCGGCCTCGGACCGACCAGGGCCAGCGCTTCGTCGACCCCGTCCAGGTCGCCCGCGTCGGGTGGGGCCGCGCCGGCGGTGGGTGCCGGCTGCTCGCTGCCGGCCGCTGCCGCGGCCTGGCTATCGTGACCGGTCATCGGGCTGCGTCACCACCGCTCGCGCCCGCTGCCGGGTCGTCCGGCCGGGCGCCCTGCTCCGCCTCCTCGGCCCAGCGTGCAGCCAGCGCGGCCGCCTTGCGGGCGGCCTCCGCGACAGCCTCGGGTCCGCCCTCTGCCTTGGCCGCCGCGTAGCCCACCAGGAAGGTGGTCAGTGGTGCGGCGGGGCGCGCGACACCGTGGGCGGCGTCGCGGGCGAGGTCGAGAAGGACATGGGTGTCGACGTCCAGCTCGATGCCGAGCTCGTCCTTGACTGCGTTGATCCATTCGTCCAGCACGTTCACATGCTCCCTGATGCGGGCCCGGGCTGTTGAGATGTCCTCCCAGGTGTCGCAGTCGAAGGAGGCGAGAGGGTCGGACTCGATCCGGGCCAGGTCCAGTTCTCGGGTCAGTAGACGCAGCGGCAGTCCTGAAAGGCTCCCGTATTCGGCTGCGAGGAGAGCAAGTTCACGTCGAAGGGGCTCAGCGCGGTAAGCGGCCACGAGGGGCTGGTCACGGCCGTCGACGTCGGTCAGAACGACGCCCTCGCCGTCCCGCGCGGCGAGGGCGTCCACCAGTCTGCGCACCGTCCCCTCACGGAGGAACGGAAGATCGGCCGAGAGCACGAGGAGGGACTCGGCCGCGGTGTGCCGTACGCCGGCGTCGAGCGCCGCCAGCGGGCCGCCTCCGGCCGGCTCCTCGCGCGCCCACACGACGGGACGGGCGGTGGGCCTGCGCCCGCCGACGACCACGGTGCGGCCGGCGTCACGGCAGGCCGCGAGAACGCGGTCGAGCAGGGCCCGCCCGCCCACGCTCACCGCCGGCTTGTCCGCCCCGCCCAGCCGCTTGGCGGCACCTCCGGCGAGCACGATGGCGTCGTACGCGGTAGTCGCGGTCATTCCTGAAGTATGGTCCGCGATCCTGCGGGCGGGGAGGCCCGGTTCGATCTTTCTGCCGCCGCGGGCCCTCCGCGGCTGTGCCTGCTCCTTAGAGGGTGCGCAGCAGCACCGAGGGGTGCTCCACGCAGTCGGCCACGTAGCGCAGGAATCCTCCGGCGGTGCCGCCGTCGCAGACCCGGTGGTCGAACGTGAGCGAGAGCTGGACGACCTGCCGGACGGCCAGTTCGCCCTGGTGCACCCACGGCTTCGGCACGATCCTGCCGACGCCGAGCATCGCGGCCTCGGGGTGGTTGATGATCGGCGTGGATCCGTCCACACCGAACACTCCGTAGTTGTTCAGCGTAAAGGTGCCGCCGGTCAGGTCCGCCGGGGTGAGCGCCCCTTGGCGGGCTGCCTCGGTGAGCCTGGCGAACTCGGCCGTCAGCGACTCCGCCGAGCGCTTGTGGGCGTCCTTCACGACGGGAACGACCAGTCCGCGGTCGGTCTGCGCCGCGAAGCCGAGGTGCACTCCGGGCAGCCGCACGATCTCCCGGGCGTCCATGTCGACCGTGGAGTTGAGCTCCGGGTGGCGCTCCAGGGCGGCGGTGCAGATGCGGGCCAGCAGCGCCAGCAGCGAGATCTTCGGTCCGCCCGCGGCGTTCATCGCCGCGCGTGCGGCCATCAGTTCGGTCGCGTCCGCGTCGACCCAGCAGGTGGCGTCCGGGATCTCGCGACGGCTGCGCGACAGCTTGTCGGCCACCGCGCCGCGCACCCCGCGCAGCGGGACACGCTCGCCCTGCGCCTTGCCGGCAGCTGCCGCGGCGGCGGGCGGCGCGGCGACCGTCTCGGGAGCACGCAGGGCACGCTCGACGTCGGCCCGCAGGATCAGGCCGTCGGGGCCCGAGCCGGTGAGCGCCCGCAGGTCGACGCCGTGCTCGCGTGCGAGCTTGCGGACCAGGGGAGAGATGACGGCCACCGGACCGTCCTGCGGCACGGCCGCGGCGCCGTGGACCTTGCTCGGTGCGACGGTGGACGTCCCGCCGGCAGTGTGGGACGTGGCGGACGACCGGACCTGAGCCGGAGCTGCCGTGTGTCCGGCGTCCCGGCCGGGGCCGTGCGTCTGCTCCACGACCGAGGCCGCCGGAGCCGCGGGCCGGATACGGCGTCGCCGCGCAGCGGGAGCGCCGGTCCCGTAACCGACCAGGACGTTGCCGGACGACTCCGCGCCGTCTCCGGACGACGGGGAGGCTTCCGGACGCGCGGGCGCCGCTCCTCCACCGGCGGAGGCGTCCGCGCCGGGGGTCTCCGTCGCCCCTACCGCCACGGTGATCAGCGGTGCGCCGACGGGCAGCTCCGTGCCTTCCTCGCCGAAGCGAGCGGTCACCACGCCGCCGTACGGGCAGGGCACTTCCACCATGGCCTTGGCCGTCTCGACCTCGACCACGGGCTGGTCGATCGCGACCACGTCGCCGACCGACACCAGCCAGCGGACGATCTCCGCCTCGGTGAGCCCTTCCCCGAGATCGGGAAGCTTGAATTCGAGCACCTGGGCCATCAGCTCGCCGCCTCCCACTGCAACCGCGCCACCGCGTCCAGCACGCGGTCGACTCCCGGCAGATGATGCCGCTCCAGCATCGGCGGCGGGTACGGGATGTCGAAACCGGCGACCCGGAGCACCGGCGCCTCCAGGTGGTGGAAGCAGCGCTCGGTCACCCGGGCCGCGATCTCTCCACCGGGTCCGCCGAAGCCGGTCGACTCATGGACGACGACCGCCCGGCCGGTGCGCCGCACCGACGCGCAGACCGTCTCGTCGTCGAACGGCACCAGGGAACGCAGGTCGACGACCTCCAGGTCCCAGCCCTCCGCCGCCGCGGCCTCCGCCGCCTCCATGCACACCGGCACGGAAGGGCCGTAGGTGATGAGCGTGGCGCTGCGCCCGGAGCGGCGCACCACGGCACGCCCGATCGGCTCCACGGCGGCCGGCGCCTCCGGCGACCACTCCGCCTTGGACCAGTACAGCCGCTTGGGCTCGAGGAAGACGACGGGGTCGTCGGAGGCGATGGAGGCACGGAGCAGTCCGTACGCGTCCTCGACCGTGGCCGGAGTGACGACGTGCAGGCCGGGGGTCGCCATGTAGTACGCCTCGGAGGAGTCGCTGTGGTGCTCGACTCCGCCGATCCCGCCGCCGTACGGCACGCGCACGGTGATCGGCATCGGCATGCCGCCCTTGGTGCGGTTGCGCATGCGGGCGACATGGCTGATGAGCTGCTCGAACGCCGGGTATGCGAAGGCGTCGAACTGCATTTCCACGACCGGCCGCAGTCCGTACATCGCCATGCCGACGGCGGTGCCGAGAATGCCCGCCTCGGCCAGTGGGGTGTCCGTGCACCGGTCCTCGCCGAACTCCTTGGCGAGTCCGTCCGTGACCCGGAAGACGCCGCCGAGCGTGCCGACGTCCTCTCCCATGACATGGACGGTCGGGTCCTCGGCCATCGCGTCGCGCATCGCGCGCTGCAGGGCCTGGGCCATGGTTGCGGGCTTCACCGCGGCCGTGGTCATCGTGCCTCTTCCTCAGCGTCCAGCTCGGCCCGGAGCAGCGCGGCCTGCTCACGCAGCTGCGTGGTCTGCCGGGCGTAGACGTGCTCGAAAAGATCCATCGGGTTCAGTACCGGGTCGGCGTTCATCCGCTCCCGGAGATCGGCCGCCATGGTCTCCGCCGCCTCGGCGGCGGCCTGCCTGGTCCCGTCGTCGAGCAGTCCCCGCTCGGTCAGCTCCCGCTCCAGGAGCTGGATCGGGTCGTGCGCCCGCCAGGTCTCGACCTCGCTGTCCGCGCGGTAGCGGGTGGCGTCGTCCGCGTTGGTGTGGGCGTCCATGCGGTAGGTGACCGCCTCGATCAGGGTGGGTCCGCCGCCGCGACGGGCGCGGGCAACGGCCTGGCCGAGCACTTCGTGCACCGCGACCGCGTCGTTGCCGTCGACGAGCCGGCCCGGCATGCCGTAACCGACGGCCTTGTGGGCGAGGGAGGGCGCAGCGGTCTGCTTGGCCAGCGGGACGGAGATCGCGAAGCCGTTGTTCTGCACGAGGAAGACCACCGGGGCGTTCCACACGGCGGCGAAGTTCAGGGCCTCGTGGAAGTCGCCCTCGCTGGTGCCGCCGTCTCCGATCATGGCCAGCGCCACGACGTCGTCGCCCTTGAGCCGGGCGGCGTGCGCGAGTCCCACCGCGTGGGGCAGCTGCGTGGCGAGGGGTGTGCACAGCGGTGCGACGCGGTGCTCGTGCGGGTCGTATCCGGTGTGCCAGTCGCCGCGGAGCAGTGTCAGGGCCTGGACCGGGTCCAGGCCGCGGGCCACGGCCGCGAGGGTGTCGCGGTAGCTCGGGAAGAGCCAGTCCCGCTCCTCGAGCGCGAGCGCGGCACCGACCTCGCAGGCCTCCTGCCCGGTGCTCGAGGGGTAGACGGCGAGCCGGCCCTGCTTGGTGAGCGCGGTCGCCTGGGTGTTGTACCTGCGGCCGCGCACCAGCTCCGCGTAGAGCCGGAGCAGCAGCTCGGGGTCGGCGGAGGCAGCGGCTTCCGTGCCGAGCACGCGGTACGGCTCGGGATCGGGGAGCAGCGGCGCAGGGTCGGTGCGGGGCTGCCACGCCGGGGGCGGTGTGGGCCGGTAGGCGGCGGCAGCGGAACCGGGCAGCTCCTGGACCGTCATGCTGCTCTTTCTCAACGCGAGCACCTCCTCGTGGGAGCGACGACGAAAGCGATGAAGAACACGGGGCGGCGGCGCACGGGTGTGTGGCGCGCCTCACCTACCGATTGTTCGGTCGTGGACGCATTTTGGCTACAGGCACGGGCAGCCTGTGGACAAACGGTTCTCCACAGCATGAGATGGAGGCAGGTCGTCCAAGCTAGGAAGGCGGGGGGACATGGCAGCTGAACAAATGGCCGACGGTGGGGACCGCACGGGGCAGACCCCGCCGCCGCGCCCGCTGGACGCCATCGACCGCGACATCCTGCGCATGCTCCAGACGGATGGCCGCGCTTCCATACGCTCCGTCGCCGACCGGGTGCATGTGTCCCGTGCCAACGCGTACGCCCGGATCAACCGGCTGATCGACGACGGCGTGATCCGCGGGTTCAGCGCGCGGGTGAACCACGAGCGGGCCGGCCAGGGGGCCTCGGCCTACATCACCCTCAAGATCGTGCAGAACTCGTGGCGGACGGTCAGGGAACAACTGCAGGCGCTCCCCGGCGCCGCGCACATCGCGCTCGTCAGCGGGGACTTCGACGTCCTTCTGCTGGTGCACACGCCCGACAACCGCACCTTGCGGGAACTGGTACTGACCAGGCTCCAGGCCATCCCGGAGGTGCTGTCGACCCGGACGCTGCTGGTGTTCGAGGAGACGGACCTCGATCCCGGCCCGGGCCCGGCCCCCGGTTCCGGGGCCGCGGCGGGTCAGGATGCCGATCCGCTCTGACGGCCGGCCCGGGGAAACCTTCTGATGCCGCTCCCCCGTGCGGCCGGACGGATCAGGTGCGCAGCCCGTCGAACGCGATCTGCACGACCGTCTCCGCCACCTGGTCCGCGTCGTAGCCGCCGCCCGGATGCGGGCGATACCACTCGACCAGCGAGTTCACCATGCCGAAGAGCAGTCGCGTCGCCAGCCGGATGTCGACGTCGGCCCGCAGGTCGCCGTCCGCGGCGGCCGCCTTCAGCAGGTCCGCGACGCGCTGGTCGAACTCACGGCGACGCTCGAGCGCCCAGCGTTCGGTCTTCGTGTTCCCTCTGACCCGCAGCAGCAGTGTCACGTAGGGCAGTTCGGCCACCAGCACCTCGACCGTCCGCCGGGTGACGTACTCCACCCGCTCGATGGCGCGACCATGCCGGGCGCCGTTCTCGTCAAGGATCGCGAACAAGGATTCCAGCGCCCGGCTGACGGCCCGGCGAAGCAACTCTTCCTTGCCCGCGACGTGATGGTAGATCGACGATTTGGAGATGCCGGCCGCCTTGGACAGGTGCTCCATGGAAGTGCCGTCGTAGCCACGCTCGTTGAAGATCCGCACCGCGACGGTCAGCAGCGTCTCCGGCGTGTACGCGTCCCGCCTGACTGTGGTCATCGGCCGGCCGCCTCGTCGTTGTCGGCGTGGGCGCGGCGCGCGGTCGCCAGGGACGGTGCGTACCGGCCGGTGGGGTAGCGCTCGTGAAGGGCGTCGAGCAGCGCACGCACCCGCTCGAAGCCGAGCTTCTCGCCCCACTCCAGCGGCCCGGCCGGGTAGTTGACGCCGAGCTTCATCGCGGTGTCGATGTCCGGGCCCGAAGCGACATCGCGGTCGACGGCGTCGGCTGCCAAATCCGCCAGCATCGCCACCGTACGGGCGACGATCATGCCCGGTACGTCCCCGATCAGCGAGACATCCTTGCCGATGGCCTGGAAGAGGCCGACGGCCTCCTCCACCGCGCCGGGCATGTTCCTGAGCGTGCTCTCGGACGTGGAAAGGGCGATGCGCGTCGCCTTCTCGTAGTCCAGGGCGAGGTCGAAGTACACGATCCCGTCGTCGAACTCGAACGAAGTCTCCCCGTCCACCAGACCGAGTTCCGCGCCGCCGGGGAGGGATATGCAGCCGTCGCCCTCCCTGCGGTGGACGGTGATTCCGGCCCGCTCGATCAGTTCCGCCAACGGCTCCGCGGGTCCGAGACCGCCTTGCACGACCACGCTCGTGGGAGCCGCGGCGGGCGGCTGAGTCTGCGGCCGGGGGCGCTCGGCGCCTTGTGCGTACGAGAACCAGCCGTGCCCGGACTTGCGGCCGTGGCGGCCCGACTCGACGAGCCGGCGCTGCGCCAGCGACGGCGTGAACTTCGGGTTCTGGAAGAAGGAGTCCCAGACGGAACGGGTGACCGCTTCATTGACGTCCTGACCGATCAGATCGGTCAGCTCGAAGGCCCCCATCCGGAAACCGCCGCACTCTCGCAGCACCGCGTCGATGGTCGCCGGGTCGGCGCCACGCTCCTCGTGGACGGCGAAGGCCTCCGCATAGAAGGGGCGCGCGATGCGGTTGACGATGAAGCCGGGCGTGTCCGCGCAGCGCACGGGGGTCTTGCCCCAGGCGGTGACGGTGGCCAGGGCCCGTTCGGCCGCCGCCTCGTCGGTGGCGTGGCCGCTGACGACCTCGACGAGGGGGAGGAGGGGCGCCGGATTGAAGAAGTGCAGGCCGACGAAGCGGCCGGGCCTGCGCAGCGTGCCGGCGACGGCCGTGACGGAGAGAGAAGAGGTGTTGGTGGCGAGAAGGCAGTCGTCGGCGACGGTCTCCTCAAGCGCCGTGAACAGTTCCTGCTTGACCGGGAGCTGTTCCAGTACGGCCTCGATGACGAGCGCCGCGTCGGCGAGCTCCGAGATGTCCGTGGCTGGGAGCAGCCGACCGCGGGCGTCGTCGCGCTCCGCGGGCGTCATCCGCCCCTTCTCGACGAGCCGGTCCAGGCGCCCGCCGATCGTCTCCGCGGCCTCCTGGGCCCGGCCGGGAACGGCGTCGTGGAGGCGTACGGGATGGCCTGCGACCAGGGCCACCTGTGCGATCCCCTGGCCCATGGTTCCGGTGCCGACGACGGCGACGGTGCGGCTCGTGCCGATCGCGGTCGTGGAGTCGATGGCGGTCATGGAGGCGATCCTCCCCGATGAGTTGTCCACAGGTTCGACAGGCCCCCTTGTACCGACCGATCGTTCGGTTACTCTAACTCTGTCATCACTCCCCTGCCCAGCTCGACGAGGAGTTGGTCCGCATGCAGCTGACCGAGACCCACCGGCCCACGCTCGACCAGGCCCTCGAGGCGATCCGTACGCGGGCGTACTGGTCTCCGCACCCTGAGCACCCCAAGGCCTACGGCGAGAGCGCACCCGCCGACGGCCTGGCCGCCTTCGAGGCGCTTCGGGGCTCCCGCTTCGACCTGGACCAGCCGGGCACCGACGGCTGGACCGGCAGCGAGGTCTCTCCGTACGGACCGGAGCTGGGGATCGAGTATCCGCACCCGGACCTGGACGTACTGCTCCCCGCGATGCGCGCCGGGACGGCGGGCTGGCGCGAGGCCGGCCCCGAGACGCGAGCCCTTGTCTGCCTGGAGATCCTCTCCCGGATCAGCGCCCGCACCCATGAGTTCGCGCACGCGGTGATGCACACCAGCGGGCAGGCCTTCATGATGGCGTTCCAGGCCGGCGGCCCGCACGCCCAGGACCGCGGCCTCGAGGCCGTGGCCTACGCGTACGCGGAGCAGACCCGCACCCCCGCCGCCGCGGACTGGTCCAAGCCCCAGGGCAAGCGCGACCCGCTGCAACTCCGGAAGACGTTCACGACCGCTGGACGCGGCATCGCGCTGGTGATCGGCTGCAACACCTTCCCGACGTGGAACGGCTACCCTGGCCTCTTCGCCTCCCTGGCCACGGGCAACCCGGTCCTGGTGAAGCCTCATCCCCGTGCCGTGCTCCCGCTGGCCCTGACCGTGAAGGTGGCCCGCGAGGTGCTCGCAGAGGCCGGCTTCGACCCGAACCTGGTCTGCCTCGCCGTCGAGCGTCCGGACGAGGGCATCGCGAAGATCCTCGCGACTCGCCCCGAAATCAAGATCATCGACTACACGGGCTCCACCGACTTCGGCGAGTGGCTGGAGGCCAACGCCCGTCAGGCGCAGGTCTACACGGAGAAGGCCGGCGTCAACACGATCGTCATCGACTCCACCGACGACTACAAGGGAATGCTGTCCAACCTGGCCTTCTCGCTGTCCCTGTACAGCGGCCAGATGTGCACCACCCCGCAGAACGTCCTGATCCCGAGGGACGGCATCTCCACCGAGTCGGGCCCCAAGAGCTACGACGAGGTCGCATCGGACCTGGCGGCCGCCGTCGGCGGTCTGCTCGGCGACGACGCCCGGGCGAACGCGCTGCTGGGCGCCCTGGTCAACCCCGACGTGAAGGCGCGGCTCGAGGCTGCGGCCGACCTGGGCGAGGTGGCTCTCGAGTCGCGGGAGGTTCCCAACCCCGACTTCCCGGGCGCGACGGTACGTACCCCGGTGATCGTGAAGCTCGACGGCGCCCGTAAGTACTGGGAGTCCACGGACAACGAGCCCGCGTATCTCTCCGAGTGCTTCGGCCCGGTCTCCTTCGTGGTGGCCGTGGACTCCACGGCCGACGCCCTGGACCTCCTGCGCCGCACGGTCCGCGAGAAGGGTGCGATGACGGTCGGGGCGTACACCACGTCAGCGGAGACGGAGCGCGCGATCGAGGACGTCTGTTTCGAGGAGTCGGCGCAGCTCTCGTTGAACCTGACCGGCGGGGTGTACGTCAACCAGACCGCCGCGTTCTCCGACTTCCACGGCTCCGGCGGCAACCCCGCCGCGAACGCGGCCCTGTGCGACGCCGCGTTCGTCGCCAACCGCTTCCGTGTGGTGGAGGTCCGCCGCCAGGCCTGACGCGCCGCGGGGACTGCGGGGGCCGCACCCCCGCAGTCCCTCAGGGCGGGGCCGTGCTCCACCGCACAGGCCCCGTCCGGCAGGTCGCCCTGCCCCCTGAGTTCTCGCTCCCGGGTTCTCAGATGGAAGCCGCGGTCATTCCCGCGGAGCCGGCACATCGGCGTACCGCTGCACCCAGGCATGCATCGCGATGGCAGCCGCCGCGCCCGCGTTGATGGATCGCGTCGAACCGAACTGCGCGATCGAGCACACCATGGACGCGTGCTTGCGGGCCTCCTCGGTGAGTCCGGGGCCCTCCTGGCCGAAGAGAAGCACGCACCGGCGAGGCAGCTCCGTCCGCTCGATGGGCACGGCCCCCGGCAGATTGTCGATTCCGATGATCGGCAGGTCCTCGGCGGCCGCCCAGTCCGTCAGCGAGGCCGTGTCCGGATGGTGCCGCACGTGCTGGTACCGGTCGGTGACCATCGCGCCGCGCCTGTTCCAGCGCCGGCGTCCGACGATGTGGATCTCCCTGGCCAGGAACGCGTTGGCGGTGCGCACCACTGAGCCGATGTTGAAGTCGTGGCCCCAGTTCTCCACGGCCACATGGAACCCGTGCCTGCGGGTGTCCAGGTCGGCGACGATCGCCTCGCGTGTCCAGTAGCGGTACCGGTCCACGACGTTGCGGCGGTCGCCCGCGGCCAGCAGCTCGGGGTCGTAGCGCTCGTCCTGCGGCCAGGGCAGCGGGTGGGGGCCGACGCCGATCTCGGGGGCGTAGCCCTCGTCGTACTGCAGCGGTTCTTCGGTGGTGCTCACCCGACGAGCGTACGGGGCTGGTCCTCGCTTCTGCGCCGCAGCTGGGACGGAACGGCGCTGCCGGCCAGCAGCCGGTCCCGTCTGCGCACCACCACGGCACCCAGGCCGACCAGGAAGCCGGTCGGCAGGAACACGGCGTCCGCCGCGATCATCGCCAGCGAGAAGAACGGCAGCCCCAGCAGTACGGCGATGCCGGCGTGCTCGAGCATCATGATCACCAACAGCACGTTCTTGACGCGCCGGTTGAACAGGGTGAAGGGGAAGGCCACCTGCACGATGACGGTGCCGTAGGTGAGCAGCATGACCACCACCCCGCCGGACGCGAGAAGCCCGGAGAGCGCCGGCCACGGAGCGAAGTAGTCCAGCTTGAGCGGGTAGTACAGGGCGGTGCCGTCCTGCCAGCGTGAACCCTGGATCTTGTACCAGCCGGCGGTCGCGTAGATCACGCAGACCTCGGCCATGATCACGGCGAGGGCGGCGTTGTGCACGAGGTTCGCCAGGACGTCCAGCAAGGTGCGGGGCTCGCTGTCCGGCGCGTAGCGGTTCAGGGCCCACCACAGGCCCTGTGCCGTCCACACGCCCCACAACAGGACCATGATCCATGGCTGCCCGCCGGCTCTGCCCACGATCGTTTCCACGGAGAGCATGGCGCCCAGCACGGACCACAGGACCGGGCCCGTACGGTCCCTCGCGGAAGGGCGTGCCGCACGCCGCGCGTCCAGGGACCAGACCTGCGCGCAGCGCGTCATCACCAGGTAGACGGCCATGAGGTGGACGACGTTGTCGCCCCCGTCGCCCACGAAGATCGACCGGTTCTGCAGGGACAGCACACCGATCATGAACAGCACGGACACGGCGCGGGTACGCCAGCCGAGCACCATGAGCAGGCTGGACAGCACACCGACGCCGTAGACGACTTCGAACCAAAGGGTGCTGTCGGACCACAGGAGGGCGCTGAACGCGTCGTTGTCCGCGATCAGCTCCTTGCCCATTTCCCAGCTCCACGGACCGTCGGGTCCGTAGAGGTCGTGCCGGTGGGGGAACTCGGTCAGCAGGAACAGCAGCCACGTCGCACCGAACCCGATCCGGACGACGGCGCTCTGGTACGGGCCGAGTGCCGTGGACGTGACGCGCTGAACGGCGCGGGCGAACCTGCGCTCCTGGGCCTGCTTCACCGCGCCGCCTCCGTCCGGCCGGTGGCGCGGTCCTTGTTGTCGGCGCCTCCGGGCAGATCCGCCGGGGTGACCGTCCACCACGGGAGCTCCCGGTGGACGGGCCGGGTGTCGATCTTCTCGTCGCTCCACCGAGGGGCCTCGATCGATGTCGTCGAGGCGCGGAGCTGGATGCGCTCGACGGGACCACCGAGGTCGTGCCGCTCGAGGCGCAGCATGACGATGCGGCGGATGTAGCTCTCCGAGAGCCGGCCGCGGAGGCCGTTGGGACTGTCACCGGTGTCGTGGGAGCCCACGTAGAAGTCCCAGGCCCGGCGGAGCTGGTTCTGGTGGACGTGGCTGGGAAGAGGGTTGCCGCGGATTTCCGCACCGTCCTCCGCGGACAGGTCGATCCAGTCGCTGGTGCGGCGGCTGCCGTCGTCGGCCGTGTACTGGGCACGCACCTGAACGGCGATGTTCTGCTGGAGCGGGTTGGGGGCGAAGAGTTTCCAGTTCTGCTCGAACTCGGGATAGACCCAGAAGTCCACCAGCTCGCCGTGCTGCTTCGTCACGGTGTTGGACGGGGCCACGTGGAGGAAAACCATCGCCAGGTGGGTGCAGGCCACCGCCGCTATCAGCGCGAGTGAAAGGGCTGCCGCCACCTGGTACGGGAGGGACAGCCCGGCCATTCCTCGGCCGGAGCCGACCGGCCCGGAATGAGCCGGGACGGCGGCGGAGGATTCGGCGGGATCCTCCGGGCCCGGAGGGTCCACCGGCCCTGCGGGACCGGGGACATGCACGTGGCCCGCGGTGATGCAGGGAGGAGGCTGGAGCCGGGCTATCGGCCAGCTCTCGTGGCGATCGTCCGGACGGCCGCCTTCCGGCTGCCGGTCGGGGGGAAGCGGAGGCGGTTCGGCACCCGGAGAACCGGCGCCTTTGCCTTCCTCATCCTGGTAGGAGTCCATCCCCGCCCCGATCCCCGTCGGTCACCTCGGTCATCCACAGGGGTGACACCCTACGGGCCATCGCCCGACCATTGAAGCCGATGAACCGAACGACCGGTCGGTCGGGGGGTCCGGGCCGGGGCCGGCCACAGCCTCCGTCTTCACAGCGCCGCCGAGACCCTGGGCACCAGCCGCAGCGACACCAGGAGAGCTTCCACGTCGACCACGGTTCCGCGCTGACTCGCGCCGCGACGACCGCGCCCGCCACGCCTCCCTCGACCGACAGGGCCCTCCCGGCCCCCGCGCCCATTCCCTTCCCGCCCCACCTGACCTATCTTGACGGTCCGTCAGAAACGGCGGGTCGCTGGAAGGAGCGGGCAGTGGACTTCACCTTCACCGAGGAACACCTGGCGGCCGCGGAGGCGGCGAAGGCCGTGTTCTCGGCAGTGGCGCCCGACGCGGTACCGAGCCCCGCGATGACCGCCGGTGCGGTCGCCGAGGACTTCGACCGTGGGCTGTGGGCCCAGCTTGCCGATGCCGGCCTGCTGGGGCTGATGCTGTCGCCAGATCACGACGGCGCCGGTCTCGACCCCATCGCGCTCTGCCTGGTACTGCGCGAGTCGGCCAAGGTGCTGGCACGCGTGCCGCTGCTGGAGACGAGCGCCGTCGCCATGGCCGTGGAGCGGCACGGCAGTGCCGAGCTCTGCGAAGAGGTTCTGCCCCGTGTCGGAAGCGGCGGCCTGGTGCTCACAGCCGGAGCCAGCGGCCGCACCGGCCACGATGCCGCCGAACTCGCCGTCACCGCACACCGTGAGGCGGAGTCGGCGGGCGGCTGGATCCTCGACGGGGCGCAGACCGCGGTGCCCTGGGCACAGTACGCGGACCTTCTCGCCGTCCCCGCCCACACGGGCGGCGGCAGGACGGTCCTCGCCCTCGTGCCGCGGATCCACGACGGCCTCACCCTGGCCGAGCAGATCTCCACCAACGGCGAGCGCCTGGCGGAGGTCCGCCTCGACGGGGTGCGGATCGACGAACACCGTCTGATCGACGACAAGCAGGCATGGGAGTTTCTCCGCGGCCTTCTCGCCACGGGCACCTGCGCCCTGGCGCTCGGCCTCGGGGAGCAGGTGCTGGCCATGACCGGTGAATACACCGGCAGGCGGGAGCAGTTCGGCTTCCCGGTGGCCACTTTCCAGGCCGTGGCCGTTCAGGCTGCCGACCGGTACATCGACCTGCGCGCCATGGAGGCCACACTCTGGCAGGCCGCCTGGCGTATCGGCACCGACTCCGGCGGAGCACTGCCGCCCGCGGGTGACATCGCGGTGGCCAAGATCTGGGCGTCGGAAGGGGTGAGGCGTGTGGTGCAGACCGCTCAGCATCTGCACGGCGGGTTCGGCGCCGACGTCGACTATCCGCTCCACCGGTACCACGCCTGGGCAAAGCAGCTCGAGCTCTCACTCGGTCCCGCCGCCGCCCACGAGGAGGCTCTGGGCGACCTTCTCGCCGCCCACCCGCTCGACTAGGCGCCCCGGCGCCGGCGGATCGCGGTCCGCCGGGCCGCGGGCGGTCAGAGCACGAAGGCGGGGCTGCCGTTCTCGGTGACCATGGGGCGTCCCGCCCCGTCCCAGGCGAGCATGCCCCCGTCGACGTTCACCGCGTCGAGGCCCTGCTGCACCAGATACTGAGTGACCTGCGCGGAGCGACCGCCTACCCGGCACATCACAAAGGCACGGCGCCCGTCGGCCAGCGCCTCCGTCACCTGTCCGAACCGGGCCACGAAGTCGCTCATCGGCACATGCAACGCGCCTTCGACATGCCCGGCAGCCCACTCGTCTGACTCCCGGACGTCCAGCACCAGGGCGTCGTCCGGTACCGCCGCGGCTTCCACGGAGGGCAACGGGGCGAAGTTCATGGTGATGCCTTCTCTCTTACGTGTGGGGGGCCGGCCCCGTACCGCAGCGGTCCGGTCCGGGATCCCGACTGCCGAGGGCTCCGGAAAACCTACTGCACGAGCGCGGCCAGCTCGGCCTCACGCTCGGCCACCTGCGCCAGAAGCTGCTCGGCGATCTCCTCCAGCAGCCGGTCCGGATCGTCGGGCGCCATCCGCAGCATCGCGCCGATCGCGCTCTCCTCCAGCTCCCGGGCGACCACGGTCAGCAGCTCCTTGCGCTGCGCCAGCCACTCGAGCCGGGCGTAGAGCTCCTCGCGCTCGCTGGGCCGCGGGGCGGCCGGCGCGGGGCCCGCGGCCCATTCCTCCGCGAGCTCCCTCAGCTTCGCCGCGTCCCCGAGACCGTAGGCGGCGTTCACGCGCGCGATGAACTCGTCGCGCCGCGCCCGCTCCGTCTCGTCCTGCGCCAGGTCCGGGTGCGCCTTGCGGGCCAGCTCGCGGTAGAGCTTGCGTGCCTCTTCGCTCGGCCGGACCCGCTTCGGCGCCTGCACGGGCTGATCGGTGAGCATCGCCGCGGCCTCGGGGGAGAGGCCGTCGGAGTCCATCCAGTCGTGGAACAGCTCATCGACGCCGGGCATCGGAAGCACCAGGGCCCGTGCCTCCTGCGCCTTCCGCAGATCTTCCGGATCGCCGCTGCGCGCCGCCCGGGCTTCCGCGATCTGCGCGTCGAGCTCGTCCAGCCGCGCGTACATCGGTCCGAGCTTCTGGTGATGCAGCCGCGAGAAGTTCTCCACTTCCACCCGGAACGTCTCCACCGCGATCTCGAACTCGATCAGCGCGTGCTCCGCCGCCCCCACTGCCTTCGCCAGCCGCGCCTCGGGCCGGTCCTGCTCGGTAGTCTGTGCGGCATCCTGCACGGACTGGTCGTCGTCGTTGTGGGTCGTCGGTCCCCCGGCGGCATCCTGAGTCACCGCTCCAGCCTACGGGCGTGGCCGGCCGCGTTGTCACACACCCAGCTCAGCGGCTGTCCGGCCACTCTTGATGGCCGTCAGCAGGTCCGCGTGGTCCGCTTCCGTACGGTCCGCGTACGTCACTGCGAACGCGGCGACCGCCTCGTCGAACTCCTCGTTCTTGCCGCAGTAACCGGCGAGCAGCCGCGGATCCGCGCTGTGGGCGTGGGCACGGGCGAGCAGCGCCCCCGTCATCCGGCCGTAGTCGTCGAGCTGGTCGGGGGTGAGAGCCGCGGGGTCGACACTGCCCTTGCGGTTCCTGAACTGCCGCACCTGGAAGGGGCGACCCTCCACCGTCGTCCAGCCCAGCAGGCTGTCGCTGACGACCTGCATCCGCTTCTGTCCCTGCACGACCCGGCGTCCCTCGTGCTCCGGGTCCGGCGCCGGCAGGCCGACGGACGCCAGGTGCGGGAGGAGCGCGGAGGCACGGGCCTCCTTCACCTGCAGCACCAGCGGATCGCCGCGGTGGTCGAGGAGGAGCACCACATACGAGCGCGTCCCTACGCTTCCGGTCCCCACGACACGGAAGGCCACATCGTGGATCGCATAGCGGGCGAGCAGCGGACGACGGTCTTCCGCGACGGTGGTCAGATACTCCCCGAGCGAGGCCGCGACGGCTGCCGCCTCCTCGTCCGACACGCGGCGCAGGACCGGCGGAGCGTCCACGAAGCGACGCCCACCTGCCTCGTCACCCTCCTCGATGACCTCGGTCGACCTGGCCGCGAAGCGCGCACTCGTGTTGTTGCGGGCCTTTGCGGCGACCCGCTCCAGCGTGCCCAGAAGATCCCGCGCGTCCGTGTGCGAGACGAGTTCCTCGTCGGCGATGGCGTTCCACGCGTCCAAGGCCGGCAGCTTGGCCAGCAACCGCATGGTTCGGCGATAGGCACCCACGGCGTCGAAGGCCGCCGCGCGGCAGGAGTCCTCGCTGCCGCCAGCGACCCGCCCGGCCAGCACCAGGGACACCGCCAGCCGCTTGAGGTCCCACTCCCACGGGCCGACGACGGTCTCGTCGAAGTCGTTGAGGTCCATCACGAGCCGGCCGCGGGCGTCTCCGTAGAGGCCGAAGTTCGCGGCGTGCGCATCACCACATATCTGTGCGCCGATACCGGTGACCGGAGTGCCCACCAGATCGTGGGCCATCAGACCGGCCGCGCCCCGCAGGAAGGCGAACGGTGAGGCCGCCATCCGCCCCACCCGTATCGGAGTGAGCTCCGGCACACGTCCGCGGCTCGACTCCTCCACCGCCTGCACGGCGTCGGGACGCCCCGCCGGAGACCGAAGCCCGTCGTGCGAGGACCGTGACACCTTCTTACGCAGCGCCTTGCCGGCGTCCTTCGGAGACGCCACGCCGGCCGACGCCTTGCGCGGCGCGAAGCCCGGCACCACGGGGATACGCGGACGCGGCCCCCCGCCGGAACCGCCGGTGGCCGTGCCACGACTCTCCCCGCCGGACTCGGCCCGACCCTCCGACACCGTCGCCATGGTTTCGCTCATGTCCGCGGCCTCCCCCGGCGACGTGCGCCATCAACATCAAGTGCCCTGACGGTACCGCCGGGTCCCGACGGCCGTCTGCCCCTGTGGAAAACCCCGGTACGGGCCGAGCCGTCAGGGCAGAGTCAACATCCGGATCAGTTGCCGGGCCGCGGACGTTCCACGTGAAACATCAACGGAGCCCGGCGTATCGACGCATGCGTCCCAGCCCGCGCCGAGGCATGCGAAAAGGGCCCCCACCGGGACTTTCGTCCGGTGGAGACCCTTCTTCGCTGTGCGCGAGGGGGGAGTTGAACCCCCACGCCCTTTCGGGCACTGGAACCTGAATCCAGCGCGTCTGCCTATTCCGCCACCCGCGCATTGGGTGTTGTGCTCGAGTGCCTCACCTGTTCGGTGCGACCCCCTGGCGACATGCAGAAGATTAGCACGCTGCACAGGGTGGATTCACATCCGTTTGTTTGGGTGGCCCAGGGAAGGAACAGGGAACGAAGCGAGCGGTCGGGGGAACGAACGGCGGCGCCCCCCACTCCTCCTGTATGCACCCCGGGTGCGGGACACTGTCAGGAGGCCGCCTCTACGATCCGGTGTGAGAGGTGACACTCATCGACGGGGCAGACAAGGGGAACCAGCCGATTTCCCGACGCGTGGATACGATCAGTAAGCAGTACCAGGACGACAGCAACGGAGGAGGTGCCCCATGGGAGTCCTGAAGCGTTTCGAGCAGCGACTCGAAGGTCTGGTCAACGGCACCTTCGCCAAGGTGTTCAAGTCCGAGGTCCAGCCTGTCGAGATCGCGGGCGCCCTCCAGCGGGAGTGCGACAACAACGCGACGATCTGGAACCGCGAGCGGACCGTCGTCCCCAACGACTTCATCGTCGAGCTCAGCGCGCCCGACTTCGAGCGCCTGAGCCCGTACTCGGGCCAGCTCGGCGACGAGCTCTCCGGCCTGGTCCGTGACTACGCCAAGCAGCAGCGCTACACCTTCATGGGCCCGATCAAGGTCCACCTGGAGAAGGCGGACGACCTCGACACGGGTCTGTACCGGGTACGCAGCCGCACTCTCGCGTCGAGTACGTCACAGGCTCCCGGAGGACGGCCCGCCGGAGGCCCTCAGGCAGTGGCCGGCCCCGCCGGAGGCTACGGTTACCCTCCGGCCGGTGCTCCTCCGATGCCGGCCGCACCACCTCCCGGCATGGCAGCGGGTCCGCGTCCCGGCCCCGCTGCGGGCCAGCGCGCAGCCGGCCCGGGCGCCATGCCGAACACACAAGTACGACGCTGGATCGAGATCAATGGCACACGCCATCAGATCTCCCGCCCGACGCTGGTGCTGGGTCGCAGCACCGACGCCGATGTGCGGATCGACGACCCCGGCGTATCGCGCCGGCACTGTGAGATCCGGACCGGAACGCCCTCGACGATCCAGGATCTCGGGTCCACCAACGGCATCGTGGTGGACGGGCAGCACACCACCCGCGCTACGCTCCGCGACGGCTCGCGGATCGTCGTGGGCAGCACCACCATCGTTTACCGGCAAGCCGAAGGGTGAAGCGGGGGCAATGTCAGAGCTGACCCTGACGGTCATGCGGCTAGGTTTCCTGGCCGTTCTGTGGCTGTTCGTCATCGTGGCCGTCCAGGTCATTCGCAGCGATCTGTTCGGTACGCGGGTGACGCAGCGCGGTTCGCGCCGCGGCGCCGACGCGCGTCCGCAGCAGCAGCGCCAGAACGCCGCGCCGCCGCAGCAGCGCCAGCAGGCCGGCGGCCGCCAGCGGCGGGGAGCGCCGACGAAGCTGGTCGTGTCCGAAGGCACACTCACCGGCACCACCGTCGCCCTCCAGGGCCAGACCATCACCCTGGGCCGGGCGCACGACTCCACGATCGTGCTGGACGACGACTACGCGTCCAGCAGGCATGCCAGGATCTACCCGGACCGTGACGGCCAGTGGATCGTCGAGGATCTCGGGTCCACCAACGGCACATATCTCGACCGGACCCGACTCACCACCCCGACACCGATTCCGCTGGGCGCGCCGATCCGCATCGGCAAGACCGTCATCGAGCTGCGGAAGTAGTACGACAATGAGCGAGCGGAGCGAGCGAGCCGCAGCGGTCCCCACCGGCGACCGGCACGGGCTCCCGACCGGAGGGTGGGCAGTGTGGCTCGAGACCGGCTGGCGCGACAGTCGACCGGCGAGCCGACGGGTGAGGTGCGCATGAGTCTTTCTCTGCGTTTCGCCGCCGGATCGCACAAAGGCATGATCCGCGAGGGCAACGAGGACTCCGGTTACGCCGGCCCCCGTCTGCTGGCCATCGCCGACGGCATGGGTGGCCAGGCGGCCGGCGAGGTCGCCTCCTCCGAGGTCATCTCCACGCTCGTCACCCTCGACGACGACGTGCCCGGCTCCGACATCCTCACCTCGCTCGGCACCGCCGTTCAGCGGGCCAACGACCAGCTCCGGATGATGGTCGAGGAGGACCCGCAGCTCGAGGGCATGGGCACCACGCTCACCGCCCTGCTGTGGACCGGCCAGCGTCTCGGCCTCGTCCACGTCGGCGACTCCCGCGCGTACCTTCTGCGCGACGGCGTGCTCACTCAGATCACACAGGACCACACCTGGGTGCAGCGGCTCGTGGACGAGGGCCGGATCACCGAAGAGGAAGCCACCACCCACCCGCAGCGCTCTCTGCTGATGCGGGCGCTCGGCAGTGGCGACCATGTGGAGCCCGACCTCTCCATCCGCGAGGTCCGCGCCGGTGACCGCTATCTGATCTGCTCCGACGGGCTGTCCGGCGTCGTCTCCCACCAGACCATGGAGGAGACGCTCGCCAGCTACCAGGGTCCGCAGGAGACGGTTCAGGACCTGATCCAGCTCGCCCTGCGCGGCGGCGGTCCCGACAACATCACCTGCATCGTCGCCGACGTCCTCGACACCGACTCGGGCGACACCCTGGCCGGGCAGCTGAGCGACACCCCCGTCGTCGTCGGCGCGGTCGCCGAGAACCAGCACCAGCTGAACGACGGCGGCGCCATGCAGACGCCGGCCGGCCGTGCCGCCGGTCTGGGACGTCCCTCGGCACCGGAGGCCCCGGGCGGGAGTTTCGGCCCGCCCGGATCCGGCGACGGCGGCTACGGCGGCATGCCCCCCGAGGGCAGCTTCGGCGCCTACACGGACGACGACTTCGTCAAGCGCGGCGGACGCAAGTGGCTGAAGCGCTCGCTGTACATCGTCCTCGCCATGGCGGTCGTCGGCGGCGGTCTGTACGGCGGCTACCGCTGGACCCAGACCCAGTACTACGTCGGCACCAAGGGCGAGCACGTGGCCCTGTATCGCGGCATCAGCCAGGATCTCGCCTGGCTGTCGCTCTCGGAGGTCGAGAAGGACCACCCCGAGATCGAACTCAAGTACCTACCGCCCTACCAGCGCAAGCAGGTCGAAGCGACGATCACCGAGGACAGCCTCGTCACGGCCCGCGCGAAGATCGACGAGCTCGCCAAGCAGGCAGGCGCCTGCAAGAAGAACGAGGAGCGCCGCGAGGCGGCCGATCGCGCGAGCACCCCGCCTCCGGGCGAGGGCGAGGCCGGCGGCACCGCCGGGACGCCCACCACCCAGGGCGCAAAGACCAAGCCGACCGCAGCCTCTCCCTCCCCGGGTCCCACCCTCTCGGAGGAGGAGCAGAAGCTGGCCTCGAACTGCGGCAAGCAGTAATCGTCCGTAGGGGGCCTTCTCCACCATGAGCGTTGTCACCAACACGACCACGATCGGCGCGATCGACGCACCGAGCCGGCGGAACACCGAGCTGATGCTGCTCGGCTTCGCCGTCGCCATCCCGGTGTTCGCCTACATCAACGTCGGCCTCGCCCTCGACGGCGAACTGCCGGCGGGCGTCCTCGGTTACGGCCTCGGCCTCGGCCTGCTCGCGGGCGTGGCCCACCTCGTGGTGCGCCGGTTCGCCAGGTACGCCGATCCGCTGATGCTGCCGCTGGCGACACTGCTGAACGGTCTCGGCCTGGTGCTCATCTGGCGGCTGGACCAGTCTCCCCGGCTGCTCGCCCGCAGCGACTTCGCCCCGCAGGCCACCAACCAGCTGATGTACTCGGCGCTCGGCATCGCGCTGTTCGTCGGTGTGCTGCTGGTCATGAAGGACCACCGGGTCCTCCAGCGCTTCACATACATCTCGATGGCGGTCTCCATCGTCCTGTTGCTGCTGCCGCTCGTCCCGGGGCTCGGTGCGGACGTCTTCGGCGCCAAGATCTGGATCCGTGTGGGCGGCTTCTCCATCCAGCCCGGTGAGTTCGCGAAGATCGTGATCGCGGTGTTCTTCTCCGGCTACCTGATGGTGAAGCGTGACGCGCTCGCCCTCGCCAGCCGCCGGTTCATGGGGCTCTACCTGCCTCGCGGTCGTGACCTCGGACCGATCCTCACTATCTGGGCGATGAGCCTGCTCATCCTGGTCTTCGAGAACGACCTCGGCACCTCGCTGCTGTTCTTCGGCATGTTCGTGATCATGCTGTACGTCGCCACCGAGCGGACCAGCTGGATCGTCATGGGTCTGCTGATGTCCGCGGGCGGAGCTGTCGTCGTCTCTTCGTTCGCCAGCCATGTCCAGTCCCGCGTGGCAGCGTGGCTCGACCCGTTCGGATGCCTGGAGTCGGCTCCCGAAGGCTCGAACATGCTGAACGCCTGTGACCAGATGACCCAGGTGCTGATGTCGTTCGGCGCCGGCGGAACGCTGGGTACCGGCTGGGGTCAGGGCAACTCCGACCTGATCGCCTTCGCCGCCAACTCCGACTTCATCTTCGCCACCGTCGGCGAAGAGCTCGGCCTGGCGGGCGTGATGGCGTTCCTGCTGCTGTACGGACTCATCATCGAGCGCGGTGTCCGCACCGCCCTCGCCGCGCGCGACCCCTTCGGAAAGCTCTTCGCGATCGGCCTCTCCGGCGCGTTCGCGCTCCAGGTCTTCGTCGTCGCGGGCGGTGTGATGGGCCTCATCCCGCTGACCGGTATGACGATGCCGTTCCTCGCGGCCGGTGGTTCTTCCGTGATCGCCAACTGGGCGCTGATCGGCATCCTGATCCGTATCAGCGACACCGCGCGCCGCCCCGCACCGTCCCCCGCACCGTCCCCTGACGCCGAGATGACCCAGGTGGTCCGACCGTGAACAAGCCTCTGCGCCGGATCGCGATCTTCTGCGGAATCCTGGTCCTCGCCCTGATGATCCGGGACAACTGGCTCCAGTACGTCCGGGCCGACGAGCTCAACGCGAACAAGTACAACAAGCGCGTCGAGATCGAGCGTTACGCGCACGAACGCGGCAACATCATCGTCGACGGCAAGTCGATCACCGGCTCCGTCGAGACGGACGACAACTACTACAAGTACAAGCGGACCTACACCAACGGGCCCATGTGGGCCCCCGTGACCGGTTACGCCTCACAGGTCTTCGGCGCCAATCAGCTCGAGAAGCTCGAGGACGGCATCCTCAGCGGCAATTCGGACCAGCTCTTCTTCGACCGCACGATGGCGATGTTCACCGGCGACAAGAAGAAGGGCGGCAACGCCGTCACCACCCTCAGCGGCAAGGCTCAGGAAGCGGCCTACAAGGGACTCGGCGACAAGAAGGGCGCCGTCGCGGCGATCGACCCGAAGACCGGCAAGATCCTCGCCCTCGCCTCCACCCCTTCGTACGACCCCTCCTCCTTCGCCGGCCGTCTGGAGAAGGACGGGAAGGCGTGGACAGCGCTGACCAACGACCCCGACAAGCCGATGCTCAACCGCGCGCTGCGCGAGACGTACCCTCCGGGTTCCACGTTCAAGGTGCTCACGGCCGCCGCCGCACTCGAATACGGTGCGGTCAAGGACATCAACGCGCCCACGGAAACCCCTGAGCCGTACATCCTCCCCGGCACGCGCACCCCGATGATCAACCACGCCAGTGGCTGCGAGAACGCCACCCTGAACAGGGCCATGGAGGTCTCCTGCAACTCCGTCTTCGCCAAGCTGGGCGACGACGTGAGCCGCGACAAGATGGTCGAGATGGCGGAGAGGTTCGGCTTCAACAACACGGAGATCGACACCCCGATCCGTGCCGCCGCCTCCGTCTACGACAAGAAGATGAGCCGGGACGGCAACGCGCAGTCCTCCATCGGCCAGTTCAACACCGCCGCCACCCCGCTCCAGATGGCGATGGTCACCGCGGCGATCGCCAACGACGGCAGGCTGATGAAGCCGTACATGGTCGACAAGCTGGTCTCCCCCGACCTGGACGTCATCCAGCAGAACGACCCTGAGGAGATGAGCCGGCCGATCTCCGCGGAGAACGCCCAGCTGCTCCAGCAGATGATGGAGAACGTCGTCGAGAACGGCACCGGCGGCAACGCGGCCATCAACGGCGTGAAGGTCGGCGGAAAGACCGGTACGGCGCAGCACGGTGAGAACAACAGCAAGAACCCGTACGCCTGGTTCATCTCGTACGCCAAGACGGACAACGGCTCGCCGGTCGCCGTCGCGGTGGTCGTCGAGGACAGCAACGCCCGCCGTGACGACATCTCGGGCGGCGGCCTCGCCGCCCCGATCGCCAAGGCCGTGATGCAGGCGGTGCTGGGCGACAGGCAGTGACGAGGATCACTCCCGGCCTCCATACCTGCACATTGCGATACCGGTCGGGTATCAGCTGCCGATTGCGGGCGGATCAAGTACGGCGTGCCCGGTAGCCTTTGCGCGAAACAGCACACCGGAGGACCACACACGGGTGCGGTCGGGACTGACGGAGAGGGCTGGAACAGTTATGGAAGAGCCGCGTCGCCTCGGCGGCCGGTATGAACTGGGCTCGGTGCTCGGCCGTGGTGGCATGGCCGAGGTCTACCTCGCCCACGACACCCGGCTCGGCCGCACTGTCGCCGTGAAGACGCTGCGGGCCGACCTCGCCCGCGACCCGTCCTTCCAGGCCCGGTTCCGCCGTGAGGCCCAGTCTGCCGCCTCGCTCAACCACCCCGCGATCGTCGCTGTCTACGACACCGGCGAGGACATGGTGTACGACGGCGCCGCCGGCGGGTCCGGGGTCTCGATCCCGTACATCGTCATGGAGTACGTCGACGGCTCCACGCTGCGTGAGCTGCTTCACTCCGGCCGCAAGCTGCTGCCGGAGCGCACGCTCGAGATGACCGTGGGCATCCTCCAGGCGCTGGAGTACTCGCACCGCGCCGGGATCGTCCACCGCGACATCAAACCGGCCAACGTCATGCTGACGCGCACCGGGCAGGTCAAGGTCATGGACTTCGGCATCGCCCGGGCCATGGGCGACTCCGGTATGACCATGACGCAGACGGCCGCCGTCATCGGCACCGCCCAGTACCTCTCCCCGGAGCAGGCCAAGGGCGAGCAGGTCGACGCCCGCTCGGACCTCTACTCCACCGGCTGCCTGCTCTACGAGCTCCTCACCGTGCGTCCCCCCTTCGTGGGCGACTCCCCGGTGGCGGTGGCCTACCAGCACGTTCGGGAGGAGCCGCAGCCGCCGAGCAACTTCGACCCCGAGATCACGCCCGAGATGGACGCGATCGTGTTGAAGGCGCTCGTCAAGGACCCGGACTACCGCTACCAGTCCGCGGACGAGATGCGCGCGGACATCGAGGCGTGCCTCGACGGCCAGCCGGTCGCGGCCACGGCCGCGATGGGTGCGGTCGGCTACGGCGGCGGTTACGGGGACGACCAGCAGACCACGGCCCTGCGTCAGGCGGACCCGGCCGGCCAGACGTCGATGCTGCCGCCCATGAACCCGGACGACGGCGGCTTCGGCGCCTACGACGACCGTCCGGACCGCCGGCGCCAGAAGAAGTCCAACACCTCGACGATCCTGCTGGTGCTCGCGGGCATCCTGGTGCTGGTCGGCGCGGTGCTCATCGGCAAGTCCCTCTTCGGCAGCACGGACGGCGGCGGCGAGGTGGACGTGCCGCGGCTGGTGGGTCTTTCGATGGCCGACGCACAGAGAGCGGCGGAGAACTCCAAGGTGGAGGTCTCACAGGCCAGCACCGCACGGTGCGAGCAGCCGAAGGGCAGCATCTGCTCCCAGGACCCGGCTCCCCCCGGGAAGATGAACGAGGGCGAGACGATCCAGGTCGTCGTCTCCGAGGGCGCCCCCAAGGTCAAGGTGCCGGACGTCGTGGACAAGGACGTCGAGTCCGCGACCGAGATCCTCGAGGCCGAGAAGTTCAAGGTCGAGACCAAGGAGGTCGAGTCCGCGGACGAGGACCCCGGCACGGTCCTCGAGCAGACCCCCGAAGGCCGCTCCATGGCCGAGACCGGCGCGACGGTGACGCTGACCGTCGCCAAGCAGGCCAAGCGGGATCTGCCCAACGTCGTCGACCAGCAGTTCGAACCGGCGAAGAACCAGCTCGAGCTGCTCGGGTTCGAGGTCGTGAGGGTCGACGTCGACTCGGACAAGCCGGCCAACCAGGTCGTCGCCCAGGACCCGCAGCCCGGCAAGGTCGCCAAGGGCAGCAAGGTCACGCTCCAGGTCTCCAAGGGCCCGGCCCAGACCCAGGTCCCGGTCCCTGCCCAGATCCTTGGCAAGCGGGTCGGTGAGGCGAAGCAGATCCTTGCCCAGGCCGGATTCACCAACGTCCAGGTCGCTCCGGGCAATCCGGGGGACGACAACGCCATCGTCACCGGTTCCAACCCTCCCCCCGGCACTCCCGCGGACCCGGCCACCACCCCGATCGTCCTCACGACGATCGGTGGTGACGGCGGCAACGGCGGCAACGGCGGCAACGGTAACGGCGGCAACGACGGCGGCGGCTTCTTCGGCGGAATCAGCGGCGACGACTGACGCCCGCCTCCGCGAACGGCAAGCAGTGAGCCCCGGCACCTTCGAGGTGCCGGGGCTCACCCGTGTCCGGGGCGGTGGGAAATCAGCGCAGCTCCGCCGGCGGGGTGCGCTTCGCGTCGACCTTCTCGGTGCGCTCCAGCTCGCCCCACACGATGTAGCGGTAGTCCGAGGTGTAGATCGGCGTGCACGTCGTCAGCGTGATGTACCGGCCCGGCTTCGTCTTCCCGGACTCCTTCGGGACCGGCTGCAGCACCTCCACGTTGTACTTCGACGTCTTCGGCAGCGTCTTGTAGACCTTGTAGACGTACCAGGTGTCCTTGGTCTCGAAGACCACCGGATCACCGTTCTTGATCTTGTGGATGTTGTGGAACTTGGCTCCGTGCCCGTCCCTGTGCGCGGCCAGCGTGAAGTTGCCCTTGTCGTCCCAGGGGAGGGCCGACCTGATCGGCTCGGTGTAGTAGCCGGCGATGCCGTTGTTGAGCTCCTTGGTGTTCGTGCCTTTCTTCACCAGGACCTCGTCGTCGCCCATCGCGGGTACGTGGAGGAAGCCGATGCCGTCCTTGGTGTCCAGCGCGCCCGGGCCGCTGTTCGCCCAGTCGTCCCGGATCCGGTCACCCTGCCTGGACGACTCACGGTCGGCCAGGACGTTGGTCCACCACAGCGAGTAGACGACGAAGAGCCCCAGCACCACACCCGCGGTGATCAGCAGCTCTCCGAAGACGCTGATGGCGCCGGCGATCCGGCCTCGTGCACGTGCCACTGCACCTGTTCCCTGTCTTGAGGTGTCTCAGCCGACGAGCGCGTCGGGCTTGCCCTTGCTGCGCGGCCGTTCCTCGACCATCTTGCCCCACACGATCATTCGATATGTACTCGTGAATTCGGGGGTGCAGGTCGTCAATGTGATGTAACGGCCGGGCTCCTTGAACCCGGACTGCTCCGGTACAGGGCTGATCACGCTCACGTTCGACGGCGAGGTCTGCGGAAGGATGTTCGCCATCTCGTACGTGTAGTACGTGTCCTGCGTCTCGACGACGATCGGATCTCCGCGCTCGAGGCGGTTGATGTACCGGAACGGTTCGCCGTGGGTGTTGCGGTGGCCCGCGACGGCGAAGTTGCCCTGCTTGTCCTCGGGCATCGCCGTCTTGAGCTTTCCCTCGCCGTAGTGGCCGACCATGCCCCGGTCGAGCACGCTCTGCTTGTCGATGCCCTCCGCGATCGGCACGACGACGTCCAGCTTGGGGATGTACATGATGGCGAATCCCTGACCCGGCTCGAACGCGTCGGGCTTGCGGCCGTTCGCCCAGTCGTCCTGGATCTTGTTCGCCGCCTTGTCCGCCTGTTGTCCGGCGAGCACGTTCGTCCACCACAGCTGGTAGGTGACGAACAGCAGCATCAACACACCGAAGGTGATGAACAGTTCACCGATAGCACGGCTGGCGATGACCGCCGGACTGTCCTTCGCGGCACGCGCCGCGCGCCGGGCCTCGACACGGGACAGCGGCTTCCCCGGCTCCCCGGCCGCCGGTGCCGCGGCCGGGGCCGCTGTGGCCCGTCTGCGACCGCGGTTCTTGGCGGCGCGGCGCCGCTCGGCCCGCCCCGGACCCGGTGGTGTCTCCGCCGCACGGCGGGTGTCGGACGTTCGCAGGGCCACCGTCTCGTCGTCGGGCACAAGAGTCGGACCCGAGACGGGAGTTCGCCGTTGTTCCTGGCCCGGCGGGGGCCCCTGTGCCGGCAAGGAGGCCGTGACGGGGTCCGCCGCGTCCCCGGACGCGTACCAGTCGTTCAGAGGCTCCTGCGTGGCGCTCAGGGGCTGTTGGAGCGCCGACCACTCCTGCGGCTCCGGCTCCTGCCGCTGTGGCCCGGCCGGTGCCGCCATGTCGGAGGCGCCGAAGTCCTGCGCCGCGTTGTCCGCTGTCGGTGGGATGTTCGTCGCCCGGAACCACGGCGAGCCCTGCCGGTCAGGGGGGACGGGATCCGTCAACGGGTCGTACGCGGGCTCGCTCTGCCCCTCGGGGCCGTACCCGTACCGGCCCTCGTACTCGTATTCGTGCTCGTGCCCGGGGCGCACGGCGCTCACGCCAGAGCCTTGCCCACCACCGGTGCGAGTCCCGCCGAACGCCCGACCGCCCCGGCGTCGCCGCACTGCTCCAGCCAGTTGGCGAGCATCCGATGGCCGTGCTCGGTGAGAACCGACTCCGGGTGGAACTGCACGCCCTCGACCGGCAGTTCACGGTGGCGCAGCCCCATGATGATGCCGTCCGCCGTACGGGCCGTCACTTCCAGCTCGGCCGGGAACCGCGCCGGCTCCGCGGCCAGCGAGTGGTAGCGGGTCGCGATGAAGGGCGACGGCAGGCCCGTGAAGACGCCCGTGCCCTCGTGCGTGACCGGCGAGGTCTTGCCGTGCAGCAGCTCCGGGGCACGGTCCACCACGCCGCCGTACGCGACGGCCATCGACTGCATGCCCAGGCACACGCCGAACACGGGCACGCCGGTGGCCGCGCAGTGCCGCACCATGTCGATGCACACGCCGGCCTCTTCGGGAGCGCCGGGACCGGGTGACAGCAGCACGCCGTCGAAACCGTCCTGCGCGTGCTCGAGGGCGACCTCGTCGTTGCGCACGACCTCGCACTCCGCGCCGAGCTGGTACAGGTACTGGACGAGGTTGAAGACGAAGCTGTCGTAGTTGTCGACGACGAGAATGCGCGCGCTCACCGGGCCGCTCCCTCTCCGTCGACCGTCACGTCGCCGAACGGGAGCAACGGTTCGGCCCACGGGAAGACGTACTGGAACAGCACGTAGACGACCGCCAGGACGAGCACGAGCGAGAGAGCCGCCCGCACCCACGCGTTGCCCGGCAGATGCCGCCAGATCCAGCCGTACATGCCGTCCCTTTCCGTTCGGTACGGCACCAGACTAAAGGGCCGCGGAGGCCTGTGGGTCAGCTGCGCAAAGCCGGTGGTTTGCCGTCGGTCACAGGGTGGGTCGCATCGAGGTGCGCCCAGACGACGAGACGGTGGCTGCTGCCCCACTCCGGCTCGCAGGTGGTGAGTGTCAGATAGCGCCCCGGCTCGCCGAAGGGGGCCGCCTCCCGCCTGAACGGGCGGGGCACCGGTTCGATCACGCCGATGTCTCCGGGGACGGTCCGGTGGGGCCTGTTCGCGATGCGGTAGGTGAACCAGGTCGTACCGTCGGTGAGCACCACCTCGTCACCGGGACGCAGCTCCGGAAAATCCTTGAACGGGTCTCCGTGCGTTCGGCGGTGGCCCGCGACCGCGAAGTTGCCCGTGGCTCCGAGCGTGCCCGTGGAGGCGTAGTGCCCGAGCCCCTTCTTGAGCACTCCCGGCTCCGTGCCCTCGAGGACGGGCCGGTCCCAGTTCTTGCCGAACCGGGGGATGTACATGACCGCGAAGGGCTCACCCGGCTCGTACGCCGCGGTCGTGGGGCGGGGTGCGGGGGCGCCGCCGGGCTCGGGCGCCTTCGCCGCCCAGTCGGCCCGCAGTCTGCCAATCTCGCCGGCCGTGGCCCTGTCGGCCTCGATCCCTGTCCAGAACAGCAGGTGGACGACGAACAGCACGATCAAGGCGCCGATGGTGATGCACAGCTCACTGAAGGTCCTCACGAGCGCACGCACCGATATCGACACCGGCTCCCCCAAGCGCCGAAGGAAGGCTTACCCGACGGGTTTCGCGTAGTGCAGATCCACTGTGCCGGAGTAGCCGGGGAGAGTCACGGTCTCGTTCTCGTCGACCTTCCAGCCGAGGCCGTAGGCCTCCACGTACAGCTGGTAGTTCTGGATCGCGGGAGAGTCGGCGAGCGCCTTCTTGAGCACGTCCTGGTCACCGACAGCGGTGATCTTGTAGGGCGGTGAGTAGACCCGGCCCTGGAGGATCAGCGTGTTGCCCACGCAGCGCACGGCGCTGGTGGAGATCAGCCGCTGGTCCATGACGCGGATGCCCTTGGCGCCGCCCTGCCACAGGGCGTTGACGACGGCCTGAAGGTCCTGCTGGTGGATGACCAGATCGTTGGCCTGCGGCTCGGGGTAGCCGGGCGCGGCACGGGCGTCCGGCGGGGCGTCGTCGAGGGTGACGGTCAGGGCGCTGCCTTTGAGGGGCTCGGTACCCGCCGTTTTCTCCAGCGCCGCCAGCTTCGCGTCCTCGGCCTCCGTGGAGCCGTCGTCGCGCTGTGCGAGGGCGTCCACGTCGCCGCGCACGGCCGAGGTGGATTCCTCGAGGTCGCCGTTCTTCTCGCTGCGCTGCTTGATCAGGTCGGAGAGCCTCAGCAGGGAGTCGTCCGTGCGCAGGTCCGTACCCTTGGCGGTGTTGAAGCTGGTCACGAAGATCAGTCCCGCGAGGGCGAAAACGGCAGCCGTCAGCAGCCGGACCGGTCGCCACTTCGAGCGGCGAACGGGGCCTTGCGGGGAGTCGGCGGAATTGCTCAACGTACCCTTATCTCCTTCGACGCCGCGGAAGCACTACGCTAACGGACGCCCGGGGGCGGCAGTGGCCCCCCTGGCTCCGGCCCCGGCGCCAGCCACAGTTCCCTGCGCGGTAACGCAGCGCATCGACAGGAGAGTCCCTCGTGCCGAAGTCACGTATCCGCAAGAAGGCCGACTTCACGCCGCCTCCGGCCGCGAAGCAGGCGGCGACGATAAAGCTCACCAACCGCAGCTGGGTCGCGCCGGTGATGCTCGCCCTGTTCCTGATCGGGCTCGCCTGGATCGTCCTGTTCTACGTGACCGAGGGCAGCCTGCCGATCAAGAGCTTCGGCAACTGGAACATCGTCGCCGGCTTCGGGTTCATCGCCGCGGGGTTCGGCGTCTCGACCCAGTGGAAGTAGCTGCTCCGCAGCCGGGCACACGGACCGGGTCCCCAGTTGTCCACACCGTTTTCCACAGGCCGGGGAAAAGGTCAGAAGATCTGTGGATAACTCTCGGCCCGTTGACGCCGATGTGACTGCGCCTGTCAGGCCAGTGAAGCGATCAGCCCCTTGCTCCTCCTGGAAAAACCCAGGTCAGAGGCAAGGGGCACGCTTGTTCCACACACGATGCACAAGATCCGCCACACGCTGTGGACAACTCTGGGGAAAGCTCCACTCCCGTTGCTGTCAGGTCATGTGATGGCGGCGGTCCTGGCCACGACAGCGACGACACTGAGAACCACGACCGCCGCGCAGACGGCGAACTGGACGGCGCCGCGGCGCTTCCCCTGCGGGGCGTGCACCAGGCCGTACGCGATCACGATTCCGGCGATCAGGCCGCCGATGTGCGCCTGCCAGGCGATGCCCGCCCAAAGGAACGTGATGACCAGGTTGATCGCGATGAGCACCATGATCGGACGCAGGTCCTGCCGCAGCCTGCGCATCAGCACCACGGTGGCGCCGAGCAGGCCGTAGATCGCGCCGGAGGCGCCCAGCGATCCCTGCGCCGGCATCTCGATCAGATAGGTGAGGGCGCTGCCTGCCAGGCCGGAGATCAGGTAGAGCGCGAGGTAGCGCACCCGCCCGAGCGCCTCCTCCAGCGGACCGCCCAGCCACCACAGCAGCAGCATGTTGAAGAAGATGTGCCACACCTCCTCATGGAGGAACATCGCCGTGGCCAGGCGGTACCACTCGCCGTCCGCGACGCCCACGACCTCCGCGAGGCGCGGATCGTACGCGTAACCGATCATCGTGAACCGGTTGACGAAGTGGTCCTCGAGCCCGAGCGCCAGGCCGAACATGGCGATGTTGAGGGCGAGGATGATCTTGGTCATCAGTCGTGGATCGGCGGCGATCGCACCACCGGCGATGGTCCGCGGCCGGTTCGCGTTCGGATGGTGACCGGTACCGGAACCGGTGCGGACGCACTCCGGGCAGTGAAAGCCGACGGACGCGTCGACCATGCAGTCCGTGCAGATCGGCCGCTCGCAACGGGTGCACGTGATGCCCGTCTCGCGGCCCGGGTGGCGGTAGCAACTGCGCAGGCCGTGGGCGTCCCCCGGCTCCTGCGGACCGCCTGGCGCCTGGTCCATGGGATCACCTCACCAATCTGGGCTCACGACGTCGCCCCGCCCATCCTTACGGATGGACGGGGCGCAAAGGTTCCCCTGGGGAAAACCGCCTGCGGCGGGCGTCAGCGCGTCTCGACGACGACGGACTCGATCACGACGTCGTTGACGGGCCGGTCGGTGCGCGGGTTCGTCTGAGTGCTCACGATCGCGTCGACGACCTTCTTGCCGGCATCGGTGCTGACCTCACCGAAAATGGTGTGCTTGCGCGTCAGCCAGGCGGTCGGGGAGACGGTGATGAAGAACTGGGAACCGTTGGTCCCCGGGCCGGCGTTGGCCATGGCCAGCAGGTACGGCTTGTCGAAGGCCAGGTCCGGGTGGAACTCGTCCTCGAACTCGTAGCCCGGGCCGCCGGTGCCGTTGCCCAGCGGGTCGCCGCCCTGGATCATGAAGCCGCTGATCACGCGGTGGAAGACCGTGCCGTCGTACAACCTGTCCGTGGACTTCTTGCCGGTCGCCGGGTTGATCCACTCCCTCTTGCCCTGCGCGAGCTCGACGAAGTTCTTGACCGTCTTGGGCGCGTGGTTCGGCAGAAGCCGGATCTCGATGTCGCCTTGGTTGGTCTTCAGGGTGGCGTAAAGCTGCTCGGCCACGATCTGCCTTCCGTAAGTCTTCTCTGACGTCTCCCGATCCTTGCACGGAAGAGCCACTCACGGAGAAAGGCCGCCGGGTCGTCGCCCGAGCGGCACGCTTTGGGTGGAACCGTGGCATCGTCGTCCACAAGCTCCCGGCATGACCCGGATGCCCGCCCCGCATGCCGGGGCGGCGTTCAACGGGCATGATTTTCAATCGGGTGGAAAGGCGGGACTGTACCCCAACTGGGGACAACCCCGGTCACCCTCAGAACGCCACCGAGGAGGAGGATCCCGTGACCCGCATGGACAGCGTGCGCGCCGCGACCGGTACGGCGAAGGACAGCGTGCTGCACGCCGCGGACGTGGTGGCGCCTTACGCCGGCACGGCCAAGGACCAGGCCGCGCACTATGCGCACGAGGCCCGCGTACGGCTCGCGCCGAAGGTTTCGCAGGCCGCTACCGCGGCCCGAGTTCAGTACGGCAGTCGTGTCGCACCACGCGTACCGCCGAAAGTCGATTTGGCCGCGCGCCGCGCCGCGGTACAGGCCAGGAGGGCCGCCCGTCAGGCGGCCGACTACACCGTCCCGCGTGTCGAGCACGCGATGGCCGTGGCTCAGCCCGTTCGTGAGGAGGCTACGGCCCGTTCGGCTGCCGCTCTGGCCGCGCTGCGCGGTCAGGTGACGGCCAAGGAGATTCAGAAGCTGGTGAGGAAGCACGAGCGGCGGTCGAAGGCCGGTCGTCTCGCCAAGGGTCTCGCTGCCCTCGGCGTACTCGCCGGCGGAGCTTTCGCCGCATGGAAGTGGTGGGACAAGCAGGCCAATCCCGACTGGCTGGTGGAACCGCCCGCTGCGACGGAGGTCTCCGACCGTGCCCCGCTGGCCTCGGTCGACGGCAGCACCCAGGCCGGGCTGGACCCTGACGTCCAGGTGAAGCAGGACGAGGCCGAGTCGGGCGACGAGGACCGCCGCTGACGGCTTGTCCGTCTTACGTAAGGCGCCGGGAGTGGAGAACGCTCCCGGCGCCTCATGCTGCGAGGAGAGCGGGGCCGTCACCCTGGTCACCGCGCGCGGCCGCGAAGTCGGCCGTGAGAACGAGCGCGGAGCCTTCGGGGGCGTCCGCAGGGGACCCGGCGGGGACGACCGAGAGTGCACGGTGGAACGCTGCGGCGGGCGCGGCGGAGGCGGCGGACGCACCGGTCGGAGCGGCAGCGGAAACGCCGTCGGAGACGCCGGCCGGAGCTGCGGCCGAAGAACCGTCGGAGACGCCGGCCGAGGAGCCTGCGGACGAGGCGGCCGGGGTGGCGGCCGAAGGAGCGGTCCGGCTGTCGGCCTGAGCGTCGGCGCCGGTGGAAGTGCTCATCGAGGGGACGTCCCCGAAGCGGGCGGCGGACCCTGTCGCGGCAGCGGGGGCGGAGGCTGCGGGGGACGGCACCGCGGGGACAGGGGCGGCTGCCGAGGAGGCACCGGTTGATGTGGCGGCGCGGAACGGGCCTGCGTAGGGCGCCGGCGGATACGCGCCACTCGTGTCGGGCCCTGACAGATGCCGCACAGCGGGAGACGATCCGTGCGCCTCGGCGCTGATGCGCTGTTTCATCGTGGGCGGCAGCGACCGGTCGCGCACCGTCGGTGCCGGCCATGTGACCTGTCGCCTGGTCTGAGCCGGCACCGTCGCGCGCAGCGCCTTCGGACGGGCGGCGCCGGCCGGCTCGTCGGGGGACTGCGCGGCGGGCTGTGCCGTGGCGGCGGTGGTGAGCCCCACCGAGGCAAGCAGAGCAAAGAACGCGGTGAGGAACGCGTTCCACAGATTCCTGACCTTGAAGGTGGCCATGACCCCTCGCTTTCGGGTTGAGCGCTTTACATACCTTCCTCATGATGTGTACGCATTCCGAGAAGTGGGGGAGCGACGCCGCCACTGCGCAGTTCTTCTGATGAACAACACTCGGACGGCCCAGCCCGCCGGGGAACAGCCGCCGAGTTGCGCACCTGCCCGAGGCCGTCCATGGATGTTCCCCGACTCCCGCCACTCGCTGATCGTGCAGGTCAGCGCCTACGCGACAGCCCACATCCGCCGGTCCTCCACCGACCGGTGCGGGTGTGGTTCGTCGTTCTCGCACCGGGCTGATCCCCCTTCAGGAGGCAACGCAGGAACGGAAGAAGCACCGGGGTCCGATTCGACAGACGCGGGTCGCGCCGCTACGGGGGCTACTTGCCTACTTTGCTATCCCATTACGATCAGCCCCAACGCCGCGCACGCCACCTGACCAGGCGCGCCGGCAGAAAACCGGGGAGCACGATTTGACCGTCAACGACCTGTCCGTCCTGGGGATCTCCGCACTGGAAGAGTCGATCTACCGGCACTTCCTGCGTAATCCCGACACTTCCGCGGACGACATCCATCTTCTGTTCCACACCTCGCTCGAGTCCGCCGCGGCCGCCAAAGACCGGCTGTGCGAACTGCGACTGCTGAGATCCACGGAAGGCGAAGGCGGCCCGACCCTGTCCGCGGCGGACCCCGCCACGGCCGTCGACCAGCTGATCGACGTACGACTGCGGGACCTGCACCAGGAGTTGCAAGCCGTCACGCAGGCACGCCACTTGACGGCCTCCCTCTGCGCGGAGCAAGGGGTGCACGCGCTCCCGCCGCAGAGCGTGGAGCGGATGGAGAGCATTCCGCAGATCCGCAGCCGACTGGACGACCTTGCCTTCTTCGCCCGTGAGGAAGTGCTGTCCGTCGACCCCTACACCGCGCTGACCGCCGACAGCATCGCGCACTCGCGCCCCCTGGACCTGCGTTGCCTGCGGCGGGGCCTGCGCATCCGGAACATCGTCATCAAGGAGGCCCTCGACGATCCTCCGACGCTCGCCTACCTGCGGGAGATCGCCGCGCACGGGGCCGAGATCCGGGTGACCGAGGAGGTGACGGAGCGCATCATCGTCTTCGACCGGCGTACCGCGCTCGTCCCGCTGGATCCCTCGGACACGGCGCGGGGCGCGCTGATGGCGCGGGAGACGGGGCTCGTCGCCAACATCCTGGCGCTGTTCGAGAAGATCTGGGACCAGGCCCAGCCCCTGGCCGAGCTCACCGATCCGACGGACACCGCCAGCGGCGGACTGTCCGAGACGGAGCGGCTGGTACTGGAATCCATGTGCCGGGTCGAGAAGGACGAGGTCGGCGCCAGGGAGCTGAAGATCTCGGTGCGGACCTATCGGCGGCACATCGCCGACCTGCTCCGCATCCTCGGCGCCGGCAGCCGTGCGCAGGCGGCACTTCTGGCGCGGGAGCGGGGCTGGGTCTGACCGGTGGGTCCGCGGCGGCGGGGTGGCCGGGCAGCCACCCGGCCCGCCGCTGCGGGGCCTTCTAGGACGGCCTGATCCGCCACCCGGTCAGAGCGCTGTCCGTGAGCACCGTCTCCAGCCGACCGCGGATCTCACCGGGGGTGCCGGGGACGGAGTGCAGGGGGATACCCAGGGCGATCTCGTTGTTGCCGACCGTCGACACGCATGCCCAGTCGGCGGGCAGCAGCCCGATGAGCCGGATCGCCGTCGTCTGGCCCGGCGCGGCGTTCTCGTCGGTCCTGACCACCGTGAACAACAGGTGTTCAGCGGTGCCCGGCGGCGCTTCGGCCGGCCCGTCGTCCTTCATTGGTTCCTCCCGGTAGAGCTCGCATGAGCCGTCGTGTCCCCCGTCGTCCTGTCCCCCGCCCGTGCGTGGGGATCAGGGTGAGCCTGGCACCCGGACGAGCCGCGGGGAGGTCCCCTCGCTGACAGCATGCTGCAGCGGGGTGCCATGATCCTGCAGCCGCCGCGGCTGTCCGGCCGGTCCGGGCCCAACTAGCTTTCTGTGCATGGCAAACGAATCAGTGCACCCCCCACACGGCACCGGTCACGGCCGACAGGACGCCTCCTCCGGCAGGAGTCCCTGGTGGTACTACCCGGGGCTCGGCGCGTCGCTCGCCGTCGCCTTCGTCTGCATCGACATCGGTGGCAGCCTTGTGCCCGCCGGCCCGATCGCCGGTGCCGTCCTCGGCCCCTCCCTGCTGACCTGGGCCGCGTCCCGCAGCCGTGGCCGCGCCGCCACGCAGGCTCTTTCCGCGGCCGGTTCGCGCAACCTCTTCGGTCTCTATCTCGTCCTGCTCGGGCTGGTCACCGCGGTGGGCCTCGGGCTCGGCCTGGGCACCGACCTCACCGGCGCGGCGAGTGCCGCCGGTCTTGTGGCCCTCGCCCTGACCGTGGTGCTGGGCCGTCAGGCGGACCGCGCCGTCACCCGACCCGGCCACTCCTGAGCTCCCACCCCTCGTCCTTTCTCCGCCTTCCCGCTTCCGGCGCCACCGGGTCCCGACGGACCCGGTGGCGCTTTCGTCGTCCGCACCTCAGTGGACGGCCGCCGGCACGGCCCGTGGCAGGAACAGCCGCCCGGCCGCCCGGGAGACGTCCTCGGCGGCGACCGCACGCAGCAGACCGGGGAGCAGGAGGGGAAGGCCGGCATCACCTCCGGCGGACACCGTTCGCCGCAGCAGGTCCGCGCGGGCGGCCGGTGAATCGAAGGCGGCGAGCAACTGGGCGGCGCAGAAGTCACGTACGGGCCGCAGTTCCCGTTCCGTGAAGGGCTCGGCCGCAAGCCGGTCGGCCTCGGCACGGATACCGGCCCACGCTTCTTCCAGAGCATCCGAAGGCACTCTTCCGCGCAGAAACGCACGCGGCACCCCGCAGACCGTGTCCCGCCCCGTGTACATCTCGAAGCCCGCGACCGTGCGGTCCGCGAACCGCCCGGCGAGCCGGCCGCCGAAGAAGCCGCCCATGGCGGCCGTGGCGAGGAACCGTGCCGCCTCGTCGGCCGCCCCGGTGACCGGCCGTTCCATGACGGAGAGCAGCAGCCGCACATGCGCGCCGTCGACGGCGTGCGATTCCCGCGGCGCTCCGTCGTCGTGCCCGTAAGGCGGCCTGGCGGTTTCCGGCGCGGACTGCTCGCGCACCCTGCTCCAGGGCTCGAGCGCGTCCGCCGCCCGGGCGACGACGGTGTCCGGGTCCAGTTCCCCTACGGCGATCAGCGTGCCCGCGCCGACCGTGGCGTGCGCAATCAGCTCCGCCCGTACACGGTCGTCGAGCTCCTCTTCCGGGGTACGCGGGGGAACCGGCTTCCCCGGACGATCGAGGGTCGAGTGCTCGGCGAGCATGGCGGGCGCCAGCTCGGCCAGCACGGTCAGCCAGTCGGCTGCCCGTCCGGTCGGTGCGTGACCCGAGACGTCCAGCCATTCGCCGTCGACTGCGACCGCGAGCGTTCCGCCGAAGTCCTCGGTCCGCGCGGCAGCACGGATGTGCCGTGCGCGGGCACGGACCCGTTCACGGGCAGCGCCGGGACTGCGCCATCCGGCCCGCCCGAGCGGCACCCGCCAGCGCAGTTCCACCAGAGGGGAGCGGCGATCGGCGACCGCGACCACACGCGTGCCTCCGGGCAGTTCCACTTCGCGGGTGGGCAGGCGTCCCGGCACGAGGGGCGCACCGGGTCCGGGAACCGGCAGGGCCCCTGGGCGCGGGAACGCGTCCACCGCCTGCGCCGTTCCGCCGACCGCGGCCGATGACGGGCCGGAAGAGTTCGAGCGCACCGGGACAGGACGGGTGCGACGGGCGCCCGGCTCGATGACCAGGACCGCCTTCGGTTGCTGCGCCAGTGAACGCGCCGCATCAGCCACCTGGTCGGTCCGCACCTCCCGTATCAGCCCAGGGATCGCCTCGAGCAGTTCCGCTCTGCCGAACAGCGTCTCCAGCCGGCCGAGCGCGCGGGACCTTGTCTCGATGTCCGCGTGGGCGCGCTCGTGCTCCACCGCCATCAGCCGGGCCGCCCGGGGGACGGCCTCGTTCAGACCGCGATCGTCCGCCCAGGTGCGGAGCCGGTCCGTGATCGCACGGACCACCTCCTCGGGGGTCCGGCCGGCCGGAAGGACGGCCGTCACGACCAGCGGGTCCGGGTCCCTGGCGTCCAGCGGCCCGAAGAATCCGCAGTTCGCGGCGGCCGAGGGGAGGCCGAGGGCGGCGGCCCCGTGGCGGTTCAGCAGTGCGGCCAGTACCGCGTGCGCGAGATAGCCGGACAGGTCCCTCTCCGGATCGGGCAGGCGGTGCCCCAGGGCCAGCACCGTGGCGCTGACTCCGGGCTCCTGGTACCTGGCCCAGCGGTCCGTCGTCGGAAGGGGCTCGTGAAGGGTGGGCGGCAGTGGATGCGGCCGCGCGGGAATGCCGCCGAAATGACGTTCGATCAGCGCACGGGTGACATCCGGCTCGGCCGCGCCGACAACGGTGAGGACCGCGTTCCCGGGTGCGTAGTGCGCGGTGAAGAACTCCTCGCAGTCCTCGATCGTGGTCTTCGCCAGCGTTACGGGATCGCCGTACCCGTCATGGGCGTTGGCGTGCCGGCTGAAGAGAACTCCTGGCAGAAGCGGCCAGGGGAGTCCGCCGTAGGGCCGGTCGGTGGTCGCGCCGTGGATCTCGTCCGCCACGCCTGCCAGTTGTTCGGCCAGGTGGTGTTCTGTGAACAGGGGCGCCCGCATCCGGTCGGCCTCCGCGAAGAGTGCCTGCTCCAGTGCCTCCGCGGGCGCGACCTGGAAGTAGTCCGTGTAGTCCTGGTGCGTGGTCCCGTTGGCACGGCTGCCGAGCCGGTGCACATGGTCGTAGAACCGGCCTCCGGGAAGGCTGACGCTGCCGCGGAACATGAGGTGCTCGAAGAGGTGTGCGAAACCTTCGCGGCCGGGGGGCTCGGAGCGGAATCCGACGCCGTAGTGCACGGACACCGCGGCCCGGGGGATGCCCGGCTGATGCTGCAGCAGAACGCGAAGCCCGTTGGGCAGGGTGAAGCGGTCGAGGCCGGCGGGGCCGGGCAGAGGCGGCGTCATGTCACCGCTCCCCGCAGGCCGATGAGGAAGCGCAGGAAGTCGGCGTACCGCTGGAAGCTGTCCACAGGTTCGTCGAGATACGCGGCGATGTCGTGGACGTGCAGCATGATGCGCAGCACCGCGAGCCACTGCCAGTCGGCGCCAGGATCACGGCCGTACCCCTCGCACAGGGCGTCGATATGGGCCTGCCAGGCGACGGGGTCACCGCCCAACTGCCACTTGAGTTCGACGAGTTCGCCGATGATCCAGCCGATGTCGACGTACCAGGGAAGGACGCTCAGGTCCTCACCCGCCAGCAGCGTCGCCGAACCGTCGGGGCCTGCTATCAGCGAGCCCAGGCCGGCCGCACCGTGCGCCAGCACGGTGGGGGTGTCCCCGACGACCCGCTGGTGCCATCCGCGCACCGTCGCCCATGCCGGGTCACCGAGGGCCTTGCGCATCTGCTCGGCGGCCTGGGCCGCGCGCGGTGTCGGGGCGCGGCCGGTCAGCCAGCTGTCCAGCCGGTCGAGCCCACGGGACCCGTGGGCCCGGGCCGAGGCCGGCGGCGGCACGTCGTGCAGCGCCCGCAGGGTCGTACCGAGGTCCCGCAGCGCCTGCGGCGGGACGGCGCCCGGACCGCCGGTGAGCAGCAGATACGCGACGGAGTGCTCCCCCTCGAGGTGGTACGTGCGGCCGACGCCGTCGGCCGCGCCGAAGACGACGCGGACGCCGGGACCTGTCACGGCGGGCGGTGTGCGCGGCACGGGAACGAACGGAGCGGGGGCATACGGGCCAGGAGCCCTGCGCCACTGGTTGAGCCCTCCGGGGAGCGGACGGACCTCCGTGCGCAACAGGCCGGTGCCGTAGCGGGTCACCGCTTCCGCTTCGAGGGTCGGGAGCGTCACAGCAGTGCCTTTCTTTCCGGGTGGACACGTTGGTCGTCGATGAGCTGAACGCGTCGGCCCTCGAGCCGTTCGATCACCTCGGGCAGGGTCGGTGGGACCCATGCCTCCATACGGCCGGTGGTCAGACTGCGGCCCTGCTCGGGTGGCACCATCACGACATTGGGGCGGGCCGACAACTGCGACCAGTGCTCACGGAAGGCGGGACTGTCGAGACCGCCGGGCGGAAGTGCGGGCGCCACGGCGATCGGAGCGCGGGTGCACTGGGCGGCGAGCAGGGAGGGGCTGTCGGCGAGGCCGAGGGCCAGGCGTGCCGTGTAGTGGAGCGTCGCCGGGTAGACGACGAGTGCCTCGGCCCATTCGGCGAGCGCCACGTGACGGGCGTGCACTTCGTCCTCCGGCCACTCGTCGAAGAGGACGTCGCCGGCGACCCGGTGGGCGAGCGCCTGCCGGGTGACGAATCGCCGGGCGCTGCCGGTGAGGACGACGGACACTTCGAGGCCGGTGTAGGAGGCGCGCAGCCAGTCGAGCCAGAAGGGCAGGCTGGTGGCGTAGGCGGAGCCGGTACTGACCATCAGGAGCCGCTCCACGCCCAGTTCAGGTGCCTGCGGCGTTGGCGCAGGTGACTCCTGTGCTGACGGAGCAGCCGCTGGATGCGCTGCCGACGAGGCATGGACGGATGGGGACGCAGGGCCCGAAGCCGCGGGCGAGCGGGGGAGCGGGGTCCGTACGGGAGAGGCCTGAGGGGACCACAGCGGGGTTCGCGTCATGAGAGCACCTCACGCAGGAGTGTTTCGAGTTCCTTCAGAGCTGTCCGGGTCCCGGTGGTGGCGAAGACCCCCGAGACGTTCAGGACGATCTCGTCGGCACCGGCGCTTCGGTATTCGTCGAAGGCCTCTGCGATGTCCAGCGGTCCGCCGTACACAAAGGCGCCCCCAGCGATCAGAGCCTTGGCGCTGGCCACCGGGTCGGTCTCCATGTCCACATCGATTCCGGACCGGCGCAGCATGTCCCGGTAGTGCGGCAGCGACATGTGGGCCGAGTTGCTCGCGAGCGCCACGTCCGTCGGTTCCCGGCCGTCCGCGGCCAGGGCCACCGGCACCATGGCCACGAGGCGGGGCCGGGTGCGCCCGGCGCGTGCCGCGCCTTCCTCGAGCGCCGGCACCACCACGTCGCGCAGATACGTCGCGGGGGTCAGCCAGGTGATGGCCGTGTCGGCGACCTCACCGGCGAGCTTGGCCATACCTGGGCGCAGCACTCCGAGGCCCACCTCCACCTCGGGCCGGGGCTGCACCGGGAGCCGGCCGCGGACCCGGAAGAACTCGCCGTCCAGGTCGACCGCTTCACCGTCCAGCAACCCGCGTACCGCCGTGACGTACTCCCGGCAGGCGCCGAGCTGGCTGCGATAGGGAGCCCCGAGCAGGTTCTTCTGAAGAACACCGGCACCCGGTCCGAAGCCCGCCACCACGGGATGGTTCATGGTGACCGCCAGCGACTGTGCCTGAAGTGCGGCTTCGTACGGGTGGCGCAACGGCATCACGGTGACTCCGGTTCCGGCCGGGACACGGAAGCCGGACGCGGCCATATAGGCGAACGTCTGGTGCGGTTCACCGACGGAGGACTGGCCCTGCCACAGCCGGTGGGCGCCGGTCCATTGAGTCAGCGCCGCGTACGGCAGCGCCTGCTCCGGACGGGACGGGGTGAAGGGCATCAGCACCGAGTACTGAGGCGTGGCGGCGGAGACGGCGGTGCCGGTCATGAAGGCTCCTGGGAACGGTGTCGGGACGATGTCGGCCCGACCGTGTTTCACGTGAAACGTGGCAGGGCGAAGGCAGGCGGACCGTGTTTCACGTGAAACAAGCCGGCGGTCGGGCCAAGGCGGAGAGTCGGTCAGGCCGCGATGGGTGCTCGGAAATCCGCACCGAGCGACTGGCCTGCCACGAGCTCGGCGTAGGCGGGGCAGCGGTCCACAAGTGCGGCGTGTCCCCCCTCGTCGGTGACGGCACCCCGGTCCATGACGATCACGTGATCGGCGTGCTGGATGGTGGAGATCCGATGGGCGACGACGACCACGGCACGCTCTGCCGCCAGTCGGTCGACGGCAAGTCGCAACCGCTGCTCGTTGACGCTGTCCAGATGCGAGGTGGGCTCGTCGAGGAGCACCAGGTCCGCGTCGGCCAGCACCGCGCGGGCCAGCGCCAGTCGCTGTCGCTGTCCACCGGACAGTCCGGTGGTGCCGTCGAGCACGGTGTCCAGGCCGTCGGGGAGCGCCCGGATGTCTTCGGCGAGACCGACCCTGTCCAGTACGGAGTAGAGGGTGGCGTCGTCGGCAGGTCGCCGCCGGCCGAGGACGAGGTTGGCCCGTACGGACTCCTGAAGGAGGGTGGATGCCTGGTCGACATAGGCGATACGGCTCCGGAGGTCGGCCGGGGACCAGTCGGCCAGGTCCCGGCCGTGGACCTCGATGCGACCGCTGTCGGGCTCCATGAAGCGCTCGATCAGGGACAGGACGGTGGTCTTCCCCGAGCCGGACAGACCTACGACTGCGGTGAGACCCCGGCCCGGAACGGTGAAGCGGGCGCCGCGCAGCACAGGGCGCTCGGCCTCGTAGCCGAACACCACGTCCGCGAAGTGGACTGCCGGAACCTCCGCGGAGGCGACGGCTCGTGTCGGCACGGAGGCGGACCGGGAGGCCGTTGACGACACGGCCGGGGCGTAGGTGCCCTCCTCGGCCGGCAGCGCGAAGACGTCCTCGAAGCGCTTACGGGCCACCAGGCCCAGCTGGATCCCGCTGACCCCGGACGCGGCCATGATCAGCGGAGCGGTCAGCTGCAGCAGGTAAAGCAGGAAGGCGACGAAGTCCGCAAGGAGGAGGTGACCGTCGAGCATTCGCGCACCGCCACCGACGACGACGGCGACCAACGCGATCTGCTGTCCGAGGTTGATCACCGGCACCATCAACGACTCCATGCGCGCGGCATCGGTCTCGAGCTTCGCCACCTTCCGGGCACGCTCCGCCAGGCTCGCGGACACGGCGTCCTCGGCCCGGTACGCCTTGATGACGGTCAGTGAGTCGAGTGCGGCGACGAAGCTCTGGGCGAGTGTGCCGACCTCCTCGCCCACGGCGGCGTACTTGCGGCGAAGCCCCTTGACGACGAGCGTGATGATGCCGACGGCGGCCAGGAACGCGCCGACCGTGATCAGCAGCAGGACCCAGTCGAGCAGCCCCATGACCACGAGCGTGCCGAGAACGGTGATGCCTGCCATCGGCAGCTGCACGGGGCCAATGTCGATCAGATTCTTGATCCGGGCGGCGTCCGAGGTCAGCCGGGCCACGAGGTTGCCGCTGCCCTCACGCCGGGCGTCAGCGAGCCGCAGACCGAGCGAGTGCCGCATGGTCCGCACCCGCAGCCGGCAGATGAGCCGCTGCCCCATCCGGCCGAGCAGGAAGGAGGCCAGCGCTCCGGCGGCGGCGGACCCGAATCCCGCAGCCACCATCACGGTGGCCCACACGCCAAGGCCTTCGCCGCTCTGGATCGCGCCCAGCAGCTTGCCCACGACCAGCGGCAGAGCGAGCGTTGCCCCGGTGGAGACAAGGGCGAGCAGGCCGACGGCCGCCAGTTGCAGTCCGTTGCCGCGGGCGAGTTCCCGCAGCACCTTCAGCTCGGCCACGGGTTCCGCCCCGGCCCCTGCTGTGTGCTTCATGGCAGTCCAACTCCTCTGATCAGTACGGTGGTCGGGCGCGGTGCGCATCGCCGTCATGCCGGCGGGACCGCTGTGCCGAAGCTGTTGACGGCAAGCTCATCCACCGCGCGGCGGGCGTGAGGTGCGGCGCCGCGACGGCGGCGCGAGGCCGGACGAGGTCCGGTTCAGAGACGGGCGCCGCGCAGGGCGTCCTTCACCTTGACGATCCCGCCGTGCTGCAGCAGACCTCCGGCGTAGACCCGTCCGCCGAGGCGGATCAGTACGGCGGCGGTAGTGAGCATCAGGCCGAATGCGGTGCCGATCTGCCACCAGGGCACGTCCTCGTAAGCCATGCGGACAGGCATGGCCGCCCATGAGACGCCCGGCACCAGCGAGAGGATCTCGACGGTGGCCGAGTCGGTGGACCCGGCCAGGGCCAGGCCGGGCCCGATCAGTCCGAGCATCTGGATGCCGTTGACCGGTCCGACGACGTGGTTGACGTCCTCGGGGCGGGAGACCAGCGAGCCGGCCACCGCGTAGAGCGTCACGAAGAGGATGTAGCCGGGGACGAACCAGACCAGCACGTTCAGTCCGGCGCCGACGGCGTCCGCCGGGGCCTCGAAGAGACCGAAGGCGACCGCCGCTCCCAGGCAGGCCGTCGCCAGAACCAGGATCTGGACCAGCGCGGAGGCGCCAAGGCCGACGATCTTCCCTGCCAGCAGGTGGCGGGCTCTGACCTTGGCGAGCAGCACTTCCGCGATCCGGCTGGACTTCTCCTCCGCGACGCCCTGTGCGACGGCGAGGCCGGACACCAGCATCAGCATGAAGAGGATGAAGACCGCGGTGGCCGCGGTGGTCGTGCGCTGGATCGTGCGTACGGCGTCCGGGTCCAGCGTGGTGGTCGGCAGCGGGGGCACCGCGGCGGCCTCGGCGGCCTCCGCCGCGCTCAGCCCGTGCCCGCGCAGCGACGCGTCGAGGACGACGGCCCGGTGGGCCTCCTGGAGCAGGCGGCCCAGTTCCTCCGGCAGTTCACGCTGGACAACGATTCCACCCGGTCCGTCGATCACCGCGGCATCAGCCTTGCCGTCACGCACGGCCGCCCGTGCCGCGTCGGCGTCGGAGGCGGTCGAGACGTCGGCGTGGGGGCGCAGGGCGGGCGCGAGCGCCGACTGCCGGCCGGTGAGGACGACGCTCGGCCGCTCTCCCCCGCCGCTCTGGAAATAGCTGGTGGCGCCGAAGGTGACGGCCATCATGATCGCGGTGATCGCGACCGACATCCAGAAAGCCTTGTTGGTCAGTTGCTGTGCGAGTTCCCTGCGGGCGATGGCGAGGACGAGCTCGCTGTCGCGCACGCGGCGTGGGTCCGTTTTCGCCGCGTCGTCCGGCCGCGGCACGGGTCCGGCACCCCTGTTGTCCGCGGGCTGCTGTCCGGTCCGAGCCGTGGACTGTTGTTCCGTCTGCTGTGCCATGTGATCGTCGCGTTTCATCGTCTGAGGTGCCATCGGGGGGTCAGCCCCCCACTGATTCGCGGAAGATGTCGGCGAGTGCCGGCCTGCGACGCCCGAATCGCTCGATCTCGCCCGCAGCGCCCGCCACGTCGAGGATCCGCGCGGCCGGTACGCCGTCCGCCACGCGGAGCAGGACCGTACGGCCCTGCTTCCCGACGACCTCGACGCCGTCGATGCCTTCAAGAGCGCCGGACCAGTCGTCCTCGGCGCCGCTCAGTTCGACCTCGACCGGTTCGCGGTCGGCGCCGGCGCGCAGCTCCTCGACGGTTCCCTCGGCGACGAGAGTGCCGTCCCTGACGATGCCGACGCGGTCGCAGAGCCGTTCCACGAGGTCGAGCTGGTGGCTGGAGAAGACCACGGGAACCCCGCGGCGTGAGAAGTCCGTCAGTGCGTCGGCCATCGCGTCGACGGCCACCGGGTCGAGTCCGGAGAAGGGCTCGTCGAGCACCAGGACGTCGGGGTCGTGGATGAGGGAGGCGATGAGCTGGACCTTCTGCTGATTGCCCAGCGACAGTTTCTCGAGCGCGTCCTTGGGTGCCGCGACGACGCCCAGCCGCTCCATCCACTCCTCCGCGCGGCGGCGTGCGACCGCGCGCTCGACACCGCTCAGAACAGCGAAGTGCACGAGCTGATCGCGCGGCGTCATCTTGGCGTAGAGGCCCCGCTCTTCCGGCATGTAACCGATGCGGGCCCGTGAGGCGGCGTCGACCGGCCGGCCCTGCCAGCGGACCTCGCCGCTGTCCGCCTGGAGTACGCCGAGTGCGATGCGCATGGCGGTCGTCTTGCCGGCGCCGTTCGCCCCGCAGAAGCCGAAGAGTTCGCCGGGCCGGACGCCGAATGTCAGCCCGCGCAGCACCTTCCGCTCACCGAAGGCCTTGTGCAGCGCGTGGAATTCAAGCATTGCGGAACTCCAGCAGCGAACGGACCGGGGTGGCCGGGCCTTCCCACGAGAGCCGCAGGCCGGCCGTGTCGGCCAGTGCCTTGATCTCCGCGACCGTGCGGACCGGACGCGGCATCACGGCACGGATGTAGAGCTCGGTGGCGGCTGTCGCCGGACCGTCGGCCTCCACCGGAATGTTGACGTCGGCGATCAGGACCCGGCCGTCGCGGCCGGCCGCCTCCGCGACACGGCGCAGGATCGCGACGGCCTGCTCGTCGTTCCAGTCCGCCAGGATCGCCGACAGCAGGTAGACGTCGGAGCCAGGGGTGATGGGGTCGAAGAAGCTGCCGGTCTCCGCGGTGAGCCGGTCACCCAGTCCGCTCTCCTCGAAGCGCAGTGCCGCCACTTCGGAGGCGTTCTTGAGGTCGAGGACCCGGCCGCGCAGGTGCGGGTTGCGCAGGGCGAGTTCAATGAGGAGTGTGCCGTTGTTGCCGCCGACGTCGGTGACCGAGCCCACGTCGGACCAGTCGTAGGCCTCGTGGATCAACTCGGCGCCCCAGCCCAGTTGCTGGGGCCCCTCCTTCCGGAAGGCGGCCGCGAACCGCGGATCCTCGTTGACGGTCTCCCAGTAGCCCTGGCCGAAGACGGAGGCGTGTGCCGGCTCTCCGGTCCGCACGGTGTGCAGGATGTTGATCAGCGCGAGGTCGGTACGGCCGAAGAGCCCGTCCATGCTGAGGTGTTGCCGCAGCCCGGCCGGATCGGAGTCACGCAGGAGCGAGCCGAGACCTGTCACGGAGTAGCTTCCGTCGTGCTCGTCCCGGTCGAGGATGCCCAGCCGCACCAAGTGGCGCAGCAGCATGTCGAGCAGTTCGGAATGCGTGTCGGTCAGCTTCGCGAGCTCGACCGTGCCGGTGGCGCCGGCGTCGATGTGGTCGGCCAGCCGCAGGGTGGCCGCCGTGCGGACGGCGGCGGGACGCAGGATGTCGGCCATCCCCATCAGTTCCTGGGCGCGCTCCTGGGCGGTCCGGAGCGCGTCGTCCCCGGCCCTGCCTTCGGTGCGTTCCGCTGTGGTGACAGACATGCGGTGTCGTGCCTTTCTCGCCCTGGGGGCGGGTCCGTGCCGGGGAAGGGGCCGGGCGGGACCGGGCGGGACCGCCGCTGGTGCGGCGGTGCCACGCCCGGACGCCCGGCTGGTGCCGTCCGCTCAGCAGCCTTCCTTGTACGTCTTCACCGTGAGCTGGCTGCCCAGCCAGGAGATGGTCGCCGCGGCGCAGGTCGGGGTGGACGCCGGAGCGTCCGCCGCAGCCTCCGCGACGAGCTCGCCCGCCTCGCTGTACGTGTCGTAGCCCGCGACGAGCTCGCTGATGGAACCCGTCTGCTGGAGGTCGGCCATGGTCAGCAGCCTTCCTTGTACGTCTTGACGGTGAACTGGCTGGCGAGCCAGGAGACGCTGGCCGCTCCGCACGGGGCGCTGGTGGCCGGGGCCTCGGCGGCGGCGGTGGAGTTGAGCTCCTCCGCTTCGCTGTACGAGTCGTAGCCCTCGATCAGCTCGGTGATCGCACCGGTCTTGTCCATGGAAACTCCTTGTATGTCAGGTACTCGTCAGATGTGGGCGCGCACCGGCGCCCGGAACGCGAGGTGCGGGTGTCAGCAGCCGGCCTCGTAGGTGGCACCGGAGATCGCCGAGGCGGCCGAGGCGCACCAGGTGGAGCTGGCGACGCTCGCGGCGCAGACCGGGGTGGTGGCCGGGGCGTCCGCGGCGGCGGTGACGTTCAGCTCGTCGACGTCGGCGTAGGCGTCGTAGTTGGCGATGAGGTCCATGATCTCGGTGTTGTTCTGCATGGTGTTCTCCTGGAAGCAGGGGCCGGCGTCGGCCGGCCCGGACGAGGCTGAGTCGAAAACAGAGGGCGCTCTGGGTCGCCCCCTGCAACCGCCTCAGCCGTCGGGCGAACGGTTCTTCCTGCCGGAGCCGGGACGGGGGGAAACCGGCTCCGGCAGGGGTCCTCAACGGCGAGGCAGATTCCGGTACGGGGCGGCCGGGTCGGCGCCGGCCTCGCTCAGCGCCTCGGCCAGCAGCTCCTCGAACGGTCCCTCGCCGCGGGCGGCGTCGAGCAGGGCGTGCGCCGTGGCGGTGGCCCGGTGCTGGCCGAAGCTCAGACCGGACATCGCCGGTCGCGGGTCGTCCGGTTCCTCCGCGACGGAGACGCCGGGGGCCAACTCGCGGGTGAACACGGATGTTTCCGTGCCCACGCCGTCGGCACCGCGTACCGCCTCGGCCACAGAGCCGGCCGCGTCCGCCGCCTCCCCCGTCAGATAGACCACCAGCGCGTCACGCCGGGGGTACAGCGCACGGGCCGACAGGGCCTTGCTGCGGTAGGGGACACCGTCGGCCTCGAGACGGGCGAGCACCCGCCCCCACACGGGCGCCGCGTGCCGGGCGGCCGTGACATGCACGTACACCCGTAGCGTGCGGTCGCCGCGCGGCCTGGGGCGCGCTCCGTCGACCATGAAGAAGCCGGGCGACAGGGCGGGCCGCAGCGCGGCGACCCGCAGGGTCAGGACGCTGCCGGGGGCGGTGGGGTCGCCGTCCACGACATGGTCGCGGGGGACCCACACGCGGACGCCGTCCCGTTCCACGAGCAGCGGTCCGTCACCCGCCGCGGTGTGGTCACCGGCGTCGAGCACCCGCACCCGGGTGGTGGTGCCACGGTGCGGGACCACCGAGGCGAGCTGCTTCTCGAAGCTCTCGTCACGCAGGTTGAGAGGCAGGTCCCCCTTGTCCACGTCCTGGCCGGCGTGCAGTACGTCGTACAGCGCTTCGGCGAGGAGCCGGCGCATCTCACGCGGGTTGTCGGAGGTGACCGTACGGGAACCGAGCCGGGCGGTTGCGCCGTTGTCGGTGACGTGGACATCCCGAAGGGCTCTGATGAGCCGGTCCGGCAGTGCCGGGGCGGCGATGATCGCCGTCATCTGCTGATCTCCTCGGAATCGTCGAGGCCGAGCGTGGCCGCGAACTTGTGCGGTGCGAGCAGGGCGGCGCGGCCGATACCCGCGGCTGCGCGCTCGATGCCGGAGAGGCGTGCGCTGCGCTGTGAGCCGGCCATCAGCCGGTCCAGCAGATGCCAGCCGGCGAAGGCGGTCGCCCTGTGGGTCAGTCCCGGGTCGATCTCGGGGCGGGCCTTTCGGTATCCGGACCAGAACTCACGGACGATCGGAAGAAGTCGTTCCAGTTTTTCCGCGCCACGGCTGAGCACGATGTCGTGGGTGAGCTCGACCTCGAACGTCGTCGCGTCGCCGCGATTCGTCACGATGTCCAGCACCGAGCGGTAGAGCCATTCGCCGGCGAACGAACCGACGTCACGGGCGGGATCCGCGAGGCGGAACTCCTCCCAGTCGGTCACATAGAATTCGTCACCCTTGATCAGGAACTGGTCCACGCGCAGATCGCAGTGAGACGGAACCTTGGGAGCTTGCTTCTCCTGTTCGCGCAGCCGGGTGACCCCGCGAACCAATTCCGTGTCCTGCTGCATGAGCCGCCAGGCCTGCGTCTCACCGAAGCTGAGGTTCTCGAACATCGGCAGCGGAATTCCGTGGAGGAGACGTACGGAAGGCTGCGTGGGCGGCGAGTCGTCGAAATCCTGGTATCCGGCGGGCCGTGCCTCGTGCAGCAGGCCGATGGCGGTGCCGATCCGGCGGGCGAGGCCACCGTCGAAAGCCTCGTCGACCATCAGCTCCGCGCCGTTGCGCGCGTCTTCCACCAGCGCGAAGGCGACCAGGGCGCCGGCATCGTCGAAGCCGAGCAGCCGGGGCCCGCGCAGCGCGTCCAGAGGCAGCGTCCGCGCGCACCGTTCGAAGGACCGGAGCCTGCGCATCCTGGCCCGCACATCGTCCTCGGGGCCGACCAGACGCTTGACGAAGACGGGGTGGCCTTGGTCGGTGACCCCTGCCCAGCAGTCGTTGCGACCGACCGGGGCGGTGAGTGTGTCGCGGTCGAAGACCCCGAGTCCGAGGCGCTGGACCAGGTCGTCCACCGCGGGGTACCGGTCCAGGTCCACCGGCTTGTAGCCGGGCTTGGCCGCCTGTTCCGTGGCCTCCAGCATCACTGTCATGATTCCTCGTTCGCGCTTTCTCCGTGGACAGCTTCTTTTCCGAACCGGCCCGCCGGCGTATTACTGCCAGGTGATGGAATCGAGGACCGAAGCGTCCGGCGCCGGGGTCTGCCAGGTGATGGAACCGTCGGACAGGATCGGAGCCGGGGTCTGCCACGTGATGGAACCGTCGGACGGGATCGGAGCCGAGGTCTGCCACGTGATGGAGGAGGAAATTCCGGCACCCGCACCGGGGGCCTCATTCGCCTGCGCCGGAGCGGCGGCGATCGCAAGCCCGCCGATGACGAGGAAGAAAGCGCCTGCGGTGCGGAGAGCGGTGTTCTTCTTCATGATTCCCCCTACTGGACTTTCCGGTTTTTGTTCCCGGCCCGTTTGCCTGTACGAGAAGACTGCCAGCGGGACGGGGGTGCCAGAAGGGAAAGGAGTGTCAGCTTGCTGCAGCCGCTCGTGCAGCATGGTGCAGCACCCTGAAACGGGCATACATCTGCCTGGAAAACAATCAGCGGACGCCCCGCAGAGAACGGGCGCGGCGGCCCGGAGTAAGCGGGGCCTCATGCCTCATGTCAGCAGAGGTCTCATGGGAGCGGAGCGTCGCACGACTCGACGACGGCTCGCGGCGGGCACGGAGAGAGCGCCGGCAGAAACAACGAAGAGGTCCCCCGGCCGCTTCCGCGGTCGGGGGACCTCTTCCTGCTGTGGAGCCTAGGGGAGTCGAACCCCTGACATCTGCCATGCAAAGACAGCGCTCTACCAACTGAGCTAAGGCCCCGGAACGACGGAAGGACCGTGGACAACCGTGTCCCGGCAACCGCCGTGCACAAGAGTACCGGGTCACCCCCGTGATCCTGCAAAAATATCGGGGTTCCGGCCGGGACTCCCCGTCACCGACCACGCTCCGTAAGATGCAGCACAAGGTTCGCAGCAGCGAAGCCGCTTGGGGAAGCGATGGGGAGACGCAATGGACGCAGCGCAGCAGGAAACAACCGCAAGAGCCAGGGAACTGCAGCGCAGCTGGTACGGGGAGCCCCTCGGGGCTCTCTTTCGTCGTCTGATCGATGACCTGGGGCTCAACCAGGCGCGACTCGCCGGCGTCCTAGGTCTCTCGGCTCCGATGCTGTCCCAGCTGATGAGCGGCCAGCGGGCGAAGATCGGAAACCCCGCAGTCGTCCAACGCGTCCAGGCGCTCCAGGAGTTGGCAGGTCAGGTGGCCGACGGCAGTGTGAGTGCCGTGGAGGCGACCGCGCGGATGGACGAGATCAAGAAGTCGCAGGGCGGCTCGGTCCTCACCAGCACCAACCCGTCGACCAGCGGCTCGGGGGCGCCGACGGTCCGTCGTGTGGTGCGCGAGATCCAGTCACTGCTGCGCTCCGTTGCAGCTGCGGGGGACATCATCGATGCGGCGGACTCACTCGCCCCGACGCACCCGGAGCTGGCAGAGTTCCTCCGGGTGTACGGCGCCGGGCGCACCGCCGACGCGGTCTCGCACTTCGAGTCGCACCAGAGCTGAACGAGGCGGACAGTCGCCTTCATGAGGAACGGGGAGCGGGCGCAGCACAATGGGTGAGGTCTTCGCCGGTCGGTACGAACTGATCGATCCGATCGGGCGCGGTGGTGTCGGCGCCGTCTGGCGTGCCTGGGACCACCGTCGTCGTCGCTATGTGGCGGCGAAGGTTCTCCAGCAGAGCGATGCGCACACGCTGCTCCGCTTCGTGCGGGAGCAGGCGATGCGCATCGACCATCCCCATGTGCTCGCCCCGGCCAGCTGGGCCGCGGACGACGACAAGGTGCTGTTCACCATGGACCTGGTGAGCGGCGGTTCGCTTGCCCATGTCATCGGTGACTACGGTGCGCTGCCGCCGCGGTTCGTCTGCACCCTGCTCGACCAGTTGCTGTCCGGTCTTGCCGCGGTCCACGCGGAGGGTGTCGTGCACCGCGACATCAAGCCGGCCAACATCCTGATGGAGGCGACAGGAAAGGGACGGCCCCATCTGCGGGTCTCCGACTTCGGGATCTCGATGCGCAAGGGCGAGCCCCGGCTGACCGAGACCAACTATGTGGTGGGCACGCCGGGTTACTTCGCACCGGAGCAGATGCTCGGCGCGGAGCCCGACTTCACGGCCGACCTGTTCGCGGTGGGCCTGGTCGGCCTCTATCTGTTGCAGGGCCGCAAACCCGACTCCCAGGCCTTGGTGGAGCACTACGCCGCCCACGGCACTCCGAGCGCTCCCCAGGGCATTCCGGAGCCGCTCTGGCAGGTGCTGGCAGGGTTGCTCCAGCCGGATCCGCAGGCGCGGTTCCGTACCGCCACAGGAGCGCGCAAGGCCCTCACGGCGGCCGCGGACCTGCTTCCCGAGCCGCCGCCGGGCGAGGAACCCGTCGAGATCTTCGACCAACTCGGGCCACTGCCCGCGGGTTTCGGCCCGAACGGGCCACAGACGCCGGAGCAGGCCGCCGACCGGAGCACGGCTGTGCAGCCGACTCCTCCCCCTTCGGAGACGGGCAGCTTCCATCTCGCGCCGCCTCCACAGCAGCAGCCCTCCCCGCTGCCGCACACCGGCGGGCCGCACACGCCGCCGGCCTCTCCCGCCGGGACGCAGCCCACACCCGGTCCCATGCCCGTCCCGCCCCCGGTCCCGCGTCCGGCCGGTGCCGCGCCAGGCACCCCCGCCCATGTGCAGACTGCCGATGCTGTCACCGCGCATGCCGCCTCCCCCCATCAGCCGCCGCCGACGCCGTACGGCGGGCCCTCTACCCGTACGTACACCGCTCACGGCCCGCAGGTTCCACCGGCACGCACCGGAAAGCGGCCGGGACCGCCCCCGAAGGTCGCGGTCCCTGTGCTTCTGGTCGCTGTGCTGTGCTTCGCGGTGGGGATCTGGGCGCTGACCCAGGTCTGAGTCCCGCCGGTGGAACGTGCCCTGCGCCCGCCGGGCAGGAGCCGTAATCCCTGACCAGCAGTCGTCGGGAAGGGACCGGCCGTGGCAGCAGTCGCCCGGCCGTAGAGCCGTCCGCCCCGCCGACGCTGACAGCAGGCCCTGTGCCCACTGCCCCCGGCCGGCGGCTACTGCCCCGGCGGGGGCCCGTACTGCCCGTACCCGTAGCCCTGGACGGGGCCGTTCCCCACTCCCTGAGCGGGCCCCTGCGGGCCGCCCTGGCCCGGCACGGAGAAGGTGGCGGGTGCCGCTTCCTCGGGCGTCCGGCGCCGTGCCAGCAGCGTCCAGACGCCCAGCCCGAGCACCAGCACGGTCCCCGCTCCGATCCCCGCGGTCGCGACGATCACCATCGTGTCGCTCTTGCCTGCTTCCTGCGCGCTCGCGCCGCTCTCCGCGGCCGCCTGGTCCTCTTCCGTGACGCGGAAGTCACCGGCCGGCCCGTCGTACGCGGGTGCCTCAGCCGCGTCCCCCTTGACGTTCACGCGCAGGGTCAGCGGGACGGCATTGCCGCCGTACGCCTCCTCGATCTCCGGGTTCAGCGTGACCGCGAGGTAGTACCAGCCGGCGAACCGCATGGCGCTGGTCGCGGTGTCCGAGGCGTAGCGGTTCTCGTACGCCACGGGAGGCAGCGGGTCCAGCGAGATCGACTTCTGCTTGCCGTCGTAGTACATGCCCGACTCGTCGTCGACGAAGCCCCTCGCCGGGTTGTGCAGGGCCAGCACCAGGGCGTTGCTGACGCTCTTCGTCGCGTCGCCGCTCGGGCTGTTGGCCAGGTCGGCGCCGACGAAGATCTGCTGACCCCAGTCGACAGGCACCCGGTAGAAAAGCGTCTCCCCGGGCTTGATGCTGTCCTGCCATTCGCCTTGCTTGAGGCTCGTGGAGTCATGGAAGCTCGTGCCCCCGTGACGCTTCTGCGGCCCGCCGGCCGGCGCCGCGGGCGAGGCGGAGGGCCAGAGCTCGGGAGCCGCGGTGGGACCGGCGGACTTCAGCGCCGGTTCGGAGGCGAAGCGGAGTTCCACGTCCCACGGTTCTGACGAGGACGCGTCGTCCGAGTCCCGCTCCAGCAGCACGTAGTACGCCCCTGCCTCCTGGCAGCTGCTGTTGTCCTTCTCGATCCTTCGGCTCGCGTAGTCGGCCAGCGGCCGGGCGAAGGCCGCCGACCCGAAACGTGCCTCGCCGTCGCTGCACTCGGTGCCCGAGCCGTCCTCGATCGACACCTTGAGCTGGTCCGCATAAGTGACCTTGGTGCCCAGCCGGGGAACCGCGACCGCCGACACATAGGCATTGGACCGGGCGTCCAGGTTGAGGCGGTAGTAGCGCTTCTCACCCGGCTTGATCGAGTCCTTGTAGGCCGAACCGGCCGTCAGCTCCGGGCCGTTGATGTTGACGGGGGTGCCCTTCACCGGCTTGGCCTCGGCGTCGAAGACGTAGGGGCTCGGCCGGCCCGCCGCCCACGCCTGTCCCGGCAGCGCCGCCACCGCACACAACGCCGCCGCCCCGGCCAGCGCCACCCGGGCCCTGCCGCGCTGCCTCTTCACGCGCTTCTCCTTGTGGTCGATGAGTCCGCCGAGAGCCGGACCCGTCCGTGGCCGCCGTGCTCCTCGCCGCACCAGGAACGACGCCCCGGCCGGGGCCTGGACGCACCGCGCCCGGCACCACGCGACCGTGGCCCGGACCATCCTGCCCCGGACTCCGCTCCGCTGTCTTCGCGCGCGGGCGAATCATCCCTCGTTGTCCGGCACCGGGTCCGACCGGCGCCCCCGGCCTCTGATCCACGGCGCCGGTGGCGTGTCCACGCGGCCGGGAGCGATCAGGTTCGCTACCGCAAGCAACTGATTCGCGGAAGCGAAATCCCAGGATTCCGTCACGATCGATGACGTTCAGTGATCCCTCGGGGGCAGCGGCCCCGGGGGCGGACAGCACAGAGCCCCGGCCGCTACGGCGACCGGGGCTCATGTCCAAGAAACGCTGCGTCTCACACACCCGAACCTGCGGGCACGGAGTCGGTCGCCTCCGTCCACAGATCCTGCTCGGCGCGATCCGCCTGGATCTGGCGGTACACGAGGAGCCCGCCGATGGCGGCCAGTGCGACCAGGAGAAGCTTCTTCACCGCGCGACCTCGTCTTTCCTTGACGTATGAGGACTTCTGGCGCCCGACTATACACACCGACCGATACCGATCGGTGACCTACGCCCGGTGGCACCCGCAGCATGCCAACTCACGCCGTACACAAAGCGACAGGCCCGGCGGAGAATCTCCGGCCGGGCCTGTCGTCACTGTGGGGCTAACAGGATTTGAACCTGTGGCCTCATCCTTATCAGGGATGCGCTCTAACCAACTGAGCTATAGCCCCTCCGCGCTGCGCGCTGACCTCTGAAGATTAGCGCACACGCGGTGCAGCGCCAAAATCGGAATCCGAGGACCCCTCCGCGGCGCTACTCGTCCTCGGCGAGCGTGAGCTCCACACCGCCCACAAAACCGGCGGAGAGGTTGTAGATGAAGGCTCCGAGCGTCGCCAGCGCTGTGGCGAGCACCACATCGATCACCGCGATCACCGAGGTGAAGATGAGCACCCGCGGCAGCGAAAGGAACGACTGGAGGTCGAAGCCGTTGCTCTCGTTCGAGCCGGTCGCCTCGCTGATCGTCCCGCCGACGGTCGAGAAGACGCCCATCGCGTCCATGACCATCCACAGCACCGCGGCCGCGACCACGGTGCACACGCCGAGCGCGATGGAGAGCAGGAAGCTGACCTTCATCACCGACCACGGGTCGGCCTTCGCCACCCGCAGCCGTGCCTTGCGCGTACGCGGCGTCGTACGGGCCCCTGTGCGCGGTCTGCGCACCGCGGCACCCGAAGCCGCACCCGCGCCCTGGGCCGGCCGCTGCTGGCCGCCCTGGGTCCCGCCGGGCGAGGGATACGCCTGCGGCGGGTGGTACGGCTGGCCGGCCTGCTGCGGGGCAGGCTGCTCGCCGGAGAACATCTGGTACGGGGGCTGCTGCCCTCGGTTGTCCGTCACTGTGGCCCCCTGGGAGTCCGCGGCAGGGCCACGGGCACCGTTCGCTCCGGATGCTGCCGGTCCGGCGCCCGTGGCTCCACTCACGCTTTACTCCTCGTGCTCCCCGGCCGAGGACTGTGTGCCCTCGGCTGCCGCCTCGGCCGTCGCCTCGACGGCGGCCTCGTCGGTCCCTTCGGCCTCGACGGCCGCCTCGACCTCTTCGGCCTCACGACCGGCCTCGGCGTTGCGAGCGATGCCGACGACGGCATCGCGCTTGCCCAGGTTGATCAGTTGGACGCCCATGGTGTCACGGCCCGTCTCCCTGACTTCATTGACTCGCGTTCGAATCACACCGCCACCGAGCGTGATGGCGAGGATCTCGTCGGACTCCTCCACCACCAGCGCGCCCACGAGGGATCCGCGGTCCTCCACGATCTTGGCGGCCTTGATACCGAGGCCGCCACGGCCCTGGACGCGGTACTCGTCGACGGCGGTCCGCTTCGCGTACCCGCCATCCGTGGCTGTGAACACGAACGTACCGGGCCGGACGACATTCATCGAGAGCAGTTCGTCGCCCTCTCGGAAACTCATTCCCTTGACGCCGGAGGTCGCGCGGCCCATCGGGCGCAGCGCCTCGTCGGTCGCGGTGAACCGGATCGACTGCGCCTTCTTACTGATGAGCAGCAGATCGTCCTCCGCCGACACCAGCTCCGCGCCGATCAGTTCGTCGTCCTCGCCGCTCTCCGTCTCCCGGAGGTTGATCGCGATGACGCCGCCGGAACGGGGTGAGTCGTAGTCCTTCAGGGACGTCTTCTTCACCAGACCGGCCTTGGTGGCGAGCACCAGGTACGGAGCGGCGTCGTAGTCGCGGATCGCCAGGATCTCGGCGATCTGCTCGTCCGGCTGGAAGGCCAGCAGGTTGGCGACGTGCTGGCCACGCGCGTCACGGCCGGCGTCCGGCAGCTCGTACGCCTTGGCCCGGTACACCCGGCCCTTGTTGGTGAAGAACAGCAGCCAGTGGTGCGTTGTGGAGACGAAGAAGTGGTCGACGATGTCGTCTTCCTTGAGCTTCGTCCCGCGCACGCCCTTGCCACCGCGCTTCTGGGAGCGGTAGTCGTCGGTCTTGGTGCGCTTCACATAGCCGCCACGCGTGATCGTGACGACGATGTCCTCCTCGGCGATCAGGTCCTCGATGGACATGTCACCGTCGAAGGGCACCAGCTTGGAGCGCCGGTCGTCGCCGAACTTCTCGACGAGCGCGGCGAGTTCGTCGCTGACGATGCCGCGCTGCTTCTCCGGCGAGGCGAGGATCGCGTTGTACTCGTTGATCTTCGCCTGCAGTTCGTCGTGCTCCTGCACGATCTTCTGGCGCTCCAGGGCGGCCAGTCGGCGCAGCTGCATCTCGAGGATGGCGTTGGCCTGGATCTCGTCGATCTCGAGCAGGCCCATCAGGCCCTCTCGCGCGACGTCGACCGTGTCGCTGCGCCGGATCAGCGCGATGACCTCGTCGATCGCGTCCAGTGCCTTGAGCAGACCGCGCAGGATGTGCGCGCGCTCCTCCGCCTTGCGCAGCCGGAACTTGGTGCGCCGGACGATGACCTCGATCTGGTGCGTCACCCAGTGGCGGATGAACGCGTCGAGCGACAGGGTGCGCGGCACGCCGTCGACGAGCGCCAGCATGTTGGCGCCGAAGTTCGTCTGCAGGTCGGTGTGCTTGTACAGGTTGTTCAGCACGACCTTGGCGACGGCGTCGCGCTTCAGGACGATGACCAGGCGCTGGCCGGTGCGCGAGGACGTCTCGTCACGGACGTCGGCGATGCCGCCGATCTTGCCGTCCTTGACCAGATCGGCGATCTTCTGCGCGAGGTTGTCAGGGTTGACCTGGTAAGGAAGCTCCGTGACCACCAGGCACTGGCGGTTCTGGATCTCCTCGACCTCGACGACCGCGCGCATCGTGATGGAGCCGCGACCGGTGCGGTACGCCTCCTCGATGCCCTTGCGTCCCACGACGAGCGCGCCGGACGGGAAGTCCGGGCCCTTGATCCGCTCGATGAGCGCGTCGAGCAGCTCCTCGTGCGGAGCCTCCGGGTGCTCCAGCGCCCACTGCGCGCCGGCCGCGACCTCGCGCAGGTTGTGCGGCGGGATGTTGGTCGCCATACCGACCGCGATGCCGGCCGAGCCGTTGACCAGGAGGTTCGGGAAGCGCGCCGGCAGGACCGTCGGCTCCTGGTTGCGGCCGTCGTAGTTGTCCTGGAAGTCGACGGTCTCCTCGTCGATGTCCCGGAGCATCTCCATCGACTGCGGCATGAGCTTGCACTCGGTGTACCGCATGGCGGCGGCCGGGTCGTTGCCCGGGGAGCCGAAGTTGCCGTTGGAGTCCACCAGCGGCATGCGCATCGACCACGGCTGGGCCAGGCGGACCAGGGCGTCGTAGATCGAGGAGTCGCCGTGCGGGTGGTAGGTGCCCATGACGTCGCCGACGACGCGGGCGCACTTGTAGAAGCCCTTCTCGGGCCGGTAGCCACCGTCGTACATCGCGTACAGCACACGGCGGTGGACGGGCTTGAGCCCGTCCCTCACGTCCGGCAGCGCACGCGAGACGATGACGGACATCGCGTAGTCGAGATACGAGCGCTGCATCTCGGTCTCGAGCCCCACGGGCTCCACGCGCATGCCCACGCCCGGAACGATGGGCTCCTCTTCGGGCGTCACTGTCGTGTTCTCGTCGGCCATTGCTGGTCTTCAGTCCTTTCGTACGGTCAGCTGAGACCGACTCAGATGTCGAGGAAGCGAACGTCCTTGGCGTTGCGCTGGATGAACGAGCGCCGCGCCTCCACGTCCTCACCCATGAGCACCGAGAACAGGTCGTCGGCCTGGGCCGCGTCGTCCAGCGTGACCTGGCCGAGCACTCGGTGGTCCTGGTCCATGGTGGTGATGCGCAGTTCCTCGGCGTTCATCTCGCCGAGACCCTTGAAGCGCTGGATGGAGTCTTCCCTGATCCGCTTGCCGCTCCGCTTGCCCAGCTCGACCAGGGCGTCGCGCTCGCGGTCGGAGTAGGCGTACTCGAAGTCGTCCCGGCCCCACTTGATCTTGTACAGCGGCGGGCGCGAGAGGAAGACGTGGCCCGCTTCGACGAGCGGCCGCATGAAGCGGAACAGGAACGTCAGGAGCAGGGTGTTGATGTGCTGGCCGTCGACGTCGGCGTCCGCCATCAGAATGATCTTGTGATAGCGGAGCTTCTCGATGTCGAAGTCCTCGTGGACACCGGTGCCGAAGGCCGAGATCAGCGCCTGCACCTCGGTGTTCTGGAGGATCTTGTCGATCCGCGCCTTCTCGACGTTCAGGATCTTGCCGCGGATGGGCAGGATGGCCTGGTACATCGGGTTACGGCCGGACTTGGCCGAGCCGCCGGCGGAGTCACCCTCGACGATGAAGATCTCGCATTTCGTCGGGTCGTTGGACTGGCAGTCGCTCAGCTTGCCCGGCAGCGACGCCGACTCCAGCAGACCCTTGCGGCGCGTCAGGTCACGCGCCTTACGGGCCGCGACGCGGGCAGTCTGCGCCTGGATGCCCTTGCGGATGATGTCCGCGGCCTCGTTCGGATTGCGGTCGAACCAGTCGGTCAGGGTCTCGTGGACGACCTTCTGCACGAAGGTCTTGGCCTCCGTGTTGCCCAGCTTGGTCTTCGTCTGACCCTCGAACTGCGGCTCGCCCAGCTTGACCGAGATGATCGCGGTCAGGCCCTCGCGGATGTCCTCGCCGGAGAGGTTGTCGTCCTTCTCGCGCAGCAGCTTCTTCTCGCGTGCGTACCGGTTGACCAGGCCCGTGAGTGCGGAGCGGAAGCCCTCTTCATGGGTACCGCCCTCGTGCGTGTGGATCGTGTTCGCGAAGGAGTAGACCCCCTCCGTGTACTGCGAGTTCCACTGCATCGCGATCTCGACGGCGAGCAGCCGCTCCTTGTCCTCGGCCTCGATGTCGATGACCGTGGGGTGGATCAGCTCGCCCTTGCGGGAGTTCAGGTACTTCACGAAGTCGACGATGCCGCCCTCGTAGTGGTACTTGACCGTACGGGCCGGCTGCTCGAGGTCCTCCGGCTCCTGACCCGTCTCCGCGCCCGCGGTGGCCTTGGCCGACTCGCGCTCATCGGTCAGTGTCAGGGTCAGGCCCTTGTTGAGGAAGGCCATCTCCTGGAAACGGCGCGAGAGCGTCTCGAAGGAGTACTCCGTCGTCTCGAAGATGTCGCCGTCGGCCCAGAACGTGACCGAGGTCCCGGTCTCGGTGGTGGCCTCGTGCCGCTCCAGCGGCGCGGTGGGGACGCCCGACTTGTACTCCTGCGTCCAGCGGTAACCGTCCGTCCAGATCTCGACGGCGAGCTTGTAGGACAGCGCGTTCACCACGGAGACACCGACGCCGTGCAGACCGCCGGAGACGGCGTAGCCGCCGCCGCCGAACTTGCCGCCCGCGTGCAGCACGGTGAGCACGACCTCGACGGCCGGCTTCTTCTCGACGGGGTGGATGCCCACCGGGATGCCACGGCCGTTGTCGATGACGCGTACGCCGCCGTCGGCGAGGATCGTGACGTCGATGGTGTCGGCGTGGCCGGCCATCGCCTCGTCGACGGAGTTGTCGACGACCTCTTGGACGAGGTGGTGGAGTCCACGCTCACCGGTCGAGCCGATGTACATGCCGGGGCGCTTGCGGACCGCGTCCAGACCCTCGAGGACGGTGATCGCGCTGGCGTCGTACGAGGCTGTGACCTCGCCGTTCCCACCGGCAGGGGTGGACGGAGTGTTCTCGTTGGGGTTGCCGGAATCGGCCACGAAGCGCCCTTTCTGGCACAGCACGAGCCGTTCACCGGCAAGGCGGGAGCGGCTGCGTCGTTCGGCATCTAATCGACGTGTCCCGCAACAGAAGCGGGACTGTCGACCAGTCTACCGGTATCGCTGACACTAATGGCGGTTTGCCGGTAGCTGAGTCCGCCTGTGGCGCCCTGAACCATCACCGTCCGACTCCCCATATCCGGGAAGGGGCTCCAAGAGGCTCACACGGGCTTTGAGCGCTTCGGGCTGTCAACCTCTCGCTACCGTGAGGGACACCTCATCCGTGCCACCGGGTTCCTTGTGCCGCAAGGGCATCCGCGGTGACGGCCGGACATCAGCCGTACGTGTCCCCGGGGCCCGTGCTGCCCGGAGCCCGCAAGGGTCCGAACCGGCGCGCGGGGCCTCCCGGACCGAGCACCTTGATCGCGCGGACGGTCCCGTGCCCCAGGTCCTCGTTGAGCCTTGCCACCAGGCGCGGAGCCAGCAGCCGCAGCTGGGTGGCCCACGCCGTCGAGTCGCACTGAACGGTCAGCAGGCGCTCGTCCGGCGCCTCGTCGTACCGCAGCGGGACACAGTGATTGGCCAGGTCGTCGCCCACGATCTGCGGCCAGCGGCCCATCACCCCGCCCACGGCGGCCGGCGTCTCCCAGCCCCGCTCGGTGATCAGCCGGTTGATCGCCGCACCCAGCGGCAGCGGATCGCGCCCGTCGGCCCGGGCGCCGGACCGCAGCCCACCGCCCCGTCTGGCCTGCTTCTTCTGCTGCGCCGCCGCGCCACGGGCCTTGGCCTGCTCCTTCGCGGCGCGCAACGCCACGCGTGCCAGATCGACACCGGAGGACTCTCCGGCGCCCGAGGCTTCCGCCTCTGCCGGCCTTTCCCCGCTCTCGCCGGTCATACGCGCTGCACCGTCCCGCCCGAGACCTCGTAGCGGGCACCCGCCAGCACTGCCGGTACGTCGTCGTCCACGGCCGCGGTCACCAGCACCTGCTCGCCGGGGGCCACCAGCTCGGCCAGCCGCTCCCGGCGCCGGGCGTCGAGCTCCGCGAAGACGTCGTCGAGGACCAGCACGGGTTCGTTGCCCTCGGCCCGCAGCAGGTCGTACGAGGCCAGCCGCAGCGCCAGCGCGTACGACCAGGACTCTCCGTGACTCGCGTACCCCTTGGCGGGCAGTTGCCCCAGTTTCAGGACCAGTTCGTCACGGTGAGGACCGACCAGGGTCACGCCCCGCTCGATCTCCTGCTTGCGCACCTCCGCCAGCGCCGCCGTCAGCTGCTCGTACAGCGCTTCGCGGCCCTGAGCCTCGTCCATGGGGCCGGCCGAGGACCGGTACTCGAGCGCGACGGGACCGCCTCCTGGCGCGAGCGCCTCGTACGCCTTGTCCGCAAGCGGCTGCAGGGCGGCGATCAGGTCGAGCCGCTGAGCGGTCACCTCGGCGCCCGCGCGAGCCAGATGCTGGTCCCAGACGTCGAGGGTGGACAGGTCCATGCCACGGCCGCCGTGTCGCCGCGCCATGGCCGCCGACTTCAGCAGGGTGTTGCGCTGCTTCAGCACACGCTCGTAGTCGGAGCGCACAGCCGCCATGCGCGGCGAGCGCGCTGTGACCAGCTCGTCGAGGAACCGCCGGCGCTCGCCGGGATCGCCCTTCACCAGCGACAGGTCCTCCGGGGCGAAGAGCACGGTACGTACTATCCCCAGCACGTCACGAGGCCTGACCTGCGACGACCTGTTGATCCGGGCGCGGTTCGCCCGGCCGGGATTGAGTTCGAGCTCGACGAGCTGCGATCGCTCCCCCTGGGTCACGGCGGCCCGGATGACGGCCCGCTCGGCCCCCATCCGTACCAGCGGCGCATCCGAGGAGACGCGGTGGCTGGCCAGCGTGGCGAGATAGCCGACGGCCTCGACGAGATTCGTCTTGCCCTGCCCGTTCGCCCCCACGAAAGCGGTGACGCCCGGATCGAGAGGGACCTCGACCCGGGCGTACGAGCGGAAGTCGGCCAGCGACAGATGCGTGACGTGCATGGTGTGCGCCGACCTTCCCCCGGCATGGCTGTGCACCACTGGTGCACAGCCTGTGGACTACTTCTTGCTCTCCACCGCGTGGCCGCCGAACTGGTTGCGCAGTGCGGCGATCATCTTCATCTGCGGGGAGTCGTCCTGACGGGACGCGAAACGGGCGAACAGCGACGCGGTGATCGCAGGCAGCGGGACGGCGTTGTCGATGGCGGCTTCCACCGTCCACCGGCCCTCGCCGGAGTCCTGTGCATAACCGCGCAGCTGCTCGAGGTGCTCGTCCTCGTCCAGCGCGTTGACCGCGAGGTCGAGCAGCCAGGAACGGATGACCGTGCCCTCCTGCCAGGAACGGAAGACCTCGCGCACATCGGTGACCGAGTCGACCTTCTCCAGGAGCTCCCAGCCCTCGGCGTAGGCCTGCATCATCGCGTACTCGATGCCGTTGTGAACCATCTTGGCGAAGTGGCCCGCGCCGACCCTGCCCGCGTGGACCGAACCGAACTCGCCCTCCGGCTTGAGGGCGTCGAAGATCGGCTGCACCTTCGCGACGTTCTCGGCGTCTCCGCCGTACATCAGCGCATAGCCGTTCTCCAGGCCCCACACACCGCCGGACACACCACAGTCGACGAAGCCGATGCCCTTCAGGCCCAGCTCGACGGCGTGCTTCTCGTCGTCGGTCCAGCGGGAGTTGCCGCCGTCGACGACCACATCACCCGGGGAGAGCAGCTCGGCCAGCTCGTCGATCGTGGACTGCGTGGCGGCGCCTGCCGGGACCATGACCCAGACGACCCGCGGGCCCTTGAGCTTGCCCACAAGCTCCTCGAGGCTGTGGACATCAGCGACGTCAGGGTTGCGGTCGTACCCGATGACGGTGTGGCCGGCGCGGCGAATGCGCTCGCGCATGTTGCCGCCCATCTTGCCGAGACCGACGAGACCGAGCTCCATCAGATGATTCCTCAATCGTTGTGTGCAGTACCTACCCGTGTCCGAGCCTACGCCCGGACACGGGTGCACACCTGTGGGGTCAAGCGCTCAAAAGCCGCTGATCAGCCGCTCAGCCGCACGGGCATGATCAGGTACTTGTAGGCCTCGTCCGCCTCGGCGTCCACGGCCGGCCGGCCGCTCAGCAGCGCCGGCTTGGTGGAGGTGGTGAACGAGAGCTGGGCGACGGGCGAGTCGATCGCGCTCAGGCCGTCCAGCAGGAAGGTCGGGTTGAAGGCGATCGAGATGTCGTCGCCCTCGAGCTGCGCGTCGACCCGCTCCACAGCCTGTGCGTCGTCGCTGGAGCCCGCCTCCAGGATCAGGACGCCCTGCTCGAAGCTGAGCCGCACCGGGGTGTTGCGCTCGGCCACGAGCGCCACGCGCTTGACGGCCTCGACGAACGGCGCGGTCTCGATGACGGCAACCGAGTTGAACTCGGTCGGGAAGAGCGTCCGGTACTTCGGCAGGTCGCCCTCGAGCAGGCGCGTCGTGGTCCGGCGCCCCGCGCCCTCGAAACCGATCAGACCCTCACCGGCGCCGGAGCCCGACAGCGCCAGGGTGACGGTGTCACCGCTGGTGAGTGCCTTCGCCGTGTCCAGCAGCGTCTTGGCGGGCACCAGGGCGACCGCGGAGGCGTCCGGGTTCTCGGGCTTCCAGAGGAACTCGCGGACGGCGAAGCGGTAACGGTCGGTCGACGCCAGCGTGACGGTGTCGCCCTCGATCTCGATGCGCACACCGGTCAGGACGGGCAGGGTGTCGTCGCGACCGGCGGCGATGGCGACCTGGGCAGCGGCCGAGGCGAATACCTCACCGGGCACGGTGCCGGTCGCGGTCGGCATCTGCGGCAGTGCCGGGTACTCCTCCACAGGCAGGGTGTGGAGTGTGAATCGGGACGAGCCGCAGACCACGGTCGCTCGTACACCGTCTGTGGAAATCTCCACCGGACGGTTGGGGAGGGCGCGGCAGATGTCGGCGAGAAGACGGCCGGAGACCAGGACGGTGCCGTCCTCGTCCACCTCGGCCTCGACCGACACACGGGCCGAGACCTCGTAGTCGAAGCTCGAAAAGCTGACGGCGCCGTCCTCCGCCTTCAGGAGAAGGCCCGCAAGAACGGGCGCCGGCGGCCGGGCCGGGAGGCTACGGGCCACCCACGCCACCGCCTCCGCGAGTACATCGCGCTCCACCCGGATCTTCACCGGAACCGCCTCCTGCTGTTGCTGGCTCGCCCTGCTGGCCTTCTCGTCGGCTTGATGCCGGGGACCAGTCTGACGCACGACGCCGACAGTCGGTGCGGGTCGGGGTCAAGTCGTGGCAAGAGCTGCCCGGCGGTCCGGGCTCGAGTTGTGCACAGGGCCTTCTTCGAAGCGAATTCCCCGGTAACTCTAGGTGGGAGTAGTAGTAGGGGCTGTGGAAACGGTGGATAACGTCGTTTACCCAGGTCAGGCCCGCTTTTTTGTCCACCGCGCCTGTGGGCGGGGACCGTGGACAACTCGGCGCTTCTGTGGACACGCGAAAGTTCTGCACACCCGATGCACAGGCCCCAGGGACTTCTCCCCAGTCCCGTCCCCAGCTTTACCCCGGTTCCCCACAGGCCAACCGACCTCGTTGGTGTGACGGCTTTCACTCAACGCGGTGAGCGGGTGTGTTTCGTTGCCGAACAGTGGACAGGGGTGTGGAGAAGCTGTGGGCAACGGGCCGTTGCCTGTGGGGCGGCGGTGGACAACGACGATCACAGCCTGTGGATGTTTTCTGTGTCCACAGTCTGTGGAACCTGGTTTGCCACAAATCCCCAAGGGGCTGACCTGGGCCGACGGCCCGGTGATCCGTATGCCTGTGGACCGGTCGTGGACAACTTCCTGGTCCCCAGGTTGTGGACGGAAGAATCCTGGCTCCACTGTGGAGAACGGCTCGACGCCGGCTCGAAATCGAACAGAGCGGTGCGGGCGAAACGGCTGAGGGCGCCCCGGGAACCGTCCCGGAGCGCCCTCAGGAGCCGTCGTGGCCGGCTTGTCAGCCGTTCTTGATGCGGTTGGTGAGCTCGGTGACCTGGTTGTAGATGGACCGCCGCTCCGCCATGAGGGCCCGGATCTTCCGGTCCGCGTGCATCACCGTCGTATGGTCCCGGCCACCGAACTGTGCGCCGATCTTCGGCAGCGACAGATCCGTCAGCTCCCTGCACAGGTACATGGCGATCTGCCTCGCCGTCACGAGCACCCGGCTGCGGGAGGAACCGCAGAGGTCCTCGACCGTGAGCCCGAAGTAGTCCGCGGTGGCCGCCATGATGGCGCTCGCGGTGATCTCGGGAGCCGCGTCCTCTCCGCCGGGGATCAGATCCTTCAGCACGATCTCGGTGAGCCCCAGGTCCACCGGCTGCCGGTTGAGGGACGCGAACGCCGTCACGCGGATCAGCGCGCCCTCGAGCTCACGGATGTTGCGTGAGATGCGGGAGGCGATGAACTCCAGTACCTCCGGAGGGGCGTTCAGCTGCTCCTGGACAGCCTTCTTCCGGAGGATCGCGATGCGCGTCTCGAGCTCTGGGGGCTGCACGTCCGTGGTCAGGCCCCACTCGAACCGGTTGCGCAGCCGGTCCTCCAGCGTCATCAGTTGCTTGGGCGGCCGGTCGGAGGACAGCACGATCTGCTTGTTGGCGTTGTGGAGGGTGTTGAAGGTGTGGAAGAACTCCTCCTGTGTCGACTCCTTGCTCGCGAGGAACTGGATGTCGTCGACGAGGAGGATGTCCACGTCCCGGTAGCGCTTGCGGAAGGTGTCGCCCTTGCCGTCCCGGATCGAGTTGATGAACTCGTTGGTGAACTCCTCCGAACTCACGTACCGGACGCGGGTCCCCGGGTAGAGGCTGCGCGCGTAGTGCCCGATCGCGTGCAGCAGGTGCGTCTTGCCGAGTCCCGACTCCCCATAGATGAAGAGGGGGTTGTACGCCTTGGCCGGAGCCTCGGCGACAGCGACGGCTGCGGCGTGTGCGAACCGGTTGGAGGCGCCGATGACGAAGGTGTCGAACAGGTACTTGGGATTGAGGCGGGCGTGCGGCTCGCCCGGACCCGGCGCCGGTGCCGGCTGTGCGCCGAGCGGCCCGGGAGCTCCCGAGGGGCCGCGGTGCGGAGCCTGCGGCTCCTGCATCGAGTGGCGCTCCGGACGTGAGTCGTACTGCCGGCGCTCCGGCGGCTGCGGCGACCGGTAGTCGTGGTCAGGCTGCCGCTGGGGCGGGGAGGCGTAGGGGTCACGGTCCTGGAAGCCCCCGAGCCGCGGCTGCTGCCACGACAGGTCCTCCTGGGTACGCGGCCAGGAGCCCGGCTCGGGCCGCTGCTGGTACTCGGGGTAGGCGGGCCTGGCCGTCGGCAGACCGTCGTCGGAGGAGCGGTGGCCGTAGGTGTCGTACGGATCTCCGGGCCGGGGCTCGTCGTGCTGGGGCCCTTGGTACCGGGGCTGCTGCTGCGGAGGGCCTTGGGGGATCGGCCCCTCGCCGACGGAATCGTCGACGGTGATCGCGATTCGGATGGGACGGCCGCACTCACGGCTCAGCGTCTCGCTGATGAGGGGAGCGAGCCGGCCTTCAAGGACACGCTTGCCCCATTCATTGGGGACCGCGAGCAGTGCGGTGTCGGCGACCAGAGCGAGCGGCTGGCAGCGCTCGATCCACTGTTTGTCCTTCGGCTCGACGCCCTGCTGGCCCTCATCGAGGAGCTGCTCCAGCACTCGTGGCCACACTGCGGCAAGATCGGCAGGTACGTCAGCCACAAGGCACGCTCTCTCACAGGTCCCACGAATGTGTGGTTCTCGGGACGGGATGGGAAGACAGGCAGGAAAAGAATCCAAGTTCAGCCACGGTAGTCAGGGCGACCCGCGTGGTTCAAGTTGTTGTCCACAGCCTGTGCATAGTGGACCACGCCATAGGGTCGGTTTGACCGGATGGCGTAGCCGCGCGTACCGTGACCAGGTCGAGTTGTCGATGGCTGCTGCCGCCTGCCTCCGATGGGCAAAGATCACGATCTGTGATTGTGAAGCGGTGCACACGGGCGTAATCGCGAGCTTCTCGTGGGCGCACGGTGACAGCCAGGCGATGTCCCGCCGTCTACGAATCATTTCTGGAGCCCCCGAGTGAGCAAGCGCACCTTCCAGCCGAACAACCGTCGTCGCGCGAAGACCCACGGTTTCCGCCTGCGCATGCGTACCCGTGCCGGCCGCGCCATCCTGGCGAACCGCCGTGGCAAGGGTCGCGCCAACCTGTCCGCCTGATCGCGTACAGGTCATGACGTGCTGCCTACCGAGAATCGGCTGAGGCGGCGCGAGGACTTCGCGACTGCGGTACGGCGGGGACGCAGGGCAGGCCGCCCGCTTCTTGTCGTCCACCTTCGCAGCGGCACAACGGACCCGCACGCGCCTGGGGAGAGCGCCTCCCCGACGTGTGCGGGTTTCGTCGTGAGCAAAGCTGTGGGCGGTGCTGTGGTCCGCAACAAGGTCAAGCGGAGACTGCGCCATCTCATACGCGATCGGCTCTCCGAGCTGCCCCCCGGTAGCCTGGTGGTCGTACGGGCGCTGCCCGGCGCGGGTGACGCCGAACATGCACAGCTGGCCCGAGACCTGGACGCCGCTCTTCAGCGGTTGCTGGGAGGGGGCGCGCGATGAAGTACCCGCTGCTGGCTCTGATCAAGATCTATCAGTGGACGATCAGCCCGCTGCTGGGGCCCGTCTGCAGGTACTACCCGTCGTGTTCCCACTACGGATACACGGCCATCGACCGGCACGGCGCGGTCAAGGGCACGGTGCTGACCGCCTGGCGCATCCTGCGGTGCAATCCGTGGTCGCCGGGCGGGGTGGACCACGTGCCCCAGCGCAAGCGCCCACGGTGGCACGAAATGCTGCGTGATGCCTTGCGCGGCGACAGCAAGGGCGGGGACGCCGCCGTTGATCTGCCTGCCCCGGGATCGGCCTCCGCATCCCAGGGCCCGGCCGCAGAGACCTCGCCCAATGCTCAAGGAGCCTGATTAGTGGACACGATTGCCAGTCTGTTCAGTTTTATCACCACGCCTGTCTCGTGGATCATCGTTCAGTTCCACAGTCTCTACGGGGCGATCTTCGGCCCTGACACGGGATGGGCCTGGGGACTGTCCATCGTGTCGCTGGTGATCCTGATCCGGATCTGTCTGATCCCGCTCTTCGTGAAGCAGATCAAGTCGACCCGGAACATGCAGGCGCTCCAGCCGAAGATGAAGGCGATCCAGGAGCGCTACAAGAACGACCGACAGCGTCAGTCAGAAGAGATGATGAAGCTGTACAAGGAGACGGGCACCAACCCGCTCTCCTCGTGCCTTCCCATCCTGGCCCAGTCGCCGTTCTTCTTCGCGCTGTACCACGTGCTCAGCAAGATCGCCTCGGGTGACGAGATCGGGGTGCTCAACAAGGACCTCGTGAACAGCGCGCGTGAGGCGCACATTTTCGGTGCTCCCATCGCTGCGAAGTTCATGGACGACCCGGCGAAGGTCGAGGCACTCAACGCCTCCCTGACCGACGTCCGCATCGTCACCGCCATCATGATCATTCTGATGTCGGCCTCGCAGTTCTACACCCAGCGTCAGCTGATGCAGAAGAACGTCGACCTCACGGTCAAGACGCCGTACATGCAGCAGCAGAAGATGCTGATGTACATCTTCCCGCTGATCTTCGCCGTCATGGGCATCAACTTCCCCGTCGGTGTCCTCGTCTACTGGCTGACCACCAACGTGTGGACCATGGGCCAGCAGATGTACGTGATCAACCAGAACCCCACCCCGGGCAGCAAGGCCCAGGACCACTATCTGCAGCGGCTGCTCAAGAGCGTCACCGCCCACGGCGAGGTCCGCTCGCGGCGCAAGCGCAGTGTCATCCAGGCGATCGTGGCCAAGGGGACGGACCGCAACGACAACGAGCGCCGGTTCATCTCCGGTCTCGCCAAGGCCGGCCTGGCCGCGCAGGCGGACGGCACGGTGACCAAGAGCGAGGCGGCCGTGGCCGAGGCCGAGGGCGGTCCCGCACAGAGGCGTCAGCAGCCCAAGCGCCAGAGCAAGTCCAAGCGCCAGACCGCGACGGCCCAGCCGGGTGCCGCCAAGGGTTCCGACGCCGCAGGCGCCACTGCCAAGACCTCCCTGGAAAAGGACAAGCCGGCGGAGGGCCGCTCCAGGGCCGGTTCGTCCCAGGGCGACGCCAAGCAGGGCGCCGGCGGCGGCAAGGCCACCGGTTCCGCACGCCAGCCCAAGTCCGGACAGCGCAAGGGCCCGCAGCGGCCCAAGCACCCGTCGTCCAAGAAGTAAGAAGGAGCATCCGTGACGGAAGGCACCATCTCCGCCGCCGAGGGTGGCGACACCCTGACCCGCCTCGAGCAGGAAGGGGAGATCGCGGCCGACTACCTCGAGGGCCTGCTCGACATCGCAGACCTCGACGGTGACATCGACATGGATGTCGAGGCGGACCGTGCTGCAGTTTCGATCATCAGCGACACTGCCAGCCGCGACCTCCAGAAGCTCGTCGGCAAGGACGGTGAGGTTCTGGAGGCCCTTCAGGAGCTGACGCGTCTGGCCGTGCACCGGGAGACGGGCGACCGTAGCCGACTGATGCTCGACATCGCCGGCTTCCGGGCGAACAAGCGCACCGAACTGGCCGAGCTGGGCGCGAAGGCCGCCGCCGAGGTCAAGAGCAGCGGTGAGCCGGTGAAGCTCGACCCGATGACGCCCTTCGAGCGCAAGGTCGTCCATGACGCCGTCGCGGCGGCGGGGCTGCGCAGCGAGTCCGAGGGCGAGGAGCCTCAGCGCTTCGTCGTCGTGCTCCCTGCCTGACCGCTTTGTTCTGTCGGCCCCGTCTGTTCGCAGGCGGGGCCGATCTTTGTCAGCCTGTTAATCAGCCACCACAGTCCGCATTGCGGCAGTGCGGTACGGAAGGACGGTCCCCGTGACGGAGGCAGCACAGCTTCCCCAGGCGCCCGAGGCGGCACGGAAGGTGTTCGGAGAGCACTTTCCCGAAGCCGTGCGGTACGCGGAGCTGCTCGCGGACGCCGGGGTCAAGCGCGGTCTGATCGGGCCACGCGAAGTGCCGCGGCTGTGGGAGCGGCATCTGCTGAACTGCGCCGTCCTCTCGGAAGTGGTGCCGGAGGGCGTGACGGTGTGCGACGTCGGCTCCGGTGCGGGACTTCCCGGGATCCCGCTGGCGCTGGTGCGACCGGATCTGAAGATCACCCTTCTGGAACCGTTGCTCCGCAGGACGAACTTCCTGCAGGAAGTCGTGGAGCTGCTCGGCCTGGACCACGTGACCGTGGTGCGGGGACGGGCCGAGGAGGTCCTCGGGAAGGTTCCTCCGGTGCACGTGGTCACGGCGCGGGCCGTCGCCCCGCTGGACCGGCTCGCCGGCTGGGGTGTCCCTCTGCTGCGGCCCTACGGCGAGATGCTGGCTCTCAAGGGCGACACCGCCGAGGAAGAGATCCAGGGAGCGCGTGCGGCGCTCAGCAAGCTGGGTGTCGTGGAGACCTCGGTCCTTCATGTCGGTGAAGGCCTCGTCGATCCGCTGTCCACGGTTGTGCGGGTCGAGGTCGGGGAGAGCCCCGGTGGTGTGAGGTTCGCCGCAAAGCGGGCGAAAGCTGCTCGCACCAGTCGTACGCGCCGTCGTCGCTGAGCCATACACGTTGCCATACGTACTGATTTCGGAGTGTCGTCCCGGTCTGGTCATGCGGCTTGGGCATCGTGTTTCACGTGAAACGTCGCTCACTGCTGCAGGGAATCATCAGCCGCGGCCGTGCGGCCGCCCCGACCAAGGGTCGTAGGCCCCTCTTGAGGGCTACAGAGTTGTCCACAGAGGTGGATTCCTCCACAGATCCACGGGGCTCGCTGGTTCGCGACCCCGAAAGCATGGCAGGCTCTGCTCATTGCGAGCCTGATGTCGAGGAGAGTGAATCCTTGCGGTCCGACGCCAACATCGCGGGACCGATGACCGATCCGGTCCCCGGTCCCCGTACCGAGTCCGCGGGGGACGATGTTTCACGTGAAACACCGCCCCCCATGGATGACACCCCCATCGGCCGTGCTGCTCAGCTGGCCGTGGAGGCGCTGGGGCGTGCCGGTGAGGGTCTGCCCCGACCTGAGCAGACACGCATCATGGTCGTTGCCAACCAGAAGGGCGGCGTAGGCAAGACGACCACCACGGTCAATCTCGCTGCTTCGCTCGCCTTGCACGGCGCGCGCGTGCTGGTGATCGACCTGGATCCGCAGGGAAATGCCTCCACGGCTCTGGGGATCGATCATCATGCGGAAGTTCCCTCGATCTATGACGTCCTGGTGGAGAGCAGGCCTCTCGCCGAAGTGGTCCAGCCGGTCCCGGACGTCGAAGGACTCTTCTGCGCCCCGGCCACCATCGATCTCGCCGGTGCGGAGATCGAGCTGGTGTCGCTGGTGGCGCGGGAGAGCAGACTGCAGCGGGCGATCCAGGCCTATGAGCAACCGCTGGATTACATCCTCATCGACTGTCCGCCCTCGCTGGGCCTGCTGACGGTCAACGCGCTGGTCGCCGGCGCTGAGGTACTGATCCCCATCCAGTGCGAGTACTACGCGCTGGAGGGGCTGGGCCAGTTGTTGCGCAACGTGGACCTGGTGCGCGGCCATCTCAACCCGGCACTGCATGTCTCGACCATCCTGCTCACGATGTACGACGGCAGGACACGGCTGGCCTCGCAGGTCGCGGACGAGGTGCGCAGTCACTTCGGCGAAGAGGTGCTGCGTACGAGCATCCCGCGTTCGGTGCGCATTTCGGAGGCCCCGAGCTATGGGCAGACAGTGCTGACCTACGATCCGGGGTCCAGCGGTTCCCTGTCGTATCTCGAAGCCGCGCGTGAGATCGCGCTGCGTGGGGTCGGCGTGCAGTACGACCCGCACCATGCCCAGGTGGGCCAGAACAGTCAGCAGAACATGTCGGAGGGGATCCAGTGAGCGAGCGACGTAGAGGATTGGGGCGTGGGCTCGGTGCGCTGATTCCTGCCGCTCCGCAGGAGAAGCAGCCGACTGCGTCGGGATCGGAGTCGGCCCAGGGACCGTCCCCTGTACTGACCGCGGAACGGGGGGTGGCGGCGGCAAAGGTCGCCACGCTGCCCGCAGCGGTGGTCACACCGCAGGCGGGCGCTCCCGCCCACGAAGGGGAGGCCGCAAGCACGTCGGCGAGCGCTCCGGCTGGTGCGCACTTCGCCGAGGTACCGCTCGGTGCGATCACGCCCAACCCGCGTCAGCCGCGGGAAGTCTTCGACGAGGACGCCCTCGCGGAGCTGGTCACGTCCATCAAGGAAGTGGGGCTCCTTCAGCCGGTTGTCGTGCGGCAGTTGGGCCCGGACCGCTATGAGCTCATCATGGGTGAGCGTCGCTGGCGGGCCTGCAGGGAGGCCGGTCTCGAGCGGATTCCGGCGATCGTCCGGGACACCGATGACGAGAAGCTGCTCCTGGATGCCCTTCTGGAGAACTTGCACCGGGCGCAGTTGAACCCGCTGGAAGAGGCCGCGGCCTACGACCAGCTGTTGAAGGACTTCAACTGCACCCACGATCAGCTGGCGGACCGCATCGGGCGTTCTCGCCCGCAGGTGTCCAACACGCTTCGCCTGCTCCGGCTTTCCCCGCCCGTCCAGCGCCGGGTCGCGGCTGGAGTGCTCTCCGCCGGGCACGCCCGAGCCCTGCTCTCCGTGGACGACTCTGAGGAGCAGGACCGGCTGGCGCACCGGATCGTCGCCGAGGGTCTGTCGGTCAGGGCCGTCGAAGAGATCGTGACGCTGCTGAACTCGAACCCCAAGACCGCGCCCAAGCCGAAGGGTCCCCGTGCCGGCACGCGGCTGTCCCCGGCGCTCACGGACCTTGCCTCTCGGCTCTCCGACCGCTTCGAGACGCGAGTGAAGGTCGACCTCGGTCAGAAGAAGGGGAAGATCGTTGTCGAGTTCGCCTCGATGGACGACCTTGAGCGTATTCTCGGCACACTGGCCCCCGGCGAAGGACGCGTGCTGGAAAAGGGACTCGGCGAGGGCCCTGCCGAGGACGACGAGTCCTGAGCCTTCTGCTCGGCAGTGGCGGAGTCGTCTGAAGGGGCGGGTGGTGTTCCGGAGCGCGGAACACCACCCGCCCCTTCGGCTTGGCGCGGTATCCGTGCCGGGGTCGGGTGGATACGATGCGTTCTGGTATGACGCATCCTCCTTGAGCCACTTCGGAAAGAGGGCAAGGCCATGCGATCGGTGAGCTGCGGCCAACTGGTGACGGCAGGCCTGGGTCTCGGGGCGGTGAGCGGCTTTGTCAGCAGCTTCCTCCTCGAGCGGAACAGGCTGGCAGATGCTCGCAGCGCGGCACACGAGGGAAGTGAGGAAAAGCCTCCATGGGGCGTCGGCTCGTACCGCTCACGCTGGACAACCTTTCGGACCTTCCCAAGCGTTGTCGTGCGTGCGTCTTCTGGGAACTTGACCCGGTCAGCGGTGAAGCCGCAGTAAAGGCCGGCACTCCTGAGCTCGAGAAGGAGGCCTGGATCTCGGCCGTACTCCTCGAGTGGGGGTCCTGTGGTCGCGTGGTCTACGTGGACGAGGTTCCGGTGGGCTTCGTTGTCTATGCCCCGCCTGCCTACGTACCGCGCTCCACTGCCTTCCCGACGAGTCCTGTGGCGGCCGACGCGGTCCAGTTGATGACCGCGTGGGTCATGCCCGGCTATCAGGGGCAGGGCCTTGGGCGGGTCATTGTCCAGACGGTCGCCAAGGACCTGCTCCGCCGGGGGTTCCGCGCGATCGAGGCATTCGGTAATGCCCGGTGGCAGGAGCCGGCCTGTGTCCTGCCGGCCGACCATCTCCTCGCGGTCGGCTTCAAGACGGTCCGACCACATCCCACATATCCGCGCCTGCGGTTGGAGCTGCGCACGACACTCTCCTGGAAGGAAGATGTGGAGCTGGCTTTGGACCGTCTGCTGGGAGCCGTACAGAAGGAGCCGGCGCTCCGGCCTCTCTGACTGCGCACGCGAAAATGGGCCCACCCCCAGGGGGATGGGCCCATTCGTGTTTCACGTGAAACAGCGGAGGCGTTTCTACTCTCCGATGAAGCTCTCAAGGTCACGGACGATCGCGGCCTTCGGCTTGGCGCCGACGATGGTCTTGGCAACCTCGCCGTTCTGGTAGACGTTCAGCGTCGGGATCGACATGACGCCGTACTTGGCTGCGGTGGCCGGGTTCTCGTCGATGTTGAGCTTCACGACCTGGATCTTGTCGCCGTGCTCGGCCGCGATGGCTTCGAGGGACGGCGCGATCTGGCGGCAAGGACCGCACCACGCGGCCCAGAAGTCCACGAGCACGGGCTTGTCGCTCTTGAGGACGTCCTCCTCGAAGGAGTCATCAGTCACGTTCTTCAGGGCGCCGGCCACGGCGGCCTCCTTACTTCTCTGCGGGGTGTGGGGTGGGGTGGTCCAGAGGTGGGTCAGACCACGGGGGTCTTCTCCGGCTCGGCTGCCTTCTCGCTGTCCGAAAGAGCGGCGAGGAAGCGCTCGGCGTCCAGGGCGGCGGCGCAGCCGGTCCCGGCGGCCGTGATGGCCTGACGGTAGGTGTGGTCGACCACGTCACCGGCGGCGAACACTCCGGTGACATTGGTGCGGGTCGACGGGGCGTCGACCTTCAGGTAGCCCTCGCCGTCCAGTTCGAGCTGTCCCTTGAACAGCTCGGTCCGGGGGTCGTGGCCCACAGCGATGAACAGACCCGTCACCGCGAGCGGGGACTTCTCGCCCGTCTTGGTGTTGTTTAGGGTCAGACCCGAGAGCTTCTGGTCACCGTGGATCTCGACGACCTCGCTGTCCCAGGCGAAAGAGATCTTCGGGTCGGCGAAGGCTCGCTCCTGCATGGCCTTGGAGGCCCGCAGGGTGTCACGTCGGTGGATGATCGTGACCGACTTGGCGAAGCGGGAGAGGAAGGTGGCTTCCTCCATCGCCGTGTCGCCACCGCCGACGACGGCGATGTCCTGGTCCTTGAAGAAGAAGCCGTCACAGGTCGCGCACCAGGAGACACCGCGGCCGGAGAGCACGTCCTCGCTGGGAAGGCCGAGCTTGCGGTGCTGGGAGCCGGTGGTGACGATCACGGCCTTCGCGCGGTGAACGGTGCCGGCCGTGTCGGTCACGGTCTTGATGTCGCCGGTGAGGTCGACGGACACGATGTCGTCGGGCACGAGCTCGGCCCCGAAGCGTTCGGCCTGGGCACGCATGTTGTCCATGAGGTCGGGCCCCATGATGCCGTCGCGGAAGCCCGGGAAGTTCTCCACCTCGGTCGTGTTCATCAGCGCACCGCCGGCGGTGACAGCTCCCTCGAACACCAGCGGCTGAAGCGATGCCCGCGCGGTGTAGAGCGCGGCTGTATAGCCCGCGGGCCCGGAGCCGATGATGATCACGTTACGGACGTCGCTCACGGGTTTGTTCCTCGTCTCTGCAGACTGCCTACTGCCTACGGGGCGGCTTCATGGACTCTCACCCCACCCAACGGATCCTACGGGGCGTGCATTCCCAAGAAGCCGGAGCGGCACAGACGATGTCTCAAGGGCGGGGATAGGACTCCGTGAGGAGCAGCTCTCCGGGCGAGTTCGCCGCGTCCTCCACGCATGCCGCATCGACGACGTAGGCCTGGACCTGAGTGCTGTCCTTCGCGTGTGTCATCAGGACGAGGAAGGCGTTGACACCTTCGTAAGTGCCCCGCTCAGCGGCGATGGGGCCGTCTGTGCGGCCGGTCCCCTGCTGAATGCAGGCAGGCACCGCGGCGTCCGACGCGTCCTTGGGCGACATCGTGGTGGGATCGCTCTGGAGGGAGGGTGCCTTCTCGATCCTGGGCTCTGCCTCATGTGTCGGTGCGGCCGCCAGCAGGGACTGGACCCGACTTCCGAGGGCGCTGCCGGAGAACTCCGCGCTGTCCCGCGCCGCGGAGCTCACACTCGTCTCCTTCTTGGCAGCCGAGGCGTCGTTGGCGGTATTCGTCTGGGCCGACTGGAGGAACATCACCCCGACACCTACTGCTGCAGCCCCGAACACGGCGCCCAGGAGGGCACCGCGTCGACGACGTGCCCGGCCGGTCCGCCCCGGACCGGTGGCCGCGCGGGGGTGCCCTGCCGGCCGGGCGGATGGCGAAGCAGTCACTGCTGCCGGCGAGCGGGGCACTGTTTCACGTGAAACATGCTCTCGATCTTCAGGTGCCGTGGCTTGGAGCAGAGCCTCTGCGGCCAGCGCCGCATCGATTCGGCCGGCGATGTCGGCGGGCATCCGTGGAGGACCCGGCAGGGTGCCCAGCAGGCCACGGATCTCTTCCAGAGACGTCTGCACGTCGGCGCACAGCGGACAGTCGTCGAGGTGAAGGCGCACCTCGGCCGTGCGTGCGGGCGGGAGAAGGCCTTCGATGAGGTCGGAGATTTCCGAGACGTGCGGGTGCCCAGTCGTGTCGGTCGATGTCACGCGCGCCCACCTCCGCCCTTCACTGCCGCAGGGTCACTCGGCCCTGTCTCTCTTGGTCCCGACGCCGGTGGGACGGATGTCCCCGGCGTCCGGTTCCTTCCCATGGTGAGGTCGGTGTTATCCCCGGCCTGACCACGCAGATGCGTGAGCATGGGCAGGAGACGTGCGCGGCCCCGGGCACATCGGCTCTTCACCGTTCCCGTGGGGACATCCAGCAGACGGGCGGCTTCGGCGACCGGATACCCCTGCATGTCCACGAGCACCAGCGCCGCACGCTGATCGACAGGGAGTTTCGCCAGGGCGGCCAGCAGCTCCCGGTGGAGGTCGTGACGCTCGGCGGGAGCCTCTGCCGACTCGTGGGGCTCCAGGAGCTGCTCCAGACGCTCCGTGTCGTCCACGGGCGAGGTCTTACGGGAGGCGGCCTTCCGCGCGCGGTCCAGGCAGGCGTTGACCGTGATGCGGTGCAGCCATGTCGTGACGGCCGACTGACCTCGGAAGGTGTGTGCCGCGCGGAAGGCCGAAACGAGTGCGTCCTGGACCGCGTCGGCGGCCTCCTCACGGTCCCCCAATGTGCGCAGCGCCACGGCCCACAGCCTGTCGCGATGGCGACGCACGAGCTCGCCGAAGGCGTCGGGGTCCCCGTCGACGTGGCGTGCCAGCAGATCCTGGTCGCTTACGTCTCCGAGTGTCGCGTCGTCCAACGGTGAGCCCCCTCCCATGCCTCCGTGTCAGCCGGTGAAGGCGACGTCCGTGATGCCCTGCTTGTAGCCGGGGTCGCTGTACTCGTCCTGTGGCGAGTACGGCATCGCCGTCATCCAGATCAGCACGTACCGGCTATTCACCGGCTCCTTGGCGGTCACCTTCAGAGTGGAATCGCTGGTACGACCGGTTGCGATCTGCTGCATGGAGCCGACCGGCCCGGACGGATTCAGCGAATCAACGGCATAGACGCTGATGGTGGTGTGGTCGCCGCCGTAGCGCAACGCTATGGACGCGCCGGCGATGTCTTTGTCGGAACCGAGGTCGTAGACGATGCCGACGCCCTGCTTCACGGACGGCACCAGGTCCGGTCCGTCGAAGTAGCTCCGGCTCCGCCAATAGGTGGTGCTGTCCGAGTCATGAGTGGCCCCGACGTTGTTCGCGTTCTGCGGCGACCCGTCCGGTGCGTACTCCTGGGCGTCCTGGATGGCGAGAGGCACGGGTGCGTCGGGCTTGTCGCCGCCCTGGTTCGTGGTCTCGGTCTCCGAGGTCTTCGGCTCCTCCGAGCCGTTGCGGTTGTCCAGCAGCTTGTCGGCGACTTGCCAGCTACCGAGTCCGAGAGCGGCAATGAGGAGTGCCGATACGGCCCACTTGAGGGCCTTGCCCGTGCGGGTCTGCAGGGGCGGCGGCGGCGTCGGCGTCGGCTGGGTGGTGCCGGCTCCCGGCATGGCAGCGGGCCGGGCGTAGTTGCCCTGCTGATAAGTGGTGCGCTGGTACTCGGGCGGTGCCGTGAAGGCCGGCTCCGGCGGGCGGATGCGCGGCATTGCAGCGACGGCCTTGGCCAGTTCGTCCGGTGTCGTGCACGGCGGTTCCTGGCGGGACGCGGTGGCGCCGTCGTTGACCAGGGCCCGCATGGCCAGCTCGGACAGACCGCGGTGGACGCCGGCCCGCACCTGGTCGGGAGCGACCAGACCGACTCCCTTGGGGAGGCCGGTGAGGCCGTACGCGTCGTTCTCGTAGGGCCAGCGCTGCGTCAGTGCCGCGTACAGGAGGGCACCGATGGCCTCGGTGTCGGTGCGCTGGGGGCCGTCGACGGAGATACCGCGCAGGGCGGCGTTCACCGCCAGTCCGCGGATCCGGTACTGCCCCGTCGAAGTGCGCAGCACAGCCCCGGGAGTGAGCCTCAGGTGAGCGAGTCCCTCCCGGTGTGCGGCGGCCATCGCCTGGGAGACCTGGTCGACGAGCTGGTACGCGTCGTGCGGCTCGAACGGGCCGGCGGCCAGGAGGGCGGTCAGCTCGACGGCGTCGGGCAGCCATTCGTGCACGACGTATACGAGGTCGTTCTCCTCGACCGCGTCGAGGACCTGGACGAACCGGGGGTCGCCGAGGAGGGCCGAGGACCTGGCGGCCGCCAGAACCGAGCGTGCTCGGGGGTGGTCGGCCGGCAGGATGTGCACGCCGACCGCGCGCCGGAGCTTCTCATCGACGGCGCGCCAACTGCTGAAACCGTCCAGACGGGTGACGCACTCCTCGAGCCGATAGCGTCTGGCGAGCTTGTGGCCGCTGTGCAGTTCGGGCGTCGAGTAGGACGGTTCCCCGCCCTGCCGTTCGCCGTCCCTGTCGAGCACGGCCTTTTCCGCCGCGCCTTGAGAGCCCGCTGCCGGAGACTCTGCCGCCTGGGTGTCTGCCGCCCCGTCGGTCGTGGCCTTGCCCGCCTTCGCGGTCAGCGGTTCGTCCCCGCCGTTGTCGGCCACGTCGACGGCAGCCGTGCTACGTTCCGCCACCGTCGTTCCTGCCTCCCCATCCGTTGCGCCATGTCCAACAGCCATGCCAATTGTGCCCACAGTCCGACGCTATGCACGACACACGGCGTCCGACGATGGTTGTGCGGAACCGGCCCGAAGCCGGTCGTCGGCGTACTTGTGACGACTTCTAGCGGCCGAGCCGGCCACGGACCATGCCGACCATGGCGTTGAGTTCCTCGATCCGCATCCGCTTCGCAGCCACGAAGAAGACGCCCAGCAGTGCGATGCCACCGGCCACGAGCGCGACCACGGAGCCCCCCGCGCCGCTGCCGAGTCCCGTCAGGATGCCGTAGGCCACGGCGCCGCCGACCACCGCCGCGGGGACGGACGCCATGGACAGCCGGGCATAGGTGCGCATGACGTGAGCGCCGTCCAGGTCGCCGCCGAGACGGTTCTTGAGCCTCCGCCAGGCGACGCCGACACCGACGGCGTAGGCGAGGCCGTAGGAGGCGGCCATGCCGACAACGGCCCACTGGGCGGGCAGCAGCACGTAACAGAGGGCGGAGGCACCGGCGTTGACGACGGCGACGATGACGGTGTTGTAGAAGGGCGTCCGGGTGTCCTCGTAGGCGTAGAAGCCACGCAGCACCACGTACTGCACGGAGTACGGGATGAGTCCGAGTCCGAAGGCCATGAGGATGAAGCCCATGCCCCGGGCCGCCTCGGTACCGGTGGAGGCGAAGAGCAGCGTCGACATGGGCAGGCCGAGCGCGAGGAACGCGAACGACACGGGAACGATGGCGACGGCGGAGTTGCGCAGGCCCTGGGAGATGTCGTCGCGGACGGCACCGGGATCGTTGTCGTGGGCCGCACGGGAGATGCGCGGCAGCAGGGCGGCCATGACGGAGACGGTGATGATGGCCTGCGGCATGCCCCAGATCAGCTGGGCGTTGGTGTAGGCGATGAAGCCCGCGCCCTGCTTTCCGGACGCCTCACCCGCGGCCGTGGCGAGCTGGGTGACGACCAGAACGCCCGCCTGGTTGGCCAGGACGAAGAGGACGGTCCACTTGGCCAGCTTCACGGTCTTGCCGAGCCCGTGCCCCTTCCAGTCGAACCGGGGACGGAAGCGGAAGCCTGTCTCCCGCAGGTACGGGATCATCGCCAGAGCCTGGACGACGAGACCGAGCAGCGTCCCGATGCCAAGCAGCCGGACGCCCTCAGCGGGAATCGTCTGCACGCCCATCTGGGATTCGGCGGAAGTGCCGTACACCCAGATGAACAGCCCGAAGGTGGTGATCATGACGATGTTGTTCAGGACCGGAGTCCACATCATCGCGCCGAACCTGCCGCGGGCGTTGAGGATCTGCCCCATGACGACATGGACGCCCATGAAGAAGATCGTGGGCAGGCAGTAGCGGGCGAACGTGACCGCGACGCTGTTGGCCGCCTGATCGCTCGCGATCGTGTCCGACATCAGCCGGATCAGCAGCGGTGCCGCGAAGACGACGACCGCGACGATCGCGCCGAGCGCCACCATCACCAGCGTGAGCAGACGGTTGGCGTAGGCCTCGCCGCCGTCATCGTCGTTCTTCATCGCGCGGACCAGCTGCGGAACGAAGACGGAGTTGAGCCCGCCGCCGACCGTGAGGATGTAGATCATCGTCGGCAGCGTGTAGGCGACGGTGAACGTGTCGCCGAGGAGCGCGGCGCCGAGGGCTGCGGTGATCACGAGACTGCGTACGAAGCCCGTGAGGCGGGAGACCAGGGTTCCGGCCGCCATCACGGCACTCGACTTCAGAAGTCCCGTAGCCCGGCCCGCCGGCTTCTTCGGGGCAGGCGGCGCCGGCACCGGTTCGGAGGCGGGCGGTGGCACCGAGGACTGCTGGTCCTTGAAGAGATGAGCGAAAGCGTCAGGCTCCGGCTTCTCCTTGCCGGCCCGCGTGACCAGGTCGTCGACCCCGGTGAACTGTGTGGTCCGCGCGTCGTCGCCGTACGGGAGGTGGCGGGAAGGGCCCTCGGGCTCCGGTGGCGGAGTCTGTGCCCAGATGCGGGGGTCCGGGGCGTACTGGGGCGTCGCCGGCTGCTGGTAGAGCGGCTGCGGCTCCTGGTAGGTGCCCGGGGGCGGCGGCGGGTGCGCGGAGCGGTCGTAGAACGCCTCGTTCACCGGGTCCTGGGCGGAGAGGTCCTGAGCCTGGAAGGGATCCGGGGCGTAGGCGTCCTGGACATAGGGGTCCTGCGCATACGGGTCCGACGAGGGCTGCTGGGGCGGGAAGGAGCCCGCAGGGTCACCGCCCGCGCCCTGACCACGGTCACCGTCGTACGGCGCGTTCATGACTACCCCACCTCATCGTCCCCGGCCGACCGGCCACGACATCGCTCAACGGTCCACTTTCTCACCAGCGCCGGACGGGTTGCCGCTTTCCGGTCCGGTGTCAGGGGCGAGGTCACTCGGCTGCCCTGGATCCGAGCCGCTGCCGCCACCCTCAGTGTCCGGCGTATCCGACGTCCCGGGGTCTCCGGCATCGGCGGTCTCCGCGGCGGCAGCGCGCTTGCGCTGGGTGTACATCCTGATGCCTGCGAGGACGAGCAGGAGAACACCGCCCGCGAGGACGAGCATGACGGTCGGAGTGATCTCGGAGACCCTCACCGTGAACGACATCTCGGGGCCGTACGGTGTGCCGTCCTTCGTGAAGAGCTGGGCGGTCATCTGGACCTGACCGTTGGCATTGGCGGCGGCCGGGAACTTCACGGACTGGCTGTGGCCTCCCTCGACCTTGATCGGCTGCTCCGCCATGCCCTCGTCCCCATCGAAGTGGAGACGGTTCGGGTTGTTGGACTTCAGCCGCAGCACAAGGTCGTCGATGCCCTGGACCAGCTGGTTCTGCACCGTGACCGGGATGGTCGCACTGCGACCGGACAGGGTCACATCCGACTTCTCGATCAGCCGGACCTCTTCGGTGAGGTTCCGCAGATACGACTGGACCTCGTCGCGGTAGCGCTGAGCCGCTTCAGGCTTGCCCCGCCACGCCGTCGACAGCTCACGGTCGATCGCCCTGCCGAAGGGGGCTTCGACCCGGTCGGCGAAGGTGAGGACGACCTTGAACTTGTCCAGTGTGCTCTGCGTCTCGCTGATGTCCTCGAATGCCTCGACCGGCAGCTCCTGCCGGCGCAGCCCGGCGGGGTACTGGGAGGCACTGGGCACCTTGGTGTTCGCGTCGGCGTCCGGTTCGGCGGACGCCGCCGCCACCAGATCCAGCGGCTGTGTCCAGCGCTTGGGCTCGAGAGCACGCAGGGCGCGGGCCATGGACTGGGCCTGGGCCACTGTGGGCACGCGCTGCGGAGCGACCACGATGCTCCGCTGCTTCTCGGGGTCCTGGAGGGCGAGGGCCAGCGACTGTGCCAGGAATTTCTGTACCGCGAGCGTGGAGTCGCCGGCGTCCGTCATGTCGCCCTGGAAGGCGGTCGACAGGCGGGTGTCGGCGACCACGGCCGTGGTGCCGCCACCGATGGGACGGGCTGCGGTGGGGGTGTACGACAGATTGTCCTGGAGGCTGTCGCTCCGGGCGATCACCTTGTGTGCACCGGCCGAGGTGGCCACGTCCACGATCGACGAGTCGATCGCGCCGTCCACCGGCCAGGCGAAATCGACGGAGGGCTTCACATGGAGAATCGTCTCCACTGTGATCTCCGCCACTTGTGTGGCCGGCTGCAGATGGCTGAGCGAACCGGAGACCGACTTGCCCGTGTGCGCCAGCGAGGCGAGGTCCGGGTCCGCGAACGGGAGAGCAACGACCTTCTTGCCCTGTACTGCGTCTTCGACAGAGCTCAGCCATCGCTTGGCGACGGCCTGGTTCCTGCCGGCCACCGTGGAGTCCCCGCTCTTGACCCGGTAGCTCCGTGTCATGGCGTCGACGGTGGCCAGAAGGTCCGGGTCGATGACCCAGGTGACCGGCAGCTCCTTGCCGAGTGACACCAACTGGTCGAGCCGCCCGCCGGGAGCGAGTTCGGCCGCCAGCGCCTCGTCCTCGAAGACGGGGGTCTGCTGTTCGTCCGAGCCGGTTTCCGACGTGAGGTGGGTCGAGGAGATCAGCGGCCAGAGATAGGTGAGTCGTGTCTTCTTCTCCATGGCCCCCGGCTGCCAGGGAAGGAAGGTCCGCTCGATGCCGAGGACACGCTCGAAGGACTGGCTCGAGGTCTGACCCGTCAGGGACACACCGAGCTCGTAGACGCCGCCGTTGTCGTCGTCGAGATCGAGTTCGTCGGCGGGCACCGAGAGCTTGAAGTCGTAACTGATACCCGAGGCGAGCTTCGGAAGGTCGACGCTGTACTTGTCGTCGACCGTCGGGCCGTCCACACCGTAGGTGTAGCCGGTCCTCTCAGCGGCCCGGTCGATGCCTGTTCTGCCGGCCAGCTTGGGGCCCACCCGGAGATCGACATGTGCGCCTGTGATCGTCCGCGGGCCCTCGTTGACCACGGTCCCCGAGACCGTGATCGTGTCGTCCTTACCGGGCGCTTCCGGCGTCACCGTGTCCAGCGACACATCAACGGTCCGGGATCCGTTGGGTTCCGCGGCCTGTGCGACGGGTGCGGCCGGGCCGCACAGCAGTCCGGTCAGGAGTGGCACGCCGGTGATCAGGGAGGCTGTGCGACGCAGCCACCGGCGCGCAGGAGAACTACGCATCCCCTGGAAGTCTGCCGCCTCGGCCACGCGCTCGCCCGTCCCTCGTCGTCTGCTGTCCTTGGTGGTTCTCTGTTCTTGCGTCCACGCATGGTAACGAGGCCCGCTGTGTTCAAGTGCCGCGGAGTGCCCCACAAGATCGGAGCGGACCGGCGAGGCACCGGAAACGGGGACGACCCGGTCGGCCCGGGCACGTACCCTTTTCTGTTGTGCCGAACGCCAATGAAGACAACCCCACTGCCCTGAGCCAGGCGCAACACCGCGCGGTGAGCGAACTGCTGCGGGTGTCACCCGTCGCCGACGACCTGGCGCGCCGTTTCCAGGATGCCGGATTCAGTCTTGCCCTGGTCGGCGGGTCGGTCCGCGACGCGTTGCTCGGTCGGCTCGGCAATGACCTCGACTTTACGACGGACGCCCGTCCCGAGGATGTGCTGAAGATCGTCCGTCCATGGGCGGATTCGGTGTGGGACGTCGGTATCGCCTTCGGCACGGTCGGTGCTCAGAAGGCCGGACGCGTCGGCGACGCGGTTCAGCCCTTCCAGATCGAGGTGACGACATACCGCTCGGAGGCATACGACCGGACGTCACGTAAGCCGGAGGTCTCCTACGGCGACTCCATCGAGGAGGACCTGGTCCGGCGCGACTTCACGGTCAATGCGATGGCCGTGGCGCTGCCGGCCAAGGAATTCATCGATCCCCACGGGGGCCTGAAGGACCTTGCCGCGAAGGTCCTGCGCACGCCCGGTACACCCGAGGAGTCCTTCTCCGACGACCCGCTGCGGATGATGAGGGCCGCCCGGTTCGCCGCGCAGCTCGACTTCGAGGTGGCGCCGGACGTCGTCGCCGCCATGAAGGCGATGGCGGAGCGTATCGAGATCGTTTCCGCCGAACGGGTGCGTGACGAGTTCAACAAGCTGCTCCTGTCCGGACACCCCCGCAAGGGACTGTCGCTCCTCGTCGACACCGGCCTTGCCGCCCATGTGCTGCCCGAGCTGCCGGCGCTCCGTCTGGAGAGTGACGAGCACCATCGGCACAAGGACGTCTACGAGCACTCGCTCACCGTGCTGGACCAGGCCATCGCCCTCGAGGAGGACGAGCCCGATCTGGTGCTCCGGCTGGCCGCACTGCTGCACGACATCGGGAAGCCGAGGACTCGCCGCTTCGAGCAGGACGGCCGGGTCTCCTTCCATCACCACGAGGTGGTGGGCGCGAAGATGACCAAGAAGCGCATGACGGCGCTGAAGTACTCGAACGAGATGGTCAAGGACGTCTCGCGGCTCGTGGAACTGCACCTGCGTTTCCACGGCTATGGAACCGGCGAGTGGACCGACTCCGCTGTGCGACGGTATGTGCGCGACTCCGGACCGCTTCTGGACCGCCTCCACAAGCTGACCCGCTCCGACTGCACCACGCGGAACAAGCGGAAGGCGGCAGCCCTCTCACGCGCCTACGACGGCCTTGAGGACCGCATTGCCCAGCTTCAGGAACAGGAGGAGCTGGATGCCATCAGGCCAGACCTGAACGGCAACGAGATTCAGGAGATCCTGGGCATCGGCCCTGGCCCTGTGATCGGCAAGGCGTACGCGTTTCTCCTCGAGTTGCGGCTGGAGAACGGGCCGATGGAGCGCGACGCTGCGGTGGCGGCGCTCAAGGAGTGGTGGGCCAAGCGAGGCTGAGCGTGAAACGGCGCGATGTTTCACGTGAAACATCGCGCCATCGACACGAGCCGAGTGGGCTTGTTTCACGTGAAACAAGCCCGCGGGAGCGGCTACTTCTTGATCTCGTTCAGGCAGAGCACGAACGACTTGCCGGAGCTGCGCCGTCCGCTGGTCTGCTCGTAGTAGCCGATGTCGGCCTTGCCTTCGCAGATCGTCTGGTCCGTCGTGTCGCTGTGCACGGAGACCACCTTGTAGGCCGCCTCGGTACCGCCGCAGTCGACGACCTGCAGATCCGGGTTGATGTCGTTACCGCTGTTCTTGAGGCAGTCGCCCGCCTTCGCTGTGTCGGCATCGTCGCGGCCCATGAACCAGAACACCGCGAAAGCGATGACGGCCAGAACGCCCACGACTATCTGGAACTTCTTCTTGAGGCTGAGGCCACCGCGCGAGGGTGCAGGGGGCGGCGTCGGCGCTGTTCCCCACTGCTGCGGCTGAGTCTGTCCGTAACCCGGCTGGGGCTGCTGCATGTGCGGCTGCTGCGGGTAGCCGTACCCCGGCTGCGGCTGCTGGGGCGGCTGTCCGTAGGGGCCCTGCCCCTGCTGCGGCGGATAGGTCATGCGGGATTCCCCCTGAGAGAGTGCTCTTGTGTTTGACGCGGGCACGCTATAGCACTCGGTCGACACGGCCCCAACGCACCAGGCCTGCGGCTGCCGTTGCATAGATCCCCGCCACCATCAGGACCAGCGGAACCGACCGGCCGTCAGGGGGAAGCATCAACGCGGCGACGCCCGCCGCGCCGACGAAGGCGACGTTGAACAGCACGTCGTACAGGGAGAAGACCCGGCCGCGGAACGCGTCTTCCACGGAGGTCTGCACCACCGTGTCCGTCGCGATCTTCGCCCCCTGCGTCACGAGCCCGAGCAGGAAGGCTGCGACAAGCATCGGGCCGGGCCTGAACGGCAGTGCCAGAGAAGGCACGAGGACTGCGGCGGCCGCCGCGCAGGCGGTCATCCATCCGTACCGGCCGAGCTTCCCGATCCCCCAAGGGGTCAGGACGGCCGCCGCGAAGAAGCCGGCGCCCGAGGCGGCCAGGGCCAGGCCCAGCAGCGCAAGTCCGTCCGACTCGTCGGTGGACCAGGAGTAGCGGCAGAGCATGAGCACCATCACCGTCAGCGCTCCGTAGCAGAAACGGAGCATTGTCATCGCGGTGAGCGCGTAAGTCGCCGCAGGGCGCCGGCTCAGGTACCGAAGCCCTTCGAGCAGTCCCCGCGCCGTGGAGGCGATCGCGGCACCCAGGCGGGGCTGAACCACGTCAGGGTCCGGGCCGAGCAGGTCCCTCGCCATCCGCAGGGAAGCCAGGGCCGAGCCGAGGTACAGCGCCGCTCCGAAAAGGACGACAGCGGCGTCCGAGTCCGATGCGACCAGTCGCACAAGGAAAGCGAGACCGCCGCCGGCTGTCGCGGCAAGCGTTCCCGCGGTGGGCGAGAGGGAGTTGGCCATGACGAGGTGCTCGGAATCCACGACGCGTGGGAGCGCCGCGGAGAGCCCGGCCAGAACGAAGCGGTTGACGGCCGTGACCGACAGGGCCGAGGCGTAGAAGAGCCAGTCGGGGACGGTAGCGAGGATCAGCAATGCGGTGCAACAGGCGAGGAGTGCACGCAGCAGGTTCCCGTACAGGAACACCTGGCGGCGTTGCCACCGGTCGAGCAGCACCCCGGCAAAGGGGCCGACCAGGGAGTAGGGGAGGAGCAGGACGGCCATGGCGGACGCGATCGCGGCCGGAGAAGTCTGCTGTTCCGGGGAGAAGACCACGTATGTGGCCAGAGCGACCTGGTAGACGCCGTCGGCCGCCTGAGAGAGCAGGCGCACGGTCAGCAGCCGGCGGAAGTCGGCGAGGCGCAGGAGTACGCGCAGATCACGTACGACGGGCATGCGAGTAAGGGTCACACACGCGGAGGGTCCCCGGGTGTACGACCCGGGGACCCTCCGCGACGGCAGGTGGAAGCGCTTAGCGCTCGACCTCACCCTGGATGAACTTCTCGACGTTCTCGCGGGCCTCGTCGTCGAAGTACTGAACCGGCGGGGACTTCATGAAGTACGAGGACGCGGAGAGGATCGGGCCGCCGATGCCGCGGTCCTTGGCGATCTTCGCGGCACGCACGGCGTCGATGATGACACCGGCCGAGTTCGGGGAGTCCCAGACCTCGAGCTTGTACTCGAGGTTCAGCGGGACGTCGCCGAAGGCACGGCCCTCGAGGCGCACGTAGGCCCACTTACGGTCGTCCAGCCAGGCCACGTAGTCCGACGGCCCGATGTGGACGTTCTTCTCGCCCATGTCGCGGTCGGGGATCTGCGAGGTGACGGCCTGCGTCTTCGAGATCTTCTTGGACTCCAGGCGCTCACGCTCGAGCATGTTCTTGAAGTCCATGTTGCCGCCGACGTTCAGCTGCATCGTGCGGTCCAGGATGACGCCCCGGTCCTCGAAGAGCTTGGCCATCACGCGGTGCGTGATGGTGGCGCCGACCTGCGACTTGATGTCGTCGCCGACGATCGGAACACCGGCCTCGGTGAACTTGTCCGCCCACTCCTTGGTGCCGGCGATGAACACCGGGAGAGCGTTGACGAACGCGACCTTGGCGTCGATGGCGCACTGCGCGTAGTACTTCGCAGCATCCTCGGAACCGACGGGCAGGTAGCAGACCAGGACGTCGACCTGCTTGTCCTTGAGGGTCTGGACGATGTCGACCGGCGCCTCGGCGGACTCCTCGATGGTCTCGCGGTAGTACTTGCCGAGACCGTCGAGCGTGTGGCCACGCTGAACGGTGATGCCGGTGTTCGGCACGTCGCAGATCTTGATGGTGTTGTTCTCGCTGGCGCCGATGGCGTCCGAGAGGTCGAGGCCGACCTTCTTGGCGTCCACGTCGAAGGCGGCCACGAACTCGATGTCACGGACGTGGTAGTCGCCGAACTGGACGTGCATCAGACCCGGCACCTTGCCGGCCGGGTCGGCGTCCTTGTAGTACTCGACGCCCTGCACCAGCGAGGCGGCGCAGTTGCCCACGCCGACGATGGCTACGCGAACCGAACCCATTGGCGGTTGCTCCCTGTGTGTTATCGGTGTTCCGGATGAAACCCTGCGGTGCGCGGGGTTTCACTTGGCGGGGTCGTCGGACGGATCCGGCGGGGTGGAGTCATCGGGAGGCGTCCCTCCGGAAGACTCGGCACCCCTGTGCCGGGGCAGGCCGCCCGTCGCTCCAGATGTGTTGTCCTGCTGCGCGGTGCTCTCGGGCGAGGATCTCTGATCCCGCCCTGCCCGCTCGCTCTCGATGAGCTCGTTCAGCCAGCGCACTTCACGCTCCACGGACTCCATGCCGTGCCGCTGCAGCTCGAGGGTGTAGTCGTCGAGACGCTCGCGGGTGCGGGCCAAGGAGGCACGCATCTTCTCCAGACGCTCTTCGAGCCGGCTGCGGCGGCCTTCCAGCACCCGCATCCGCACTTCGCGCTCCGTCTGCCCGAAGAAGGCGAAACGTGCCGCGAAGTGCTCGTCCTCCCAGCTGTCGGGGCCGGTGTGGGAGAGCAGCTCCTCGAAGTGCTCCTTACCTTCCGCCGTCAACCGGTAGACGATCTTTGCGCGCCGGCCGGCGAGCGAGGCTGCGAGGGCGTCCTCGGGAGCGTTTCCCGGTTCCTCGATCAACCAGCCGTTGGCGACCAGCGTCTTGAGGCAGGGGTAGAGGGTTCCGTAGCTGAAGGCGCGGAAGATTCCCAGTGACGTGTTGAGCCGCTTGCGCAGCTCGTAACCGTGCATCGGGGCTTCGCGGAGCAGACCGAGGACGGCGAACTCGAGGATGCCGGAGCGCTTGCTCACGGTCGCCTCCTTCGCCGGTCCCGGTCCTGTATGTCGTGCTGATGTATCGACTCGATACATCAGCACGATAGAGCGGCTCGACTGTCCCGACAAGGGCGGCCATGGTGAGCGGCGTCACATCGTCAATTCATAGGGAGAGAGTTGCCTGAAATGGGGTGAACTTCAGGCCTAGGCGGGTTTTGGCCGTGCGTAGTCTGTGCGGATGCAGACCACCGGGAACCATGTGACGCCTCCATGCGTCATCGCCGTGGATGCACAGCGGATGAGCCCTTCCCAGAGCTCGTCCGTATCCATTTCGGGGGGACCGGAACTCAACTGCCGCTTCCAGGCGTCTCGCCTGCCCGAGGAGTAGTCGTTCGATGAGCGAGCACCGTCGCAAACCGCCGCAGCCACAGGGTGGCGGGCGCGCCGCGGCCAGACGCGCCGCCCAGCAGTCTTCAGGCCGCCGGGGCGTCCCACCCCGGGGCGCCACGTCGGCCTCACCTGCCGCTTCACATGGTGAGGAACGGCCCTACAGCAGTCGCGCCGAGGCGCGCCGCGCCGCGCAGCGCGGTGGCGGCCACGGAGGGCGCGGTGGCCGTCGCGGCGGAGGCGGCGGTGACGGCGGATACGACGGTGCCGGCCGCCGTGGTGGACGGCCGGGTAAGAAGAGGCTGATCGACTACCCGCGCCACGGCAAATACGGGTGGCGGCGCTGGGTCCCCTCCTGGAAGCTCGTGACCGGGCTGTTCCTCGGGTTCCTCGCCAGTCTGATGACGGCGGGCACCATCGCCTACGCCATGGTGGGCGTGCCCGAGCAGGCTTTGATCGCCGGGGCGCAGAACAACGTCTACTACTGGGACGACGGCACCCAGATGGTGGCCACCGGTGGTGAGGTCAACCGGCAGATCATCCCCATCTCGAAGATCCCCATCGAGATGCAGAACGCCGTCATCTCCGCGGAGAACAAGACCTTCCGCGAGGACTCGGGCATCGACCCGATGGGTATCGGCCGGGCCGTGTTCAACATGGCACGGGGCGAGCAGACCCAGGGTGGTTCGACGATCACCCAGCAGTATGTGAAGAACGCGCGGCTGGACAACCAGGACCAGACCCTCAGCCGTAAGTTCCAAGAGCTTTTCATCTCCATGAAGATCGACTCGGAGATGAAGAAGGAAGACATCATGGAGGGGTACCTCAACACCTCCTACTACGGCCGAGGCGCTTACGGCATCCAGGCCGCGGCCCGCACGTACTTCAACAAGGACGCCGACAAGCTCGACGTGAGCCAGTGCGCGTTCCTCGCGTCGCTCCTCAAGGGTGCGACCTACTACGACCCGGCCGGCGCCACGGCGATCGATCCGTCGGCGACGGAGGAAGCCAACACCAAGCGGATGAGGATCCGCTGGAGCTGGATCCTCGACGAGATGGTCAAGGACAAGTACCTCGACGCGGCGGAGCGTCAGAAGTACACGGACCTTCCCGCGTCGGAGTCGCCCCGAAAGAACGCCCAGCTCGGCGGCCAGATCGGTTACCTGGTGGACCTGGCCAAGGCCAACTTCCTGAACAACTACGACCAGGAAGTCGACCTGTCCAAGGGCGGATACGAGATCTACACGACCTTCAACAAGAAGCGGGTCGCTGCCCTCGAGAACGCGGTCAAGAAGGTCCGTGACGAGAACATCGACCCGAAGAAGCGCCCGGATGATGACACGCACGTCCAGTTCGGCGGCGCCTCGGTCGAGCCCGGGACGGGCAAGATCGTCGCGATCTACGGCGGTGAGGACGCCACCAAGCACTTCACCAACAACGCCGATGCCACCGGTGCCCAGGTCGGATCGACGTTCAAGCCCTTCGTCCTCGCTGCGGCCATGCGCGACGGCGTCCGCAACCCCGAGCTCCAGGAGGAGCAGGGGCCCGACGACCGCCGGATTGTCGATCCCGACAAGAGCCGGTACAGCGGCAAGAACAAGCTGAAGATCAAAAACTACGACGGTTCCGTCTGGCGCGACGAGAAGGGGAAGGAGTGGAATCAGACCAACGACGGTCAGCAGAACTACGGCAACATCAGCCTGCGCGAGGCGATGATCCACTCCGCCAACTCCCCCTACGTGCAGCTCGGCATGGACATCGGCATCCCGCAGGTGAGGGACGCCGCCATCGACGCCGGTCTGCTCGAGTCCAGCCTGAGCAAGTCGAACGTGCCCTCCTTCTCGCTCGGTATCTCCGAGCCCAGCGCCATCCGTATGGCAGGCGCCTACGGCACCTTCGCCGCCGAGGGTGAGCAGCGTGACCCGTATTCGGTGACGAAGGTCAAGCACGAGGGCCTGACCGTTTACGAGCACGAGGACAAGGCCGAGCAGGCCTTCGACAAGAACATCGCCAACAACGTGACCGATGTCCTCAGGGATGTCGTCGAGCATCCCGAAGGCACGGGTAACAACGCCCAGGTCAAGGGACGGCAGGTCGCCGGCAAGACCGGTACGACCGACTTCAACAAGTCCGCCTGGTTCGTCGGATACACGCCCCAGCTGTCGACCGCCATCGACATGTACCGCTTGGACGACAACGAGAAGAACAAGAAGCGCGAGTTCCTCGAGATGTACGACACCGGTGGACAGGACAAGATCCACGGTTCGTCGTTCCCGTCCGAGATCTTCCAGGACTACATGACGGAAGCGCTCAAGGGCACCAAGGTCCTCAACTTCCCGAAGCCGGAGCCGATCGACGGTGAGGCGGTCTGGGGCGGCGGTGCGGTCAGCCCGTCCCCGACGCCCAGCAGCAGCCCGTCCTCGTCTCCGTCCCCGTCTCCGTCCACGTCCCCCAGCCCGCCCCCGTCGAGCAGCCCCGGTCCCTCGGAGTCCTGCAACCCGTGGGAGGACTGGACCTGCGGCGTCGACGGTGGCAGCGGCAACGGCGGCGGTGACGGTGGCGGCGGCAACGGCGGCGTGACGTCGAGCCCGTCGACGTCGACCGGCACCGACGGCGGTGCCGACAGCGGCGGTGGCAACGGTAACGGTGGCGGCAACGGCGGCGGCGGCCTCTTCGGAGGCACCGACGGCGAAGGCTGACGGTCACCCGCGTCGGCCATGACGAGGCCGCCGCACCGGGAAAGGACCGGCATTCGTGCCGAGCCCCCGGGGCGGCGGCCCTCGTCGTATCCCCCTCCCTGTACGGCAGGATGTGCACCATGCCCAGCGCAGAAGAGACGAGCGTGTACGAGGAAAAGCCCGACGTACGCCCCGAGGCTCCCGACGTACGTCCCACACGGCGTGACCGGATCGCCGCGGCAGGCAGCGAGCTGATCGGTGGCCCGGCCGGGCGCTGGGCGTCGCGCAGCGAGGGCGGCCCGCTCACACCCGTGCGTGTGGTGGCGCTGGTCGCCATCGGCATGTTCGCGCTGGGCATGGTGCAGAAGCTGCCCTGTTACAACTGGGCGTGGTTCAGGGGCACCAGCTCGCAGTACACCCACGCGTGCTACTCGGACATCCCGCATCTCTTCGTGGGCCGCGGCTTCTCCGAGGGCCTGATCCCGTACTTCGACCGGCTGCCCGGCGACATGGAGTACCTCGAGTACCCCGTGCTGACGGGCCTCTTCATGCAGGTCGCCTCCTGGATCGGCCGCCTCGGTGGTGGCTCCGGCCAGGCGCCCCAGCAGATGTACTGGATGATCAACGCGGGGCTGCTGATGATCTGCGCAGCGGTCATCGCCGTCTGCGTCGCCCGCACGCACCGCCGGCGCCCCTGGGACGCGCTGCTCGTCGCTCTCGCCCCCGCCTTCGCGCTGACCGCCACCATCAACTGGGACCTGCTCGCGGTGGCTCTCACCGCCGCGGCGATGCTGATGTGGTCACGCGGCAGGGTTGTCGCTTTCGGCGTCCTGATCGGACTCGCGACCGCCGCCAAGCTGTATCCGGTGCTGCTGCTCGGCCCACTGCTCGTCCTGTGCTGGCGGGCGGGCAAGTGGCGGGAATTCATCACGGCGACGCTCGGCGCGGCGGCAGCCTGGCTCGTGGTCAATCTGCCCGTGATGCTGTTCGCGCCGGAGGGCTGGAAGAAGTTCTACACGTTCAGCCAGGAGCGCCAGGTCGACTTCGGATCGTTCTGGCTGATCATCACGCAGCGCACCGGTGAGTCCATCGACGTGGAGAACGTCAACACCTACGCCACCCTGCTGATGATCGTGGCCTGCGCGGGCATCGGCCTGCTCACGTTGCGGGCCCCGCGCCGCCCCCGCTTCGCCCAGGTCGCCTTCCTGGTCGTGGCCGCGTTCATCCTCACCAACAAGGTCTACTCGCCGCAGTACGTGCTGTGGCTGATCCCGCTCGCCGCCCTCGCCCGTCCCCGCTGGCGCGACTTCCTCATCTGGCAGGCGTGCGAGGTCATGTACTACCTGGGCATCTGGATGTACCTCGCCTACACGACCAGCCCCAAGCACCAAGGGCTGCCACAAGAGGGCTACCAGTTGGCCATCGCGCTGCATCTGCTCGGGACGCTGTACCTGTGCGCCGTGATCGTGCGCGACATCCTCATGCCGGAACGGGACGGGGTTCGTCAGGACGGCTCCGACGATCCCGGCGGGGGTGTGCTCGACGGTGCTCCGGACGCGTTCGTGCTGGGGCCGGCGGCGCATCCGCCGCGGCACGCCGCTCACGCCGAGGAAGGTCCGCGCGTGGAGTGGGGCGTTCAGGCCGGGAGCGGCCCGGAGACCGGACCGCATCCTTCCGTCTGAAACCGTCTGCGGGCCCGAGCCCGGCCGGCGGGGGACGGGGCGGCGTGCCCGTCCCCCGGACAGGGGCCTTGCTAGCGGTCCACCAGCCGGTCGAACTGCGTCGTCGTGTGCCTGAGGTGCGCCACCAGCTCGTCACCGACCTTCGGCTCCTGCGCGTCGGCGGGCACGAACAGGATCGAGACCTGCATGTGGGGCGGCTCGGCGAACCAGCGCTGCTTGCCCGCCCACACGAACGGCGACAGGTTGCGGTTGACCGTCGCCAGTCCCGCCCGTGCCACACCCTTCGCACGCGGCATCACACCGTGCAGCGCCTTGGGCGCCTCGAGGCCGACGCCGTGCGAGGTGCCGCCCGCCACCACGACGAGCCAGCCGTCCGAGGCGGCCTTCTGCTGGCGGTAGCCGAAACGATCCCCCCTGGCCACGCGGGTGACGTCGAGCACGGCGCCGCGGTACTCGGTGGCCTCGTGGTCGCCGAGCCACAGCCGCGTCCCGATCCGCGCGCGAAAGCGGGTCTGCGGGAACTGCTGCTGCAGCCGGGCCTGCTCCTGGGCGCGCAGATGACTCACGAACATCGTGTGCAGCGGCAGCCTGGCCGCACGCAGCCGGTCCATCCAGCCGATGACTTCCTCGACCGCGTCGGAACCGTCGGTCCGGTCCAGCGGCAGGTGCAGGGCGAAGCCCTCCAGCCGCACGTCCTCGATGGCGGCGTGCAGCTGGCCGAGGTCCTGCTCGGAGATGCCGTGGCGCTTCATCGAGCTCATGCACTCGATGACGACCCGGGCTCCCACCAGCGCGTGTACGCCGTCGACCGAGGAGACGGAGCGGACCACCCTGTCGGGCAGCGGCACCGGTTCCTCACCGCGCCGGAAGGGCGTGAGCACCAGGAGATCGCCGCTGAACCAGTCCTTGATCCGTGCGGCCTCGTACGTCGTGCCCACGGCGAGCATGTCGGCGCCGAAGCGTGACGCCTCCTCCGACAGCCGCTCGTGGCCGAAGCCGTAGCCATTGCCCTTGCAGACCGGGACGAGACCGGGGAACTGGTCGATCACCGACTTCTGGTGCGCCCGCCAGCGAGCGGTGTCGACGTAGAGGGAGAGCGCCATGGCCGGCCCGGAACCTTTCTGGTGGCTGCGGTGTATCAGAGATATGTACGAGACTACGGAGTCGGCCGCGGCGTCGTCAGCGACGCGACATGTAGATGTCGAGCGCCTTGTGGAGGAGCTTGTTCAGCGGGAAGTCCCACTCACCGACGTACTCGACGGCCTCGCCGCCGGTCCCGACCTTGAACTGGATCAGGCCGAAGAGGTGGTCCGTCTCGTCGAGCGAGTCGCTGATGCCCCGCAGGTCGTAGACCGTCGCGCCCATGGCGTACGCGTCGCGGAGCATCCGCCACTGCATCGCGTTCGAGGGCCGGACCTCGCGCCCGATGTTGTCCGAGGCGCCGTACGAGTACCAGACATGACCGCCGACGACCAGCATCGTCGCCGCGGACAGGTTGACCCCGTTGTGCCGCGCGAAGTACAGGCGCATGCGGTTCGGGTCCTCGTTGTTCAGCACCGTCCACATGCGCTGGAAGTACGAGAGGGGGCGCGGCCGGAAACGGTCCCGCTCAGCAGTGATCTCGTACAGCCGCTGCCATTCGGCGAGGTCCTCGTAGCGGCCCTGCACGACCTCCACGCCGGCCTTCTCGGCCTTCTTGATGTTGCGCCGCCACAACTGGTTGAAGCCCTTGAGGACATCGTCCAGCGAGCGGTTGGCCAGCGGCACCTGATAGACGTACCGGGGCTGGACGTCGCCGAAGCCGGCGCCGCCGTCCTCGCCCTGCTGCCAGCCCATCTTCCGCAGCCTGTCGGCCACTTCGAACGCGCGCGGCTCGATGTGGGTCGCTTCCACGTCGCGCAGTCGCTTCACGTCCGGGTCCTGGATACCGGCCTTGATCGCCGGCGCGTCCCACCGGCGGATCACGACCGGTGGCCCCATCTTCACCGAGAAGGCGCCCTGGTTCTTCAGGTGCGCCAGCATCGGCTGGAGCCAGTCGTCCAGGTTGGGGGCGTACCAGTTGATCACCGGGCCCTCGGGGAGGTACGCCAGGTATCGCTTGATCTTGGGGAGCTGGCGGTAGAGCACCAGGCCCGCGCCGACGAGCTCACCGTTCTTGTCGAACCAGCCGAGGTTCTCCGAGCGCCACTCCGTCTTCACGTCCGCCCACGCCGGGACCTGGCAGTGACTCGCCGAGGGCAGGGTCTGGATGTATGCCAGATGCTGCTCACGGCTGATGGTCCTCAGGGTCAGGCTCATGCGGGGCGCTCCTCGGCAGGTGTGTCCCCATGGGTCAGGGGCTCCGGCTCTCGCGCCGAAGCCTACTGGTCCGTGGCTGGGGCCCGAATGGCTGTGTGCGGGAGCGGGCCGCCGGCCGGCCCGCTCCCGTCCCCGCCCCTGGGTTCGACGCCCCCCGGCCTCAGCCGAGGACGCCACCGAAGAGTCCGCCGTGAGCCATCCCGAGGAAGAACCCCACCGCGGATGCGCCCAGCCCGACGATCAGCAGGAACCGCTCACGGGTCGTCGCGGAGATGAACTGTCCGTACGCGCCCGTCCCGATTCCGATGAGCCCCGCCCATGAGCTGAGCAGATGCAGATTGTGGAACATCGCCGAGATGAACGCGAGAGCGCCCAGTACCAGCGTCACCGCCATCAGGGTGTCCTGAAGGGGATGAGGCTTGCCGTCCGTGGCGAACAGCGAGACAGAGGAGTGACGTCGCATTGCCTGTGCCATGAGGCACCTCCTGGCTTTGCCGGAAGGCGGCGCATCGTAGCGCCGCGTCCACCCGATGTGTACAGATTGCGGCCAGGGGCCACCGGATTTCAACCGGAAGCCGGAGTGCGGGTACTCTGTACGGTCTGCACCGGTGTCTGCCCAGGGCCACGACGCGATCGCCACTCGACGAGGGGGGATTGTCAGTGGCGGCCGATACCGTTGCTCACGCATCACGACCCTCCTGCCACGGAACGACCGTGGCCGCTGAGTCCAAAGGAGGTGGGTTCCACATGCGTCACTACGAGGTGATGGTCATCCTCGACCCCGATCTCGAGGAGCGCGCTGTCTCCCCGCTGATCGAGAACTTCCTCTCCGTCGTCCGTGAGGGCAACGGAAAGGTCGAGAAGGTCGACACCTGGGGCCGTCGTCGTCTCGCTTACGAGATCAAGAAGAAGCCCGAGGGCATCTACTCGGTCATCGACCTGCAGGCCGAGCCTGCGGTCGTCAAGGAGCTCGACCGCCAGATGAACCTGAACGAGTCGGTCCTCCGGACCAAGGTCCTCCGTCCCGAGACCCACTGAGCACCTAGCTCAGAGGTCATCGGGTTTCGAGTAGCAACAAGCAGCCAGCAGCAATCCCGCCGAGAGGTTCACCCATGGCAGGCGAGACCGTCATCACGGTCGTCGGCAATCTCGTCGACGACCCCGAGCTGCGCTTCACCCCGTCCGGTGCGGCGGTCGCGAAGTTCCGTGTCGCGTCCACTCCCCGCACCTTCGACCGCCAGACCAATGAGTGGAAGGACGGCGAGAGCCTCTTCCTCACCTGCTCGGTCTGGCGTCAGGCGGCGGAGAACGTCGCCGAGTCGCTCCAGCGCGGCATGCGTGTCGTCGTACAGGGCCGGCTCAAGCAGCGGTCCTACGAGGACCGCGAGGGCGTCAAGCGCACGGTCTACGAACTGGACGTCGAGGAAGTCGGCCCCAGCCTGAAGAACGCCACGGCCAAGGTCACCAAGACCACCGGTCGCGGCGGCCAGGGCGGCTACGGCGGCGGTGCCGGCGGTCAGCAGGGCGGCGGCGGCTGGGGCGGCGGCCCCGGCGGTGGTCAGCAGCAGGGCGGCGGCGGTGCTCCCGCCGACGATCCCTGGGCCACCAGCGCGCCGTCCGGCGGCGGCCAGCAGGGCGGGGGCGGCTGGGGCGGAAGCTCCGGCGGCTCCGGGGGCTCTGGCGGCGGCTACTCGGACGAGCCGCCCTTCTAGGGCAGCTCGTACCCCACTTCTTGATCACACAGGAGATACACCATGGCGAAGCCGCCTGTGCGCAAGCCTAAGAAGAAGGTCTGCGCTTTCTGCAAGGACAAGACCGCGTACGTGGACTACAAGGACACGAACATGCTGCGGAAGTTCATTTCCGACCGCGGCAAGATCCGTGCCCGCCGCGTGACCGGCAACTGCACGCAGCACCAGCGTGACGTCGCCACGGCCGTCAAGAACAGCCGTGAGATGGCGCTGCTGCCCTACACGTCCACCGCGCGATAAGGGAAGGGTGACCGAAACATGAAGATCATCCTCACCCACGAGGTTTCTGGCCTCGGTGCCGCCGGCGACGTCGTCGACGTCAAGGACGGATACGCTCGCAACTACCTGGTCCCGCGCGGTTTCGCGATCCGCTGGACCAAGGGTGGCGAGAAGGACGTGGCGCAGATCCGCCGCGCCCGCAAGATCCACGAGATCGCGACCATCGAGCAGGCCAACTCCATCAAGGGTCAGCTCGAGGCCGTCAAGGTGCGCCTTGCCGTTCGCTCCGGCGACGCCGGCCGCCTCTTCGGCTCCGTCACCCCGGCCGACATCGCCTCGGCGATCAAGGCCGCCGGTGGTCCGGAGGTCGACAAGCGTCGCGTCGAGCTCGGTTCGCCGATCAAGACCCTGGGCTCGCACCAGGTGTCTGTGCGTCTGCACCCCGAGGTTGCCGCGCAGCTCGGCGTCGAGGTCGTCGCCGCCTAAGCGCTGACGCTCGACAGAGCAGTAGAAAGGGCCGCACCCCATCGGGGGCGGCCCTTTCGCCGTCTGTGCGGTGGCGGGTCCTTCATGGTGGCGCCGTTTCACGTGAAACGGCGTTCAGCGCGCAGCCCCCGTCACGATCCACCGGCCGGAACGTGCCCTCCACCACAGGGTCATCAACCGGACGGTCATCATCAAGGTCATCGCCCACCACAGAGTGGTCAGTCCACCTCCGAGAGTGGGAACCAGCAGGGCGACCGGGGCGAACACAGCCAGGGTGAGCAGCATGGCCGCTGCCAGATAGGGGCCGTCACCGGCGCCCATCAGGACACCGTCCAGCACGAACACCACACCGGCGATCGGCTGGGACACCGCGACGACCAGCAGCGCGGGGAGCAGCGTGTCACGGACAGCCTGATCACCAGTGAACAGGGGGACGAAGAGGGGCCGGGCGGCCACGATCAGGATCCCGAGCACCACACCCGAGACCACTCCCCACTGCACCATCCGCCGGCAGGCCTGTTTGGCGCCCTCCGCGTCACCGGCTCCCAGATAGCGGCCGATGATGGCCTGTCCGGCAATAGCGATCGCGTCCAGCGCGAAGGCCGTCAGGCTCCAGAGGGACAGCACGATCTGGTGAGCGGCGATGTCCGTGTCACCCAGCCTGGCCGCCACGGCAGTGGCGATCATGAGGACCGCTCGCAGCGAGAGCGTACGCACGAGCAGTGGTACCCCCGCCTGGGCGCTCGCCCGGATCCCCGCCGCGTCGGGCCGGAGCGAGGAACCGTGCTTACGTGCTCCTCGGACGACGACGACCAGGTATGCGGCCGCCATTCCGCACTGTGCGATCACGGTGCCCCAGGCCGATCCGGCGATACCGAAGCCGGCTCCGTAGACCAGTCCGGCGTTGAGCCCCGCGTTGGCGGCGAAACCGCCGACCGCGACATAGAGAGGGGTACGGGTGTCCTGGAGACCCCGGAGCACTCCGGTGGCCGCGAGGACGATCAGCATGGCGGGGATGCCGAGACTGGAGATGCGCAGATATGTGATCGCGTGAGGCGCGGCGGTATCGGAAGCTCCGAAAACCTCCACCAGCCATGGGGCCGCGGGAAGAGTGACCGCGATCACGGCGATACCGAGAGCCAGTGCCAGCCAGATGCCGTCCATTCCCTGCCGGATCGCCGACTGCAGGTCACCCGCCCCGACGCGGCGGGCAACCGCGGCCGTGGTCGCATAGGCCAGAAAGACGAAGACGCTCACTGCCGTCATCAACAGGGCAGCCGCGACGCCGAGACCCGCCAGTTGCGGGGTACCGAGATGGCCGACGATGGCGCTGTCGACCATGACGAACAGCGGCTCGGCGACAAGGGCGCCGAAGGCGGGAACGGCGAGCGCGATGATCTCCCGATCGTGCCGCCGCAGACGTTCCTTCGGCCCTGCCGGTAGCTGTGTCATGGGCGCCAATCTAATCTTCCACAGGTAAGTGACGCAAGCAGTAGGCAGTCCTTACCTTGGAGGGTGCTGCTCCTCGGTTCGGGCGCCGTTTGTTCTGATCTTGATCCGGTGAGGAAAGTTTTTCTCCCCCACAGGCGGTGGATGCGATAACCCCAGGTGAGAGGGGCCAAGAGGGGGAGGACGTGAACTTTTCCACAGTGCTGTCCCCCGGTCCGTGCACAGGTTGCGGAGGGTTCTCCACAGCATCTGATCCTTCGTCCACAGGGCCTGTGGATAACCAGATTGGCTGAGGCTCCCGCCGGGCCTACCGTGGACCGTCGCCCGACGTGCGGAAGCCCCTGCTTCAAACGGAGTCCGGCGACTCGATCTGTCAGTGCCGTGGCATAGAAAAGACTGCCATGGCGTAGGTCCGTGGAGCGGACGGGAGGAGGTGGCCCGGGTGAGCATTTCCGAGCCCTTGGACGACCCGTGGGCGGCCGACAGTCCGGGGGACCGTCTCCCCGCCTCCCGTCAGCGGCGCCATGAGGGGCGCGGTCGTGAGGACCAGCACGACCGCGGCAGGGAGAGCGGTGGCTGGGACGGGGGCTCCCCCGGATTCGAGCGCGTCCCGCCGCAGGACCTGGACGCTGAGCAGTCGGTTCTCGGCGGCATGCTGCTGTCCAAGGACGCGATCGCCGACGTCGTCGAGATCATCAAGGGCCACGACTTCTATCGGCCGGCCCACGAGACGGTCTACCAGGCCATCCTCGACCTGTACGCCAAGGGCGAGCCGGCCGACCCCATCACCGTGGCGGCCGAGCTGGTCAAGCGTGGCGAGATCACCCGGGTCGGCGGTGCCCCGTACCTCCACACGCTGGTCCAGTCGGTTCCGACGGCGGCCAACGCCTCGTACTACGCGGAAATCGTCCACGAGCGGGCCGTGCTGCGCAGGCTGGTGGAAGCCGGCACCAAGATCACGCAGATGGGTTACGCCGCCGACGGTGACGTCGACGAGATCGTGAACTCCGCCCAGGCCGAGATCTATGCCGTCACCGAGCAGCGCACGAGCGAGGACTACCTTCCGCTCGGCGACATCATGGAGGGCGCGCTCGACGAGATCGAGGCGATCGGTTCCCGCAGCGGCGAGATGACCGGTGTGCCGACGGGCTTCACCGACTTCGACTCCCTGACCAACGGCCTGCACCCCGGCCAGATGATCGTGATCGCCGCGCGTCCCGCGATGGGTAAGTCGACCCTGGCGCTCGACTTCGCGCGAGCCGCCTCGATCAAGAACAACCTGCCCAGCGTGATCTTCTCGCTCGAAATGGGCCGCAACGAGATCGCGATGCGACTGCTGTCCGCGGAGGCCAGAGTCGCCCTGCACCACATGCGGTCGGGCACGATGACGGACGAGGACTGGACGCGGCTGGCCCGGAGGATGCCGGACGTGTCGCAGGCGCCGCTCTACATCGACGACTCACCGAACCTCTCGATGATGGAGATCCGCGCGAAGTGCCGTCGGCTGAAGCAGCGGAACGACCTCAAACTCGTCGTCATCGACTACCTGCAGCTGATGCAGTCGGGCGGCTCGAAGCGGGCGGAGAGCCGTCAGCAGGAAGTCTCCGACATGTCCCGTAACCTCAAGCTCCTCGCGAAGGAGCTCGAGGTTCCCGTGATCGCGCTCTCCCAGCTGAACCGTGGCCCCGAGCAGCGCACGGACAAGAAACCGATGGTGTCCGACCTCCGTGAATCCGGCTCGATCGAGCAGGACGCGGACATGGTCATCCTTCTGCACCGTGAGGACGCCTACGAGAAGGAGTCCCCCCGCGCGGGCGAGGCGGACCTGATCGTGGCCAAGCACCGTAACGGCCCCACTGCGACGATCACCGTGGCCTTCCAGGGCCACTACTCGCGGTTCGTTGACATGGCGCAGACCTGATCGGCTGAAGGGCAGCGGGAGAAGGCGGCGGTTGGTGCCGGCGCTCTGAGGTAGCGTCCCGGCACATGACGGCCGACGGCGAGCGGTACCTGCAACTCCGGCCCTGGTACGGGGCGGAGGCCGCGGGCGCACCGGGGAGGCCGGAGGCCTAGCAGGGGGCGCCGGCGGCCCCGGGGGAGTCGGAGGGCCGTGACGCCGACCGGCCCGTCAGGGGCTCACTTCCCCAGGGGCTGGGTGAAGCGCAACAGGTTGCCGGCAGGGTCGCGGAATCCGCAGTCACGAACGCCGTAGGGCTGGTCCATCGGCTCCTGCAACACCTCGCCGCCCGCGGCGCTGATGCGCTCGAAGGTGGCGTCGCAGTCGTCCGTCGCGAAGATGACGCCGCGCAGCAGGCCCTTGGCCATCAACTCCGCCATGGCCTCCTTGTCGGCCGGTGAGGCGTTCGGATCGGCGACGGGCGGCTCCAGGACGATGTTCACGTCCGGTTGAGAGGGCGCGCCGACGGTCACCCAGCGCATCCCCTCGAACCCCACGTCGTTGCGTACCTCGAGGCCGAGCATGTCGCGGTAGAAGGCGATTGCCTTGTCGTGGTCGTCGACGGCGATGAAGCATTGGGACAGCCTGATGTCCATGCCGTCACGCTACGGCCGGGCGGCAGGGTTCGCTTCTCCATTCCTGACCGGCCGAGTGTGGATCTTGGCCATGCATGCCGGGATGGCGGCGCCCTGTTCGTGGTTGCGGGCCCGGTAGGCGCTCGGGGTCTCGCCGACCAGCTCGGTGAAGCGCGAGCTGAACGACCCGAGCGACGAACAGCCGACCGCGAAGCAGACCTCGGTCACCGTGAGGTCGCCGCGGCGCAGCAGTGCCTTGGCGCGCTCGATGCGGCGTGTCATCAGGTAGCTGTACGGGGTCTCGCCGTAAGCGGTGCGGAAGCTGCGGGAGAAATGCCCCGGCGACATCAGGGCGTCATGTGCGAGCGCGGGGACGTCGAGCGGCTCGGCGTAGTCGCGGTCCATCCGGTCGCGGGCCCGCCGCAGGCGTACGAGGTCGTCGAGATCTTGCCGTCTCACCTGAGCATTTTCCCACAGCACTGCGGCCGGCGATGGGTAAACGGGGACGATGCGCGGTGCCGGAGCCGGAGAAACAGGTGGCGGCCGGAGCGGCGACCGGATCGATCAGGAATCGAGAAGCGAGGGCCGTTGCCCCGTCACTAGCGTCATCGCCATGGACATCAGCATTCACTGGGCCTTCCTCCCGCACAACGACCCGGACGCCTCCCTGGCGTTCTACCGCGACACCCTCGGCTTCGAGGTCCGCAACGACGTCGGGTACGGCGACATGCGCTGGATCACGGTCGGCCCTGCCGACCAGCCGGGGACGTCCATCGTCCTGGAGCCTCCGGCCGCCGACCCGAACATCACCGACGACGAGCGCCGCGCCATCGCCGAGATGATGGCCAAGGGCAGCTACGCCCGCATCACCCTGGCCGCCGCCGACCTCGACGGCACCTTCGAGAAGGTGCGGGCCGGCGGTGCCGAGGTTGTTCAGGGACCGACCGAGCAGCCGTACGGCATCCGCGACTGCGCGTTCCGCGACCCCGCCGGCAACCTGATCCGTATCAACGAGCTCCGCTGAGCCGACCGGCGATCGCCGTCATGGCCTTGCACGGACGGGGCCGTGCGAGGCCGCGCACGACGCCGGTGGCACGCCTGGAGGCCTGCGGCACCGAGGATCGTCGACTCGGCCGCGCCGGCGAAGGAGAAACAGACATACTGCTCGAGCCGAGCAGGCGACGCCGACGGGGACCGCGAAGGCGGCCCGCCCAACAGATGGAGACACGATGAGCAAGGCCACGAGGACGGACACGCGATCGCCTGCGCTGCACGTTGCCGACAGCCACGATCTGATCCGGGTGCACGGCGCGCGCGAGAACAACCTCAAGGACGTCAGCATCGAGATCCCCAAGCGCCGTCTGACGGTGTTCACCGGTGTCTCCGGCTCGGGCAAAAGCTCGCTCGTGTTCAACACGATCGCCGCCGAATCGCAGCGGATGATCAACGAGACCTACAGTGCCTTCGTCCAGGGCTTCATGCCGACGCTGGCCCGCCCCGAGGTCGACGTACTCGACGGGCTGACGACCGTGATCACTGTCGACCAGCAGCGGCTGGGGGCCGACCCCCGCTCCACGGTGGGCACCGCCACGGACGCCAACGCGATGCTGCGCATCCTCTTCAGCAGGCTCGGGCAGCCGCACATCGGCCCGCCCAGCGCCTACGCGTTCAACGTCCCATCGGTCCGGGCGAGCGGTGCGATCACCGTCGAGCGCGGTGCCAAGAAGGCGGTGAAGGCGACCTTCACCCGCACCGGCGGCATGTGCGAGCGCTGCGAAGGCAGGGGCTCGGTCTCCGACATCGACCTCACCCAGCTCTACGACGACTCCAAGTCGATCGCCGAGGGCGCGTTCACCATCCCCGGCTGGAAGTCGGACAGCTTCTGGACCGTGCGGCTGTACGCCGAGTCGGGCTTCCTCGACCCGGAGAAGCCGATCCGGAAGTTCACCAAGAAGGAGATGCAGGACTTCCTCTACCGGGAGCCGACCAAGGTGAAGGTCGAAGGAGTGAACCTCACCTACGAGGGGCTGATCCCCAAGATCCAGAAGTCGTTCCTGTCCAAGGACAAAGAGGCGATGCAGCCGCACATCCGGGCGTTCGTGGAGCGTGCCGTCACCTTCACCACCTGCCCGGAGTGCGACGGGACCCGGCTCAGTGAGGGAGCCCGGTCGTCGAAGATCAAGGGGATCAGCATCGCCGATGCCTGCGTGATGCAGATCAGCGACCTGGCCGCATGGGTCCGCGGCCTCGACGAGCCGTCAGTGGCGCCGTTGCTGACGACGCTGGGCGGAACCCTCGACTCGTTCGTGGAGATCGGGCTGGGATACCTTTCGCTGGACCGGCCGTCGGGCACGCTGTCGGGCGGCGAGGCGCAGCGCGTCAAGATGATCCGCCACCTCGGTTCCTCTCTCACCGACGTCACCTACGTCTTCGACGAGCCGACCATCGGCCTGCACCCCCATGACATCCAGCGGATGAACGACCTGCTGCTGCGGCTCCGGGACAAGGGCAACACGGTGCTCGTCGTGGAGCACAAACCGGAGACGATCGCGATCGCCGACCACGTGGTCGACCTCGGTCCCGGCGCCGGTACGGCGGGCGGCACCGTCTGCTTCGAGGGCACCGTCGAGGGGCTGCGGGCCGGTGACACCATCACCGGCCGCCATCTCGACGACCGTGCGGCTCTCAAGGAGACGGTGCGGAAGCCCACCGGCAAGCTGGAGATCCGCGGCGCGACGGCGAACAATCTGCGTAACGTCGACGTCGACATCCCGCTCGGCGTACTGGCCGTCGTCACGGGCGTCGCCGGTTCCGGCAAGAGCTCGCTCCTGCATGGGTCGATCCCGGTCGGCGAGGATGTGGTGTCGGTGGATCAGGGTGCGATCCGTGGCTCGCGGCGGAGCAACCCGGCCACGTACACCGGGCTGCTCGACCCGATCCGCAAGGCCTTCGCGAAAACCAACGGCGTGAAGCCGGCGCTGTTCAGCGCCAACTCCGAGGGCGCTTGCCCGAACTGCAACGGCGCCGGCGTCACCTACATCGACCTGGCGATGATGGCCGGCGTCGCAACACCCTGCGAGGAGTGCGAGGGCAAGCGGTTCCAGGCCTCGGTGCTGGAGTACCACCTCGGCGGCCGCGACATCAGCGAGGTCCTGGCGATGTCGGTGACCGAGGCGAAGGACTTCTTCGGCGCCGGCGAGGCGCATACGCCTCCCGCGCACAAGATCCTCGAGCGGCTCGCCGACGTCGGCCTCGGCTACCTGACCCTGGGGCAGCCGCTCACCACGCTGTCCGGCGGCGAGCGGCAGCGGCTCAAGCTGGCCACACACATGGCAGAGAAGGGCGGCGTCTACGTCCTCGACGAACCGACCACCGGCCTCCACCTCGCCGACGTCGAGCAACTGCTCGGTCTGCTCGACCGGCTCGTCGACTCCGGCAAGTCGGTCATCGTCATCGAGCACCACCAGGCCGTGATGGCGCACGCCGACTGGATCATCGATCTCGGTCCCGGCGCGGGTCACGACGGCGGCCGGATCGTCTTCGAGGGCACACCGGCCGACCTCGTCGCCGCGCGTTCCACCCTCACCGGTGAGCACCTCGCGGCCTACGTCGGCAGCTGACCGCGGCTTCACGGACACGGTGGGACGAGATCGCTCGACAGACCGCTCGACGACCTCGTCCCCGTGTCGCCGATCAGTCCCCGTCTCACCGTTAATGCGGTCGACGCGGGTGGACGGCACCGATAGACCTGATCCATGACTTCAGCCATGGAAGAACTGCTGCCGAGTACCCGGCGTTCCCTTCTGCACCGCATCGCCGTAGCCCAGAGCGAAGGGCGCGCACCGTCGCTCGCCGCCGCGGTGCAACGTCACGGGCACCTGGTGTGGGCGGGATCCCGTACGTCCGTCGATGGGCATGCGCCGGACGCGGACACCCAGTACCGCATCGGTTCCATCACCAAGACGTTCACCGCGGTCCTTGTGATGCGGCTGCGGGACGAGGGGCTGCTCGGTCTCGACGACCCGCTGGAGAAGCATCTGCCCGGCACGGGGGTGGGTGAGGTGACCATTGCCCAATTGCTGGGGCACACTGCCGGCCTCAGCGCTGAGACGCCGCCTCCGTGGTGGGAGCGAACCCCTGGTTCCATGCGCCCTCAGCTCTCGGACGTGCTCGGTGAGGGGACGGGGATGCACCCTGCCGGCCGGCGGCACCACTACTCCAACCCTGGCTACACCTTGCTGGGATCGCTGGTCGAAGCGGTCCGAGGGATGTCATGGGAGGAGGCACTGAGGCGGGAGATCCTCGAACCTCTGGGACTGGAGCGGACGAGTGCACAGCCGCAGGCTCCGCATGCCGGCGGATGGGCCGTTCACCCATGGGCGGACGTGATGCTTTCCGAGCCTGTCGAGGACCTCGGGCTCATGGCCCCTGCCGGGCAGCTCTGGTCCACCCCTGCCGACCTGTGCCGGTTCGCCGCATTCCTTGCCGAGGGGGACGAGCGGGTGCTTGCTGCTGAGTCCGTGCGGGAGATGCGGGTGCCGTCCGTGCCGCTGGAGGCGGAGGAGTGGAACGGCACCTATGGGCTGGGACTCCAGATCGTGCGGCAGGAGGGGCGGACTCTCGTCGGTCATTCCGGCTCGTTGCCCGGGTTCGTCGCGGGACTGTGGGTGAGCGTGGACGACGGCGTCGCTGCCGTGGCGCTGGCCAATGCCACCTCCGGGCTGCCGGCGGCGACGGTCGCCGCAGACCTGGTGCGCATCGTCGCCGACGCCGAGCCGAAGATTCCTGAGCCGTGGCGCCCGCTGCCCGAGGTCGACCAAGAGCTGCTGGGGCTGACCGGCCCCTGGTACTGGGGGACCTCTGCCTATGTCCTGCGCCTTGTCGCGGATCGGGGCGTGGAGCTGGAGCCGCTGCGCGGAGGGGGCCGCCGCTCGCGCTTTCTGGCCGGCGCCGACGGGACGTGGGTCGGTCTGGATGGTTACTACGCGGGAGAGACGCTGCAGGTGGTGCGCCGAGGCGACGGTTCGGTGAGCCACCTGGATCTGGGCTCATTCGCCTTCACGCGGGAACCTTACGAGCCCGGCGACGCTGTTCCCGGGGGTGTGGACCCCGAGGGCTGGCGAGGATTCCGGTTCTGAACCGCATATGACGTTTCACGTGAAACCGGACATCGGTGGGGTTTCACGTGAAACGTCGACCGGTCGTACGGGGCGCGGACACCAGCAGTAGTTCGAGCTTTCGCCCGCCAGGTCTATGCCGCGACGGTCGGCGCCTTGAGCTCCTCGACGGCTCTGACCAGCGGGGCGAGCTCCGGGTCCTTCGCTGCCTCGTCGAGTGCCTCGCGAAGTGCCGCATCGTTGGTGGGCCGGGCTTCCGCCAGCAGTTGCAGGCCCGCTTCACTGACGTCGGTGTAGATGCCCCGGCGGTCGGTAGGGCAGAGGTAGCGAGCCAGAAGTCCGCGGTCCTCGAGTCGGGTGACCAGCCGGGTGGTGGCGCTCTGGCTGAGGACGACGGCGTCGGCGACCTGCTTCATCTGGAGATGGCCGCCTTCGCCGCTGTGCTGACGGCTGAGAACATCGAGGAGGGAGTACTCGCGGACGCTGAGGTTGTGCTTCGCCTCGAGGGCCCGCCCGATGTGGGTCTCGATACGGCCATGGAGCAGCGAGAGAGCGCACCACCCCTGCGCGAGGGCGGTAAGGGCGGGGTCGGTCGCTGTCATCTGTCTCCTCCTCGGTACCGGAGCGGCTTACCACAAGGGTAGGCCATAACCGCAATAGACCGCGTATGCAATCTTAAGGCGCGTGCAACTATGCGCCGTCGGGCCCCGTCGTGTCCGACTAGCCTGCCGCGACCGTCAGCGGAGCGAAACGGCGGGTCCAGTCTCCCGGGAGCTCCGCTGTGCCGAGGGTCATCACGGCGTTGAAGGCGATCGGCTCCAGGCCCCGCTCCTTCACCCAGTCGAGAAGGTCCTTGTGGCGCACGTCGATGTCGGTGCGCAGCGGACGGTCCGTTTCGTCGGCCAGTGAGGAGATCAGAGCCTTCGCGGTCTCCGTGTCCCGGGCGATCAGAGGACCGATGACATGGGTGTCCATGTTCGGCCAGGCCGCCGCGTAGCCCGTCAGTCTGCCGTCCTCCTCCGCGACGCGGAGCTGGTCGGCGAACGAGGGAAGCCGCGTGATCATGTGGGTGCGGTCGAGGCCGAAGACCTCGGTGTCCAGACGCACCACCGCGGCCAGGTCCTCGGCGGTCGCAGGGCGGGTCGACACCTGCGGTCGTGGGCCCGAGGCGGTGAAGCGGCCCCGGACCATCTCGGCGCGGCCGGTCGTGGTGAAACCCAGTTCTTCGTAGAGCGGCTGTCCGTAGGGCGTGGCATGGAGGGTGAGGGGGGTGCTGCCCATGTCCTGAAGCACGTGCTTCATCAGGCGGCGCCCGATGCCCCGGCGGGAGTACCGCTCAGCGACCAGCACCATGCCTACGGCGGCGAGGCCCGTGCCGTAGTGGGTGACGATGCAGGAGGTCACAAGGCCCTTGCCGTCGGGATCATCGATCCCGTATCCCGTGCCTGCTGTGAGGAGCAGACCCCACTTGTGCTCCTCCCGCGGCCATCCGCGGTCCTCGGAGAGATCGGCACACGCGGCCAAGTCGTCCTTGGTGAGACGCCTGATGGGGAGTTCGGACAGCGGTGTCTGCATGAGGTCAGGCTGTCTGACGCGTTGATCGTTCGTCCACCACTTTTCGTGAACTGGTCGAGACGCGGAGCCGGCGGCCGCGCCGAGTGGGACCCCACGGCTTGAGGACCGAGATGACGGTCATGAACACATAGGCGGTCAGGGAGACCGCCGGCCCCATCAGAAGGTCGCGAGGTTCCGCGACAACACCGCCGGAGGCCACGGTTTCGGCTGCCCTGCCTACCCCGGGGCGGAGCACGAGGACGGACGCGGTGGTGGTCGCAAGGGTGAGCCAGAACTTGATGAACACCCATCGATGGCGCGCCAGTCCCCACGGCGTGCCAAGTGACAGCACGAGGCCACTGGTCAGGGTGAGCAGCGCCAAGGGCAGCACCAGCCAGTCGGCGAAGACCTCCATCGATCGATACGACGCTTCGGCCATGGAAGCGGATTCCGAGGTGTACGCCGCGAGCGCAAGGGCCAGCAGGCCGAGAGTGAGACCGAGCCAGCCGGCCGATGCGGCGACATGGACGACGAGTGTGGTCCGGCGAACGGGACGCTTGAGTGGTTTCACGTGAAACACGGTGCCTGTCGCCATGGTCCTGCTGCGTCTGACAGCGGGAGTAACCACGGGTACTAACCTCGGCGTACATGAGCAGACGGCCAAGGCTTCACATCTTCGATCTGGACGGCACCCTGATCCGCGGCTCGGCGGCCCCGGTCGAGATATCACGCCAGCTCGGGTTGCTGGAGGAGATCGGTGAGGTGGAGCGGGACCTGATCGCAGGCAGGATCGGACCGCCGGAGTACGCGGTGCGGGTCCACGCTCTGTGGACGGATCTCACCGAGGCCCATGTGGCGGCTGCCTTCGAGTCCGCTCCCTGGCTCACGGGCATCCGGGAGGTGTGGAGCGAGATCCGGTCGCGTGGTGACTACTGTGCTGTGATCTCCCTGTCGCCGTCGTTCTTCGTGGAGCGGCTGCTGGACTGGGGCGCCCACGCGGCCCATGGATCACGATTCCCCGACGTTCCCTTCACGCAGCCCGTGGATCCGGCAGGCATCCTCAGCGCGGCCGCGAAGGTGGAGATCGCCGACCGGCTCTGCACAGGTTTCGGACTGGGGCTGGACGACTGCGTCGCCTACGGGGATTCCCTGTCGGATGCCGCGATCTTCGCGGCGGTGCCCACGGCGGTGGCCGTGAACGCCGACCACCACGTCGCCGGACTGGCCAGCCACACCTATGTGGGAAGCGATCTTCGTGAGGCGTATGAACTGGTGTGGTGCGCCGGATAGTTCGATCCGGAGGATCAGCCGAGGTCGGGTGCGTGCATGGCCCTGACGCCTTCGATGTTGCCGTCCAGATAGTGCCGCAGTGACAGCGGCACCAGATGGACGGCGGCGATTCCGACGCGGCTGAACGGCACGCGCACGATCTCGTACCCTCCGCAGGGTTCGTCGACCTCTGGGCCGTGCCGCAAGGAGGGGTCCATGGATTCCAGGCGGCAGACGAAGAAGTGCTGCACCTTCACCCCCGTCACGCCGCCGTCGGCGATGTGCTCGACCGTGTCGACGAAGCACGGAACGACATCGGTGATCTTGGCGCCGAGCTCCTCGTCGACCTCCCGGTGGAGGGCGTCGACGACGGTGGCGTCTTCGGACTCGACCCCGCCGCCGGGCGTGAGCCAGTAGGGATCCACGCCGGGCTTGGTCCGCTTGATCAGGATGAGGTCGTTCCCGTCGAGCAGGATGGCGCGTGCGGTGCGCTTGACCACTGGTCGTTCGGTCATGGCAAGAGAGTGGCCCATGTCTTCGCTCTTGAAACTCCTGTGGGCGTTCTGCGCCGTGTGTTCACCACTCGGCCGCGGTGCGCAACAAGGCTTCGTGCGCCCGGGCGATATGGGGGTGGGCGAGGGTGCCGGTGCGTATGACCAGGAAGTACGTGCGCAGAGGGGGCACGGGTGGTTCGAGGAGAGCGACGATGCGACCGCGTTCGAGGGCGTCCTCGCACAGATAGCGCGGCAGTACGGCGAGCCCGGCCCCCGATGCGGTCGCTTCCAGGGCGGCCCTCAGATCGGGCGCGATGACGGTGCCTGCTGCGGCCGGCCGTGAATCGAAGACGGAGTGCCAGTACCTCGAGACGAACGGCAGGGACTCATGGACCTCGACCACAGGGAGCTGTTCGAGGACGACATGCCCCTTGCGTAACACAGAGGGCCCCAGGTGGACCGCCCAGCGGGGCGCCGCGACGAGGACATGCTCCTCGTCGCACAGCGGCGTGGCGGTGAGGAGCCGGCCACGGGGCCGGGCGGTGGCGATGGCGAGGTCGTGGTGGCCCGCGGCGAGCCCTTCGAGGGCCTCCTCCGCGTTCCCGAAGGAGGCGCGCAGGGTGAATCCCTGGCCGATCAGGGGCGTGAGCGCGGGAAGTGCGCGCGCGGAGGTGAACTCGGGCGGCCCGGCGAGATGGACCGTGCGGATGCCGGTCTCGGTGTCGAGACCTACTTCGGCTATCTCGAGCAGGGCGTCCAGATGCGGTGCCGCGCGGTGTGCGAGTTCGTCCCCGATGGTGGTTGGAGTTACGCCGCGCGCCTGTCGAAGGAAGAGCGGCCGGCCGAGCTGCCGCTCCAGTGTGCGGATCTGACCGGTGACCGCGGGCTGGGAGAGTCCGAGCAGTGCGGCGGCGCGTGTGAACGACCCGGCCCGGTGCACTGTGACGAATGTGCGCAGTAGGGCCAGATCCATGCCATGCCCTTCCCGATCCGACGTTGCCCCCGAACCCGGCCAACTATAAATAAGTCGATAGGTCTCTGTCGCTAGCGTGATTGGACACTGACGCTGAGTCAACTAGCCTTGTCGGCACGGTTCTTCGCGCGCAGGAGCCGAGGGCGGTCCGAGCCATGAGGGGGGAGGCTCGGACCGCCCGTTCACCAGGCTCAGCCGGTGAGCGTGGACGTGGGCACGTCCCCTGCCGCGGCGGCCGCCTCGTCCAGTGCCCGCAGCACGTCCGCCACCAGGTCGTCGCCGTCCTCGGCGCCGGCGGAGAAGCGGATGAAGCCCTCGGGTACGGCGTCACCGCCCCAACGGCCTCGGCGTTCGGCGGTCGAGCGCACCCCGCCGAAGCTGGTGGCGTCGTCGACCAGGCGCAGACCGTCGAGGAAGCGCTCCGCGTGGGCGCGGTCGGGCAGGTTGAAGGAGACGACGCATCCGAAGCGCCGCATCTGCTGCGCGGCGATCTTGTGCGAGGGGTCGTCCGGCAGTCCGGGATGACGCAGACCGCTGACCTCGTCGCGGCCGCTCAACGCCCGCGCGACGGCCAGCGCGTTCGCGCTCTGCCGGTCCGCGCGCAGTTGCAGTGTGGCGAGCGACCGGTGCGCGAGCCAGGCCTCCATCGGTCCCGGGATCGCCCCGACGATCTTGCGCCAGCGCCGCACCCCGGCCGCGAGCTGCGGATCGCGGCAGGTCACGTGCCCGAGCAGGATGTCTCCGTGGCCGGTCATGCCCTTGGTGTCGCTGGCCACCGAGAAGTCGGCGCCCAGCTCGAGCGGACGCTGTCCGAGGGGGGTGGCCAGTGTGTTGTCCACGGCGACGAGCGCGCCTGCCGCATGGGCGAGATCGGCGAGCCGCCGCACGTCGCACACGTCGAGTCCCGGGTTGGAGGGCGTCTCGATCCACAGCAGGCGCGCCCCCTCCAGCAGTGCTGCCTGGGCGTCGCCGCCGGTCGGCGCCGTGCGTACCTCGATGCCGAACGCGCGCAGCTGCTCGTGCACCAGAGGCAGGGCCTGATAGCCGTCGTCGGGCATGACGACGACGTCCCCCGCCTTCAGCTGCGACATGAGCACGGCGGAGATCGCCGCCATGCCGGAGGCGAAGGTGACGGTCTCGACGGCCTCTCCGGGCGCCTCGAGCTCACCGATGGCCCGCTCCAGATGGGTCCAGGTCGGGTTCTCGTCGCGGCCGTAGGTGTAGGGGCCCGTCGGCTCACCGGGCAGATGGAAGTGAGCCGCGAAGACGGGCCCGGGCAGGGTCGGTTCGTACTTCACCGGTTCGGGCAGCCCCGCCCGTACCGCCGTGGTGCCGTCCCCCTGGGTCGTGCCTGTCATGCCGCTCGCTCCTCAAGTGCAGTTCTCACGGCGTCGAGCAGTGCCTTGCCCGCCGCCTCCACCATCTCCAGGCAGTCCTCGAAACCGTCCATGCCGCCGTAGTAAGGGTCGGGGACATCGAGGTCCTCCGGCTGCGCGGGGTCGTACGCGCGCAGCATCCGTACCTTGGCGGCGTCCGCCGGCGTCGGTGCCAGCCTCCGCAGCGCCCGCAGATGTCCTTCGTCCAGCGCGATGACCAAATCCAGGCCGTCGAACCACTCCGCCCGGAACTGCCGGGCGGAGTGGTTCGAGGGGTAGCCGTTCGCCTCCAGCACCGAGACGGTACGCGGGTCGGCGCCGTCCCCCTCGTGCCACCCACCGGTGCCGGCGCTGTCGACACGCACGACGGGGCCGAGCCCGGCGTCCTCGACGAAGGCGCGGAAGACCGCCTCGGCCATCGGCGACCGGCAGATGTTGCCCGTGCAGACGAAGCAGACGCGATAAGGGGAGTTCATGCGCCGATCAGTCCTTGTCGGGCAGGGCGAGGTTCAGCGCCCAGGAGACGACGGAGATGATCAGGCCGCCGAGCACCGCCGTCCAGAAGCCGTCGACGTGGAACCCGAGCTCCAGCGTGTCGGCGAGCCACGAGGTGAGGAGCAGCATCAGAGCGTTGATCACCAGGGTGATCAGACCGAGGGTGAGGATGAACAACGGCAGGGTCAGCAGCTTCACCACGGGCTTGACGACGAAGTTCACCAGGCCGAAGAGAAGGGCGACCAGGACCAGGGTCCAGGCCTTCTTGCCGGTGCTGTCACCGGTCAGTGTTATGTCCTGCAGCAACCACACGGCCACCCAGAGGGCACCGGCGTTCGCGATCGTCTTGACTAGGAAATTCATCATGTGTCTGATCGTGACAGACGTGATCGGACCGAGTGCAGGGGCGGGACAGGCATGAAGGCATTCCGGCTGGACGAACTCGAGGCGGAGCGCGCCGCGAACGACGGGGCATACCTGCAGTTCCTGCGGGAACGGAACATGTCGGTCGGCCTGTACGCGCTCGACGCCGGTGAGATCGACCCCCAGCTGCCCCACAAACAGGACGAGGTCTACTTCGTGGTCAGCGGCCGCGCGGCGATCACCGTGGGCATGGAGACCACGCAGGTCGGTCGCGGGAGCGTCGTCTACGTGCCGGCGGGGGTCCCGCACAAGTTCCACCACATCACCGAGGACCTGCGGGTCATGGTGGTCTTCTCTCCGCCTGAGAGCTGACGGCCGACCCTGCCGGTCCCTAGGGGTTCGGTCAGGGGAGTTCAAGGGCTCGCGGGCCCCGTTCCACGCTTCCGCCCGCCTAGCATCGAAGGCAGGCAAACCGGAGAAACGAGGTAGGGACGATGGCTGTGCGGGAGATGCTCACGGGGATGCCGTGGTGGGTGAAGTGGGTGGCGATCCCTGTGATCGCGCTGGTCGTGTTCGGTGGACTCATCGCGAGCGTCGTCGGGTTCGTGATCGGGCTGCTCTTCAAGCTGCTGGTCTTCGTCGCCCTCGTCGGCGGACTCGTCTTCGTCGTAAGGAAGTTCATGTCGTCAGCCGGCTCACGCGGTGACTGGTAGCCGCACGGCCCACCAGGGGTGCCGCCGTTAGCCCGGCCGGGGGAACGGCCGGGCAATCGGCGTACGCGGTCAGGCCCTCCCGTTTAATGTGGCTGCCCTCTGCCGCCCCTTGGGAACACCGGCGTTCCCAACAGCACCTGTAGGTGTCCCGGGGTCGATGCTTGTCGAGGGCTCGGGGCTGCGGCGGCCGCGCGGGGGCGGCCCCCTCGCGGGTGGGCGTGCTGCCCGCCACCATGCCTGGGGGTGACCTGTGGCCGGGACGACGAAAGCCGCTGCACCTACCCTGATCAGCTCCGTGCAGCGTGCCTTGAGACTGCTGGAAGCGGCCGGCGCACATCCGGACGGGGCTCCCGCGAAGCAGCTCGCACGCGAGGCCGGGATCCCTCTGCCGACCGCCTACCACCTGCTGCGGACCTTGACCCACGACGGCTACCTGCGGCGGCGGAGCGGTGTGTACACGCTCGGGGACGCCGTCGAACGTCTGGTCGGCGGTACGCCGGAGGATCGACGCACCACCCTCGAGGACTCCCTCGCGCACTGGCGGGACGCGATCGGTGTCCCCGTCTATTTCGCCGTCTACCGCGAGGGCGAGATCGACATCGTCGCGGTCTCCGACACGCCGTACGCCCCCGCCGTGCCCGAGTTGGCCGACTTCCGGGAGACCGGACACGCACATGCGCTGGGCCAGTGCCTGCTCGGACAACTCGACGAATCGTCCCGCCGCGACCACCTGAGCCGCCATCCCGTGCAGCCCGTGACGCCGTACACGGTGCGTGACGGGCGCACGATGCTCGAGCGACTCGCCGCGCGAGGGTCCATGGAGCCCGTCGTGGAACGGCAGGAATATGCACTCGGCACGGTCTGTGCCGCCATTCCGATCACTGTGGGTCGCCATGCCGCAACGATGGCCATTTCCCTCCCGTTGGACCAGGAGGCCAGGCTGCTTCCGGCAGTTGAGCAGTTGCGCAGCCGAATCGGTGGGCTGTTGGGGTCACTTGCCTTCTCTATCAGTATCTGAAATATCACTCCTTGTGATCTGCTAGGCCTTCGACCACGATGGCGTCAAGAGGGTCTAGGGGGATCGTTCCTGGTCGTTTCCTTCTGCTTTGTCGGTGCGGGTTCATTCATTGCTTCATCTGCTGCGGGGTATGTGATGTGCGAGTCGGTCCAGGCCGAGGTTCTGATGAGGTTCCTCGTCTCCGAGGAACTCTCCTTCCGGATTCCGGTGGGACTGGATTACGAGACAGGAGATCCGTATGCGGTGCGGATGACCTTCCACCTGCCCGGTGACGCGCCTGTGACCTGGGCATTCGGGCGGGAGCTGCTGCTCGACGGGATCAACGGGCCGAGCGGGGACGGTGATGTGCACATCGCGCCCGTGGGACCGGAAAGCCTGTCGGACGTCATGATCAGGCTTCGCGTCGGCGCGGATTCCGCACTGTTCAGGGCGGGAGCGGCGCCGCTGGTCGCCTTCCTCGACCGCACGGACAAGCTGTTGCCGATGGGGCAGGAGCTCACGCTGGGTGACCTTGAGCTCAGCCTGGAGGAAGCGCTCGGCCGCATCCTCGCCGAGGAGAACGCCGGCTGACGCGCCTGCCCCCGCCACACGCCGTCCGCTCACGCCTTGCGCCGCCGCCCCCTGCCCGTCCGCACCGGCGCCCCGTTCTCCTTGCCCGGCCCCGCCGGACCGGAGCGGTCCGCGGAGACCACCAGGGCGGCGAGGGCGGTGGTCACCGGCACCGACGCGACCAGGCCGATCGACCCCACCAGCGTCCGTACGATCTCCTCGGCCACCAACTCGCTGTTGGCTACGGTGCCCACGCTGGACTGCGCGATGGAGAAGAGCAGCAACAGCGGCAGAGCGGCGCCCGCATAGGCGAGCACCAGCGTGTTGACGACGGAAGCGATGTGGTCGCGGCCGATACGGATGGCCGAGCGGTAGAGCGCCCGGGGCCCCATGTCGGGGTCCGCCTGATGCAGCTCCCACACGGCCGAGGTCTGCGTCACCGTCACGTCGTCCAGAACGCCGAGCGAGCCGATGATGACGCCGGCCAGCAGCAGGCCGCTCATGTCGATCTCGGGATACAGGCCGTGGATCAGACCGGTGTTGTCGTCGGTGTTCCCACTGAGGCTGGCCCAGCCGATGAACAGTGAGCCGAGCAGCCCGATCAGCAGCAAGGAGATCAGTGTGCCGAGCACCGCGACGGAGGTCCGCGCGGTCACCCCGTGGCACAGGTAGAGCGCGATCAGCATGATGGCGCTCGCCCCGACCACGGCCACGACCAGGGGATTGGACCCCTGCAGAATCGCGGGCAGGATGAAGAGCGTCAACACGGCGAACGAGGCGGCGAGCGAGATCAGGGCCATGACGCCGCGCATCCGACCGACGAGCACCACGACGAGTGCGAAGATCCCGGCCAGCAGCGCCATGGGGAATCCCCGGTCGATGTCCGTCACCGAGTACTGGAGATCGCGGGGCGCGTCAGGGGCGTACGCGACGACCACACCCTGACCCTCCTTCAACTGCCGCGGCGCGTCCGGCTGGACGATCTCGACGAAGGTGCGGCCCTTGTCCTTGCCCGTGGTCACTTCGACGGTCGCCCTGGCGCACTGGCCCTGCTGCGAGTTGACCGCCTCGCGGCCCTCCGGCGTGGAGGTGTCGCCGGTCGGCGGGACCTGGGCGGCGTTGACGTCCTTGCAGTCGACCCTCTCGAGGGAGACCACCTCGCCCTGCTCCGTCTGGCGGTCGAAGCCGACACCGGTGCGCTCATGGCCGGGTGCGCCCCCCGGCCACAGTACGGCGAGCCCGACGAGGACAGCCGTCGCGAAGGGGATCAGAACAGCGGCGATGACCTTGCGAAGGTGCTTGGAGACTGGCGCGGCGGGCCCATGACTGTGCGCATGACTGTGGGCCTGGCCGTGCGGTTCTGGGGGCTGCGGCGATGAGGTCACGGACCGATCATCGCAAGAGCAGGAGGGGCCCTCTGTTCAGCGCGCCAGATATGACGCTAGCGTGGTGGCACCTTTGCACACGCGGGAGCTCGGAGCACCGGGCTGAGAGGGCGCTGACCTTCGTACATCCGTACGGGACAGCTGCGCCGACCGCCGAACCTGTTACCGGGTAATGCCGGCGTAGGGAGTAGGTCTCATGACCGTATCGGACGCACGCACGCCTGCCTCGGACCAGAACGACGAGGCCGAGAAGTCCATCGGCTGGCACAAGGGATACGTCGAGGGTTCGCGCCCCGACCTCCGTGTGCCGGTCCGCAAGGTGCACCTCACCAACGGCAAGGACGTGACCCTGTACGACACGTCCGGTCCGTACACCGACCCGAACGTCGAGACCGATGTACGCCGCGGCCTGCCGCCGCTGCGGGAGAACTGGATCATCGGCCGCGGCGACACCGAGGAGTACGCGGGGCGGCCGGTCAGGCCCGAGGACGACGGAATCAAGCACACATCGCCGCGCGGCGGGCTGCGCAACCTCGACGCGGTGTTCCCCGGCCGCCCGCGCCAGCCCCGCCGCGGACGTGACGGCCAGGCGGTCACCCAGCTCGCGTACGCCCGCCGGGGCGAGATCACGCCGGAGATGGAGTACGTCGCCATCCGCGAGAACGTCTCCCCCGAGGTGGTGCGGGAGGAGATCGCGGCCGGCCGGGCCGTTCTGCCGGCGAACGTGAACCACCCGGAGATCGAGCCGATGATCATCGGCAAGCGGTTCCTGGTGAAGGTCAACGCCAACATCGGCAACTCCGCGGTCACCTCCTCCATCGAGGAGGAGGTGGAGAAGATGACCTGGGCGACCCGCTGGGGCGCCGACACGGTCATGGACCTGTCCACGGGGCGCAACATCCACACCACCCGTGAGTGGGTGCTGCGCAACTCCCCCGTGCCGATCGGTACCGTGCCGCTGTACCAGGCACTGGAGAAGGTCGACGGCAAGGCCGAGGAGCTGACCTGGGACGTCTACAAGGACACCGTCATCGAACAGGCCGAGCAGGGCGTGGACTACATGACGGTCCACGCGGGGGTACTGCTGCGCTACGTGCCGCTGACGGCGCGCCGCAAGACCGGCATCGTCTCGCGCGGCGGCTCGATCATGGCGGCGTGGTGCCTCGCGCACCACAAGGAGTCCTTCCTGTACGAGCACTTCGAGGAGCTCTGCGAGATCCTCGCCGCGTACGACGTGACGTACTCCCTCGGTGACGGCCTGCGGCCCGGCTCGATCGCGGACGCCAACGACGAAGCGCAGTTCGCCGAGTTGAAGACGCTCGGGGAGCTCAACTCGATCGCCAAGCGTTTCAATGTTCAGACGATGATCGAAGGCCCCGGTCACGTCCCGATGCACAAGATCAAGGAGAACATCGACCTCCAGCAGGAGATCTGCGAGGAGGCGCCGTTCTACACCCTCGGTCCGCTCACCACCGATGTGGCCCCCGCCTACGACCACATCACCTCCGGCATCGGAGCGGCCATGATCGCCTGGTGGGGCACGGCCATGCTCTGCTACGTGACACCCAAGGAGCACTTGGGCCTTCCGAACCGTGACGACGTGAAGACCGGCGTCATCACCTACAAGATCGCCGCGCATGCGGCGGACCTCGCCAAGGGGCACCCGGGTGCCCAGGAGTGGGACGACGCACTCTCCGACGCGCGCTTCGAGTTCCGGTGGGAGGACCAGTTCAATCTGGCCCTCGACCCGGACACGGCCAGGGAGTTCCACGACGAGACGCTGCCGGCCGAACCGGCGAAGACCGCGCACTTCTGCTCGATGTGCGGTCCCAAGTTCTGCTCGATGAAGATCAGTAGAAGCATCACAGAGCGGTTCGCCCCGGATCTCGCCATGACCAGTGACGATGAGGTCGAAGCGGGCATGCTCGCCAAGTCGAAGGAGTTCGCGGAGGCCGGCCACCGCGTCTACCTGCCTATCGCGACCTGATCTTCTGACGTTCAGCGTCCCTCGGCATACGCTCCGGGGGACGCTGTCGTCTTTGAACCGCGCTGCGGCAGGACACACTCTGGTGGCACGAACCGGGCGGCGACCTCTTATGGGCCATTGTGACCGGCGCAGGCCGACGCGTTCGCGGGACCGGGGAGTCGCCGAGCTTCAGGGTCACCGTCCATGAACCGCCGATCAATTCAGGCACGACGAACGTGTTGGCTCGCCCCGATCGTTCAGCGAGTTTGGCCTGTTACCTCGCAAGTTCCGGTGCTCTGAGGACCCGTTCGGACTGCGGGCCTGCGCGCATCGGCTCCTTCAACGATGGGGCGGCTGTCGGCTCACTCCAGGATGGCGAGGTGGTCGGCGGCGCCCCCTCGCCACTCGATGAGGAACAGGGTCGCGTCGTCACTGGTGCTCCCGCCCCGTTCCTCCTTCAGGGCGTGGGAGAGCGAGCGCACCACCGCCCGCACTCCCTCCCCGGTCTGCTCGATGCGGTTGACCCCGTGGATGAGCTGTTCCTCGCCGAACTCCTCTCCGCCGGCTTCGTGCTCCTCGATCAGGCCGTCGGTGAAGCACAGCACCCGGTCGCCGCGCAGGAGCATCTCCTCGCTGACCTGGGGCTTCTCACCTCCGAAACCGACCGGGAAGGTGGTGGGGCCATCCAGCCGGCGCAGGACCTGGTGGTTGCGGATCAGCAGTGGTGCGGGGTGACCCGCGTTGACCCACTGCAGGTGGCCCGTTGCGATGTTCAGACGCATCATCTGCGCGGTGACGAAGTGTTCGGGGCCGAACTGCTCGGCGATGGCCCGGTCCATGAACGCATAGATCTCCGACAGGCCGATACCGGCCCGTCTGGAGTGCCGGTAGGCGCCGATGGCGACGGTGGCCATCGTGGCGGCGTTGAGGCCGTGGCCCATCGCATCGAGCACGGCCACGTGCAGGATGTCGTCGTTGAGTGCGTAGTCGAAGCTGTCGCCGGCGACGTTGTAGGCGGGCTCCAGGATTCCGGCCACCGCGACCTGGGGGACGGACATCGCCAGCGGCGGGAGCAGAGACCACTGGATCTCCGCGGCCACGCTCATGGGTTCACGGCGCCGGGTGAGGAAGAACTGGTCGGTGTAGCTGTGCTTGGTGACCAGCATGTCGGCGATCAGCCCGGCGAGCCTGCGCAGCAGACGCCGGTCGTCGTCATCGACGGTCACCAGGGTGAGGACCAACACTCCCACCTGGTCGCTGCCGTCCAGCAACGGCAGATACATCCGAACGCCATCGGCCTGCGGTACCTCGACAGGGGCCGCGTTCAGGAAGGCCATGCCGGCATGGGAGTCACCGATCGGCTCAGGCTCACCGACGCTCAGCCCCCTGCCCGGCAGCGGCATGAGCAGGAGCTGTGCATAGTCCTGCAGGAGGATCGAGATGTCCCGGCCACCGACCCGGGCCACCTCTTCCGCGATCAGCGGGGCGATCAGCTGCGGCGGCATCTCGTGTGCCCGGTCCAGCAGCACCCCCAACAGCCGCTCACCGAACCCCTCCGACCGGTCCACCCTGTCCTTGCCGGGCTGCCGATCGCCCTCCGCCATAGAAGCGCCCTTTCACGTCACCAGCCCTGCTTTCACGTTCGCCTGCCGCGCCGGCTGTCTCCAACGAGTGGGTCGCCCGGGGTAGCCGTGTGCTGGGCTTCGATGCCTTGCTGCCAGGATCCGCTCGATCACTACCGTCGCGTCGACCGTGCGCAACGGCCCCGGCGTTTTGCACACCGGGGCCGCTCATCCAGGCCGGTCGCACGTGAGAAGTGCGCCGACCCATGCACAATGCTATGCCTATGCCGTGTCTCCGGCATAAGGGACTCTTCAGGCAATGCATTCCTTCGTCGGGAAAGGCTCGGCGCCGTGTCGGCCGCGTTCCTCCTCATCGGCCTGAGCGGGATTCCGTGTTGCGTCAGCGTGACCATGCAGTCGACCGTGGTGAGCCCGTCGCCCGCGAGATACGCGCAGGCTGCGGCCAGGTCCTGCCTTTCCTCAGACTTCGTCCGTCTGTGTGCGGTCCTGCGCGGAGGGTCGACTGGTTTCCAGCCAGGGCTGTGCCCGCTTTGCCGTGTGCGTCGTGTCCACCGTGAGGTGGAGGCGGGTTCCGCCGTCGCTCCCCGCGGGGTAGCTGCGCTGTTCGGTGGCGGCGAAGCGTTGACGGAGTGCCTCTGCGACCTGACGGGCGGCCTCGGGGGATGCCGCGACGATCCGCACCTCGGCCCGCCCGTCCGAGGGGGGTTGTTCCGTTGGCTTCAAGTTGGCTTCTTTCATCGGGACGACGTGCCGGTGGACGGACGCTTGGCGCCACGCCCACCGGCACGGCCCCGGTCAGGAGACAGGTCAGGCGCCATCGGCGGCCCCGTCTCGGTGTTCGCCTTGAGTGGTGACGAGCGGGTTGGCGGGGACGGCGGGCGACCCGGCATGTTCTTCCGGTGTGGGGTATTCCGGCTCCGTCGGCCGATTCCCGGCAGGGCGTCGCCGTAGTGGAATGCTGCGATCCGTTCGTCGTGCCGGCCGTTGAGCCGATGGATGAGCAGCACCCCGATGATGATCATGGCGATGATCGCGGACACGGTGATGGCGATTTCCATGTCCTCACCTCCCTCGGGCGGAGCTTATGGATCCGGGCGGGTTCGGGTTCGGGTTCTCGGCCGCTCCTGAGGCGTGCCCGCCTTCGGTCTCCCACTCCTCTTCCCGGTCGAGCGACTCCCTCGCCTCACGGGAGGTGTTCTCGTTCGTCATCAGAGCGCTGGCGCTGGCGAGCCCGCCGGGGGTGGTTGCGGTGGCCATCAGCCGGGCGGCGGCAGCCGCGTCGGTCTCCGGCGGGATCACCAGTAGGTCCCAGCGGCCGGTGGTGTAGGAGAGGAGGATCAGCTTGTGCGGGTCCTGCTCGTCGGCGAACCAGCCCACGTGCACCGTATGCCCGGCCACGGGCACCTTGCGCGGGATCTTGGGCCAGTGGGTCGGGTTCACCGTGACACGCGTGATCCGGCCCCAGCGTGCGTCCAGCACGTCGATGAGAGCGGGGAGTTCACGGGAAAGATCGCGAGAGCGAGGCCACCAGGCACCATCCAGCAGACCTGGAACCGACCCCGTCGGGGTCAGAGACAGGCGGGCCGGTGGTGAGGTCACGCGCTCACTGATGGGCATACGGTCGATCGTCGCGGTCATGGCGCGGACCTGTCCCCGGGGCTTGTCTTTGACGTCCCGGTGTTAGTTGCCCGCCGAGAACGACACCGACCTGGGAGCCGGTGTGCGAAGTACTCCCGGTTTCTCCACTGTACTCCGGCCACGGTCGGGTGAACCCGCACCTGACCAGCGACTTCCATCGGAACCCGGGTGCGCATCCGCAGCGCCCGGGTAGGCCTGGGCGTGGGCTCACGGAGTACGTTGAAACCGGAAGGCGCGCCGACGTTGCCCCAGGCGATCAGCGAACGCTTACCGAGTCCCGCAGACGGGTGAGCCCACCATGTCCGACGCCGAAACCCCGCGTGAACCGAAGCTTCTGCCGGACGCGATCCACAAAGACGTCAAACCTGGAACCGCCCTCCTGCGGCTGGAGACGACACATGCCCGCGAGGGAATCCTCGACGGCGCATGGTGGCCGCGTTCCCGCGACATCGGTGCTGAGCTTCCCGTGCTGATCACCGCGTTGACCGAGCATCTCGGAGCTGTCACCCGCGTCGGTCTGGACGCCAGCGCCTGGGAGGAGCTACCGACACGTCTGATCATCGGCGACCGGGTCGTCCACATCGACTCCTTCCCGGTCGGCGACGACACCGTCCTCATTACCCGAGGCGATCGAGACCACTTCTCCCTGTTGGTGATCCCACCGGACACGACGCCCGACGCGGCACGCGCCGCGATGGCCAGAGCTGTCGGCGCCGACAACGCCACGGCCGAGCAGATCCTCATCGACACCGGCACCGGCGGGACACACCCGATCGTCATGGAGGACCCGCAGACGGGCCAGAACACCGCGACATGAGGCGATACGGATGGCTCTCTTTCTCCTACTGATCATCGTGGATGACCGAGGGACTGTTCTACCTGCTGATCATCGGGGTGATGCTGCTCGTCGCCGACCTCGTCTTCCTCCGCATACGCCTGGGCCGCCGGCGCGCAGGAAAGCGCCGCGTCCGGTAACCGGTGGCTGAAGGCTCCACGACAGGGCGGCGGACCTTGCCGTATCCGGACCGGCTGCGGTGCCCAAGTCCCGTATGCAGTACCGCGAGGGCCGCTGAGGGCCGGGAAGGGGTCGGCGGCGACGACCCGCTGACCAGCGACGCTGAGGCGCGGGCCGGGATGCCGGCGAAGTCGGCGGAGTTCGCGGCGCAGGACAACTGGCTGTACCCGCCGATTGCGGACTGATCTACGTATTCGACGTCGCGTCGGTGAGCGCCGTCCTGTTCCCCCTGGTGGTCTAAGCGTCTGCTGCTCGGCGGGAGGGTCCGCTGGCGCGCCGCCCCCGTTCCCGGTGCCGTGGCCACGGTGATCGGGCTGCTTGGCCTGCGGGTCTTCTCCAGTCTCGTCCATCAGTCCGGTCGGTGTTCCGGGCCGCCGAAGTCGGGGCTCGTGAAGTCCGGGCTGGTGAAGGTCGGCCGCTGCCCGGCGGTCGACCCCTCCGCCGGGCTGGAGAACTCCGGTCCGCTGAACCCGATCTTGGGGATCCGGCTGACCGGCCGCGGTGGTGCGGTGGACGCCGGATCGGCGCTCGGGTCGGCAAGGGCTGCCCGCAGGAACGGCAGGATGCCACGCTCCAGGAGGGCGTGGCGCCAGGCTTCCTTCGCTCTGGAAACCTCGTCCGGCAACTCTCCGGCGGGCACCTCTTCCGCCACTTGGGCGGCACCGTTGCGCAGGGCCGTCAGGAGCAGCCCCACCGCGGCGACCAGGATGGCGGCGGCCGTGAGGGCGCCGAAGAACCACCCGGCCGTCAGCAGGGCGTCGGCGAACGACGGCGTAGGGCTGAGCATCTTCAGGATGTAGCCGACGAGCAGGAAGATCGCCGCGGCCGTCCCGGCGAGGACGGGGGCGAGCACCGCGATGACGGCGGCGAAGCCGGCGCCGCCGCCGTCGGCGCTCTGCCCGACGGCGGGGGACAGCACGGAGCCGCTTGCCGAGGCGGCCGCCGACGTGCGCATCTCCCGGCGCACTTTCACGTAATGCTCGTACTCGGCAGCGGCGGAGGCCGCTATCAGTGCCGTCGCGTTGAGCGCCATGGTGCGCAACTGTTCGGCGTTGAGGCGTAGTCCCACGGCTGCGAGGTCAGGGCGTTCATGGGCGTTGCGCAGTGCTTCGTCGAGGACCCGCTGGTACTCGGCGCGGTCCTCGTTCAGCAGGTGCGGAGCGCTTTTCATGTGCATCCCCCGATGCTCCGTAGGGCCGGACGGCCCGTATGACGGGCGGTCGAGCGGAAACGGAGGAGAGTCTGCTACGGATACGCCGATGGTAGAGCGGTTACGGCACAGGGTGACAGGGGGTTTCCGTAAATCGCCCGCCGCAGTCGGCTCAGTCCGTCAGGGGGAGCTGCTGGACAAGAAGCTTTCCGGCCATGGTCACGCCGCCGTCCATGGCGATGGCGAGCCCGTCCGCGTAGACGTGCGGACCCTCGACCACCGGGCGGTCGCCGTCCTCGCCGTCCTCGGTGCCCACCTCGCCCAGCAGGTACGGGATGGGGCTGTGACCATGGACGATGCGCCGGCCGCCATAGGCGGAGAGCAGCTCGCGCGCCGCCTGCGGTCCGCCCTCGTCGCGGAAGGCGAAGCGCTTGGTGAACTTGCGGAACAGGTCCCAGCATTCGTCCGCGTCGCCCCGGGTGAGGACCGCGTGCACGGTGTCGTTGACGTCCGCGATGGTGGATCCGTAATCGAGGTACGCGGTCGTGTCGGAGTGCAGCAGGAGGTGGCTGTCCTCCTCGACGATCGCGTCGAGCCTGGCCATCCACTGCAGATGGACCTCCTGCAGCCGGTCCATGTCCGTCTTCTGGCCGCCGTTGAGGAGCCACGCGGCCTGGAAGGTGGCGGTGCCGGCACCGGAGTTGACGGGCGTGTCCCCGAAGCGTTTGGCGCCGATCAGCAGCAGTTCGTGGTTGCCCATCAGGGCCTTGCAGTAGCCGCCGGCAGCGGCGGCCTCCGCGGAAAGGCGCATGACCAGGTCGATGACGCCGATCCCGTCGGGACCGCGGTCGGTGAAGTCGCCGAGGAACCACAGCCGGGCGTTGCCCGCGGCCCAGTGACCTTCGGTGTCGATGAGGCCCTTCGCCGCCAGGGCGGCGACGAGCTCGTCGAGGTAGCCGTGGACGTCGCCGACGACGTACAGCGGGCCCCGACCGTCGGGAGCGGGCGCCTCGTCCGGGTCGACATGGATCTGCACGGTGTCGCCCGGGCCGCCGCGGCCGATGACGGGAAGGTCGCGCGCGGTGGGGGTGTAGCCCTCCGGCGGTTCACCCTCGGGGAAGGCGTTGCCAGGATGGCCCGAATGGATCGGGTCCGCTGTGTGTGACTGCACGGGAACCTGCGCGTACGGCGGTACGCGGAAATCGCGCAACGTCGCCGTCCGGACCACGGGTCCTTGACCGGCCCCCTGAGTCATCGACCCCTCCACCACCGTCGCGCCGCCGTTCACCTCTCGGCCCAGCCTGGTCGGGGTGGTCCGCGGTGTCGTTCGCCCATCATAGGAATGAGCCAGGCGGTGTGTGACGCACCAGGGGTGGTGAAATCCTTGCGCACCCCTGGTTCGCAGGTTGTTTCGTCCCAATTGGGAAGGTCCAGTCCTTTGTGGGGACGGTTCAGTTCTTCGAGGGAGACCGTGGTGGGCTCACGGTTGTCCGCGGAGGACGGCGCTGCGACGAGGTCCTGACGATCAGTTCGGTCGGTATCACCTGCTCGACCGGCCGGTCCTCGTCGATTCCCTCGATCGCGTCGATCAGCAACTGGACGACCGCCGTGCCGATTCTGCGCGGCTTGAGCGAGAGCGTGGTGATCGGGGGCTCCGTGGTGGCGTACACGGTGGACTCGCTGCAGCACACGAGGAGCAGATCGTCGGGGACGCGCAGGCCGTACCTGCGGGCGGCGGCCAGCAGATCGGTGCCGTTGGGGTCGAAGAGCCCGTACACGGCGTCGGGCCGGTCCGGCCGGGCGAGCAGCCGGTCGGCGGCGACGGCGCCGGCGCACGGATCGTGCGCGGGGTAGGACTCGTAGACGGGGTCCTGGCCGACGCGTTCGCACCAGTTGAGGTAGGCGGTCGTGGACAGCCGGGTGTACGTGTCGGTGGTCGTGCCGGTCAGCAGGCCGATGCGGCGGGCCCCGGCGGCGGCGAGATGGTCGAGCAGATCGAGTACGGCGGCTTCGTGGTCGTTGTCCACCCAGGCGGTGACCGGGAGGGTGCCTGCGGGGCGGCCGTCGGAGACGACGGGCAGTCCTTGGCGTACCAGCTCGGTGACGACCGGGTCGTGGTCGGAGGGGTCGATGACGACCGTGCCGTCGAGGGCGACGTTCGACCAGACGTCGTGTCGTGAGGTGGCGGGCAGAATGACGAGTGCGTAGCCGCGGGCGAGCGCGGCCGAGGTCGCGGCTCTGGCCATCTCGGCGAAGTACGCGAACTCCGTGAAGGTGAAAGGTTCATCCCCGTACGTCGTCACGGTCAGGCCGATTAAGCCCGACTTTCCGGTACGGAGGGTGCGGGCCGCGGCGGAAGGGCGGTAGCCCAGCCGGTCTGCGACCTCGCGGACGTGTCGGCGGGTGGCGTCCGGGAGCCGGCCCTTGCCGTTGAGGGCGTCGGAGACGGTCGTGATGGAGACCCCGGCCGCGGCGGCCACGTCCCTGATGCCTGCCCGGCCTTGCCTACCGCTCCGGCGGGATGTGTCCGTCCGGCTCACCTGATGCTTCCCTGCTGCTGTCATGGCGTGCCGATAGTAGGGCTCGCGCAGGTGGGACGGCCGGTCGCATATGCGCACGTTGACAGGCACGTTTCTGCATGATCATTTAGAGTCGACTCCCTTGGAAAGTGCGGGAGTTGAAGGTCAGCACAATGGAGTGTCGGGTGCCAGGCCGCCGGGGCCTGGCGAAGGCTCCATGTCTCGAAGAGGTCTCAACTCATCACTACGGGGGATGCGCGCCACGGCGCGAGCCACCGGCGCGCGCCACGGTCGCGAGCGCTCCCCCCGGATCGGTCCTCGGAAAGCCCACCCCGAGAGGTTCGCGAGGTTCCGTGCCTCCGGCCATTCGCAGCGGAGGTGAATCCTCATAAGGTGAGCAGTATTGGTTGAGTACCGATGTGCACGGACGGTCGAGGAGGACCTGCGGTGAGCGAGACGAGCCCCAAGCTGCGCGCCGAGCTGGACGGCATCCCCACATACAAGCCGGGCAGGCCCGCGGCGGCCGGCGGCCCGGTCGCCTACAAGCTGTCCTCCAACGAGAACCCGTATCCGCCGCTGCCCGGCGTGATGGAGAGCGCGATCGCCGCGGCGCAGAACTTCAACCGCTACCCCGACATGGCCTGCACCGGGCTGATGAATGAGCTCGCGGACCGGTTCGGCGTGCCGGTGACCCACCTGGCGACGGGCACCGGCTCCGTCGGTGTGGCGCAGTCGCTGCTGCAGTCCACCTCCGGACCCGGCGACGAAGTGATCTACGCCTGGCGCTCCTTCGAGGCGTACCCGATCATCACGCAGATCAGCGGAGCGACCTCCGTGCAGGTCCCGCTGACCGAGGGGGAGGTGCACGACCTCGACGCCATGGCGGAGGCGATCACCGACCGGACCCGCCTCATCTTCGTCTGCAACCCGAACAACCCGACCGGCACCGTCGTGCGGCGGGCCGAGCTGGAGCGGTTCCTGGACCGCGTGCCCTCGGACGTACTGGTGGTGCTCGACGAGGCGTACCGGGAGTTCATCCGCGACGCCGACGTCCCCGACGGACTCGAGATCTACCGTGAGCGGCCGAACGTCGCGGTGCTGCGCACCTTCTCCAAGGCGTACGGGCTGGCGGGGCTGCGGGTCGGCTTCGCGGTCGCCCATGAGCCGGTGGCCGCGGCGCTGCGCAAGACGGCGGTCCCCTTCGGTGTCAGCCAGCTCGCGCAGGACGCGGCGGTGGCCTCGCTCCGCGCCGAGGACGAGCTGCTGGGGCGGGTCGGCAGCCTGGTCACGGAGCGGGCCCGGGTGCACCATGCCCTGGTCGAGCAGGGCTGGACGGTGCCCGAGACGCAGGCGAACTTCGTCTGGATGCGCCTCGGCGACCGCACGCTCGAGTTCGCCGCCGCGTGCGAGAAGGCCGGCGTGGTCGTCCGGCCGTTCGCGGGCGAGGGTGTGCGCGTGACCATCGGTGAGTGCGAGGCGAACGATGTGTTTCTGCACACGGCGGAGATGTTCCGCAAGGACTCCTGACGCCGGGCCGCCCGACGCCCCTGGAGGGCGGCAGGCGGTCTGACCAGGCAAGATCTTCGGGCCCCCGCGAGCGCTCTGCTCGCGGGGGTTCTCTGCGCAAGGGGCACCCCCGGTCAAAGTGTCCGAATGGCTGTGCGCAATAATGCTTGTGAATGTGAACGCGTTCACAAGCGCGTCCCGGTTGCTCCCGGAATCAGCCGAAGGGAGGGGACGGCTCCCGCTGTGACCACGGCGACGTAAGGAGAGACGACGTGGACCTCGCTCTGGCGCCAGAGACCTTGGCGCGATGGCAGTTCGGCATCACCACCGTCTACCACTTCCTGTTCGTCCCCCTCACGATCTCGCTCGCGGCACTCACCGCCGGCCTGCAGACCGCATGGGTGCGCACGGGTAAGGAGAAGTACCTCAGGGCCACCAAGTTCTGGGGAAAGCTCTTCCTGATCAACATCGCCATGGGCGTCGTCACGGGCATCGTCCAGGAGTTCCAGTTCGGGATGAACTGGTCCGACTACTCGCGCTTCGTCGGTGACGTCTTCGGTGCCCCGCTCGCCTTCGAGGCGCTGATCGCCTTCTTCTTCGAGTCCACGTTCATCGGTCTGTGGATCTTCGGCTGGGACAAGCTGCCGCAGAAGATCCACCTGGCCTGCATCTGGATGGTCTCGATCGGCACGGTCCTCTCCGCCTACTTCATCCTGGCGGCCAACTCCTGGATGCAGCACCCGGTCGGCTACCGGATCAACGAGGAGCGCGGACGGGCCGAGCTCACCGACTTCTGGCTGGTCCTGACCCAGAACACCGCGCTCACCCAGTTCTTCCACACCATGACGGCGGCCTTCCTCGTCGGAGGCGCCTTCATGGCGGGCATATCGGCCTTCCACCTGGCGCGCCGGAAGCACATCCCCGTCATGAGGTCGTCCCTGCGGGTGGGCCTGGTCACGGTCGCGGTCGCCGGTCTGATGACCGCTGTCAGCGGTGACCTGCTGGGCAAGGTCATGTACGAGCAGCAGCCCATGAAGATGGCGGCTGCCGAAGCCCTCTGGGACGGCGAGGCACCCGCGCCGTTCTCGGTCTTCGCCTACGGCGACGTCGACGAGGGCCACAACAAGGTGGCGGTCGAGATCCCGGGCCTGCTGTCCTTCCTCGCGCACAGCGACTTCGACTCCCACGTCCCCGGCATCAACGACGTCAACGAGCAGCTCCAGGAGACGTACGGGCCCGGCGACTACCGGCCCAACATCCCGGTGGCCTACTGGGGCTTCCGCTGGATGATCGGCTTCGGCATGGCCTCGCTCACCATCGGGATGATCGGGCTCTGGCTGACCCGCAGAAAGTTCCTGCTGCCCGCCGCGTTGCGCACGGGCGAGGACGAGGTCCCAAATCTGGTGCTCTTCAGGAACAAGGCGCTCAGCCCTCGTCTGGGCCGGTGGTACTGGCTCATCGCGCTGTGGACGATGGCCTTCCCCCTGATCGCCAACTCCTGGGGCTGGATCTTCACCGAGATGGGCAGGCAGCCGTGGGTCGTCTACGGCGTGCTGCGTACGCGCGACGCGGTCTCCCCCGGTGTCTCCCAGGGTGAGGTTCTCATCTCGATGACCGTCTTCACCCTGCTCTACGCCGTGCTCGCGGTGATCGAGGTCAGGCTGCTCGTGAAGTACGTCAAGGCCGGGCCGCCCGAACTCACCGAGGCCGACCTGACCCCACCCACCAAGATCGGCGGCGACGACCGTGACGCCGACCGGCCGATGGCCTTCTCGTACTGAGTCCGCTGAGGAGCTGCTGAGGCATGGAACTCCACAACGTCTGGTTCATACTCATCGCCGTCCTGTGGATCGGCTACTTCTTCCTGGAGGGCTTCGACTTCGGGATCGGTGTCCTCACCAAGCTGCTGGCGAGGGACCGCACCGAGCGCCGTGTGCTGATCAACACCATCGGCCCGGTCTGGGACGGCAACGAGGTCTGGCTGCTCACAGCGGGCGGTGCCACGTTCGCCGCGTTCCCCGAGTGGTACGCCACCCTCTTCTCGGGCTTCTATCTGCCACTGCTGCTGATCCTCGTCTGCCTGATCGTGCGAGGCGTCGCGTTCGAGTACCGGCACAAGCGGGCGGAGGAGCGCTGGCAGACCAACTGGGAGCACGCGATCTTCTGGACCTCGTTGCTGCCGGCCTTCCTGTGGGGCGTCGCCTTCGGGAACATCACGCGTGGCGTGAAGATCGACGAGAACAAGGAGTACGTCGGCGGTCTCCTCGACCTCCTCAACCCGTACGCGCTGCTCGGCGGGTTGGTGACGCTCACGCTGTTCACCTTCCACGGCGCGGTCTTCGCGGCGCTGAAGACGGTGGGGGACATCAGGACCCGCGCCAGGGCACTGGCCGTGAAGCTGGGGGTGCTCACCATGGTCCCGGCGCTCGGCTTCCTGCTGTGGACCCAGGCGGCGCGCGGGGACGGCAAGAGCCTGGTGGCACTGATCGTGGCGGTGCTGGCGCTGGCCGTAGCGGTCCTCGCGGTGAAGGCGGGCCGGGAGGGCTGGTCGTTCGCCCTCTCGGGCGTGACCATCGCCACCTCGGTGGCGATGCTGTTCCTGGCGCTCTTCCCTGACGTGATGCCTTCCTCCCTCGACGAGGCGTGGAGCCTGACCGTCACCAATGCCTCGTCCAGCCCGTACACCCTCAAGATCATGACGTGGTGCGCGGCTATTGCTGCCCCCCTGGTGGTGCTCTATCAGGGGTGGACCTACTGGGTGTTCCGCAAGCGGATCGGCACCCAGCACATCGCCGATGCGCACTAGCGGGGGATGTTTCACGTGAAACCGATCGACCCGCGGCTGCTTCGGTACGCGCACGCGACCCGCCGCTTCCTGGCCGCAGTAGTGGTGCTCGGGATCGCCGGAGCGGTCCTGGTCATCGCCCAGGCGATGCTCGTCGCCGAGGTGGTGGTGGGAGCGTTCCAGCGAGGGCTGTCCGTCTCGGAGCTGGGCACACCGCTGGCGCTGCTGGCGGCGGTGGCGGTCGGACGTGCGGCCGTTTCCTGGCTGACCGAGCTGGCCGCCCACCGCGCGAGCGCCGCCGTGAAGTCCGAGCTCCGGCGCCGGCTCCTGGAGCGGGCCGCCGAGCTGGGGCCCGGCCGGCTGAGCGGGCAGAACACGGGATCGCTCGTCGCGCTGGCGACACGAGGCGTCGATGCGCTGGACGACTACTTCTCGCGCTACCTGCCCCAACTGGGGCTCGCGGTCGTGGTGCCGGTCGCCGTGCTCGCCCGGATCGTGACGGAGGACTGGGTCTCGGCCGCGATCATCGTGGTGACGCTGCCGCTGATCCCGGCCTTCATGGTGCTGATCGGCTGGGCGACCCAGTCGAGCATGGACCGCCAGTGGCGGCTGCTGTCCCGGCTCTCCGGCCACTTCCTGGACGTGGTCGCGGGGCTGCCGACACTGAAGGTGTTCGGACGGGCAAAGGCGCAGGCCGAGTCCATCCGGGCCATCACCACCCAGTACCGCCGGGCGACCATGCGGACACTGCGGATCGCCTTCCTGTCGTCCTTCGCGCTGGAGCTGCTGTCGACGCTGTCGGTTGCCCTGGTGGCCGTCGGGATCGGTATGCGGCTGGTCCACGGCGATCTGGATCTGTACACGGGACTGGTGATCCTCATCCTCGCGCCGGAGGCGTATCTGCCGATCCGGCAGGTGGGGGCCCAGTTCCACGCCGCCGCAGAGGGACTCTCCGCGGCGGAGGAGATCTTCGACGTGCTCGAGACCGCACCGCGGCGGTCCGGCGGAGCTCCCGTCCCGGCCGCACTCCGGCTGGAGGTAGACGGGGTGACGGTTCGCCACCAAGGCCGTGGCGAAGCATCGTTGTGCCGTACGTCGCTCGTGGTCGAGCCGGGTGAGACGGTCGCCATTGTCGGGGAGAGCGGCGTCGGAAAATCCACCCTGCTCGACGTGCTGCTGGGCTTCGTGGACCCGGCAGAAGGGCGCGTACGCGTCGGTGGCACGGATCTGGCCGATCTGGACATGGAGGGGTGGAGGCGGCAGATCGCGTGGGTTCCCCAGCTGCCGTACCTCTTCGCCGGAACGATCGCGGAGAACGTGCGGCTCGCGAGGCCGGACGCGGACGACGCGGCCGTCATGGGGGCGCTGCGGGAGGCGGGGGCCTACGAATTCGTCGCCGCCCTTCCCCAAGGGGCGGACACGCTGATCGGCGAGGACGGTGCCGGTCTCTCCGCCGGCCAGCGGCAACGGCTGGCGCTGGCAAGGGCCTTCCTCGCGGACAGGCCGCTGCTGCTGCTCGACGAGCCGACGGCCGCGCTGGACGGGGCCACGGAGGAAGGCATCGTCGAGGCGGTGGGGCGGCTGGCCGAGGGGCGGACCGTGCTGCTCGTCGTACACCGCCCGGCGCTCCTGGCGGTGGCGGACCGGGTCGTCACACTCTCCCGGCCGGCAGCCCCGCAGGACGCGGAACCCGGTGCACCGGCGGTGCCGGCCGGCAGGGGGGCGGCGGCATCGAGTGCGGCTGATCCGACGTCGTCGGAAGGTCCGGCCCCGGCCCGGGCTCCGGGCACGCAGGCACGTCAGCCGCTGGTACGCGTACGGGAGGCCGCGCGTCACCTGCGCGGACGGCTCGTACTGGCCCTGCTGCTGGGCAGTCTCGCTCTCGGCTCGGCGGTCGGGCTCATGGCCGTGTCGGGATGGCTCATCTCCCGTGCGTCCGAACAGCCTCCGGTGCTTCACCTGATGGTGGCCGTGACGGCCACCCGGGCCTTCGGCATCGGTCGGGCCGTCTTCCGCTACGCGGAGCGGCTCGTGTCCCACGACGCCGTACTGCGGATGCTGGCCGAGATGCGCGTCGCGGTGTACCGCAGGCTCGAACGGATCGCGCCCGCCGGACTCGGCCGGACCAGGCGCGGTGACCTGCTGTCCCGGCTCGTCGCCGACGTGGACGCGCTGCAGGACTACTGGCTGCGATGGCTGCTGCCTGCCGGAACGGCCGTAATGGTCGGCGCGGGATCGGTCGGTTTCACCACCTGGCTGCTGCCCGAGGCCGGCCTGGTCCTCGCCGTCGGGCTGCTCGTGGCCGGAGTGGGCGTCCCGCTGATCAGCGGAACGATCGCCCGGCGTGCCGAACGGCAACTCGCCCCGGCCCGCGGCCTACTGGCGACCAGGGTCGTCGATCTGCTGCGGGGAACGGCCGAACTGACCGTCGCCGGCGCGTTGCCGCGGCGTCTCTCGGCGGCGCGCGACGCCGACCGGGCACTGACCCGCATCGCGGCACGCCAGTCCGCCGCCACCGCGCTCGGAGGTGGGCTCTCCGCCCTCGTCTGCTCCCTGACCGTGGTGGGTGCCGCACTCGTCGGTGTACAGGCGGTGGTGGCGGGGCGTCTCGACGGGACCAGCCTGGCGGTCGTCGTGCTCACACCGCTTGCCGCCTTCGAAGCGGTCTCCGTCCTGCCTGTCGCGGTGCAGTACCGGCGGCGGGTCGCACGCAGCGCGGAACGGGTGTACGAGGTCATCGACACGCCCGTTCCCGTACGGGAGCCCGCCGAGCCGGCCGCCCCGCCCGCCACGGCCTTCCCGCTGGAGCTCCGCGGGATCGGCGCCCGGTACGCGGGCCGGCGGCGGGACGCGCTGAGCGGGTTCGACCTGACGCTGACCCCCGGGAAGCGCGTCGCCGTCGTCGGTGTCTCCGGTTCGGGGAAGACGACGCTCGCGCAGGTGCTGCTCCGGTTCCTGGACGCCGGATCGGGGACGTACACCCTCGGCGGTGTGCCCGCCGGTGAGATGGAAGGCGACGCCGTGCGGCGGTTCGTGGGGCTGTGCGCCCAGGACGCCCACCTCTTCGACAGTTCCGTACGCGAGAACCTCAGGCTCGCCCGCCCCGACGCGACGGAGGAGGAGCTGAGGAGAGCGCTCGACGACGCCCGCCTGCTGGAGTGGGTCGATGCCCTCCCCGACGGACTCGACACCCTCGTCGGAGAGCACGGCGCCCGGCTCTCCGGAGGTCAGCGTCAGAGGCTGGCCCTGGCGCGGGCGCTCCTCGCCGCCTTCCCCGTACTCGTACTGGACGAGCCCGCCGAGCATCTCGACCTGGCGACGGCCGACGCGCTCACCGCCGACCTGCTGGCGGCGACGGAAAGGCACGCGACGCGTCCGGGAGGCATCCAAGGGGCGACAGCCGCCCCGGCCGAGGACGGGACGGGGCCGGCGGCCGCCACCGCGACGGCGCCGGCGGCCGTACTCATCACCCATCGGCTGCGCGGCCTGGAGGCAGTCGACGAGATCGTGGTGCTGGAGTCCGGACGTGCGGTGCAGCGAGGGACGTACGAGGACCTTGCCGCGATCGAAGGACCGCTGCGGACGATGCTCGAACGCGAGCAGGCCACCGACCGGATCGGTACCCGACTTTCTCTGTCAAATAGGACTAATTAGTCTCGGGTCATGACCGCCTCCGAACCGCAGGGCCCATCCGATGCCGCGGCCCGGGAGGCCCCTGTCCGTCCGGTGCTGTCCGCGGAGGTCACCGCCCGGGTGCCGCAGCTCCTGGCGGCCATGCGGTCGGTCGGCACCGGATTGGAACTGCACGGGACGCTCGACCGGATCTGCCGGACCGCCGCCGGGCTGGCGGACGCCCGCTACGCGGCGATCGGCGTCTTCGACGCGCAGGGGCAGGGCCTCGCCGACTTCGTGACGTGCGGCGTGGACGAGGAGGTGGCGCGGCGCATCGGGCACCGGCCCGACGGCCGGCGAGGGCTGCTGGGCGCGCTGGTCCGCGAGCCCGCACCGGTACGGCTCACCGACCTGACGGCCGACCCCAGGGCCACCGGATTTCCCCCCGGCCATCCGCCGATGCGGTCCTTCATCGGGGTACCCATCCGCGTCGGGGACGAGATCTTCGGCAATCTGTACCTGACGGAGAAGGCCGACGGAGGCTCGTTCGACATCGACGACCTCCACATGGTCAGACTGCTCGCCGCCGAGGCGGGGATCGCGATCGGCAACGCCCGGCTGTACGAGGCGGCCCGCCGGCGCGAGCGGTGGATCGACGGGTCGGTGGCCGTCACCACCGCGCTGCTCTCGGGAAGCGACGCGGACGACGCGCTCTCCGTCGTCGCCGAACAGGCGCGCCACCTCGCCGACTCGGCCGCGGGCATCGTGCTGCTGACCACCCAGGACGGCGGTCTCGAGGTCGTCGCCGTCTCCGCGGACCGGCCCGCCGCCTCGCTCGGCGTGGTGATCCCCGCGGACAGCCCCGTCGTGGCCAAGCTCCTCGCGGGCCAGGCCGTGTTCGCCACGGACGCGGCCACCGACCCACGGATGCTCACCAGAGTGGCCCACCGGTACGGACCGAGCATGATGCTGCCGCTGCAGAGCGGCGGACGCGTGCTCGGCGCGCTCGCCACACCGCGGGAGGCCGGAGCGCCCCCGTTCACCGAGGCCGAGCGCACGCTCGCCACCCGGTTCGCCTCGCAGGCCGCGCTGGCCCTGATGATGGCGGAGGCCCAGCGGGACCGGGAGCGGCTGGCGGTGCTCGAGGACCGGGACCGGATCGCCCGCGATCTGCACGACCTCGTCATCCAGCGGCTCTTCGCCACCGGCATGATGCTCGAGAGCGCACAACGCGGGTCCGCCGATCCCGCGGTGCACGACGGAATCGGCAGGGCCGTCGACGAGCTCGACGTGACCATCCAGGAGATCCGGACCGCTGTCTTCGCCCTCCAGCAGGGGGCGGCGGAAGCACCGTCGGGCCTGCGCACCCGCGTGATGCGGGAGATCAACATGGCGGCCGTGCCGCTGGGTTTCCGGCCTGGCCACAGCTTCGTCGGACCCGTCGACCGGGCGGTCGGCGAACTGACCGGGAAGAACCTGGTGGCCGCGCTGCGGGAGGCGCTCTCCAACGCCTTCCGCCATGCGCGTGCCTCCCGTATCGAGGTCGTCGTCGACGCGACCGTGCGGTTCCCCGACGGCACTGATGGCGTACGCCTGACGGTGGCCGACGACGGCGTCGGAATGCCGCCCGGCGGCAGGCGCAGCGGACTGCGCAACCTCGCGCGGCGGGCGGAATCCCTCGGCGGATCGAGCCGCTGCGGCCCCGGCATCGGCCATGACGGGGCCGGAACCACCGTCACGTGGGAGGCGCCGCTGCGTCCCGCGCCGACCGGACAGCTCCGGCCACCGCCGACCGGCGCCTGACCGGGGCCTGGTCCTGGCCTGGGACGGCCGGGCCTGGGTTCCCGGCCTTGGGTCCACCCGGGTCCGGCCCGGACTTGGACGTTCGTGTTCCTGCGCGGTCGTGGACCCGCCGGGGCCTGGGCCTGACCGCTCCGACCAGGCCTGGTCCCGCCTTGTGCCGACCGGAGCGGACACGGGCCTGAACCCGTGTGGGTCGACCCGACAGTCCTGGCCCCGGCCTGGTCCGGCCTTGGACCGACCTGGGTCCGACACGGGCCTGAACCCGTGGGGCGACCCGGCGAGGGCGACTGGTCATAAGCCGGGCTTGGTCCCGGCCTTGGATCGACCTGCGTCCGACAGGGTCCGGACCCACCTGTGCCGGGCCGGCGAGGACGGACCGGTCATGCGCCGGGCCTGGACCGAAACAAGGGACGCCTGTCCGGCGCTGCGCCGTACCGGGTCGGACCGTCCCCGTCCGGCCTGACCCCACGGGAGGGGCCGCGCCCCGGTTGTCGCCCGTGTTGCGGCTGTGACTGGGCCAGCCGGCCGTACGACACCGGTCCGGTCCCCGGTATCCCGCCCTTTCCGGGTGACGATCCGTCAATGAGCTCGAGACACCGCGACCGGTTTCTGATCGTCCCGGTGATGCTGTGCACGCTCCTCGGCACGCCGGCATCCGCAGCCGTGGCGACGCCCGACGGCCCGGCGCCACCGGTAGGCGCCGAAGTGGCACGGCTGTTCACGGAGGCGGCCAAGGCGACGGAGCAGTACGAACAGGGCAGGCGCGCCGCAGAGCGGCAGCGCGCCACGGCTGATCGGCTCGAGGACAGGGTCACCCGACAACGGGAGCGGCTCGGCGTCATCCACGACGCCATCGGCGCCGTCGCCCGGGAGCAGTACCGCACCGGCGGTTCCCTCGCCCACGCCGGCCGTCTCCTGCTCGCCGGCGACCCGGATGCGCTGCTGCGTGGCTACCGGATCGCCGCCCGGGCCGAGAAGGCCGTCAGCCGGCTCTTGGACCGTGAGCGGACGGCGGAGCGCGATCTCGTCGCCGCGGAGACGAGCGCCCGTGCCGCGTGGCAGAACCTCGACGCGCGCAACGCGCGGCTGGCAGCCGTCAAGCGCGGCATCGAGACGAAGCTGGAGTCCGCGCAGTGGCAGCTCCAGGCAGAGGCGGACCGCAGCGTGGCGGCGGGCAGGTGTGCCGGGGCCGTGCGCATCGAGCAGCCGGGCAGGGCACCGCGGGGCCCCGACTGGGTGGCACCCGTGGAGAACTACGCGCTGTCCGCCGGTTTCGGCGGCGCCGGCGAGCGATGGGCAAGCCGGCACACGGGCCAGGACTTCGCCGTCGACATCGGCGCTCCGGTGCGGTCGGTCGGTGCCGGACGGGTGGCCTCGGTGTCGTGCGGCGGGGCCTTCGGCATCGAGGTGCTGGTGCAGCATTCCGACGGCTACTACTCGCAGTACGCGCACCTGGCGGGGGTCACCGTCGACCAGGGCCAGCGGGTGGACACCGGCCAGTGGATCGGTCAGGCGGGTACGACGGGAAATTCGACGGGGCCGCACCTGCACTTCGAGGTGCGGCTCACGCCGTATCTGGGGTCCGGTGTGGATCCGGCCGTCTGGCTGCGCGAGCGCGGTGTGATCCTCTGACGGGAGTCGCGCACGACGTCCGCGTCCGCTCGGCACACCGCCGGGGGCGGCACGGCAGGGACCGTGTCAGAGCTGCTCCGAGCGCCGGGCAAGGATCTCCTCGATGACCACCGCGACACCGTCGTCGTTGTTGGCGACCGTGCGCCCGGAGGCGGCCGCGAGCACGTCGGGATGCGCGTTGCCCATGGCGTAGGAGGTCCCGGCCCAGGTCAGCATCTCCACGTCGTTCGGCATGTCACCGAACGCCACCACCTCGTCGGAGGAGATGCCCCGCTGTGCGCAGCACAGCGCCAGGGTGCTGGCCTTGCTCACGCCCGGTCCGCTGACCTCCAGGAGCGCGGTCGGGCTGGAGCGGGTGAACGACGCGACGCCACCCGCTGCCGTACGGGCCAGGGTGAGGAAGCCGTCCGGGAGGAGCTCCGGATGGTGGGCGAGCAGCTTGAGCACGGGGGCGCCCTCGCCCGGCTCCTCCTCGTGGAGCAACTTCTCCGCGGGGGCGATGGTCGCCCCGGGGTCGAGATGGAAGGGCGGATAGTCGGGCTCGTAGTGGATGCCCGTGGTCAGCTCGACCGCGAAGGACGTGCCGGGGGCGGTCGTGCGCAGCGTCCGCACCACTTCCAGGGCCGCGGCCCGGGGCAGGTCGCGGACCTCCAGCATCTTGCCGCCGGCATGCAGGTCGACCACCGCGGCGCCGTTCGCGCAGATGGCGAGACCGTGGCCGTGGACGTGGGCGCTGACGACGTCCATCCAGCGGGCGGGCCTGCCGGTGACGAAGAAGACCTCGATCCCTGCCTCCTCGGCGGCCGCGAGTGCGGCGATCGTACGGTCGGAGACCGACTTGTCGTCACGCAGCAGCGTGCCGTCGAGGTCGGTGGCGATCAGCCGGGGTGTGGTGGCGGGCAGGCGGCGGGGATCGGTAGCTGAGGTCACCGATCCATTCTCCCGTACCGGGTGCACGGGCGTGCGAGAGGGCGCACATTTGAGTGGACATCGGCAAACCGGTCCGGCCGCGTAGGCTCGGGGGCATGCGTCTGAGCACTGTGATACTCCCCGTCCGCCCCTGGCGGAGCGGTGGCCGTGACGAGTGGCTGCGCGCCGAGCAGCTCGGCTTCCACACCGCGTACACCTACGATCACCTTTCGTGGCGGACCTTCCGTGACGGTCCCTGGTACGGAGCCGTTCCGACGCTGACCGCCGCTGCCGCGGCGACCGAGCGGCTGCGCCTCGGAACGCTGGTCACCTCGCCGAACTTCCGGCATCCGGTGACCCTGGCGAAGGATCTGATCTCGCTGGACGACGTCTCGGACGGGCGGATCACCCTGGGGATCGGTGCGGGCGGAACGGGCTTCGACGCCACCGCCCTGGGGCAGGAGGCGTGGACGCCGCGGGAGCGGGCGGACCGCTTCGCCGAGTTCGTGCCGCTGCTCGACCGGCTGCTGACCGAGGGCTCCGTGACGCACGAGGGCGCCTTCTACTCGGCGGTGGAGGCCAGGAACATCCCCGGGTGCGTGCAGCGGCCCCGGCTGCCGTTCGCGATCGCCGCGACCGGTCCGCGCGGGCTGAAACTCGCGGCACGGTACGGGCAGGCATGGGTGACCACGGGAGACCCGAAGCTGTTCGAGACGGGCACCCCCGAGCAGTCCCTGGAAGCCATCGGCGGCCAGATCGACAAGCTCGCCAAGGCATGTGCCGACACCGGCAGGAACGTGGCGGAGCTGGACAAGATCCTGCTCACCGGCTTCACCCCCGACCGCGGGCGTCCGCTCGAGTCGCTGGACGCGTTCGTGGACTTCGCGGGCAAGCACATCGAGCTCGGGTTCACCGAGATCGTCGTCCACGCCCCGATCCCCGACTCGGACTTCGCCGCCGACCAGGCGGTCTTCGAGCGGATCGCGACGGAGGCGCCGGCCCAGCTGGGCGGCTGACGCGGGCGTGGGCGCCGCTGCCCTCAGGGGCGCCGGGCGTCGGGGAAGCGGATGTACCGGGGCGGTACGGAAGCGGTGAGCCAGACGCCGTTGGCGCTCACCCGGAAGACATGGCCGGCCCGGTGCATCTCTCCCGCGTGGACGGAGAGGACGACGGGGCGGCCGCGCCGGGCGCCCACCCGGGTCGCCGTTTCCCGGTCGGGCGAGAGGTGCACGTCGTGGCGGGCCATGGGCAGCAGGCCGTCCGCGCGGATCGCGTCCAGGTTGCGGGAGACGGTCCCGTGGTACAGGTACTCCGGCGGCTCCGCGGCGGGCAGGTCGAGATCGACGGCGACGGTGTGGCCCTGATTGGCGCGGATCATCGGGCCGTCGATGGTGAAGCGGCGTTTGTCGTTGACGGCGACGACATGTTCGAGCTCGGCACGGGTGAAACGGAAGCCGTGCTCGGACGCGGCCCGCATCAGCTCGTCGATCTCCACCCAGCCGTTGGCGTCAAGGGTGATGCCGATCCGGTCCGGTTGGTGACGCAGATGCTTCGAGAGGTACTTCGACACCTTGACGGTGCGTCTCTCGTCGGGCGGCTCTGACCCGCTTGTCTCAGATGTGGGGTTCATGTCGCCAGCGTGCCCGTTGGGATGTCGCTGACGCCACTGAGAAAATTTCGGCACCGAGGTTTGATCCACAACCAACTCCACTTATCCACAAGGTAATTGGCGGTTCTGTGGACAACGGGCGTGACGTTTCAGTCCATTTGGCCAACCTGCCCCTCCCTTGGGTGATTTGACGCCAATATGTCCAATGTTCTGTTGTGCAGCTCCCGTTCGGTGGCCGCGTGCACGAAGGCCGCAGCGTCGGCCGCGCCAACCAACCGCCGAACGGCCTGCATCGTGTCGGCCGGGAGGGCGACTGTCGTGTGCTCCTCCACCTTCGGCGGCGCGTCGGCCATGAGGTGCTGCCGGAGGTGGCGAGTGGCGAAAGTCCGCATGGCGCGCCCGAGTTCGGCGTCGATCGTCTGCTGGGCGAGAGGGCGCAGCCGCCGCACCAGCGCCGCTGCCTCCGTCGCATCGGCGTCGGTCGGCGGACCGTGCTCCAGGAACCGCGCGAAGACGTGTTCCGTCGTGAACTCCAGGAACCTGGAGGCGATGTGCTCGACCTGTTGCCGAACCTCCTTGAGATGCCCGGATATTGCGGTCAGCGGAACGCCCGCCGCGTGCAACTCGGCAGCGACAGCCAGTTCTTGGGGACTGGGCACGAGGAATTCATCCTCGTTGCCGGGAACCGGTTCCAGTACGCCGAGCGCCACCGCTTCCGCGAGAGCGTTCTCGTCCGGAACCCCGCCGAACCGTCGCTCCAGCTCCGCGCGGGAGATCCGCGCGACTTCCTCGTCGGTCCACGGACCCTGCACCTCGGCCACCAGACCGAGCACTCCGCCGAGACCGCGACCGGTGTCCCAGGCCTCGAGAAGCTCCTTGATGGAGGCCAGTGTGTAGCCCCGGTCGAGGAGGTCCGAGATCTGGTGCAGGCGGTCGAGGTGCGCGGGGCCGTACACGTTGGAACGGCCCCGGCGCTCCGGCCTGGGCAGCAGCCCGCGGTCCTGGTAGGCGCGGATGGTCCGGACCGTGGCCCCGCTCCGGTGCGCCAGGTCCTCGATCCGGTATTCGGCTGCTGACTGTTCCGGCAAACCCGCTCCCTCAACTACGGCCGACGGCAAGTATCAAAGCCGCGGCCTGATTCTGGCGAACGCGCGCAGCAGCCCCGGCGAGACGCGTGACAGCAGACGAGCGCCACGGGCCTCCGGGGTGACCGGCACGACGGCCTGGTTCCGCACCACCGCACGCAGGATGGCCTCCGCGACCTTCTCCGGAGGGTAGTTGCGCAGCCCGTACAGCCGAGCGGTCTTCTGCTGCCGCCGCTTCTCCTCCCTCTCGTCCACCCCCGCGAAGCGGGCGGTGGCGGTGATGTCGGTGTTGACGATCCCGGGACAGACCGCGGTGACTCCGATGTCCCGGCCGGCCAGTTCGGCGCGCAGGCACTCACTGAGCATCAGCACCGCGGCCTTCGAGGTGCTGTACGCGGGCAGCGCCCTGGACGGCAGATAGGCGGCGGCGGAGGCGGTGTTGACTATGTGACCACCCTGGCCGCGCTCGGCCATCTGACAGCCGAAGATCCGGCAACCGTGGATCACTCCCCACAAGTTGACGTCCAGGACCCTCTTCCAGTCGTCGGAGCTCGTGTCAAGGAAGGGGCCGGAGAGCCCGATCCCGGCGTTGTTGACCAGCACATCGACGGTGCCGTACTCGGCGGCCACCTTCTCGGCCAACTCCTCCATGGCATGTTCGTCGCTGACGTCCACCACCTCGGCCCAGGCGTCCGGGGCGCCCCTGAGCAGGCACGTCTCCGCCGTTCCGGCCGCTCCTGCGGCGTCCCGGTCCGCGGCCACGACGCGTGCCCCGGCCGCCGCGAAGGCGAGGGCCGTGGCCCGGCCGATGCCGCTGGCGGCCCCGGTCACCAGGACCAGCCGGCCGGCGAAGTGTTCCGCGTACGGGCCCGTTACCGGCGCCTGCCTCTGCTGCCTGCCGGGCCCCCCGGCTCCTTCCTCGTGCGCCTCGACGAAGTCGGCGATCCATGCGGCGAGTTGATCGGGTCGCGTCCGGGGCACCCAGTGCTTGGCCACGAGCGAGCGGCGGGTCAACCGCGGTACCCATTCGTCGAGATCGTCGTACAGCCGCTCGGAGAGGAACGCGTCGCCGGTCGGAGTGATCAGCTGGACCGGGGCGTGGGCGTGGGCGTCGGCGCGTGGACGGCGCAGCCGCGCGCGGACGTTGTCGCGGTAGAGCCAGGCGCCGCGTGCGGCGTCCTGCGGCAGTGACGCCGTCGGGTAGTCGCCCGCGGGCACCTTCTCGACCCGCTGCAGAATCCCCGGCCAGTACTTGCCCAGCGGGCCGCGCCAGGCGAGCTCGGGCAGTACCGGAGTGTGCAGCAGGTACACGTACCAGGACTTGGCACCCTGGCCGAGCAGCTGTCCGACCCTCCTGGGGGTCGGACGGACCGTCCGCCGTTTGATCCAGTGGCCGAAGTGGTCCAGGGACGGGCCCGACATGGAGGTGAAGGAAGCGATACGGCCCTCGGTGCGCCCGACCGTGACGAACTCCCACGCCTGGACGGATCCCCAGTCGTGTCCCACCAGGTGCACGGGCCGGTCCGGGCTCACGGCGTCGGCGACCGCCAGGAAGTCGTCCGTCAGCTTCTCCAGGGTGAACCCGCCGCGCAACGGGACCGGGGCCGTGGAGCGGCCGTGTCCACGGACGTCGTACAGCACCACATGGAAGCGCTCGGCGAGGCGGGTCGCGACCTCCGACCAGACCTCCTTGCTGTCGGGATAGCCGTGGACGAGCACCACGGTCGGCCGTGACGTGTCGCCGAGCTCGGCGACGCACAGCTCGATCCCTCCCGTACTGATCCGGCGCTCACGCGCCGTCGGCAGTCCTCGCACGCTCAACGTTCCTCTCGTCGGCACAGCCTCCGCACCCGGGCATCGTCCGGCCGGAAAGGCGCCCCGCCAGGGGCGGAGCCGTGACCGCCTCGCGGTCGACGGACCCACGGATCCCCCTGCCGCCGTCCGTCCTCCCGGTGGCACGCGCCGTAACCTGCCACTGATGAATGTGACAATGCCTCACGGCTGCGTCAAGGGGCGTGCGGCTCCTGTGGAAAACCCCCAGCACCGGCTCCCGGCCCCGAGAAGCGCGTCCACCAAGGTCGGACAGCCCCTACGGGCCTGTACCTCTTGAGTCGGAGACGGATAGAGCCGCGAGGCTGACGTCAGACGTGCCGTACGCCACTACCTTCGAAACGTGACTGTGATCGCGACCGAAAGCCTGAGCAAGCGGTTCCCCAGGGTGACCGCGCTTGACCGGCTCTCCTTGGACATCGGCCCCGGTGTGACCGGCCTGGTGGGCGCCAACGGAGCCGGCAAGTCCACGTTGATCAAGATCCTGCTGGGTCTGTCCCCCGCCACGGAGGGCCGTGCCGCCGTGCTCGGCCTGGACGTCGCCACCGACGGCGCCCGTATCCGCGAGCAGGTGGGCTACATGCCCGAGCACGACTGCCTGCCGCCGGACGTCTCCGCCACGGAGTTCGTCGTCCACATGGCGCGCATGTCCGGCCTCCCCCCGACCGCCGCACGAGAACGCACCGCGGACACGCTGCGCCACGTCGGCCTGTACGAGGAGCGGTACCGCCCCATCGGCGGTTACTCGACCGGCATGAAGCAGCGGGTGAAGCTCGCGCAGGCCCTCGTCCACGACCCGAAGCTGGTCCTGCTCGACGAGCCGACCAACGGTCTCGACCCGGTCGGCCGCGACGAGATGCTGGGCCTGATCCGGCGCGTCCACACCGACTTCGGCATCTCGGTCCTGGTCACCTCCCATCTCCTCGGAGAGCTCGAGCGCACCTGCGACCATGTCGTCGTCGTCGACGGCGGCACCCTGCTGCGCTCCAGCTCCACCAAGGAGTTCACGCAGACGACGACCACCCTCGCGGTCGAGGTCACCGACTCCGACGCACACCCCGACGGCACGGCCGCGCTCCGTGCTGCCCTCACCACAGCCGGGCTCAAGCTGCACGACCGCACGGAGGACGGGCTGCCCGGCGCCGGCCACATCCTCCTGCTCGAGGCGGCCGGCGAGGAGACGTACGACACCGTGCGCGACGCCGTCGCCGAGCTCGGCCTCGGCCTCGTGCGCATGGAACAGCGACGCCACCACATCGCGGAGGTCTTCCGCCCTGAGGCCGCCAAGGCCATGGAGGTGCAGGCCTGATGAGCACCCAGACCCACGGCGGCCAGGTCCCCGGCGCGACGCGGATCCACAACATCGGATACCGCAACTACGACGGCCCCCGCCTCGGCCGCGCCTACGCGCGCCGCTCCCTCTACTCGCAGTCGCTGCGCGGCGCCTTCGGTCTCGGCCGCTCGGCCAAGTCCAAGGTGCTGCCGATGATCCTGCTCGGCATCATGTGCATGGTCGCGGCGATCATCGTGGCGGTGGCCGTCGCCACCCCCAACATGTCCGACCTGCCACTGAAGTACACGCGGTACGCGATCATCATGCAGGCGCTGATCGCGCTGTTCCTGGCCTCGCAGGCGCCGCAGTCCGTCTCCCGCGATCTGCGTTTCAAATCCGTACCGCTGTACTTCTCACGGCCGATCGAGCGCGTCGACTACGTCCTCGCCAAGTACGCCGCCATGGCCTCCGCCGTCTTCGTGCTCACCGCCGCACCGCTGGTGATCCTCTACGCGGGCGCGCTGCTGGCGGAGTTCGACTTCGCCGACCAGACGAAGGGCTTCGCGCAGGGACTGGTCTCCGTGGCTGTGCTCTCCGTCCTCTTCGGCGGGATCGGGCTCGTGCTCGCCGCGTTCACCCCCCGCCGCGGCTTCGGCGTCGCCGCCGTGATCGCGACGCTCACGATCACCTACGGCGCGGTCTCCACCGTTCAGGCCATCGCCTGGGAGACGGGCTCCGCCGGTGTGATCCAGTGGCTGGGCCTGTTCTCACCGGTCACGCTCATCGACGGGCTGCAGACCGCCTTCCTCGGCGCGACCTCCGCCTTTCCCGGCGGCGAGGGACCCGGCGCCGGCGTCGGAGTCGTCTACCTGCTCGTCGTCCTCGCGCTCATCGCCGGTTCGTACGGCGTCCTCATGCGCCGCTACCGAAAGGTCGGGCTGTGAGCTCGGAACCGTCGCCCGCCACCACCCTTCCTAGGAATGCGCTGCGCCCATGAGCACTCTTCGCATCGACAACACCTCGCGGTGGTTCGGCAACGTCGTCGCCGTCAACGACGTGACGATGACCATCGGCCCCGGTGTCACCGGCCTCCTCGGCCCCAACGGCGCGGGAAAGTCCACCCTCATCAACATGATGGGCGGCTTCCTCGCCCCCTCGAACGGCACCGTCACCCTCGACGGGACGCAGATCTGGCGGAACGAGTCCGTGTACCGGCACATCGGGGTCGTCCCGGAGCGGGAGGCGATGTACGACTTCCTCACCGGCCGTGAGTTCGTGGTCGCCAACGCCGAACTGCACGGCCTGGGCGCGAAGGAGGCCCAAAGGGCGCTCGCCACGGTCGAGATGGAGTACGCGCAGGACCGCAAGGTCTCCACGTACAGCAAGGGCATGCGTCAGCGGGTGAAGATGGCTTCCGCCCTGGTGCACGACCCGTCGGTACTGCTGCTCGACGAACCGTTCAACGGCATGGACCCGCGCCAGCGGATGCAGCTGATGGATCTGCTGCGGCGGATGGGCGCCGAGGGCCGCACCGTTCTGTTCTCCTCGCACATCCTGGAGGAGGTGGAGCAACTCGCCTCGCACATCGAGGTGATCGTCGCCGGACGCCACGCGGCCAGCGGTGACTTCCGCCGTATCCGCCGGCTGATGACGGACCGGCCGCACCGCTACCTGGTGCGCTCCAGCGACGACCGGGCGCTCGCGGCCGCCCTGATCGCCGACCCGTCGACCGCCGGGATCGAGGTCGACCTGGCAGAGGGCGCGCTGCGCATCCAGGCGGTCGACTTCGGCCGGTTCACCGAGCTCCTTCCGAAGGTCGCCCGCGAGCACTCCATCCGGCTGCTGACGGTCTCGCCCTCCGACGAGTCCCTCGAGTCGGTCTTCTCCTACCTCGTAGCGGCCTGAAAGGAGCTGTGACGGACATGTACAACCCCACAGTCGCCCGGCTCACCTATCGGGCCGTCCTCGGCAGGCGCCGAGCCGCGATCCTGTTCGTGCTCCCCGGACTGCTGCTGCTCATCGCGGCCGCCGTACGGGGCTTCAACGGGGCGGACGACCAGGTCGCCGCAGACGTTCTCGGCGGGTTCGCCATCGCCACGATGGTGCCGCTGATCGGTGTCATCGCCGGTACGGGGTCGATCGGCCCCGAGATCGACGACGGCTCGATCGTCTACCTGCTCGCCAAGCCGGTGAAGCGGCCCACGATCATCTTCACCAAGCTCATCGTCGCGATCGCCGTGACGATGGCCTTCTCTGCGGTGCCCACGTTCATCGCAGGCTTCATCCTGAACGGCAACGGCCAGCAGGTGGCCATCGCCTACACCGTGGCGGCCCTGGTGGCGTCGATCGCCTACAGCGCGCTCTTCCTGCTGCTGGGAACGGTGAGCCGGCACGCGGTGGTCATCGGACTCGTCTATGCCCTGGTGTGGGAGACCCTCTTCGGCAGCCTGGTGCCCGGCGCCCGGACGCTGAGCGTCCAGCAGTGGTCGCTGGCGCTCGCCGAGAAGATCGGCGGCGAAGGGCTGATCGGCTCCGACGTGGGCCTGCCCGCGGCGGTGGCGCTGCTGGCGGGCGTCACGGTGGCCGCGACCTGGTACGCGGGCCAGAAGCTGCGGGTGCTCAAGCTCGCCGGCGAGGAGTGACCGCGATCGATCCCGGCCCCGGCCCCTGCCCTTCCGGCGGGGGTCGAGGCATATCGCGTAACTGTACGGTTATCGGCTCGTTGCCCACCGTGCGTGGAGGCAACTGGAGTTCGTGACGTCGAGAGTTCGTGAAGTCGGGGATTGCCGGTGCCGAGGCGGCGTTCTCGCCCGGGCCGGTCATTGAGTGGGATGCACCGTGAGCCGACCTCCGCTCCTGGGCCCGGAGAGAGGGCCGTCCCTGACGGTTTCACGTACGGAAGGCATACCCATGCCGACGGAAGTTGCTCTGCTCGAGTCGCGCGCGATGCGCGTCGAGCACGCGGGGCGGATCGAGGCGCTGGACAAGGTGAAGGCCCTCGGCCTGCTGCCCGACAGCATTCATGTATCCACAGAGGGCGTCGCGCGCTACTTCGAAGTATCCACAGAGGTCATCAGGCAGGTGACGTCACGGCATCGCGAGGAGCTCACAGAGAACGGAATGCAGGTGCTGCGCGGCTCTGACCTGCGCGAATATCAGAGTGACAAGATGTCACTCTCATCCGAGGGCGGAGCGAAAAGTTATCCACAGCGCCGCTCCAGCCTCACCCTCTTCACCCGCCGGACGGTGCTCAACGTCGCGATGCTGCTGCGTGACAGTGACATCGCGCGCCGCGTCCGCACCCACCTCCTCGACGCCGAGGAGTCCCTGCGTGAGGGCTACGCCTCGCTCGACCGGCGGGTCACCGCAGTCGAGCAGTGCCTGGCCGGGGTCGGCACGGCCCTACAGGAACTGGGTCCGGTGCTCCACCGGATGTCGGAGCGGCTCGACCGGCTCGACCACCGGCTCGACGCCACCAACCGGGTCGTCGCCGCGATGAGCAACCGGCTGTGCGAGCTGTCCGACGACATGGCCCGGATGGACGCCAGGATGGACGACTTCGCCCGTCAGCTGCGGGATCTTCGTCGTCGCCGGCACCGCTGATTAATCGGTGGCGCCGGACCGGCCGGCCCGGCACAGTTGTGGGGCCGGGACAGCACATCTGTGCGACCGGCGCCACCGACCGGGAGAGGAGCGCGGCGATGACCGAGGGTTCGAGCCCGAGTCCGTCGTGCTCCCGTCGAGGCGGCATCCGGCAGGCGGCGGAGTAGTCATCACACTCCGCACGGCCGCCGGGCGGCCGCCTCGGGGCGGCCGCTTCGAGCGCGCATCCGCGCGGGCCGCCCCCTCCCGGACACTCAGCCGGCGAGCAGATGCTCCAGCACCACCGCGATGCCGTCGTTGTCGTTCGACGCGGTGATCTCGTGGGCCACGGCCTTCAGTTCGTCATGCGCGTTCGCCATCGCCACACCGTGCGCCGCCCAGCCGAACATCGGGATGTCGTTCGGCATGTCACCGAAGGCGATGGTGTCCGCCGCACGCAGTCCCAGCCGCCGGGCGGCCAGCGACAGGCCGGTGGCCTTGCTCAGCCCCAGCGGCAGGATCTCCACGACACCCGCGCCGGCCATGACCACGTCCACCAGATTCCCGACCGTCGCCCTGGCTGCCTTCGCCAGTTCGTCGTCGCCGAGCGTCGGGTGCTGTATGTAGACCTTGTTCAGCGGTGCTGCCCACAGGTCGGCGGGGTCGTGCATGGGCACGTAGGGCAGGGGGCCCTCCAGCACCCGGTAGCCGGAGCCGACCAGCACGTCGCCCTCGAGGCCGTCGCGGCTCGCGGCGAGCAGCAGCGGCCCCACCTCGGCCTCGAGCTTGGACAGGGCGAGCCCGGCCAGCTGCCGGTCGAGCGTCACGGAGGTCAGCAGCCGGTGCTCGCCGGCGTGGTAGACCTGCGCCCCCTGCCCGCAGACCGCCAGACCGTCGTACCCGAGGTCGTCGAGGATGTGCCGGGTCCACGGCACCGCCCGACCGGTGACGATGATGTGCGCGGCGCCCGCCTCTGTGACCGCGGCGAGCGCGTCGCGCGTGCGCTGCGAGACCGTGTCGTCGCTACGCAGCAGCGTTCCGTCGAGATCGGTGGCGACGAGCTTGTACGGGAAGGGGGCGGGGCTCACTTGGAGATCGGCTCCAGCAGTTCGCGTCCACCGAGATACGGGCGCAGCACCTCGGGAACGCGCACGGAACCGTCGGCCAACTGGTGGTTCTCGAGGATCGCCACGATGGTGCGCGGCACGGCGCACAGCGTTCCGTTCAGCGTCGCCAGCGGCTGCACCTTCTTGCCTTCGCGCATACGCACGGAGAGGCGGCGCGCCTGGAAGCCGTCGCAGTTCGAGGCGGAGGTCAGCTCGCGGTACTTGCCCTGAGTCGGGATCCACGCCTCGCAGTCGAACTTGCGCGACGCGGACGCGCCCAGGTCACCGGTCGCCACGTCGATCACCTGGAACGGCAGCTCCAGGGCGGTCAGCCACTGCTTCTCCCAGTCCAGCAGCCGCTTGTGCTCGGCCTCGGCGTCCTCCGGCGCGACGTACGAGAACATCTCGACCTTGTCGAACTGGTGGACGCGGAAGATGCCGCGGGTGTCCTTGCCGTAGGTGCCGGCCTCCCGGCGGAAGCAGGGCGAGAAGCCCGCGTACCGCAGCGGCAGCTTGTCGGCGTCGAGGATCTCGTCCATGTGGTACGCGGCGAGCGGTACTTCGGACGTGCCGACCAGGTAGTAGTCGTCCTTCTCCAGGTGGTACACGTTCTCCGAGGCCTGGCCGAGGAACCCGGTGCCCTCCATGGCGCGCGGGCGGACCAGCGCGGGCGTGAGCATCGGGATGAAGCCGGCCTCCGTGGCCTGCGCGATCGCCGCGTTGACGAGGGCGAGCTCGAGAAGCGCGCCCACACCCGTGAGGTAGTAGAAGCGCGAGCCGGACACCTTGGCACCGCGCTCGACGTCGATGGCGCCGAGCGCCTCGCCGAGCTCCAGGTGGTCCTTGGGGGTGAAGCCCTCCGCGCCGAAGTCGCGGATCGTGCCGTGCGTCTCGAGGACGACGAAGTCCTCCTCGCCGCCTACCGGGACGTCCTCGTGGACGAGGTTGCCGAGCCGGAGCAGCAGGCGGCGGGTCTCTTCCTCGGCGTCGTTCTGCTCGGCCTCTGCGGCCTTGACGTCGCTCTTGAGCTGCTCGGCCTTCTTGAGCAGTTCGGCACGCTCGTCCGGGGTGGCCTTGGGGATCAGCTTGCCGAGCGACTTCTGCTCGGAGCGCAGCTCGTCGAAGCGGAGGCCCGAGGACCTTCGCCGCTCGTCGGCGGAGAGCAGGGCGTCGACGAGGCCGACGTCCTCTCCACGGGCGCGCTGGGAGGCGCGGACACGGTCAGGGTCCTCACGGAGCAGGCGAAGGTCAATCACCCCACCAGGCTACCGGTGTCGACTCGCCCCACCCCACCCGATATCTAAGTGCGTGTCGCTTTGCCCGGATTGTGAGCAGTTGCCAGAATTGATAAAGGTGCGGCGAAAACGAATCCGGCAGCGTCAAACAATCGAGGCTCTTTCGTTGAAAGGGTGCGTGGGGGTGCTTCCCGCTTTGACCCCGCGCTCCCGGCGGCCGCTCCCGGAGGGGCTTGTCCACAGGGATGCACCGGCCCGTAAAGTTATCCACAGCCTGTGTGCATGATCTGTGGATTACGGAAGTGATCATTCCGGCGGTCGTCTGCGGGGCCGGGAATTCCCATCTCAAACCGGCCTCACGCACTCATTCGGGTGGGAATTCCTCGCCCCAAAGAGTTGATCAATGGAATTTGGGTGACAGGGGCCGACCTGGTGCTCTGTGGACGGAAGTGGGCGGGTCGGCCGATTTGTCGACCCTGTGACGTTCTGTTGTCGACTTGTCCCCAGGTCGAGAAGCGTGCCTGTGGACAAGTTCTGTGGACAACGAAAATCTGCAGGTAGGACCAGCCGCTTCACGGGCAGGACGCTTCAGGCGCGGCCGTCCTGGCAGCGCGCCAGCCAGTCCGACGCGGCCGTGAACTCCACGTCCGATGTGCCGGCACGCAGCGGTCGTACGTCGTCCGCCGTCACACCGGCCCTCGGATAGGAACCGAGGAAGCGCACCTTGGGACAGATCCGCTTCAGCCCCATCAAGGCCTCGCCCACCCGCCGGTCCGCGATATGGCCTTCCGCGTCGACCGCGAAGCAGTAGTTGCCGATGCCGGCGCCCGTCGGCCGGGACTGGATCAGCATCAGATTGACCCCGCGTACCGCGAACTCCTGAAGCAGTTCCAGCAGCGCACCGGGGTGGTCGTCGCCCAGCCAGATGACGACGGACGTCTTGTCGGCACCCGTCGGCGCCGAGGGCCTCGCCGGCCGCCCCACGAGGACGAAGCGCGTCTCCGCGTTCTCCGCGTCGTGGATCTCGCTGACCAAGGGCTCCAGCCCGTACGTGGCCGCCGCGAACTCGCCGGCGAAGGCGGCGTCGTAGCGGCCTTCCTGCACCAGCCGGGCGCCGTCGGCGTTCGAGGCGGCCGACTCCCACAACGCGTCGGGGAGGTTGTTGCGCAGCCAGTTCCGCACCTGCGGCTGCGCGACGGGGTGGCCGGTCACCGTCTTCACCTCGGAGAGCTTCGTGCCCGGCCGCACCAGCAGCGCGAAGGCGATGGGCAGCAGCACCTCGCGGTAGATCATCAGCGGCTCGCCCGAGGCCAGCTCGTCGAGCGTGGCGGTGACGCCGCCCTCCACGGAGTTCTCGATCGGTACGAGAGCGGCCGCCGCCTCCCCGGCCCGTACGGCGTCGAGCGCGGCGGGGACGGAGACCATCGGGACGAGTTCCCTGGTCGCGGCTTCCGGGAGAGTACGCAGGGCGGCTTCGGTGAAGGTGCCCTCGGGACCGAGATATGTGAAGCGCGTGGCCGACATACCGTCACCCTAATGGGCCGCGGAACCGCTCCTCACGTCTCCAGCAACCGCTGCCCCACGTACTCGCCCCTCTTCGGCGCCGCCGGCACGGCGAACAGTCCGCTCGCCTCGTGCCGGATGAACGCCGACAGGGCATCGCCCCGGTCCAGCTTGCGCTGCACCGGCACGAAGCCGCGCAGCGGGTCGGCCTGCCAGCAGATGAAGAGCAGCCCGGCGTCGGGGGTCCCGTCCGGGCCGATCCCGTCGTGGAAGGAGAAGGGCCGGCGCAGCATCGCGGCGCCGCCGTTCTGCTCCGGCGCGGAGATACGGGCGTGCGCGTTCTCCGGCACGACCAGCTTTCCGTCGGGCCCGGTCTCGTCGAGGGCGAGTTCCGTGGTCTCCGTGCCGCCGGTCAGCGGGGCGCCGTCCGACTTCCGCCGTCCGATGACCCGCTCCTGCTGGTGGAGCGAGAGCTTCTCCCAGTCGTCGAGCAGCATCCGGATGCGGCGCACCACGGCGTACGACCCGCCGTCCAGCCACGGATGGTCGCTGCCGGACGGTACGAAGAGCCGCTGCTCGAAGTCGGGTTCCGACGGCTTGGGGTTTCCGGTGCCGTCGACCTGTCCCATCAGATTGCGGGCGGTCATCGGCTGCGTGGTCGCGCCGGGCGAACGGTTGAAGCCGTTCATCTGCCAGCGCACCCGGGCCGCCGCACCCGCCGCCTTCTGGATCGCGCGCAACGCGTGGAAGGCGACGAGAGCGTCGTTGGCCCCGATCTGCGCCCAGAGATCGCCGTTGGAACGTCCCGCGTCCAACTGGTCCGAGGAGAACGCCGGCAGCGGGTCGAGACCCGGCGGCCGCTGCGCCACCAGGGACGTTCGGTCGAAGAAGGAGCGGCCGAACCCGAAGGTGACGGTCAGCGAGGACGGTCCCGCGTCCAGCGCGACCCCCGTGTCGCCGTCGCCGGCGGGCCGGCCGGCCATCAGGTCGGCGGCCAGGGCCGACCAGCGCCGCATCAGCGCCGCGGCCTCCTTGCGCCCGGCACCGGGCGCAAGGTCGAAGGCGACCAGATGACCGTGCGCCTGCTGTGGTTCGGTGATGCCCGCCTGGTGCGGGCGGTCGTGGAAGGCGATGCCCGTGGACCCGACCGTGGCGAGCGCCGTGGGGCTCTCCTCGGCCACGGCGTACGCCGCGGCGCCGCCCGCCGCGCCCAGCAGGAGACCGGTCGCACCGACGGCGCCCGCCGTGCCGAGCAGTCGTCGTCTGGAGATGCCGTCGTGGCCGGAGGAGGCGCCGCTCGCGGGAGTCAGGGGTGTCACGGTGGTTCAGCCGATCTTGATGTTCTTGTCGATGGTCGTCTGGTCGATGTCCGAGGTCCGCACGGTCACCTTGACCTGCCATTCGCCCGGCATCGGGATCTGGACGGCGCTCGCGGTCCAGTGTCCCGCGGTGATGCGGTCCGGGGTGATGGGCAGCGGGCCGATCTCCTTGGCCTTCAGGGTGAAGGAGATCTTCACCTCCGGGGCGTCCAGGGCCTTGCCGTCCGGCGACTCGATCCACACGTGCATGTCGTTGGCGCCGGAGAGCGCCGGGTCCAGGCTGAGGCGCACCGTTCCCTTGCCGCTGGGGCCGCCCGTGTCGAACGGCATCCTGACCTCTGTCGGCCCCGCCGGAGCGGCGGGCGCGGCCTGTGCGGCGCCGGCCTTGGCGGTCTCCTCCGTACGGCCCGGCTCGGTGGAGGTGAGCACGGTCGTCACAGCGAGCAGGACCACCGCGACGCCTGTTTCCGCCAGCACGGAACGGCGCAGTCCGGAACGCTCGTGGTCGGCGTCCCGGTTCCGCTTGCGCTCGGCCGTCGCCACGGCGGCCCTCTGCCGGGCGAGTTGGGCCTCGCGCGCGGGATCGGCGGACGCGCCCGCGTCCTCGTCCTTCTCCGCTGTCTCTTCGGCCTCCGCGATCCCGGACACCTGCTCGGCCTCCGTGACGTCGGCGAGCCGCGCCGTCCAGCGCCGGGAGATCCACGCGACGCCGACCATGACGGCGACGAGTCCCACCTTGAGCAGCAGCAGTTGCCCGTACGTCGTCCCGGTCAGCGCCGACCACGAGCCAACCTGCCGCCACGACTGGTACAGCCCGGTCGCGGCCAGCACCACGACGCCGGTGAAGGCGACGGTGGAGAACCGCCGGACCGCGCGGCGTTCCACCGCCGCCGACCGGTAGAGAGCGGTCAGCAGCGTGGCGAGGCCGCCGAGCCAGACGGCGACGGCCAGCAGGTGCAGCACGTCGACGGGCATCGCGACGGCCGACTGGATCCCGGTCGACGCGTGCTCGGACAGCGCCCAGGTCGCGGCGATGCCGGCCGCGACGACCGTGCCGCCGATGGCGAGCCCGAAGCTCAGGTCCTTCTTCTCGGCCCCGTCCTCGCGCTTCGCGAACGCGCCGAAGAGGACGGCCACGAACAGGGCGGCCGCCCCGAGGAGCAGCAGCCGTGAGACGAGAGCCGCCCCGGTCTTGGTCTCGAGAACCGCGGGCAGCGCCCCGAGATCGAGGACGTCGCCGAGGCTGCCGGAGGCGGTGTAAGGCCCTCGCAGCAGCAGCATGGCGAGGGTGGACGCCGTCATGGCCACCCAGCCGTGCACGACCAGGCGCTGCACCGGCCGTACCGCCGCACCGCGCTGCCAGCACAGCAGCACGAAGGCCGCACCGCCGGCGAGCAGGACGAAACCGGCGTACGCGACGTAGCGTGCGACGCCGTACAGGAAGCCGACGATCCCGCCGCCGGCCTGCTCGTCGGGCAGCGCGACCGTGGTGCTGGAAGGAGCGCCGATGGAGAAGGTGAAGGCTCCGGAGACCGGATGGCTGTCGGCGGAGACGGCTTTCCAGGCGACGGTATACGTGCCGTCGGGCAGGCCGGCGTGGAGATCGACACCGTAGGCGACGGTGCCCCCGGTGCCGAGATCGCGGACCTTGGCGGTGTCGGCGCGCTTGCCGCTCGGCTCCAGGACCCGGATCGAGTCGTCGCCCATGGCGATCTGTTCGGAGAAGGTCAGGGTGACCTCCTTCGGCGCGGTGGCCACCACCGCCCCGTCCTTCGGGTTGCTCCCGGTCAGCGCGGCGTGGGCCGCCGCTGGGCTCGCGCCGGCCAGCAGCGCGCCGAGAACCGTGCCCACCAGCACGGTCACCGCGAGCAGCACCCGGACCGGGAACCGTCCGAAGCGCGGGGCGGTGGCTGTCATCATCTGATCAGTCCCTCGATGCTCAGTGCTTCTGCGGGTTGTGGGTGGTCTCCTTCACGGGGAGCTCGACCTTGATCGGGTCCGACTTCTCGAAGTGCAGCTCGACGGAGACCTTCCCGCCCTGCTTCGGCTGCTGCTTGAGGGCCATGAACATGATGTGGTTGCCACCACGTTCGAGGTCGAGCTCGCCGCCGGCCGGGATGTCGAAGGACTTCACCTCCCGCATCCTCTGGTTCTTCGTCTCGTGGATCGTGACGTCGTCGGAGATGGTGCTGGTGACCGAGGTGAGCTTGTCCGCGCTGCCGCCGTCGTTCTCGACGGTCAGGAATCCGGCGGCCATGTCACCGACGGGCTGCGGCACGAAGCCGCCACTGACCTTCAACTCGGGCCCGCTGTCGGACGAGCAGCCCGCGAGGGCCAGGCCCACGCCCAGCCCGACGGCGGCGACGGCGGTACGGACGCGTCGGGTCACGGCTTCTCGCCCTTGATCAGCTTCGGCAGGTCCGCCGCCCATTCGTCCGCCGTGGTGTCCTCGCCGTACAGCACGTAGCCCTGGTCCGTCTTCGGGGAGAAGGCGACGACCTGGGCGCCGTGCATGGACACGACGGTGCCGTTCTTCTCCTTCTTCGGGGCGTCGATGCCGATGCCGATCTGACGCGCTCCCGCCTGGATGGTCGGGAAGTCGCCGGTCAGTCCGATGAAGGACGGGTCACCCGCGCTGGGCAGCCATTTGGCGAGCTCGGCCGCGGTGTCCCGCTCCGGGTCGGTGGTGATGAAGACGACCTGGAGCTTGTCCTGGTCTGCCTTGGGCAGCTGCTTCTTGGCGATGGAGAGGTTGCTCATCGTCAGGGGGCAGACGTCGGGGCAGTGTGTGTAGCCGAAGTAGATCAGCGTCGGCCGGCCCTTGGTCCGCTCGCGCAGGTCGAACTTCTTGCCGCTGGTGTCGGTCAGCACGAGATCGGGCTTGGTGTACGGCTGCGTGAGCACCGTCGCGGCCTTCGTCTTCGCTTCCGCGGAGACCTGACTGACGGGGCTGTCGTCACCGGAGTCGTTCTGGGTGACGGCGACGCCCGCCGCCACGGCGAACGCGGCCGTGACGGCGAGCGCCGCGACCAGCGGCGCTCGCCGGCTGCGGCGGGGCTCCCCGTCGCTCTTGGGGTTGTGCATGGGGTTCTCTTTCAAAGCGGTTCGGTACGGGGCCGGTCAGGCCGAGCGGCGGCGTCCGGCGAGCACGCCGAAGGCCACGCCCGCGGCGCCGACGAGAATGCCGACGACACCCAGGATGCGGGCGGTGGAGTCACTGCTGTCGGCGGAGGTGGAAGCGGAGGACGTGGCGTCCTTCTCCTCGTGGTCCGAGGCCTTGGCGTCGTCCCCGGCGGCGGCACCGGTCGCGCCCGCGCCGTGGTGGTCGTCGCCGGCTGCCGACAACTTGAGGACGGGAGCGGGGGCCTCGGGCTCCTCGCCACCCTCCACCGGCTCCTCGATCCAGCGCACGACCTCCTTGTTGTCGTACGTCTGGATGGCCTTGAACACCATCTGGTCGGCGTCCTCGGGCAGCGGGCCGAGGGAGAGCGGGAACTGCTGGAACTGGCCCGGTCCGATCTTGCCGCCGTCGGCGGTCCAGGTGACCTTGGTGACGGCTTCGGTGATCTGCTTGCCGTGCACCTCGAGGGGCTTGTCCAGCTTCGACTTGTCGACGGTGACCTTCCAGCCCTGCACGGGCTGCGGCATCACGGACGACAGGGGGTGCTCGGCCGGCAGGTTGATCTCGACCTTCACGGTCGAGGCGTTGTCGCGCTCGTTCGGCACCTTGACGTTGACGACCGCGTAACCGCCCTTGGCGGCCTCGCCCTGCGGCTGGACGCCGACGTGCGCGAAGGCGGCGCCGGAGAACATCAGCACCGAGGTGGCGGCGACGGCGGACGCGGCGGCGATACGGGAAACGTTCATGACAGAAAGCTCCGCGGTGGAGAGAAGTGAGGTGTGCCGGCAACGCGCGGGTGTGCGCGGGCACCGCGGCACCACTCCCGTCGAGGGGCCGCGTCAGGCGCTGAGGACGAATACGGGCGGCGGCCCGCGCCTGATCACCGTGTGCTGGAGTTCCTGACCCGCAGCGGGCAGGGGAGGTCCGTCCACCGGCGGCACGAGGCCCGGCCCGGCGCCCGGTGTCTGCTGAAGACCGGCCCGCAGGGCGCGCACCAGGACCATCGCGGCCCGCAACGGGCGCAACCACGCGATCTGCACGATCTCGTGGGCCGAGTCTGCCGACAGCCGGATCAGCCGTGACAGCGCCGCGTCGCCGCGGCGCATCAGCAGTCCGGTCGCGACGGCCGCCAGCAGGTGCCCGAGCAGCATGGGCAGCGAGGGCAGCAGTTCCGGCGTGGCCACCGCCTGGGCGGTGTGCGTGTGTGCCGTGTGGGCGGCCGGATCGATGCCCGCCATGGTGACGATGCGGCGGGCTTCCGCGGGGCTCATGGCGGAGGCCCCCGCTCCGCACACCAGCTTCGCCGCCAGTCTCATCAGGGCGTCGTCGGCCGTCGGCGCCAGCCGCAGATGACCCTGGCCGGTGGCGAAGAGCGTGTGCAGGGCGAGCTGCCCGGCGGTGAGCACTCCGGCGATGGCGGGCAGCGAACGCTCCCTGCCGGTGAACGGCAGGACGACGACGAAGACCCCGATGAGGCCGAGGGCCAAAGTCCACAGGGGGACCGCCCGGCAGGCGGCGAGCACATGTCCCGTCCCGGACAGCACGACGCAGACCGCGGTGAACACCGCGGCCCTCAGCAGCCGCAGACCGGCTCCGGCGCGTGCTTGGCGTATGGACGACATGGCCGGCTCATCATCGCACTGCGGTGCCGACGCCCGTAGGGCAGGTCCGGAAGATCCCCTTTGCCGACATACACCGGTGGGCGCGGAACGCGCATCCGCCGAATGAGGGCCGTCAGCACGACGATGTGCTTACGCAGCGTGCCTTGGGGCAATACGTATCGGTATGTCGAGCCGCGGCCAGGAGGCTGGAGCATGAGCATCTGGTGGTCCCTCCATTTGCGGCGCGAGGCTGCGAGCGTGCCGCTCGCACGGCGTCTGTTGCTGGGCACCATGGAGACCGCTGGCGTCGATCCGGACATCTCCTACGACTTGTCGGTCGCGCTGACCGAGGCATGCGCCAACGCCGTCGAGCACGGCGGCGACCGGGACACCGACGAAGCGTCGGGGGACTACCGCGTGACGGCCTACCTGGACGGCGAGAAGTGCCGCATCGAGGTGGCCGATTCGGGCCCGGGCTTTCCCGTCGGCGGCGCCACCCTGCGTGGCCACAGCGCCGCGCCTGCCCCTGGCCATGCCGAGAGTGGCCGAGGTCTGTGCCTGATCGAGCAGCTCGCCGATCATGTCCACGTCCGCAACAGGCCCGGGCGCGGTGCCGTGGTCAGCTTCGACAAGATCCTCAAATGGCGTGAGGGCGCGCTGCTCGGCGTGTCATGAGCAGCGCGCCCTCACCCGGGGGTTTGCGGTCGGATCAGCTCTGCTGGAGCGAGGCCATCCAGGCCTCCACCTCGTCCGCCTGACGCGGCAGCGCGGCGGAGAGGTTCCTGTTGCCGTCCTCGGTGACGAGGATGTCGTCCTCGATGCGGACGCCGATGCCGCGGTACTCCTCGGGCACGGTCAGGTCGTCGGCCTGGAAGTACAGACCGGGCTCGACGGTGAGGCACATGCCCGGCTCGAGGGTGCCGTCGACGTACGCCTCCGTGCGCGCGGCGGCGCAGTCGTGGACGTCCATGCCGAGCATGTGGCCGGTGCCGTGGAGCGTCCAGCGCCGCTGCAGGCCCAGTTCGATCACCCGCTCGACGGGGCCCTCGACCAGACCCCACTCGACGAGCTTCTCGGCGAGCACCCGCTGCGAGGCGTCGTGGAAGTCGCGGTACTTGGCGCCGGGCCTGACGGCCGCGATACCGGCCTCCTGGGCCTCGTACACGGCGTCGTAGATCTTGCGCTGGATCTCGGTGTACCGGCCGCTGATGGGCAGCGTGCGGGTGACGTCCGCGGTGTAGAGCGTGTGGGTCTCCACGCCGGCGTCGAGCAGCAGCAGGTCGCCGGAGCGGACGGGGCCGTCGTTGCGCACCCAGTGCAGGGTGGTCGCGTGCGGGCCGGCGGCGCAGATCGAGCCGTAGCCGACGTCGTTGCCCTCGACCCGGGCGCGCAGGAAGAAGGTGCCCTCGATGTAGCGCTCGCTGGTGGCCTGAGCCTTGTCGAGGACCTTGACGACGTCCTCGAAGCCGCGGGCGGTGGAGTCGCACGCCTTCTGGAGCTCGCCGATCTCGAAGTCGTCCTTGACGGCGCGGGCTTCCGAGAGGAAGACGCGCAGCTCCTCGTCGCGCTCCTTGGTGACCTTGTCGGTCAGAGCGGCCTCGATGGAGGCGTCGTGGCCACGGACGACCCGTACCGGACCGGTGGCCTCGCTCAGCTTGGCGGCCAGCTCCCGGACATCCTCGGCGGGAATGCCCAGCAGCTGCTCGGCCTCCGCGAGGGAGTGGCGGCGGCCGACCCACAGCTCGCCCTGGCCCGACAGCCAGAACTCGCCGTTCTCACGGTTGGAGCGCGGCAGGAGGTAGATCGTGGCGACGTGGCCCTCGCCCCTGGGCTCCAGCACCAGGACGCCGTCCTCGGTCTGGTCGCCGGTCAGGTACGCGTACTCGGTCGAGGCGCGGAAGCTGTACTCGGTGTCGTTCGAGCGGGTCTTCAGGTTGCCCGCGGGGACGACCAGTCGCTCGCCCGGGAACCGTGCCGAGAGTGCGGAACGGCGGGCCGCGGTGTGCGCGGCCTGGGCGATGGGCTCGAGACCGTGCAGTTCGGTGTCGGCCCAGCCGGTGGTCATGTTCTCGGCCAGCTCGTCGGACACGCCCGGGTACAGGCCGTTCTTGCGCTGCTTGATCGGCTGCTCCTCGCCCTCCGCGCCTGCTGCGTCCGCAGCAAGATCGGTTTCCGCCGGGGTGAGCTCCTCAGCCACGTCTGCCTCCTGGGCTTGTCGGCCTTGACCGTTTACGACACCTTGCCCCCTCCGCCGGGTCGGCGAGGGGACGCTTCCATCGTATGTGTGACCGGAAGAGGCCGGAAAGCGTGTGAGAAATCAGTCAAATCGGGCAACGAGCAGGACGATGTCCTCCCCGTCGCCGGTGCTGCCCGGTCCGTCGGGGAGCACCGCCCCGAGGACGTGGTCGGCGATCGCCGCAGGGTCGCCGCGCAGCGCTCGCGGAACGCCCGCCGCGGCGGCGTGGAGCCGGGCGAAGGCGCGGTCCATGGGGTCGCCGGCGCGCCGCAGCAGTCCGTCCGTGTACAGCAGCACCGTTTCTCCCGGCTGGAGGCGGAGTTCGACGCTCGGCGCCTCCCAGCAGGCGAGCATTCCCAGCGGAGCCGACAGCGACGTCTCGACGAACTCGGTGCGCCGGTCGCCGATCACCAGTGGTGGCGTGTGCCCGGCGCCGGCCAGCACGATCTTTCGCTCGGCGGGTTCGGCGTAGGCGAAGAGAGCGGTCGCCGTGCGCGCGGGCTCGGTGAGACGCAGCAGCAGTTCGAGGTCGGAGAGGACCGCGACCGGATCCTCACCCTCCATCACCGCGTACGCCCGCAGAGAGGCCCGCAGCCTGCCCATCGCGGCGAGCGCGCTGGGACCGCAGCCGCTGACCGAGCCGACCGCGAGTCCGAGGGCTCCCTCCGGCAGCGGCAGCGCGTCGTACCAGTCGCCGCCGCCGCGAGGGCCGCTGTGATGCCGGGCGGCGAGCTGGACGCCGGGCACCCGGGGCAGTCTGCTGGGCAGCAACTCCTCGGCGACGGTCGCGACGGTCGCACGCGCCTGTTCCAGTTCGAGCAGGCGGGCCAGGTGGTCGGTGGCGGAGCGCATGTAGAGCCCGACCAGGTGGCACTGGCGCTCGACGGGTGCGGCCGGTTCGTCGTAGAGCCAGACGGCCGCGCCGAGTGTGCCGGAATCCTCTGTCGCCAGCGGCACTGTGTAACTGGCCGCATAGCCGAGGCGGACGGCGACCTCGCGGTGCAGGGGGTGGAGCGAGTCGTCGCCGAGCAGGTCGGGATGGGCGACGGGCCCCGGGACACCGGAGCGGCCGCTTTCGAGGATGCGGCCGTACGCCGTCGCGCCGCGCGGGACCGTCTCGATGTGGCCGAGGTCGGAGCGGCTGAGTCCGAGGCCCCTTGCGAGGCCGGGCCCGCGGTCGTCGTCGAGCGGGCTGTCGCGGGCGGCGTCCCGGCGCGGTTCGAGGGCGACCAGGCCGCGGCGGGCTCCGACGAGTGCGGCGCCCGCGCCGAGCAGTTCCTCGAGTGCGTCGTCGAGGGTGCCGGTTCTGATCAGCCGCTCGGTGAGTTCGTGGAGTGTGGTGAGGTCCGAGACCCAGCCGGCCAGGCGGTCCTGAAGCACCGCTCCGGCCGCGGGGGGCGCGGCGGGGACGGGGGGCAGGGTTGAGGGAGTGTGCGCGGGGGCAGGAACAGTTGAGTCGATTCCAGCCACTTTCGGCAGGTGAGGGGCGCTCATGGCAGCCGGCTTTCCGGCAGGTGCGTTTCGCTCAATAGCATCGCAAACCCCCATGTCATTCTGCGCCGCTATCAGTGCATCCACATCTACACGCACACGTAAGGTGATGTCCAGCACTGTCCCGGTGGGATTGGTGGTGTCCGGGCGATATGGGCGTACCCGTTAACTTGGCCGAAAAATGCACCCGATGGCGGCCGATTGAGGTCGACTGAGGGCGTTCGGCAGGGGGTCCCCCAGGGCGAAGGCCCGGGGGGAAAGCGTCATTGCAAGCGTGCTGGGTACGTAAACGGTGATGACCAGGGGCAGTTGAAAGCGCCCCGGAACCTGGCCGCGGGCCCCGGCGTCCTAACAGCCGGAGGCCGCGCCTCATCCCCGAGTGGCGGGGAAGAAGTACAGCGGGACAGCAAGCGCCAGGCGCGCGCCACCCCTCGCCACACGTTTAATGGACTACAGCCCACGTTCGGCCCTCGGGCGACGATCCTGTCGCCGGCGAAACCGGGGGCCCGCCCATGCCGGCGGCAAGGGGCGATGACGCCGATCAGTACGCGCACTTGTACGCACAGTAATGAGCTGCACACAGATGTGATGTGGACCCCGGCGTTCAACGGAAAGGAACGAGCGCTCATGCGCGAGATCCTCGGAAGGCGACGCAGGCTCCGGTACCGGCGCAAGAAGGGGCCTGATCAGCTTGAAGCGGCGCTGACCTTCGCCGCCGAGTGGCAATGGCCCGTGCTCCCCGGTGCAGGACTGAAATCGGCCGGTGGCGACCGGTCCGAGGGCCGTGGCAGAAACGGCGGCGACCGCGGGTGCGCCTGCCCCGATCCGGAGTGCGTCGTCCCCGGCGCCCACCCCTTCGATCCCGGCCTCCTCGCCGCGACCACCGACGAGCGGATGATCCGCTGGTGGTGGACCAACCGGCCGACCGCCCCGATCATGCTGGCCACCGGTGGCCCGTCCCGGGCCGCGGGCTCCGGCGAAGGCCGCGCGCCCTGTGCCGTGAGCCTTCCCGCGGTGGCCGCAGCGCGTGCGCTGTCGGTGCTGGACCGGATGGACATGCGACTGGGACCGGTGGTCGCCACCCCCACCCGCTGGTCGTTGCTCGTGGCCCCTTACACCCTGGAGCAACTCGGCGAGCTGCTCTTCGTCAAGGACTGCGTGCCCAGTTCACTGCGCTTCCACGGCAGTGGCGGCTATCTGGTGCTGCCCCCCTCGGAGACCGGAACCGGTCAGGTGCGGTGGGAGCGGGCGCCGCTTCCCGGTTCAGCGGCACCGTGGCTGCCCGACGTCGAGGCGGTCGTGGACGCTCTTGTCGAGGCGAGCGCGAGCAGTGCGCCCGGCAGCGGGCTCTATCCGCCGGAGGCGGGAGAGGGCAGCCGGCTCACGTACTGAACACCGGCAGCCGGCTCACCTACTGGAACACCGGCCCGCCTGCGCGGTCACGAACGGGCCGCGCAGGCGGCCGCCACGGCTGCCACGTCGGGCCCGGCTCGCACTGCCGCGTCGGGCCCGGCTCGTCACTCGTACGGGTAAGAGGTGGGCCGAACCGGCACGGACATGGGCGCGCGGCGGCCGGGTGGTCTCGGTCCGCCGATATCTTCGGGCAGTCGTGTCCGAACCTCCGCAGTCGGCTGGTGGCCCATGAATCTCCGCATGTTCGGGCTCGCCGCCGTGGTGGTGACGGCCACGCTGGTACCGATCGTCGCGTCGGCCGGACCGGCGGGGCCGCGACCGGCGAACGGAACGGGAACTGCCCCTGCCGACGACGCGAAGGACCGGCGAGCGACCGCACCCGGTCTGCTGTCGGGGCTCGAGGCGTCCGATGGCGACGACATGGGAGCGGCCGGCGCCGCCGGCGCCAGGGACGAGCCTGCCGAGGCCGCGGCGTCGGGGCGCGAAGAGACCGGCGGCGACGATGACGCGGTCCCGCGGACGGACTCCCGATGTGGGCCGGAACTCGCCTCTGCCGGCGGCGTCGAGGCGCAGACCTGTGTGCTCACGCGGGGCGGCCGGACCTGGGGCCGCACCTATTACCGCAATGCGACCGGTGAGGAATTGACGTCCGTACTCGCTCTGATGGCACCGGACGGACGCACTGTGCAGACCAACTGCAAGGTCGAGGCGGGCGATGAGCCACGTACGTGTGAAACTCCTCGTGAGCCTTCGGTCGGCAGCGCTTCCGACTACCGGGCGATCGCCGAGTTCGCCGTTCACGACGGAACGGGAGACGGGCCGCTGCTGCTCCGCTCCGGGAGCAACTCCCAAGAGTTCACGGGCCGTTGAGACGCCGGAGGCGTCCGGGAAATGGAAACGCCCGATCGCTGGCGACGGGGGATGCACCAGCGACCGGGCTTCTAGAACGGTAACAAGAGATCTGCGGTTCGCAAATTCGATCTCTCGTATTCGGACAGGGATTTACCTTCCGAATGAGTGACTTGTGACAGGTGTCACCCGGTGCGCACCGGTAATCGTCACTCTCAGCTGAGCGTCACCTGGCGGTTGGTGAGACCGCCGCGCGCCCGGCGTTCCTCGGCGGTGAGCGGGGCGTCGCTCTCCAGCGCGGCGGCCAGCCGCTCGGCGAACTCGGCGGCGGGCTTCTCGCAGTCCTCGGCGCCCATCGTGGTCGGCAGGTCCCACACCGGAACCATCAGCCCGTGCGCCCGGAAGGAGCCCACCAGACGGGTCCCTTCACCCAGCGACGAGGTGCCGGCCGCGTGCAGCCTGGCCAGTGCGTCGAGCAGCTGCTCCTCGGGGTGCGGCATGACCCAGCGGAGGTGGTTCTTCTCCGGGGTCTCGCACCAGTAGGCGGCGTCGACGCCCGAGAGCTTCACTGTCGGGATCGCTGCGGCGTTGGCGCGTTCGAGGGAGGCGGCCACCTCGGGGGAGGCCTGCTCGGCCGAGGCCGGGACCCAGAACTCGAAACCGGAGTGGACGGTCGGCTCGAAAGCGGCGTCCGGGTCGAGCAGGTCCTGCAGCCGCACGCCGTCGGCCGGTGCGGTGGCGGCGGTGACCGGGGTGCCGGGCTGGGCGGTGAGCGCCCGCTGGAGCGTTCCGGCGAGGTCGCGGCTGAGATCGCCGGAGGGGGTGTCGTTCTGCAGGCCGAGGAGGACGGAGCCGTCGTCGCGCCGCAGGGCCGGCCATGCCATGGGCAGTACCGTCGCGAGCGTCACGGAGGGCACGCCCTCGGGAAGGCCGCCCTTCAGGGTGAGTTCGACGGTCGCGGCGGGCACCAGCTCACGCAGGGCCACCCAGTCGCACTCTCCCGGCAGCCCCTCGAAGGGGCGCTGGACCAGCTCCGTCACGGCGTGGGACGCAGCCCGGCCGTGACATGCCTTGTAGCGGCGGCCGGAGCCGCAGGGGCAGGGCTCGCGGGCTCCCACCACCGGAACCGGCTCGTCGACGCCTGCGGTGCGGGCCCCGTTCCTGAGCTGAGGCTTCGTCGCCTTCGTCTGGGGGCGCTTCTTGGCCATGGTGTGGCTTTCTCCCGATTGCGGCGGTGCTGTGTCGGGCGCGAGCCTAGCCGTACGCCGCCTCCGTGGGGGAGCAGCGGGGCGAGGCGCCCCGGAAGTCCACGCCGCGGAGGTCGTCGAAGTCGCCGTTGCCGCCCAAGTTGACGAAGCTCCCGGAGCTTCCGATGGCGATGGGCCTGCCGGAGCCGTAGGTCACCGGAGCCGAAGGAGCCTTTGAAGCTGCCGGGCCGCCGACCCTTTGCCGCTGCCGGCTCCGCTGGAACTGCTCGAACGGCCGGCGTTGCCGGAACCGCAGAAGCCGTACCGGCGCGGCGCGTTCGCTCCGGCACCGGCACCGGCTGCGGGCCTCCCCCGGCCCGGCTCGCTCCGACGCGTGGACGGGCCGAAAGCCCTGCGGGAAGACGTCAGTCGAGATCGTCGAAAGCGTCCGCGAAGTCGAACGCGGGACCGCCGACGCGCGTAGCGAAATCCTCGCGGCGGTGCCCTTCCGTGACGATCACCCAGACGGTGACCTCACCGGCCGCGCTGTCACGCACTCCCCACTCCTGCGCCAGCGCCGTGATGATGTTGAGCCCGCGGCCACCCCGTGCGGTGACCGAGGGCGTGGCCGGAACAGGGCGGGTCGGACCGCCTCCGTCCGTCACCTCGACCGTGAGCCGCCCCGCCTTGTCGACACGCCACGCGGCCCGTACGTCACCGTCTCCCGCGTCCCCGTTCCCCAACGGCCTGCCGTGCCGGCAGGCGTTGCTCAGCAGCTCGGAAAGGATCAGCACTGCGTCGTCGACGACCGTTTCCGGAACACCACTGCGGTTCAGCTGTTCGCGCATCCTGTGTCGCGCCTCACCCACGCCCGCAGGGCCATGGGGTACGGCCATGCTCGACGACGTGGGCACCTCCTGTGCCACCACAAACGCCACCCCCGAGACCTCCTTTGCCCCACGCCACGGTGTGAATGCCCCAATGGACTGGACCGGAAACCGGCCAAGGGTGGAGCAGTGACGTACTCGACACGATCGCTTACGCGCCGAACGCGCCGGTGCACTCCCCGCGAGGCGCTCCGAAGGCCGAGGTCCCGAGGCCGGGCGAGCCGGATCAGAGGCGGCCCAGCTGTTCGAGCACCTGCTTGGGGCGGTTGGTGATGATGGCCTCCACGCCGAGCCGCGCACAGAGCTCGACGTCCTCCGGCTCGTTGACGGTCCAGACATGGACGGGGTGGCCCGCGCGGTGCAGCCTGGCGACGTAGCTCGGGTGGTTGCGTACGACGCGAATGCCCGGACCGGCGATCCGCGCACCGGCGGGCAGTCGTCCGTCGCGCATCCGCGGGGTCATGAACTGCATCAGGTACACGGTGGGGAGCGTCGGCGCGGCTGCGGAGATCCGGCTCAGGGAGCGGGCCGAGAAGCTCATGACCCGGACCGCGGAGTCGGTGGGCGACGCCGGCGCGGCCAGCCCGAACCGTCCAAGCAACTGGAGCAGCCGCTCCTCCACCTGTCCCGCCCAGCGTGTGGGGTGCTTGGTCTCGATGGCCAGCTCGACACGGCGTCCCGCGTCCGCCACCAGTTCCAGCAGCCGCTCCAGCGTGAGCACGGAGGTGAGGGACGGGTCCTTCCAGTCGGGGCTCTCCGCCGCGTCCTTCCACGAACCGAAGTCGAGCGCCGCGAGATCCGCGAGCTCCAGGGCCGAGACCGCACCCCGCCCGTTGGACGTGCGGTTCACCCGGCGGTCGTGGACGCACACCAGATGACCGTCGGCGGTGAGCCGTACATCGCACTCGAGGGCGTCCGCGCCGTCCTCGATCGCCTTCCGGTAGGCGGCCAGGGTGTGCTCGGGGGCGTCTTCGGAGGCACCGCGGTGTGCGACGACCTGAATGCTGTGCTGCCGTGCTTGGGTCACCGCGTCATGGTGTCATCGCCGCGGGGTAGGCGGCGTGCAGGGTGTCGGACAACGTCCGGCACCCTGTGGACGCGGTCGGCGAGGAGAGGCGGTCCGTCGGGGAGGACCCGAGGGAATGACCCGACGGAACGACCCCGGAGGGCGCCGTGGAAGTGCGCCCTTATTGTCGGAAGTAAAGGATTGCCGGAATACACACAGGTCCTGCTTACAGTGGCCTGACGTGCAGTGGTAAAAGCTGGCCGCGGACACTTGCACAGCGGAAGTCATGACGTGACGTACTGCCGGCCCGTGCGGACCCCGCCGCTCGCCGGAGACCGACGTGGAACCTGAGGAGAAAGAGCTGTGAGCACCGAGAACGAGGGCAACGCGGTCCCTGCCGCCCCGTCCGTACCTCCTGTGCCGGGCGCCGCTCCCGAGGGATCGACGTCTCCCGGGCCCGGAGAGGGGCCGCAGGACGCGGCACACGGGTCCGCCGGTTCCCCCTCTGCTTCTGTCCCCTCCCATTCCGCCCCGCCCGCCCATGAGCCGGCGGCCTCCGCGGAGCAGCCCGGGCACGCCCCGCGGCCCGAGCCCGCGGCGGCACCGGCCCACGGCCACGGCGGGGAGACACCTGCTCCTCCGGCCGCCGCTCCCGCGGGCGCGCAGCAGGCCGGCGCGGACTGGCCCCCGCCGCCGCCCACGCTCCCCTCTTACGGGGGCGGCAGCGGCGGCGGACCCGCCTGGGGTGCGCCGGTCCCGGCGCACGAGCCCCGGCGCCGGCGTGCGGGCGGGCTGGCGGCGGGGGTGCTCGCCGCGGCGCTCGTCGCCGGTGGTGTCGGCGGTGGCATCGGCTATTGGGCGGCCGAGCGCGCCGACGGCAGCTCCAGCTCCACCACGGTCTCCGCGGCCAGCCCGCAGGACCTCAAGCGCGACCCGGGGACGGTCGCCGCGGTCGCCGCGAACGCGCTGCCCAGCGTGGTCACCATCGAAGCCAAGTCGGGCGGCGGCGGTATCGAAGGCTCCGAGGGTGAGGGCGAGGGCGGAACGGGAACCGGCTTCGTCTACGACAAGGAGGGCCACATCCTCACCAACAACCATGTTGTCGCCTCCGCGGCCGAGGGCGGCACCCTGTCGGCGATCTTCTCCAACGGCAAGAAGTACGACGCCGAGGTCGTCGGCCGGGCGCAGGGCTACGACGTGGCCGTCCTCAAGCTGAAGAACGCCCCCTCCGGCGTCGACCCGCTGGCTCTCGGCGACTCGGAGAAGGTCGCGGTCGGCGACTCGACCATCGCCATCGGCGCCCCCTTCGGGCTGTCGAACACCGTCACCACCGGAATCATCAGCGCGAAGAACCGGCCGGTCGCGTCCGGCGACGGGTCGAGCGGCAACAACTCCTACATGAGCGCGCTGCAGACCGACGCGTCCATCAACCCGGGCAACTCCGGCGGCCCCCTGCTGGACTCGCGCGGCGCGGTCATCGGCATCAACTCGGCCATCCAGTCGGCGGGCAACGGCGGCTTCGGCCAGACCCAGGCCGGCTCGATCGGCCTCGGGTTCGCCATCCCGATCAACCAGGCCAAGACCGTCGCCGAGCAGCTGATCAAGACGGGCCAGCCGGTCTACCCGGTCATCGGCGCGACGGTCGACATGTCGGACCAGGGCTCCGGCGCCCGGATCACCGAGGAGGGCTCCGGCGGCACCCCGGCGGTGACCCCGGACGGACCGGCGGCGAAGGCCGGGCTCAAGCCGGGCGACGTCATCACCACGTTCAACGGCAAGCCGATCGACAGCGGCCCCACCCTGATCAGCGAGATCTGGACCAAGAAGCCGGGTGACAAGGTCACGATGACCTACGAACGCGACGGAGAGTCCCACAAGGTGGAGCTGGTTCTGGGCGAACGCAAGGGCGACAGCTGACCCCGCTCGGCCCGAACCTCCCACCGTCCTCGGAACGCTGCTGCGCCCGGGGACGCGGGCCCGGTAGTCTGTAGCCGCTCCGCAGCAGGTGAGGCGGGGCGTGGGTGGGTTGCCCGAGCGGCCTAAGGGAACGGTCTTGAAAACCGTCGTGGCGCAAGTCACCGTGGGTTCAAATCCCACACCCACCGCTTGCAGGTCAGCTTAGTTGCTGGTCAGAAGGGGTGCTCCGGTCGCCGGAGCACCCCTTTCGCGTTCGGGCTGTCTCACCCTTTCTCGCCCGTATCCCAGTTCTGACCAGTGCGTATGGGCCATCTGTGGGCCAGGATCAGGAGTCGAGCGCGCGGGAGATCAGGTCGTTGGAGTGCTGCTGACCTCCCTTGAGGATCTTCGCGTAGAAGCGGTACAGCACTGCGATGCTGTGGCCAGCGCGCGCGGCGACCTCTGCGGGGTCCACCCCTGATTTGATCCAGAGGGAGACGCCGGCGTGCCGGAGTGAGTACGGCACAGCGGCCAGTTCCGATTTCACCTCACGGGGCGACAGCACCGCCTTCCGCGCTCTCTCCCAGATGTCGCAGTACTCGGTGGAAGGGACACGACCTCCCCGCGCAGCCCGGAACAATCGGCCGTCGTCAGCCGTGCCGTATCGCGTGATGTGCTCACGGAGCAGATGCACGAGTACGGGCGGGATGGGCACGGTCCGCGTCGCACCGCGCTTACGCCTCTTCAGGCCGCGTTTCTCGTACGACGTGCCGTCATCCGTCCACCCGCTGCCCACTTCGGGACGGCTCTCTCCGAGCAGCAGTTCGCCCCACTCCTTCACGGACTCAGGTGAGTTGGGTGGCAGGGTGCAGTCCGATTCCGTGAGCGCGACGATCTCACCAGGGCGCATGGCTGCGTAGTAGAGGCACCCGAAGAACGCGTGCAGGTGTTGTCCGCGCGGCCCAGAATCGCGGACGGCTCCTAGTAGAGACCTCGCCAGACTCGGATCCGGTACGTACCGGAAGTCGATTTCGTCATCGTTCTCGGGTGGCGTCCAGTCCACACGGGGAAGCGGATTGGACGCGAGTAGCCCTTTCTCCTCGACTGTGTAGCGCAGCACGTTGCTCAGGACCATGCGCTTGCGCCGCGCCGTGTTCTCCGCGGCCTTCCCTCCGTCCAAACGGAGGGAGAGAGCTTCCAAGGCTGGACGGAGAAGGGCGGGATCATGTAGATCCTTTGCTGCTCCGAAGCAGATCACCACCCCGGTGACGCTCGCCGATGTCCCGAACATGGCGGCGGCATTCGCAACGAACGTGACGATCGGCGTGCGCTCAGTCAGCGCGCTCGATGACGTGCAGTTCCCGCATGACCACCCCGTGCTCGCAGCGCTGCGTGACGCCTACGCCGGTATCCCCGGCGAGCGTCTGTAGGCCGTGCCGCCGTCCTTCACCAGGGGCGGCGACTCACGACAGAGGTAGCCCATGCCACTCGTTACGAAATGGACCGGACGTGAGGTCAAGGCCCTGCGCGAAGCTGTGCGCATGAGCCTCATGGAGTTCGCCGAGAAGCTGGGAGTATCCGACCGCATCGTCTCCCGGTGGGAGGCGGACGGCGAGCAAGCCTCCCTGCGCATGGTGAACCAAGCGGCCTTGGATACCTTGCTCGCTAAGGCTGACCAGGATGCCCAGGGCCGGTTCGTCGGCATCCTGGCGGCGGACGACGTCCCCGCTCACGCAGTCATCGAACCCGACGAAGACCAGACGAGCAGCGGCGAGTACGTGAAGCATCCCGGTGACGGCAAGCTCATGGCGCATGTCCCTGAAGGAATCTTCCTGTCGGGAGAGGACGACGAACCCGTGTGGGTCGACGAATTCCACATAGACACTTTCCCGACGACCAACGCCGACTATGCACGATTCTGCGCGGCCACTCGGCACCCCACGCCTGAGCACTGGGAGAACGGCCGATGCCCTCGTGAGCTGTACGACCACCCCGTGGTGCACGTGACTTGGCGAGACGCGCACGCGTACGCAACGTGGGCGGGGAAGTCGCTGCCAACAGCCGAACAGTGGGAGAAAGCGGCGCGAGGCACCTCCGGCCGTACTTTCCCGTGGGGTGACCAGAAGACTGCCGCAAAGTGCAACGTCCGAGAGACCGGCGTGGAGCGCACAACGTCCGTGTCCCGGTACCACAGCGGAGTCTCGTCCTACGGGGTCTACGACATGGTGGGCAACGTGTGGGAGTGGCTCGCAACCGCGACAACGCCCGGTCGCTACGAACTCCGAGGAAGCGCGTTCACGAGCCCTCTGTTCCGGGGAGTACCTGCCATCCCCAACGATGCCAGCGACACGATGCACGATGATGACACCGGGTTCCGCTGTGTGGCGACGCCGCCGCAGATGAGTTCCCGCAAGGGGTGAAGGAATCTACAGCCCGCAGTATCAGGTGTAGTCGACCGAGTAGGCGATCGTTGCTTGGAATTTCAGAATGTCGTCACCACCCGTACTAGTGCTGTCCAGCGTAAATACTTTCTCTGGTATGCGTTCATTCCCTTCACCTAGCGGGAAGTGAAGCGGTTGCACGCTAGGTACTGTGGCGGCGGTGTCGCTTACATCGTTTACGGATCCCTCGTCATCTTCCCACGCCGTTACGCGTACGGTGACCTCCTTACGCGCATTCGGTGGGTTTATCTTGATCTCCGTAGTAGCCGGAGCGATCGGGGGAGCGAAGGAATTGCTAGCCATTGGATTCCAGCGCAGTTTCTTCTTCTGTTCGGCACCCGTGTCATCTTTGACTCGTAGCCAGAAATCCGCCTCTCCGAACGTTTCGGAATCACTGTCCTCGAAGCAGTACAGCCGGTCTATACGGGCGCGCACAACGCGATCCAGTAGCTTGATCTTTTCCGGTGTCGCCGCCGGGGCGCTACCAGTCTTGGACCAGAGCACGTCCCAGTTTCCGGCACCGTCCCAGACGAGGATCGTGTAGAACACCTCTTCGCCGCTCAGTAGCGGTGCATGATCGGTAGTTCCTGGGTCGGTCAACTCGTCCATAACCGACACGCGGTGAATCACGTCGGACTCCAGTGAAACAGCACTAGCCAACACGTCCGCAGCATGGAAGCGTGGAAATTGGGCTCCCCCTACAAGCTCGGGTGCATTGGCTCCGAGCTGAACGCGAGCCATGGTGCCCGTACTGGTCGCGAACGCGAACGATACAAACGTTCCGCCAGGCTTTATGTCGACCATAGGCTTCTCAGCGCACGCAGTGAGGTAATTTTTGCGGCCCACTCTATCCAGTACGGGCATGTCGAGCTTACCTAGCACGGGGCCATTGGGTCCATCGCTCTCGCGCCTCAAACGGGCCTGGTACAGCGATCCCTTTGGCACGGCCTTGGTCACGGGAGTGGTGGATGTGAACAGCCCACCCTTGCTATAAGCCGGTGCACTGCTAAATCCGTTTACGATTCTCTCCCAGAGCCTGTATTGAACCGGTGCCCCACTCGGGTCGACGATGAACCGAACTCCACCTGCCTGACCTATATCTTCCCCGGCACCATTGTCTGGCACGAGATTCGCCATGATGTTCTCCTTTGTAGCAGCCAGATAGCTACCACCCGGCCGCTACCTTAGATTGCGGCTTCAACTGAGGAATCTGCTATCTGGGGCCCGGAGACAGTTCCGGCTGTATGTACAGGCCAGCGTGGCTGTATGCGCAGGAACAGCATCTGAAATAAGGCTACTTCAGGACGGAGGGCTCCGCATCTGCTGCCGACCGCAGCAGAGCTTTCTCCAAGCTTTCCTTTGAGGCTGGCCGCATGGGCGATTGACGTGGGCCACGTGTTCGAGTGCGTTCCGTCAGTGCGCTTCAGAGGGACGGCAAGGGACCCTGCGGTGCCCGTGGGCCATGTGTGGGCCAACAGTACCCTCGCGGCAGTCGAAACTGCTCCTGACCAGGACGCATACACTGCACGCTTGACGCTCTTGAAAACCGTCGTGGCGCGAGTCACCGTGGGTTCAAATCCCACACCCACCGCTTGCAGGTCAGAGAAGTAGCAGGCCAGAGGGCGCGGCTCCGAATCGGAGCCGCGCCCTCTGCGTTCCCCTCTGATCCTGCGCCGACGAGACCGGCCGGTGGTGGCGGCTGAAGCGGTAGCGGAATCGCCGGCACGCCACGCGATGCCGGGACGCTTCCGGGCAGGCCGCGGTCAGCGGATGCCGCGGTTCGACGTGAGGCGGTCGGCGGAGGCGATCGTGGCGCGGGCCTCGCGTTCAGTGAGGCCTGCCCGGACCGCCGCGTCGGTGAGGGCTTCCGTCAGGGAGTCGCCGAGGCCGTTCTCGTAAGCACGGCATGCCGCCCAGAACAGTCGGGTGTTCCGCTGCCCCTCCTGCGCCGCTAGTACGAACTGGACCAGGCCGTGCCCTTGACCGTGGGGTGAACCGGCGGTGGAACGCGTGCGCGCCGGGGGCGTGATCAGGCGCAGGAGCGCGCGCGGGCACGGCGCCGGCGCGAGGTGGGCCGTACCAGGGGCGATGCGATACGCGCCGTTGGCGGTGACCGAGCCGGGGCCGACGAGATAGCCGCCCGTGCCGCGGACGTCTATGCCGGGGGCGAGCCGGCTCGCCGAGTTGGGGACGACGGTGTCGGGCGGCCCGGTCAGCCAGAGGTGACGACCGCCGCTCGGCGTGAGGACGGTGACCGTCTCCGGGATGGTGAACAGGTGGCGCAGCGCCAGGTGCTGCAGTTCCGCCATCGAGTCGGTCGAGGACTTGACGTCGAGATCGATGCCGATCAGGTGGTGCGGCGGACGACCGCAGGCGATGCCGTAGCCGGTGGCCCAGGGCGCGGCCGCGAAGAGGGCGCGTACGGCAGCGGGGTCGGTGGTGGCGTCGTGGACCCCATGGCCGGGGAGACCGCATTCGCCCCGGCACAGGACCGGTTGCGGGTCGCCGCGGTGGGGGGAGCGCAGGGCGGGGAGCTTCGTCGCGGACAGGGGGATGACGGGGAGCCCGCGCTCGGCGGCGGAGAGGGCGTGGGCGAGGGCCAGGGTGGCGGTCTGCCGGTCGGTGATGGCCATGGATCCATTTTCGTACAGACGTTCGAAGAAGGGAAGGAGGAGGTATGGCACAAAAGTTGCCGAATCGTATCGCCTCTTGGGGCGCCCGCCCCTGAAGCGGCGGTGCCAATCGGTCGATCTTCGGGCACGAAGAGGGTTTATCGACAAGTCCTCACGCTTGCGAGCGAACCGCACCTACCGGGGCGATTGGTGGTGGATCACTTGGGCAATTCTGATCTTGCGACGTCGTGATCGAGTCGGGAGCGGCAGGCCAACCGCCCTGGAATCCGAAGCACTTGTGCAGTTCCGGTACATGGAGGAAATGACATGGCAAGCATCCGTTCCACCCGCGTTCTCGCCGCAGCGGCCGCCCTGCCTCTCACCGTCGCGCTCCTCGGTGGGGTGGCCCACGCCGACAACGGCGGCTTCGGGGGCGACGGGTCGAACGTGTCGGTGGCGACCATCGCCGGCAGCGGCGTCGGGGGCGCCAACTTCGGCAACTCGTCCACCACTCAACAGGTCGCGACCGGATGGGGGGCGAGTAATCAAAGCAATACCGCCGGCGCCAACGGGCTGGGCTTCACGGTCATCGACCAGGACAACGTCACCGTGAATTTCTCGCCTCTTTGGTGACGGCCGGCCCGAGGGGAGCGTGAGCTGGGGGGCGACGACCGTCTGGGCGGCGGCGCTTGGGGGTGCCGTCGTGCAGATGGGCTCGAGATGGGGCGTGACGGCCCGCGAGCGTGGGGACGTATCCGGGCCGTCCGGCCATATGACCTTGACAGGAAAGGAGAGCTGACGGACAGTCAGATTCGGTGGTTGGCATGAATGAGGGTGGCCGGCGGAGCGCAGGGAGGAGGCAGCGGGCCATCACGGGCCGCGCAGCTCAGCACCTCGGGGCGGGGGTGAGTGAGGTGCAGCCGGGGATCGTGGCGACGATGCGACTCGCACGAAGGAGGGGGAGAGGTGACCGACGGTCTGTACGCACGGCTGAAGACGTACGAAGGGCGGGGCGCCACCCTCTCCGGCGTGGGCAAGGACCTGGTCAACGAGCCGATGATCAGGCATTGGTGCGAAGCGATGGGGGACAGGCACCCTGCCTACGCCGGGCCGGACGCCGTCGCTCCGCCGACGATGCTCCAGGCATGGACGATGGGCGGCCTGTCGGGACACACGGGCCGAAACGCGGCGCATGACGAGCTGTTCGAGCTGCTCGACGAGGCCGGGTGCACCTCGGTGGTGGCCACGGACTGCGAGCAGGAGTATCTGCGGCCGTTACGTCCGGGCGACCGGATCACCTTCGATTCGGTGATCGAGTCCGTGTCCGAGCACAAGACGACCAAGCTCGGTACCGGCTACTTCATCACCACGCGGATGGACGTGCGGGCAGGAGGGGAGCCGGCAGGGAGGCACCGCTTCCGGATCCTGAAGTACGCACCCAGGAACCGGCAACCGAAGGAAGGCCGGCCGCGTCCGGTGATCAACAGGGACAATGCCGGCTTCTGGGAGGGCGTGGCAGACCGCCGGCTGCTGATTCAGCGCTGCGGCGGATGCGGAAAGCCGCGGTTTCCCTGGTTGCCGGGATGCGGTGCCTGTGGCTCTCCGCACTGGGACACGCTGGAGGCTTGCGGCTCGGGAAGCGTCTTCTCCTATGTGGTCATGCACCACCCGCCGTTCCCGGCGTTCGACCCGCCGTACGCGGTGGGGCTGATCGAGCTGGCCGAGGGTGTGCGGATGGTCAGCAGCATCGTGGGTGTGCCCCCCGACAAGGTGCGCATCGGTATGCCGGTGGAGCTCGAATTCCTCGGTGTAGGTGGGGAGTACGAGCTTCCCGTCTTCCGCGGCGTGCCGGGTGCGTCGGCCGACACGGACTCCGCGAAGCAGGAAGTATCTCCGGAGATGGCCCCGGACCCGGTGGCCGCCCCCGGTCCGGCCCTTGCCCAAGACCCCCGCCCGGCCCCCGCCCAAGACCTCCGCCCGGTCGCCGACACAGACCCGGGCCCCGCTCCGCACCCCGCTCCGGGCCTCGCCCCGGACACCGCTCCAGCCTCCGCCACCCGCCCGGATACGCTCCCTGCCCTGCGGGTCGGCGCGGCCCTGCCTTCGCTGGCCGTTCCCGTCACCCGCACGTTGATCGTCGCGGGGGCCATCGCCTCACGCGACTTCCAGGATGTGCACCACGACGCGGAGATCGCGAAGGAGAAGGGGTCGCCGGACATCTTCATGAACATCCTGACGACCAACGGCCTGGTCGGTCGGTACATCACCGACTCCTTCGGAAGCCGCGCCGTCCTGCGGAAGGTGTCCATACGGCTCGGCGCCCCCAACCATCCCGGAGACACGATGGTGCTCAGCGGCGCGATCGGCGCGTTCGACGGAACGACCGCCGAGGTGCGGGTCGTCGGCGCCAACAGTCTCGGCAACCACGTCACCGGCACGGTGACGGTGACGATTCCGGAGGCCGCCGCATGAGCATCCGTGAGAAGGACGCCCTCGGCGGACGGGCGGCCGTCGTCGGTATCGGGGCGACGGAATTCTCGAAGAACTCCGGCCGCAGCGAGCTGAGGCTAGCCGCCGAGGCCGTGCGCGCCGCGCTGGACGACGCCGGTCTCTCCCCCGCGGATGTCGACGGCATGGTGACCTTCACGATGGACACCAACCCGGAGATCACGGTCGCGCAGGCCGCCGGCATCGGAGAGCTCTCGTTCTTCTCGCGGGTCCATTACGGCGGCGGCGCGGCCTGTGCGACCCTGCAGCAGGCGGCACTGGCGGTTGCCGCGGGCATCGCGGAGGTCGTCGTCTGCTACCGGGCGTTCAACGAGCGTTCCGGACGGCGCTTCGGCTCCGGCGTGCAGCACAGGGAGCCGACCGCGGAAGGTGCCGCGCTCGGCTGGAATCTCCCGTTCGGGCTGCTCACGCCCGCATCCTGGGTGGCGATGGCCGCCCAGCGATATCTGTACGCCTACGGGCTGACACCGGAGGCGTTCGGCCATGTCGCCGTCACCGGCCGCCGTCACGCGGCCACCAACCCGGCCGCTTACTTCTACGGCCGCCCCATCACCCTGGAGGATCACGCCGCCTCCCGCTGGACGGTCGAGCCCCTGCGGCTGCTGGACTGCTGCCAGGAGACCGACGGCGGCCAGGCGATCGTCGTCACCGGCCTCGAGCGGGCACGCGACCTGCGGCGGCCGCCGGCGGTGATCCTCGCCGCCGCCCAGGGCGCGGGCAGAGCCCAGGAGCAGATGACGAGCTTCTACCGCGACGACCTCACCGGCCTCCCCGAGATGGGCGTCGTCGCCCGGCAGTTGTGGCGGACCTCGGGGCTCGCCCCGAGGGACATCGACGTGGGGATCGTCTACGACCACTTCACACCGTTCGTTCTCATGCAGCTCGAGGAGTTCGGCTTCTGCAAGTCCGGAGAGGGGGCCGCGTTCGTGGCCTCGGACGTCCTGCCGCTCAACACGCATGGAGGGCAGCTGGGAGAGGCGTATCTGCACGGGATGAACGGCATCGCAGAGGCGGTCAGACAGCTTCGCGGCACGGCGGTGAACCAGATACCCGGTGCGGCCAGGGCTCTGGTCACCGCGGGCACGGGCGTACCCACCTCGGGACTCGTTCTCGGGGCCGACGGTGAGTAGCCCCTGAGGGTGTCCTCCACCTTCAGGAGGTGGAGCCCGAGGCGCCCCTACAACCTGAGGGGGACAACGCTTCGGGACCTGGGGCCGATCCGCGACGGCGGGGTGCGCTCCTAGCGTTGAGTCATGACCACGCCAGTCTGTACGAGCGCTTCCAAGGCCGCCGCGCCGGTGCCGTCGTACACGCCCTACGCCTCGTTCTCTTCGTACGTGCAGGCGAGGGGGCCCGTGCTGCTGCGCACCGCCCGCTCACTGACGTCGAACGTGAGCGACGCAGAGGATCTGCTGCAGACGGCGCTGACCAAGACGTACGTCGCCTGGGAGCGGATCGAGGACCACCGGGCGCTCGACGGCTACGTCCGCCGGGCTCTGCTGAACACGCGGACGTCGCAGTGGCGCAAGCGCAAGGTGGACGAGTTCGTCTGCGAGGAGCTGCCCGAGCCGGCGACGGTTCCCCTCACCGACCCGGCCGAGCAGCAGGTGCTGCACGACGCGATGTGGCGCGCGGTGATGAAGCTGCCGGACCGGCAGCGAGCGATGGTCGTGCTCCGCTACTACGAGGACCTGAGCGAAGCGCAGACGGCGGAGGTGCTCGGGGTGTCGATCGGTACGGTCAAGAGTGCCGTGTCCCGGGCGCTGGGGAAGCTCCGCGAGGATCCGGAGCTGTCACCGGTCCGCTGACGAGCGGTCCCTGCCGACTCCCGCACGGCGGCACCCTCCGCGGCAGGTGCCCTCCCGCTCCCCCGCATCCTCCGCCTCCCGCACCCCTGGCCGCCCGGCTCTGGTCGGCTCGTGTGCGCTGTTGTGCGGTGCTGCGCGGTGATGTACGACGATTCATTACCTCCGGGTAGTGACATACCGCGTGGTATGTGCGCAGAATCTTCCCACCTTTTCTGCCACGTAGCGCAACGCGCCCACCGGGAGGACGCCGTGCTGAGCACCATGCAGGACGTACCGCTGACTGTGACCCGCATCCTCCAGCATGGGATGACGATCCACGGGAAATCGCAGATCACCACCTGGACCGGGGAGCCCGAGCCGCAGCGGCGCAGTTTCGCGGAGGCAGGCCGACGGGCCACCCAGCTGGCCAACGCCCTGCGCGACGAGCTCGGCATCGACGGTGACCAGAGAGTCGCCACCCTCATGTGGAACAACGCCGAGCATGTGGAGGCGTACTTCGCGATCCCCTCCATGGGCGCCGTCCTCCACACGCTCAACCTGCGGCTGCCCGCCGAGCAGCTGGTCTGGATCGTCAACCACGCCGCCGACCGCGCCGTGATCGTCAACGGCTCGCTCCTGCCGCTGCTGGCGCCGCTGCTGCCGCATCTGCCGACGATCGAGCACATCGTCGTCTCCGGCCCGGGCGACCGTTCCCTCCTCGCCGACACGGAGGCGCAGGTCCACGAGTACGAGGAGCTGATCGCCGGCCGCCCGACCACGTACGACTGGCCCGAGCTGGACGAGCGGGCCGCAGCGGCCATGTGCTACACCTCCGGCACGACGGGCGACCCCAAGGGCGTCGTCTACTCCCACCGCTCGATCTACCTGCACTCCATGCAGGTCAACATGGCCGAGTCGATGGGTCTGACCGACAAGGACACGACCCTGGTGGTCGTCCCGCAGTTCCATGTGAACGCCTGGGGACTCCCGCACGCGACGTTCATGACCGGCATCAACATGCTGATGCCGGACCGTTTCCTCCAGCCCGCCCCGCTCGCCGAGATGATCGAGCGGGAGAAGCCCCAGCACGCCGCGGCGGTCCCGACGATCTGGCAGGGCCTGCTCGCGGAGGTGACCGCGAACCCCCGCGACCTGAGCTCCATGACGCAGGTCACCATCGGCGGCGCCGCCTGTCCGCCCTCCCTCATGGAGGCGTACGACAAGCTCGGCGTCCGGCTCTGTCAGGCCTGGGGCATGACGGAGACCTCCCCGCTCGGCACCATGGCCCACCCGCCGGCCGGTCTTACCGCCGAGGAGGAGTGGCCGTACCGCATCACGCAGGGCCGCTTCCCGGCCGGCGTCGAGGGGCGGCTGGTCGGCCCCGGCGGCGACATCCTGCCGTGGGACGGCGAGTCGGCCGGTGAGCTGGAGGTGCGCGGCGCCTGGATAGCGGGTGCGTACTACGGCGGTGCGGGCGGCGAGGACTTCCGGCCCGAGGACAAGTTCAGCGAGGACGGCTGGCTGAAGACCGGCGACGTCGGCGTGATCAGCCCCGACGGCTTCCTGACCCTGACCGACCGGGCCAAGGACGTCATCAAGTCGGGCGGCGAGTGGATCTCCAGCGTCGAGCTCGAGAACGCCCTCATGGCACACCCGGAGGTGGCGGAGGCGGCGGTCGTCGCCGTACCGGACGACAAGTGGGGCGAGCGGCCGCTGGCGACCGTGGTGCTGAAGGAGGGGTCGACCGCGGACTACGAGACGCTCAAGACGTTCCTCGCCGGGAAGATCGCCAAGTGGCAGCTCCCGGAGCGCTGGGCGGTGGTCCCGGCGGTGCCGAAGACCAGCGTGGGCAAGTTCGACAAGAAGGTCATCCGCCGGCAGTACGCGGACGGTGAGCTCGACGTCTCCGAGCTGTAGGAAATGGCGCTGCCGGCCACGGCACTGTAGAAACGCGGCGCTGAAGAACGGAGCCGTAGGACATGGCGCTGCAGGCTATGGAGCTGTAGGACACCCGGGCCGCGGGACACAGAGGTCCAGGCTCGGAGACGTAGTCGCTCCGGCAGTGCGCGTACCAGCGGGAACTGAGGGGCCGGCGGTCGAGACCGCCGGCCCTTTCGCGTCGGTCGGCGCCGATTCAGTTGGTGCCGATCTTCGCCAGCAGGTCCACGATGCGCGCCTGGACCTCGTTGCTCGTCGAGCGTTCCGCGAGGAAGAGCACCGTCTCCCCCGAGGACAGCCGCGGCAGCTCCGCCGGGTCGAGGCCGGCGGAGGTGTAGACGACCAGCGGGGTGCGGTTCAACTGGCCGTTCGCGCGCAGCCAGTCGATGATCCCGGCACGCCGGCGACGCACCTGCATCAGGTCCATCACCACCAGGTTCGGCCGCATCTGGGTGGCGAGGGTGACGGCGTCCGCGTCGGCGCCGGCCCGTGCCACCTGCATGCCGCGCCGCTCCAGCGTCGACGTCAGCGCGAGCGCGATCTCCTCGTGCTCCTCGATCAGCAGCACCCGCGACGGGTGCTGCTCACTGTCCCTGGGTGCCAGTGCCTTGAGCAGTACGGCGGGATCGGCGCCGTACGCGGCCTCCCGCGTCGCCTGCCCGAGACCCGCCGTCACCAGCACCGGAACCTCGGCGGCCACGGCGGCCTGGCGCAGCGACTGCAGCGCGGTCCGGGTGATCGGCCCGGTGAGGGGGTCCACGAACAGGGCGGCCGGGAACGCCGCGATCTGCGCGTCGACCTCCTCACGCGAGTGGACGACGACGGGCCGGTAGCCACGATCGCTCAGCGCCTGCTGGGTGGAGACGTCGGGTGCCGGCCACACCAGCAGCCGACGGGGGTTGTCCAGCGGCTCCGGGGGCAGTTCGTCGTCGACGGGCTGCGGCTGCGGCTGGTTGGCGACCTCGACCGCGCCTCCGGGCCCGTCAAGCGGCTCCGGGCCCTCCGCGCCTTCGTCGGGTGCCCCTATCGCGTAGGACCGCCCCTCGGAGCGGTTGTCCGCGCGGTCGGCGGGGAGCCGGGGACCGGTTTGCGGTACGCCGGGAGGAACGGGGGCGGGCACCGGCGCCGCGGTGGGCTGCGGATGGGGCCGGGCGGCGAGTTCGGGCTGCTCACTGTCCGGACGAGTGCCGAGCTTCCTGCGGCGGCCCGATCCGAGCGTCTGGTTCTGCTGCTGGGTGAGGTGCTGGGCGAACGGCACGCCCTGGCCCAGGGTGCGCACGCTGAACGCGCGCCCCTGCGTGGAGTCGGCGGGTACCGGCTGCTCCTCGGGGAGGGGCTGGGCGACCCGCGCGGCCGCAGGCCGAGGGGCCTGGGCCGACGGCAGCGGTCCGGCCTGCCGGGCGTTCCCCTCCTGGTCCCGCTGCCCCGCTTCGTCCTGCGGCTGAGCCGGTGCGACGGGCGGCAGGGGCAGCGATACGGAACCGGTGTCGGACGCCTGCACGGGTGCGGCGAAGCCCTGACCGACGGACGGGTGCCCGGCTGCGGCGGGCGGTTCGGTGGCGGAGACCCCGCCCGTGCCGACCCCCTCCGTGCCGCCGACCGAAGGGCCACCGACGGAAGGGTCACCGACGGAAGGACCACCGACCGAAGGACCGCCGGCTGAAGCGCCTGAAGCGCCGTCGCCGGAAGGACCGTCGGCAGAGCCGCCGGGGAGTGCGGCTTCCTGCCCCCACACGGCCTGACCGGCCGCCGTGGGCCCGGCCGGAACCTCACCGGGAACCTGGGCCTGCGGCGGCGGGGTCGGCTGCCCCTCGTTACGGGCCCGCCTGCGCCCGGTCGGCGCCGGGTGCTGCTGCGGAGGCGTGTGGTGCGCGGTGTCCGGAGCCGCCGCCACGGCATCGTGCCGCTCAGCCGCGGGGCCCTCGGGCCTGACCTCTCCGGCAGGGATCCGGTCCGCTTCCGCCGGCGGCAGGGCGAACGCGCTGCGCGGTGCCGCGCTCTCGGGCTCGGCCGGTGCCGCTGCCAGCGCTCGCCTGGCGCGTCGGCCGCTGGGCTGCGGCGCCTGCCGGGTCGGTTCGGCGCCCGCCGGTGAGGGCAGGCCGCTCTCGACGGCCCTCCGCGCGCGCCGCCCCGAGGGCGCCGTCTGCATGCCGTGGGGGTCGACCGGTACACCTTGCGGCGGGACGGTCTCCCCGCGCGCCGCACGTCCGCCCGCGCCTTCGGCGGCGGTCACCACGGAGCCCTCCGCGGGCCGCACGGCCACGGCCGCGTTCTCGGCGGGGCTGGGGCGACCACGCCGCCGCCCGGTCCCCCCGCTGCCGCCCTGGCCCTCGGCCGGTCCCTCGATGCTGTTCCGGGCGGCTCCCTCACCCGTGTCCTGGACGGGGATGCGCCCGGCGTCCGGCTGCGCCGCCCGGCGCCGCCCGGTCGGCTGCGTCGCGGCCACCGGGTCCTCCATGGCCACGGGGCTCTCCAGGAACGCGTCCGTGGAGGCCCGCCGGGCCCGTCGGCGTCCGCCGCCACCGGTGGTCGTGTTCCCCGAAGCCATGACGGGCCCGGACGGCCCGGACGACTGCTGCGCCGGCAGCGCGGGCAGCTGGGCCGCGGCAGGGGCGGGCGGGGCGACGGTCCCCGCGCCCTCGCCCAGCGGCACCTCCAGCACGTACGCGCTGCCGCTCATCCCCGGCACCTCGTGCGTCTGCAGCACACCGCCGTGCGCCCGTACGATCCCGCGCACGATCGGCTCGTGCACCGGGTCGCCCCCGGCGAACGGCCCTCGCACCTCGATCCGTACGACGTCACCGCGCTGGGCGGCCGCGACGACGACGGTCGAGTCCACGTAGCCGCCACCGGGAGGGAGCTTGGCCTTGCCGGTCGAGTCGACACCCGCGACGTCCGCCACCAGGTGCGCGAGCGCCGTGGCCAGCCGTGTCCCGTCGACCTCTGCCTCGATCGGCGGCGCGTGCACCGCGAACTGGGCGCGTCCGGGGCCGATGAGCTCGATCGCGCCCTCGACACCGGCCGCGACGACCGCGTCGAGCAGGACGTTGGCCTTCGTCAGCTGCTCCGCGCCGGTGTCGAGGCGCTGGTAGCCGAGGACGTTGTCGACGAGCGTGGTCATCCGGGCGTAGCCGGCGGCCAGGTGGTGCAGGATCTGGTTCGCCTCCGGCCACAGCTGTCCGGCCGGGTCGGCCGCCAGCGTGCCCAGTTCGGTGCGCAGTTCCTCCAGCGGGCCGCGCAGCGACTCCCCGAGCACCGCGGTCAGCTGTGCGTGCCGGGCGGCCAGCTCCGCGTACCGGTCGGAGCCGGCTTCCAGTTCGGCCGTGTAGCGGTCGGCCTTGTCGGCGAGCTCGGCCTCGTACTGCTCGACCTTGTCCGCCAGCTCGGCCTCGTAGCGCTCGGTGGTGGCGGTGAGTTCCGCCGTGAGCCGCTCCGTCGTCTCCGCCAGCTCGGCGGCGTGCTTCTCGGCCTGCTCCTCGTAAGGCCGCCGGTCGGTGAACGTCATCACCGCGCCGACCAGCTGGTCCCCGTCGCGCACCGGCGCCGTCGTCAGGTCGACGGCGACCTTGGAGCCGTTCTTCGCCCACAGCACCTGGCCGCGCACCCGGTGCTTGCGCCCGGACTTGAGGGTGTCGGCGAGCGGCGACTCCTCGTACGGGAACGGCTCGCCGTCCGCGCGCGAGTGCAGGATCAGCGGGTGCAGCTCCTGGCCGCCGAGGTCGCTGGCGCGGAACCCGAGGATCTGGGCGGCGGCCGGGTTGACCAGCACGACCCGTCCGTCGGTGTCGGTGCCCACGACGCCCTCGGAGGCCGCCCGGAGGATCATCTCGGTCTGCCGCTGCGAACGCGCCAGCTCCGCCTCGGTGTCGACGGTGCCCGACAGATCGCGGACGACGAGCATCAGCAGCTCGTCGCCGGTGTACGCGTTGAAGGAGTCGTACGCCTCGCGCCCGTCCTCCAGGCTCGCGCTGGTCACCTCGACGGGGAACTCGCCGCCGTCCGTACGCCGCGCGATCATGCGGGTGGGCTTGGTGCGCCCCCGCTGGTCGGCGGAGTCGGGCCGGCGCATCGACCCGGGGATCAGCCGCGAGTCGAACTCGGGCAGCAGATCGAGGAGACCCCGTCCGACCAGAGCGGTCCCCGGGGTCTCGAAAAGCTCGAGGGCGATGGTGTTGGCGTTGACGACCGTGCCGTTGGCATTGACGAGCACGAGCCCGTCCGGAAGGGCGTCGAGTATGGCTGCGAGGCGAGCAGCGCCTCGGGATGGCCTGCTGCTCACGACGACGGTTCCTCCCTGACCTACTGCGTATTGCGGACGGCCGGTCCCATAGTGCCCCTCGGGCCTCGGCCTGTCACTGAAGGGAGTCTAAGGGCACCGGCCGGGGCCCGGACGGCGGATGAGGGGGAGCTCTCACCAAGGTTGTGTGCACATGACGTACGCCGTCGGCCTATGACCTGGTGTTCGGCAGCACCGGCTCGAGTGTCTGCCACCGCGAGATCTCGCAGCCGTTGCTCCGATCGAAGGTGGCGTCCACCTGTCGCCCCTGCCAGGTACCGGTGACCCGCGCCGTGGCCGGCCCGCCGAACTGCTGGGTGCACATCTGGTCCTCGGCCACCGGGGCGAACGGGTCCTGCTGCTCCCGCGCGAGCTCCTCGAGGCGGCTGCACGCCGACTCGGCGGAGGGGTGGGTCCCGCCGGCCGGTCCGCACTCGAGCTCGTACCTGCCGTCCGTCCGGGTGTTCCCGGTCGCGGAGACGATCACTGTCAGCCGGTCGGGCTGCTCGGGAGCGGGTCTCTCCAGCAGCGGCAGGGGCAGCGGCGGCGGCGAGAGTACGACCGCCCCGGCGGCGGGCACGGCCGCTGCCAGGGTGGCGACGGACGCGGTTGCGGTGAGGACAAGGCGGCGCAGCATGGGGCCTCCTGAAGATTCACGGGTACGGCCGGGGGCCACGACAGGCCCCGGCATGTCTAACGCTGCTCACGCCACGGCGTTGCGCAACCGCAAGCGCTTTGCCCTGCGGGCCCAGGGGCTAGTACCGTGGACGGCGATTGGTGACACGCCCCTGGACTGTGTCATCATCTGCACGCACCACTCGCGCCCGCGTGAGTGTGCTGGAGGCGTCGCCTAGTCCGGTCTATGGCGCCGCACTGCTAATGCGGTTTGGGTCTTAAAGCCCATCGAGGGTTCAAATCCCTCCGCCTCCGCCAGTTGATCACCGAAGCCCCGGCCACACGGCCGGGGCTTCGGTCGTTCCCGGGGGCCGGCTCGCACGGGCAGGGCGCCGGTCGTCCCGGGGGCCGGTCGACACGGCCGGGCTTGGGTCGCCCCAGGGCCGTGTACGTACACCCGTTCAGGTGTTTTCGCAGGTCAGACGGGGTGCGGCTAATGGATTTCGCGTCGCGGCGCAGGTCATGTAATGTTGTTCCCGCAACGCCGACCAGGCAGAAAAGCCCGGGAAGCACAAGCACTCGTAGCTTAACGGATAGAGCATCTGACTACGGATCAGAAGGTTGCAGGTTCGAATCCTGCCGAGTGCACAGCAGGCCAGAGGCCCCCGGAGATGATCCGGGGGCCTCTCGCGTTGGCGCGTACAGCAGCGAAGTACAGCAACCGTGCCCACTGCTGTCAGCCGGTTCCGCCCATCGCGTCGGACAGCTTGCCGATCGCGGCCCGTACAGCTTCTTCGCTCGCTTCGGCGTAGACCTCCATCGTCATGGCGATCTGCGAGTGCCGCAGGATGCGCTGTGCCACCTTCGGGTGGACCTTGAGGGCGACCAGGAGCGAACTGCACGTGTGCCGGGTGTTCCGGAGCGGGGTGGCCCGCAGACCGGCGCGGCGAGCCCGAAGGGCGAACATGCGGGTGAGGTTGCCCGGCTCGATCGGGGTGCCGTACTTCGTGGTGAAGATCAGTCCGTGAGTGTCCTGCCAGAGATCCCCGGCGGCCTTCCAGTCGCCGAGCTGCTGGGCGCGGCGCATCCGCAGGGCCTTGAGGCAGAGTGCCGGCAGAGGAAGGAAGTCGTCGGAGTCCTCGGTCTTGGTCTCCCGGTGGAGGATCTGACGCCCGGCGCGCTGGATCTGGTGATCGACGTACAGCTCGCCGGTTTCGAAGTCGACGGACTTCCACGTCAGGCCCAACACCTCCCCGCGGCGCAGCCCGAGGCAGAGCACGAGCACCCAGGCCGCGAAGAGGTGGTCATCACGGGCAGCGGCGTCGGTAAGGAACTGGCCCGCCTCGGCGACCGACCAGGGCTTGACCCGGCGGCGGCGAGGCTTGGGCACCTTTACCAGGGAGGCGACGTTCTTGCTGATCTCTTCCTCGGCGATCGCATGGGTGAGCGCGGCCCGCAGCGCATCGCGGGAACCCTGGATCACTCGCCGGGATGGGTGTGACTCGCAGCAGTCCCCGACCGCGCAGCACTTGCGGCGGTTGGGCTCCCGCTTCGCGTCCTTGCCCTGGGCGCAGCACTGGCAGACGGTCGCCAGTTTGGTCAGCCACTCGCGCACGTCCCGGACGGTCAGTTTGTCCAGCCGCTTCGCACCGAGGTACGGGCCGATGTAGAGCCGTACGTACCCCTCATACGAGACGTACGACAGCGGGGCGAGGTTGGGCTTCACGATCGAGTCCAGCCAGTAGGCGAGGAAGGAGGCGAGCGTCCGGTGCGCGGTCTGCACCGGACCCTGCTTCGCTTCGGCGTGGAGCTTGAGCCACTTGTCGTGGACCTCTTCGCGGGTCTTGCCGTAGGCGTACTTCCGGGCCCGCTTGCCGTCCGGCTTGGTGACCCAGACGTAGGCCGCATAGCCGTTCTTGTAGGGGTAGATGGAGCCCTCGCCGTTGCCGCGCTTGCCGCTCATGCCGCCCACCCTTCGGCGTCGGCGGTGACGCGCTGGACGTACTCGTCGACCCAAGTCGGGAGGATGCGACGGTTACGGCCGACCTTCACCGAGCGGATTTCCCCGGTGAGCACGAGCATCTTGGTCTTGGACAGGCCGAAGCCGAGCATGTCAGCGACCTCGGCTGTGGTGTGCCACTTGCGCTCGATCACGGTGGCGGTCATGGGGTGATTGCTCCTTCCGAGTTGTCGGTTGTGAGTGCGGCGGCGAGCCATTCCTCGGCGCGGCCGAGGCCGGTTCCGGCGAAGGTCCAGTGCGCGAGAACGAGCGTGGTCTCGTCGTCGCCCTGGTCGGCCGGAACGGCGTTGTGCTCTTCGCGGGCGACGGCGGCTTGGAGGCGGCGCCATTCGGCGCGGGCGGTGCGGAGTGCGCCGAGGGTGGTGGAGTAGCGGCGGGTTTTGGTGGAGAAGTGGCCGCGGAAGCCGAGCATGTGGGCCCAGGCGCGGAGTCGGAGATCTTCGAGGCCACAACCCGCGCCCGTGCGCCGTCGCCATCGGTTTGGGCAGTCACGACCTGGGCGTCGCCGAGGTGACCGCTGAGCTCTACAGGAACGGCATGGCGCCCCTGGTCGTCTTCACCGGAGCCACGAGCCGGACGACCCGCGAGCGGATGCCGCGGGGGGAGGCCGAGCACTACCGTGAGCGCGCCATCCAGCTGGGCGTTCCCAGCGACGCGATCCTCGTCGAGCCGCAGGCCCGGAACACCGGGGAGAACATCCGCTTCTCACGCGCGCTGCTCGAGGAGCAAGGCGTCCCGGTGTCTTCCGTATTGCTGGTGAGCAAGCCGTACGAGGAGCGTCGGGCTTACGCCACGGCGCGCAAGCTGTGGCCGGACGTCGAGTTCGTCAGTGCGTCAGCATCCATGACCTTGGCGGACTACATCGACTCGATCAGCGACGCCCGCCTCGTCGTTGACATGCTGGTTGGAGCGCTTCAGCGCCTGCTGATCTATCCCGCTCAGGGCTTCATGATCAGCCAGGAGGTTCCCCGGGACGTCCAGGATGCCTACGAGCGCTTGTGTGCCCAGGGGTTCACGAGTCGGCTCATCCCTGATGCCTCTCAGGCGGAGTGAGTAAAAACCTTCTCTACGGGTTCAAGGCGGCTCGCTCCGCTCGCCGCGCGCGGCCCCGGCTCCAGCGCCGGGCCCCGACGCTCCTGTCTCCGCCCCGCTCCGGGCCCCGGCTCCGCCGGCCGCGCGGCTGAAGCGAGCACACCTGATGCTGTGGACGGTAGCCCGCTGTGGCTGGGGCCGGTCGGCTCCACGGCTTTAGACAGCCACCATGGGGCGAGCCTCGAAGATCATGGCCCCAACGTCGTGCTTTAACGGGCAGGTCCACAGACTGCCCGACTCGCCGGAAGCTTACGGGGCCATGATCTCTCGCCCCATGGCAGCTCCCGCCCAAAGCCGCTCCGCCAACCGCGGTACTCTGTGCCGCCCCAGGGACCTACACGATCAACAGGTCCGCAGATCACAGAATGCGAGAGCGCCGTGCGGGCACTGAGAGGGCTCTTTAGAACACTCAAGAGCACCCACCACGCACCCGACGATGAGGCGTTTGCAGGAAACGCAGCCTGCGAGTGCTCGCCGAGCTGGCCAGGACTGGAGACCACGGCCAATGGCTACGTGATCCGTGCGGTGCCGTCGTCCCACTACAGCATCATGACGAACCCGGAGATCGGGACGTTCGCCGCGCGATGCACTGGGTGCCATGCCAGATACCCCGACCCGTGGGTATTGGACGACACTGAGCCGATGCCCTACGCCTGGGCGCGTGAGTCTGACGAGCCGACTTGTCAAGAGCGCCCGGATACCTGACATCAGCGCCTGACAGCAACGAGTGCGAACAACCCCGGTCCACCATGAACCCGAACGGCCGAGCTGCCGAGGAATGGCCCCGTTGTGCTCACGTCGGGCGGCCCCCGTGACTGACCTGCCAAAGATGAGGTCAGACCTTAAAGCCGGGCCAGCGTCGTCCTTACCAGATGGACGGCGCCTCGTCGGCTTGACTCGCCCATCGAGACGCCATGACCTGAGTTGCGCGTGAACAAGATATGACCGAACGTTAAGGATGTGCGTTTCCAACTCTTTGGACCTGCGCACTGCGAGGGGTACTTTCTTGACGCAGGCACCCGTCCGCTCGGGCAGCGAACCGAAAGGTGCTCATAACCCGAACCAGCGCTGTTAGCGGCGTGTTCCACATGCTGCCATACGGCACTGGAAAGTCATCCAACGGAGGCTGGCATGGCATCCAGGATTGTCAAAATTCAAGCATTCCCCCCATTCGCGGATCAGTTCATCCGGCACCACAACTTCGAAGCAGAACTGAACGTTGAGGACCCCGCAAAGTTCAATGACTTCCGCTTCGAACTCGTGAAGAAAAAGACAAACTCGCAGACGACAGTGAGGTTCAAGTCGGTGAGTCATCCGAACCGTTTCCTTCGGCATCGCGACTTCCGGCTGCTACTCGAGCAACCCGCGAGCGGCTCGGATCAACTATTTGTGAATGACTCCACGTTCATTCTCGAGACGGGATTGGCTGGCGACCCGGACGAGACCTGGGTGTCATTCCGGTCGGTCAACTTCGATGATCGCTGGATCCGGCATTCAAACTTCCATTTGTTCGTCGATCCGGTAAACGACCAGAATGCCCGTCGAGACGCCACTTTCATGATGGTGGATGTCTGAGCTGGCAAGCGCGTCTGTCGCGCTGCGTGGTGACCCAGGCGACATCCCTGGTGGCACTGGGCCGATCGACCGGACGAGCCCATGGATCTCTGCCGTTCTTCTGGGATGACCCGACGACCAGTCGCCCGTCACGTTGGTTTCGAAGTCTCGAAGGACTCGTACAGCAACGCGCCGACTGCGGTACAGCACAGAAGTACAGCAACCACAGCAACCGACCATGGACGACAGGCCCTCTCAGGGACCTCACGACGGCCTCTATGCCCCCAGGTGACCGATCTCTGTAGAGCTACGGATCAGAAGGTTGCAGGTTCGAATCCTGCCGAGTGCACAGCAGGCGGGAGGCCCCGGACGACAAGTCCGTGGCCTCTCGCGTTGGGGCATGCAGCAGCGAAGTGCGGCAACCGCGCCGACTGCTGTCGGCCGGTCCGGCTCATCGCGTCGGCCAGCCTGCCGATCGCGGCCCGTACCGCTTCCTCGCTCGTTTCGGCGCAGACGTCCGTCGTCATGACCATCTGCGAGTGCCGCGGGATGTGCCGTGCCACCTCCGAATGGACATTGAGGGCGACCGGAAGCGAACCGTGCCGGGTTTTCCGGAGCGGGGTGTGATCAGCATCAGCCAAGACGCATGGATCAGACGCCGACGCCGACGCCCGACGCTGGCGAGAGGCCGCTGCCTCGGATGAACCGAGTGCGACGGCGGATGACGGGGGAAACGCATTTGGTGTGATCAGCCCTGATGCGCTCGAGTATCCACTTCAAATCAGTAATGGTCACGGGGAGTTGACGTTGAGTAAGGCAGCACGGGGGATCACGGCCGGAGTGGTGCTGATGGCCGTACTGACGGCATGTGGTGGTTCTGACGACGGTCTGGATGCCTTCCGTGGGGACGGCGGCAAGCCCCCGGTCACGCTGACGCCGGACATGGTCCGCACCGCCCTCCCCAGCAAGGCGAGCGCCCCCAAGGGCTTCGAGGGCGACGACATCGAGGTCGAGGTCGGCGACGAGGCAGTCGAGGCGTGCACCGACTCGACCGAGTCCAACTGCGGCGGGCTGATCAGCATGGGCGCCACCGACTTCGACACGGACGACAGCGGCCGGGGCGACAGCTCCGACTTCGACGGTGAGGTCGCCTTCGGCATCCTGGCCTTCCAGAGCCCGGACGACGCCAGTGCCACGTACAAGGCCCTGGTCACCGAGGAGCGCGGCAAGGCGGAGGAGGACGGGAAGAAGGTGAAGCCGTTGGAGATCGACGCGGGCGCCGAGGAGACCGGGGCCTTCGAGGACGCGGACGGCGAGACCTTGGTCATGATGCGGATCGGCAGCGTGGTCGCCGTGGTGAACGGCGACGGCACCTTCGTTGAGAAGCCGAACTACAACGACCTCGCGAAGCTCCAGATCGACCGGCTGAAGAAGACCGCCCAGGGCATGAACCCCGACGCGTGATCCGCTGAGCCTCCAAGCTCCGGCCCGGCCGCGTATGCAGCCACAGACCCCGTGTCGGTAGCACTCGCGGGGCTGTTGCGCCGGCACGGTCGCGTGTCACCGGCTGTCGATAAGGTCGTCACCGGGCCCTGAATCGGACGGCGCGCACGCCTGTGGTTTCGAGAAGATCGCAGGTTCACATCCTGCCGAGTGCGCAGCAGGCGAGAGGCCTCCGGAGGGATCCGGAGGCCTCTCGCGTGGGCGGTGCGAAGCGGTGGTCGTCGTACAGGGGAGGCGAGAGCGACCGGCGTTCGCCCTATGGAGGTGGGTATGGGCTGGCGGTGTGCCGGGCTCGGCTGGCCGAGTGGTGCCCGGGTGTGCGTGCTGCGGTGGGAGGGCGGCCGGGTCAGTCCGCTCGTCATCGGCAAGAGCCTCGGCTTCCGGGCGGAGGGCGTCCGCCGCTGTGTCGGTGCGCGGGGGAACGCGTGCCCCATGGCCGCCGTGGTGTCCGGCCGGGCGACCCAGGCGCGGTGCCCGGACTGCGCGCGGCTGGACCGGGCGCATTCGGTCGCCGCCGACGCCGTGCCCGACGATCCCCGTACGTACCGGGTGTACCTGGCCTGGTTCGGGCCGGGCATGGTGAAGGTCGGGATCACGGCGGAGGAACGCGGCCCGGCGCGGCTGCTCGAGCAGGGGGCCGTGGTGTTCGCGTGGCTGGGGCGGGGCCCGCTGATGGCGGCGCGGCGCACGGAGGAGCTGCTGCGGGCGGCGCTGGGTGTGCCGGACCGGATCGCGTACGCGCGCAAGCGTGCCGTGCGGGCGGCGTTGCCGGGGCCGGACGAGCGGGTTGCGGAAGTGGCCGCACTGCACCGGCGGGCGCTGGCGCTGCCGGGGTGGGCGGAGTCGCTGGAGCCGATCGCGTTCGAGGCGGTGGACCACGTCGGTGTGTTCGGGCTCGACGGTCTGCCCGCCGCCGACGCGGTGGTGCGCGAACTGGTGGACGGCGGGGCGGTCGGGGGACGGCTGATCGCCGTGGCCGGGCCGGATCTGCACCTGCGGACGGTGAGGGACGGGATCGTCGTGGTCGACACCCGGCTGATGACCGGCTGGGACCTGGTCGGTGCCGGGGAGGGCGAGGCGCTGAGTGTGCCCACGGTCGGCGTGCGGGAGGACGGCGTGCAGGACGGCCTGTTCTGACGGGCGGGACGGGACTGCCACGACGTCCTCGGATCCGGGGCCCGCGGAGGCTTGCCGAAGCTCATCGGATCCCATCGGATCTCTTCGAGTCCCTTCGGTGATCGATCTGGACGCCGGCCCGACCGGGACGGAAGGTGGTTGCCATGAGCATCGAATCCGCGGAGGACGCGGCGGCTGAGGTACGGCGGTTCTGGCAGGGGCTGGGGCTGCCGGGACTCGTGGACGTGCACACGCATTTCATGCCGGAGTCTGTACTGCGGAAAGTGTGGGCCTACTTCGACGCCGTCGGTCCGATGACCGGCATGGAGTGGCCCATCACCTATCGGCACGAGGAGGAGGAACGGGTCGCGCTGCTGAGGGAGTTCGGCGTACGTGCCTTCACCTCGATGCTCTATCCGCACAAGCCCGGGATGGCGGCCTGGCTCAACGGCTGGGCGGCCGACTTCGCGGCGAGGACGCCGGACTGCGTGCACACGGCGACGTTCTTTCCCGAGGAGGGCGTGGACCGTTATGTACGGGAGGCGGTCGACGGCGGGGCGCGGATCTTCAAGTCCCATCTGCAGGTGGGGGCGTACGACCCGGGTGACCCGCTGCTGGATCCGGTCTGGGGGCTGCTCGCGGAGGCGCGGGTGCCCGTCGTGATGCACTGCGGCTCCGGTCCCGCCCCCGGTAAGCACACCGGGCCTGAGCCGGTAGGGCGGATGCTGGCGCGCCATCCCCGGCTGCGGCTGGTGGTGGCGCACATGGGTATGCCCGAGTACGGCGACTTCCTGGACCTGGCCGAGCGCTACGCGGAGGTCCGGCTGGACACGACGATGGCGTTCACGGACTTCAGCGAGGCCTTCGCGCCCTTCCCGGAGGGGGAACGGGCGCGGCTGGCGGACCTGGGGGACCGGATCGTGCTGGGTACGGACTTCCCGAACATCCCGTATCCGTATGCGCACCAGCTACGGGCGCTGGAGCGGCTCGGGCTCGGCGACGACTGGCTGCGTGCCGTCTGCCACGACAACGGCGCTCGGCTGCTTCTCGGAAGCGCGTAGAGCCCTCGCGGGGAACCGCGGGTACCGCGGGGACCGTGGCGCTCTCGGAGATCAGGGGCCGCGGAGGACCCGGCTCACGCGAAGCACGGTCCGACGGGAGCCCCGGCGCGCCGGCCGAGGCTCGGCGGCACCTGCCCACGAGAGGCCCGGGCCTACGAGGCCCGGGCCCATCGGACGCCCAGGCCTACCGGAGGCCCGGGCCCTACGCCCACCGGAATAGCGGGGAACGCCAAGGGCCTGCCGATGCCCTCCTCGACATCGGCAGGCCCTGCTGCGGCCCGGGGCTGCGACCTGTCAGAAGGTCAGGCCCCAGGAGTCGATGTAGCCGGTGTCACCGCTGTAGACGTCCGTCACCCGGAGCTTCCAGGTGCCGTTCGCCGCGACGCCGGAGGCGTCGACGGTGTAGGTGGTGATGACGTTGTCCGCGCTGTCGCTGGAGGAGGCGGCCTTCAGCTGGGCGGCGGCACCGTTCGGGGCGACGAGCTCGATGCGCAGGTCACCGCGGTAGGTGTGCTTGATGTCGACGGCGATCTCGAGGTCGGCCGGGGCGTTGCCGCTGATGCCGGTCACCGCGAGGGAGGAGGTGACCGGGGTGTTGGTGTCCGGGATGCTCACGTTGGCGGCGTTGGTGAACACGCTGCCGGCGGGCGGCTGCGGGTCGGTGCCGCCGGACGCGCCGAGCGTACGGGCCGCGTCGGCGAGGCCCGCGCCGCAGCCGCCGGAGCAGGTGCCGGGCAGCGTACGGGCGTTGGTCCTGATCGCGGACTCGATCTGGGCGGGCGTCATCGACGGGCTCGCCTGGTTCATCAGCGCCGCGAGGCCGGCGACGTGCGGGGCGGCCATGCTGGTGCCCTGGTAGGCCGTGTAGGTCTCGCTGCCGACGCTGCGGGTGCCGGTGTTGAGCGTCGACCAGATGCCGTTGGCGGAGCTGAGCGCGGTCTCGCCGCCGGGGGCGGTGACGTCGACGACGGTGCCGTAGTTGGAGTAGGACGCCCGGTTGCCCTCGCGGTCGGAGGCCGCGACGGTGATGACGTTGTTGCAGCTCGCCGGGTTGAAGTTGGCCGCGTTGGCGTTGCTGTTGCCGGCCGCCACGACGACGGTCGTGCCGCGGCTCACCGCGCCGTTGATGGCGCTCTGGGTGCCGGCGTCGCAGGCGCCGCCGCCGCCGAGGCTCATGTTGATGACGTCGGCGGGGTTCGGGTTGGCGGGGACGCCCTGCACCGAACCGCCGGACGACCAGGTGATGGCGTCGATGATGTCGGCCGTGGTGCCGCCGCACTTGCCGAGCACACGGACGGGCTGGACGGTCGCGTTGTACGCGATACCGGCGACGCCCTTGCCGTTGTGGGTGGTGGCGGCGATGGTGCCGGCGACGTGGGTGCCGTGCCAGGAGTTGTTGCTGTCGCGTGCCGGGACGGGCTGGCCGTTGGCGTCGGTGCCGCACTCGCCGCGGGCGACCCAGTCGCCGGGGTCGGCGGCGTTGCTGTCGCGGCCGCCGCCGTCGTTGGCCATGAACGTGTCGGAGACGAAGTCGTATCCGGCGATCATGTTGGCGGCGAGGTCGGAGTGGGCGACGTAGCCGGTGTCGATGACGGCGACCTTGACGCCGGAGCCGGTCGCCTTGTCCCACGCTCCGGGGACGTTCATGCCGGCGGTCGCCTCGAACAGGTCCCACTGGCGGCTGTACTCGGAGTCGTTCGGCGTCACTGCCGTGGCGTACATCCGCGTGTCCGGAACGACGTACGCGACGTCCGGGTCGGCGCGGAAGGCGGCCATGACGTCCTCGGAGTCCGTCTTGTCCAGCTCGGCGCCGAGGTCGACCAGGGCGGCTCCGGTGCCCAGGCGCCGGTCGAAGTCGAGGGACTCGCCGGCCTTGCGGCCCTTCGCCTCGGCGTCCTTGGTCGCCGCCTCGTCGGACTTCGCCTCCGCGGCCTGCGACTTGTAGCCGACGATGAGGCGCTCGACGGGCTGGGCAGCCGGGGCCGGCGAGGGCGCGGCCGGCGTGCCGGGTGTGCCCGGAGCGGGGAGGGGCGCGGCGATGGAGGTGGCGGCGCCGGCGCACAGCAGGGCGGTGGTGGTCACCGCGAGGAGGGATATGCGAAAGGGTCTGGAACCGTTCAAGGTGCTGCCTTTCAAGTTTGTTCCGGCATGCGGGAACCCGAGTGGGTGGTTCGGTTCATGACAAACCGGCCTGCGGCCGCGGCAGGGAAGCGGGGGGTTGACGTGACGGCCGGGTACACGGCGGGTTGGGGGCCCGCCGTGCGGGCACCGGCCGGCCGACGCGAGGTCAGCAGCTCCCCCGCCACAGATACGCGTCGGTCGGCCAGTGGCTGGAACCTACGGCCAGATCCCGGACACGCCTATACGGGTACCGGGCGCTACGGATACCTGATTAACCCCTGGCCGACCGGTGGTTCGCACCATTGGTCAGCGTTTGCGGCATCGGGTCCGCGGAGTTCACGGCACGCGTCTCCGCGAGGTCCTGCCGGGACTGTGTGCCGAGTTTGCGCATGGCCCTGGCGACGTGCTGCTCCACCGTGCGCGGCGAAAGATGCAAGGTCGTCGCGATCTCCCGGTTCGTCAGCCCGGTCGCCGCGAGTTCGGCGACCTCGCGCTCCCGGGGGGAGAGCTGGTCTCCGTACGAGGGCCTGCCCGGCGGCCGGACCTCCCTGGCGGGCTGATGGGAACGGAGCAGGGCGCGGGCGCGGGCGGCGTCCCATACGGCGCCGAGGTCCGAGAACTGCTGTGCGCAGGCGGTCAGTTCGGCGACGGCCTGTGTCTTGAAATCGTCGGCGTCGCGCGGCCGGGGGACGGCCGCCGCCTCGCCTGCTCCGGCAGCCCCGCCCACGTCCGTGCTCGCCTTGGCCGCTCCGTCCGGCGCCGTGCCGCCGGCCAACCCCGCCGCTCCCGCGACCAGGGCGCAGCGGGCGGCGGACTCGGTGGTCAGGGAATGGGCGTACGGCCGGGGCAGCGCCGCGTAGTCCGCCGCGGCCCGCCGGTAGAGGGGCACGGCTTCCGCCGCCCTGCCGTCGGTCTCCGCCAGCACGGCACGTGACCAGGTCAACGCCGCTGACGCCGCAGGGGAGTCCCGGCCGGTGATGCCGGCGGCGAAGTCGTCCACCATGGCCTGTGCCGCCGCCCGGTCACCCGCGCGGGCCGTGGCCTCCACGGCCCAGGGCGCCAGCTCCGCGGCCCACACCCACACGCCCTTGGCCGCCATGCCCGCCCATGCCTTCCTGGCCTCCGCGGCGGCGGCGGGCAACTCCTGGCGGGCCAGTGCGAGGCGGATCAGCGCGCCGGACGTCGCCGCGGCCAGCGGTGGAGCCGCGTGCTCGGGCGAGGGGCCGTCGGGACCGGACAGCCACGTCAGGGCGTTCCCCCACTCCCCCTGCGCCAGGGCCAGCAGCCCGCGGACCATGCGCGCGTCGGCGCAGATGACCGGCATGTCGGAGGTCGCGGTCACGAACGTCTCGCACCGCTCGGCGAGACCGGCCCACCGGCCGGTGAACCATTCCAGCAGCAGCCGGGCCCCGAGCGCCGTGTGCTGGGTGTACGGGGAGCCGCTCTTCGCGGACAGTTCGAGACCTTCGGTCAGAAGCTCCTCCGCCCGCTCGTGGTAGCCGAGCCACACCGCGGAGTCGGCCGCGTTGCACAGTCCCCGTGCCGCGTGCTGGCGGGTCCGCGGGTCCGGGTTGTCCGTGGGCAGTGCCCGTACCAGTTCCCACGCCTTCGGGTCGCCGCAACTCATGGCAAGGCCGGCCCGGTTGGCGGCCACGGCCGTGCGGACGCCTTCGTCGCCGCTGTCCGCCGCGGCCTCCGCCGCGCCTTCCAGCCATGCCCGGTGCACGTCGATGGAAGAGCCGGGCCAGTAGGGCATGGCCAGCGCCGACATCGCACGGGCGGACAGGTCGGGCCGGGCGTCACGCAGTTCGGCGGCGGCACGTTCCAGCTCACGCCAGCCCTGACCGCTCATGCCGACCTGGTTGCACAGCAGCAGCCCCAGATCGAGCCGTAGTTCGCCGCGCACGGTGGCGGGCAGGGCCTGGTCCTCGACGATCTGCCCCAGTACCTCGACGGTCTGGTCGGAGCGCAGGCCGAGGACCGCACTGCGGGCCAGCAGCGGTGCCAGCCTGGAGCGGGTCTGCGGCGGGACGGAGGGGGAGGCCAGCGTCTGTTCCAGCAGGCGGATGGCGTCCTGGTGCCGGCTCGCCTCCGCCGCCTCCCGCGCGGCGTGCTCCACCGCGCGCAGCCATCCCCGGACGCGTCCGCCGGCGTGGTGGTGGCGGGCCAGCGCCGTCCACGGGACGGGTTGTCTGCGCGCCAGTACGTCGGCCGCCCGCCCGTGCAGTTCCTGCCGTACGGGCCCCGGCAAGGACCCGTGCACGGCGACGGCCGCGAGCGGGACGGGCAGCCCGTAGCTGCCCTCCCCCGATTCCGTCAGTGCGGCGCCGGCGAGCGCGCTGAGCAGCGCCTCCCTGCCGAGGGCCGGTCCCAGCCCCGACACGGCGACGAGTTCGTCGCGGCTCACCGGCTCGCCCAGTACGGCGGCGGCCCACACGACGGGCCGGTGCTCCGGCGGCAGGGCGGCCGTCCGGCCGATACTCAGGTCGGCCAGCCGTACAGGCACGCCCGCGGCGTCCACGTCGGCGGCCGTGCACCGCTGCCGGGTGCTGTCGCGCAGCACCGCGAGCAGGTCGACGACGACCTGAGCCACTCCGCCGGAACGCTCGTGCAGCCGCGTCACCGCCTCCGCCGTGCAGCGTTCACCGAGGGCGGCCGTCGCGGCCTGCCGGACCTCCGCCTCCGTCCACGGCCGTATTCGGTGCCGCAGGACGGCCAGAGCGGACGGGTAGCGGGGCGGCGGGGCCCCAAGAGGAAGGCCGGGTGCGGCCAGTTCCTCGGGACGGTAGGCGATCACCGCGGCCAGTCCCGGCCGCGGCTGCTCCAGGAGCCGGTGGAGCCTGGCCAGTTCCTCACGGTCCGCGCGGTGCACGTCGTCCACGATCAGCAGGAGGGGCCGGTCCCCGGCCTGCTCGGTGGGCTCCGGCACGGTCCCGGCCTCGCCGGGCGTCCACCGCAGGCAGGCCGCTCCCGTGCCCTCGGCGAGTCCGGCCAGCTCTTCGGCGAGGCGGCTCTTGCCCGTACCGGCGGGGCCCTCCAGCAGCACGAGAACGGGCGCGGCGCTGTTCCCGGCGAGTGTCCGCCGCAGCCGTAGCCGCCAGAAGGATTCGTGTGCCGTGCCCACGCCGACCGCCTTCAGACTTCCGGTTCCGCTCCCTGTGCGACCCCCGGATGTTTCCGTTGACTCAGCCGCACCTTCTCAGGGAATTCACAGGTTCGGGAAAGAAGCCTCTCAGGGCAATGTCACAGCCTGATGAACATGACGACGACCTCGCCCCAGGGGCGCACCGAAATGCTCAGGCCGGACGGCAGCCCCGTGCGGGTGCTCGTCGTGGACGACGAGGCGCCGCTCAGCGAACTGCTGTCGATGGCCCTGCGCTACGAGGGCTGGGAGGTGCGCAGCGCCGGCGACGGCGCGGGTGCGGTGCGCACGGTGCGGGAGTTCCGTCCGGACGCCGTGGTGCTCGACATCATGCTGCCGGACATGGACGGGCTCGCCGTCCTCGGCCGGTTGCGGCGTGAGGTGCCGGACGTGCCCGTCCTGTTCCTGACGGCACGGGACGCCGTCGAGGACCGGATCGCGGGCCTCACGGCCGGCGGGGACGACTACGTGACCAAGCCGTTCTCGCTGGAGGAGGTCGTGGCACGGCTGCGCGGCCTGATCCGGCGGTCCGGCACGGCGGCGGTGCGCAGCGAGTCGCTGCTCGCGGTGGGGGACCTGACGCTCGACGAGGACAGCCACGAGGTGACCCGCGGCGGGCAGTCGATCCACCTGACCGCGACGGAGTTCGAGCTGCTGCGCTATCTGATGCGCAATCCGCGCCGTGTGCTGAGCAAGGCGCAGATCCTGGACCGGGTGTGGAGCTACGACTTCGGGGGACAGGCCAACGTCGTCGAGCTCTACATCTCCTATCTGCGGCGGAAGATCGACGCGGGCCGCCCGCCGATGATCCACACACGGCGCGGCGCGGGATATCTGATCAAGCCCGGTGAGTGAGGTGACACCGCGGCGGCCGTGGTCGCTGCGGGCACGGCTGGTGGTCACGGTGGACGGCGTCAGCTTCTACGACCTGACCAAATAGCGCTGTACAGCGTATGAGAAACCCTTGTACGGTGTACGGGTATCTTCCCGTACACCGTACAAGGAGCTTGAATGACGGCAACGACGACCGAGACCCGTAAGGCGGCCCCATCCGGAGGCCACCCGCAGCGCTGGCTGATCCTCGGCGTCATCTGTCTCGCCCAGCTCACCGTGCTGCTCGACAACACCGTCCTGTCCGTGGCGATCCCGTCCCTCACGAGGGAGCTCCACGCCTCGACGGCCGACATCCAGTGGATGATCAACGCCTATTCGCTGGTCCAGTCGGGCCTGCTGCTCACCGCGGGCAACGCGGCGGACCGGTACGGCCGCAGGAAGATGCTCGTCTCGGGCCTGGCCCTGTTCGGCATCGGCTCGCTCGCCGCCGGACTCGCCCAGACCTCCGGCCAGTTGATCGCGGCTCGCGCCGGCATGGGCGTGGGCGGGGCGCTGCTGATGACCACGACCCTCGCCGTCGTCGTGCAGGTCTTCGACGACAAGGAGCGGGTGAAGGCCATCGCTCTTTGGTCGACCGTCAGCTCTCTCGGCTTCGCGGCCGGACCGCTGATCGGCGGCGTGATGCTCGAGCACTTCTGGTGGGGCGCGATCTTCCTGATCAACATTCCCGTTGCCGTGATCGGCCTGGCGGCGGTGCTCGTGATGGTCCCGGAGTCCAAGAACCCGCAGGGCGACCGGCCCGATCTGCTCGGCGCGGTGCTGTCCACGATCGGTATGACGGCCGTCGTGTACGCGATCATCTCGGGCCCGGACCACGGCTGGACCTCCACCCAGGTCCTGGCGTCGGCCGCCCTCGGCGCGCTCTTCCTCGGTGCCTTCGTGGTCTGGGAGCTGCGGATCCCGTACCCGATGCTCGACATGCACTTCTTCCGCAACCAGCGCTTCATCGGCGCGGTCGCCGGCGCGATCCTGGTGGCGTTCGGCATGACCGGCTCGCTCTTCCTGCTTACCCAGCACCTCCAGTTCGTGCTCGGGTACGGAGCCCTGGACGCCGGTCTTCGTACGGCGCCGCTGGCGCTCACGGTCGTCGCGCTCAACCTGACGGGCATCGGGGCCCGGCTGCTGCGGATCTTCGGGACTCCGGTCACCATCGCCGTCGGCATGGCCCTGGTCTCCGGCGGCCTCGCCGCCATCGCGGTCCTCGGCGCCGACGGCTACAGCGGGATGCTGCTCGGCCTGGTCGTCATGGGCGCCGGAGTGGCCCTGTCCATGCCCGCGATGGCCAACGCGATCATGAGCGCCATACCGCCGGAGAAGGCGGGCGTGGGCGCGGGCATCAACGGCACCCTCGCCGAGTTCGGCAACGGCCTCGGCGTCGCCGTCCTGGGCGCCGTACTCAACTCCCGCTTCGTCGCTCTGGTGCCCGCGGCCGTCGGGGCGACCTCGCTGCCCGCCGCACTGGCGGCGGCGGACGGCGCCGGCGAGCGCGCTTCGATCTCGGAGGCGTTCGCCTCGGGGCTGGAGACGAGCCAGTTGGTGGGCGCGGTGGCGGTAATGGCCGGCGGTCTGCTGGCCGCGCTGCTGCTGCGGCGGGCGGAGCGGGCGGACGCTCCCGCGGCTGCGGCCTGACACCGCCGGGCGCCCACGGTGCTGTGCCGCACAGGGCACAGCACCGTGGCACAGCTCAGCGGCATAGCATCGGAGGCGGGCGGACCGGAGGCTTCCGGCACCGCCCGTCCGGCCGGGAAGAACCGAGAGGGTGTGCGATGGCGAGTACCACCGACCGCACGAAGAGCCCCATGCGGACCAGTGTCTGGCTGGAGGGCAAGGCCGACCGCGGGCGCAGGTCGGCACAGCCGGCCGGACTGGACCGCGACAAGATCATCGACGCCACGGTCCGGCTCCTGGACGCCGAGGGCGCGGCCCGCTTCTCCATGCGCAAGCTGGCCGCCGAACTGAACGTCACCGCGATGTCGGTCTACTGGTACGTCGACACCAAGGACGACCTGCTGGAGCTGGCCCTCGACGCGGTCTTCGGAACCGTGTCGCTGCCGGACACGGACGAGGACCCGAACGACTGGCGCGAGCAGCTCCGTGCCCTCGCCGCCGGGTACCGGGCACTGCTGGTCCGGCACCCGTGGGTGTCGCCGCTGATCGGGACGTACCTGAACATCGGTCCGCACTCGATGGCCTTCTCGCGGGCGGCCCAGCAGATCGTCCGCAACACCGGCCTGCCGCCCCACGGGCAGATGGGGGGCATCTCCGCGGTCTTCCAGTTCGTCTACGGATTCGGCACCATCGAGGGCCACTTCACCGAGCGCTGCGCGGCGGCAGGGCTCAGCCAGGACGAGTACTTCCGCCAGGCCATGGGGACGATCCGCGAACGGCCGGAGTACCGCGAGAAGTTCGCGCATGCCGACGAGCTGATGGAGGCGCGCGGCGGCGACACTGTGGAGGAGATGCGGGAGCGGGACTTCGGGTTCGCGCTCGATCTCCTCATCGCGGGTATCGAGGCGATGGTGGAGCGGTCGAAGGCGTAGCCCGCCGTTCCCGGACCCGTAAGGGCCGGCGGGCTCTCGTCGCGCCGGCCCCGGTCCTCGGCGACCGGCCGGGCCCCGGCGGTCCGGTCAGTCCTCGCCGAGCCGCGCCGGGAAGCCGCCCGTGGCGATGGGGCCCCACCGCTCCGGTGTGACACGGATGATCGACTTGCCCTGCTTCCGCATCGCCTCGCGGTACTCGTCCCAGTCCGGGTGCTCACCGGAGATGTTGCGGAAGTACTCGACGAGCGGCTCCACCGACGCGGGGGAGTCGATCACCTCCGCGGTGCCGTCGACCTGCACCCACGGCCCGTTCCAGTCGTCCGACAGGATGATCAGACTGACACGCGCGTCCCGCTTGGCGTTGCGCGTCTTCGCCCGCTCCGGATAGGTCGAGACGACGATCCGTCCCGAGTCGTCCACACCGCAGATGAGCGGCGAGCCCTGTGGAGAGCCGTCCGCACGGCGCGTCAGCAGGATCGCCCGGTGCCGCGGCCGTACGAATTCCAGCAACTGCTCGCGTTCCACCCTGGTGTTGGTGGCGATCTGTCGTGCCATGGCCGGCACCTTACGGGAGTTCGCCGCCCTGGACGGCCTGGATGTCCAGCTCCACCTTCAGAGTCGTCCCGATGGCGGAGATGCCCGTCTGCACCATCTGGTTGTAGTGCATGGCGAAGTCGTCGCGGTGCAGTTCCGCCGTGGCGCGGAAGGCGGCGCGCACCCCGCCCCACGGGTCGGGACCGGTGCCCAGGTAGCCGAGGTCGAGGTCGACCTCGCGGACGACACCGTGCAGCGACAGCTCGCCCCGCACCGTCCAGCGGTCGGGCCCGGCCGCAGCCAGGGCGGTGGACCTGTACGTGATCTCGGGGAAGCGCTCGGTGTCCAGGAAGTCCGGCGACCGCAGGTGCTTGTCCCGCAGCCCGTTGCCCGTGTCGATGGACGCGGCCGAGATCACCGCGTCGACCCGGGAACGCTCCACGTCCTCCGCGATCTCGATCCGTCCGCCGAACTCGGTGAAGCGGCCGCGCACGCTGGAGATCCCGAGGTGCTGCGCCGTGGCTGCCACCGACGAGTGCGCCGGGTCGAGCGACCAGGTGCCCGGCGGAGGAAGCTCCGCGCCGCCCTGCCGGGACAGCACCACTGTGCCCGCGTCCACCCGTCCGCTCGCCGTGACCAGCGCGGTCGACGCCACCGGCGCGTACCCGAGAGCCGTCACGATCACCGTGTACGGCCCGGCCGGCAGGTCGGTCGTGTCGCTCACCGTGCCGTCCGCGCCGGCCTGTGCCCGCAGCACCTGGGTGCCGGTCATGTCCGTCACGGTGACGACCGCGTGCTGGACGGCCCAGCCGTCGCGGGTCCGTACCTGTGCGCGAAGTCCCATACCCATCGATCCCGTTTCTGTGTCCGGCCCTCACGGCCGTGGAGAAGTGTTCGGGCCCCGGGCGGGGCGACCGGCCGTCCCCTGCCTGCCGCCCCGTCTCCGGGGCCCGTCTCCGCCGGGCGGGCGGCTCGTCTCCGCCGAGAACGAGGCGCCCGGGCCCGGGGGTCCTTTACTCGCCCGGGTGGGCGAGTGCGATGTCGTGACCGTCGACGCCGCGACCGGTCACGGTCAACTGGCCCGCCACCGGCGGGTATCCGGTCGCGATGACCGAGTACTCGCCCGCGTCCAGGTCCGCGAAGGCGTACGCCCCGTCGTCGCCGGTGGTCGCCGTGGCCACCACGTTCCCGGCGGCGTCCACGAGGGTCACCCGGGCGTCGGTCAGCGGCAGGCCCGCGGCCCCGCGGACCACGCCCCGCACGACCGCGCCGGCCCGGAGCGCCGCCTCGATCCGGGTCACGCCCTGACCGCCGATCTCCACGGGCAGCGCGAGCGGCCGGTAGCCGGGCGCGTTCACCGCGACGGTCACCGAGCCGGGCACGAGCTCGGCGAAGGCGAACTCGCCCTGCTCCGTGCTCGTCCCGGTGGCGAGCACATCGCCGCGCACATCTGTGACGACGACCATGGCTCCTTCGACGGGGCCGCCGCCGTCGGCCGCCCGCACCACTCCGCCGAGGCCGCTGGTCCCGGCGAGCAGGATGTCGAACACCAGCGGCTCACCCGTGACGTTCACCGTGGAGGCCTGCGGCTGGAAGCCGTCGGCCGAGGCGATCAGCACATACGATCCGGCGCCCGGCGCGTCCAGCGTGTAGCTGCCGTCCCCCTGGGCGACGGAGCGGCCGAGCTGCCGGCCGGCCGGCGAGATCAGCGTGACGGCTGCCCGGGGCACCGCGGCGCCCTCGGAACCGCGCACCACTCCGCCGACCGCGACACCGGAGGTGACTGGCTCGGTCGCGACGGCCTGCGCCGGGGCGGGGGCCGTGGCGACGGCGAGCGCCTCCGGTGCCTCGGAGGTGGTGACGGTGTCCTTCGCCTGCTTCGCCTCCGCGTCCGACGAGCTGCTCTTCAGAGCGACCTCCTTGATGAAGAGGGTCACCAGGAAGGCGACGAGCGCGAAGGGGGCGGAGTACAGGAAGATGTCGGCGACCCCGTGCCCGTACGCCGTCTCCATGACGGTGCGGATGGGGACCGGCAGCTTGTCCAGGTCGGGAATGCCGCCGCCACCCGTACCGCCGTGACCCAGCGCCTCGCCCTGCGGGCCGAGCTCGGCGAGCCCGTCCTTGACGTAGTGGGTGACCCGGGTGGCCATCACCGCGCCGAGCGCGGAGACGCCGATCGCGCCGCCGAGGGACCGGAAGAAGGTGACGACCGAGCTGGCCGCGCCGAGGTCCGACGGGTCGACCTGGTTTTGGGTGCAGAGCACCAGGTTCTGCATCATCATGCCGAGTCCGAGGCCCATCAGGACCATGAAGACCGCGATGTGCCAGTACTCGGTGTCGTAGCGGATGGTGCCCAGCAGACCGAGGCCCGCCGTCACCAGGGCGCCGCCCGCGACCAGCCAGGCCTTCCAGCGGCCGGTCTTGGTGATGATCTGGCCGGAGACCGTCGACGAGACGAAGAGTCCGCCGATCATAGGGATCGTCAGCACACCGGACATGGTCGGCGACTCGTCGCGCGCCAGCTGGAAGTACTGGCTGAAGAACACCGTGCCGGCGAACATGGCGACGCCGACGAAGAGCGAGGCCAGCGAGGCCAGCGTGATCGTGCGGTTGCGGAACAGCCGCAGCGGGATGATCGGTTCGCTCGCCTTCGACTCCACCAGGAGGAAGAGCGCGCCGAGCACCACGGAACCGCCGACCATCGCGCCGGACTGCCACGAGATCCAGTCGTACTTGTCACCGGCGAAGGTCACCCACACCAGCAGCAGCGAGACGGCGGCGCTGATGAAGAACGCGCCCGACCAGTCGACCTTCACCTGCCGCTTGACCACGGGGAGCTTGAGGGTCTTCTGCAGGACGAACAGGGCGATCAGCGCGAACGGCACGCCGACGTAGAAGCACCAGCGCCAGCCAAGCCACTCGGTGTCGGTGATGACGCCGCCGAGCAGCGGGCCGCCGACGGTCGCGACCGCGAAGACGGCACCGATGTATCCGCTGTAGCGGCCCCGCTCGCGGGGGGCGATCATCGCGGCCATGACGATCTGCGCGAGGGCGGACAGACCGCCGACGCCGATGCCCTGGATCACACGGCAGGCGATCAGCATGCCGGAGTTCTGCGAGAGTCCGGCGACGACCGAACCCAGGACGTAGATGAGCAGCGATATCTGGACCAGCAGCTTCTTGGAGAAGAGGTCCGAGAGCTTGCCCCACAGCGGGGTGGTCGCGGTCATCGCCAGCAGCGAGGCGGTGACGACCCAGGTGTAGGCGCTCTGGCCTCCGCCGAGGTCGGTGATGATCTCCGGTAGGGCGTTGGAGACGATCGTCGACGACAGGATGGCGACGAACATGCCGAGCAACAGCCCGGACAGCGCCTCCATGATCTGCCGGTGCGTCATCGGCGCCCCGCCGTCGGAGGCGGATCCACCGCCGTGCTTGGCGTGGCCGCCCCGCACACCGTTCGGTGTGGTCGTAGCCATGAACTTCCTTCTCTTCATACGGGTGTACGGGTGGCGTGGGCCCGGCAGTCCCCGACGGATTCGCGGAGGCGGGCCAGCATCGCGTTCAGCTGTCCGACTTCTTCGTCGGACCAGTCCTCGAGGTAGTGGGCGAACATGTCCGTGGTCCGGTGGCCGAGGTCGTCGAGCAGGTCCCTGCCCGCCGGCGTGAGCCGCAGGATGCGGGACCGCCGGTCCTCGGGATCGGGCGATCGCTCCAGCCAGCCGCGCTCAACCACATGGGCCACGTGCCGGCTGGTGACGGACATGTCGACGCCCATCAACTCGGCGAGGCGGCCCATCCGCATCTCGCCGTGCCGGCCGAGCAGTGACAGCACCGCGGCGGACCCGGAAGGGCACTCGGCGGGCAGTATCCGCGAGAGGACCCGTTTCACGGCCCCGACTGCGCTTATCTGCCGGGCCAGCTCCTCGTACTGACTCCGCTCGGCCAAGGCCCCTCCCACTTTTCGTTGCTTAGGGCAACAATAGAAGCCGTTGGTTGCTACAGGCAAATGAAAACGGGCCTGACCGGGTAAAGGAACCCAAAAGGCTTTGCATATGCGGAGTCATGGGCAGGCAATCTCCTTCTCGGAGCCCACCGGCCGCCCGCCCGGGGTTGGGGCCGCGGACGCCGTTCGCTAGGGTCCTGCCCCATGGCACACAACCCCCATGCTCCCCAAGGCCAGGGCCCCGAGGGCAACTACGACCCCGCGGGCAGCACTCAGATGTTCCGCGCCTTCGTGGACGAAGGTGCCCCGCAGGGCCGCGCGGCGGCGACGCCCGCGGCGACGTCCTCCTCGCGCGTCGGCCTCATCGTCGGCGTCGTCGCGGCGGTCGTCATCCTCGGCGCGGTCGCCTGGCTGGCCCTCGGCTAGAACCTGTCGGCCGGAACCCGTCCGGGCCGGAACCAGAACCTGTCCGGGCCGGACGGGTTCCGGATCGGGCGGGCCCGGTCACTTCCATGTCGCGGTGACGTCCTGGGTCTCGATGTGCATGCCCAGGGGCACCCGCCAGGCGTCCACGCAGACGGTGTACGCCTGCTTCCGCACGGCTCCGGGCGCGATCGGCGCGGGCAGCGGCCCGCTGGACTCGCGCGTGCCCCAGTCGACACCGAGCGCGCCGATGATGTGGGTGGCGAAGGTGACGGTCCCGGACACGGCGGCGGTGCCGCCGGTGTTGCGGAACTCCACGGTGACCTTCTCGCACCAGCGCCGGTCGAGGGCCTCGCGGACGGGCTCGCCGAGCTGAAGCACGGCCGGGCCTGTGGGGTCCGGCGCCGGATCGGACGGGCCAGGCGCCGGCGCTGACGGTGTCCGGGTGGGTGAGGCGCCGGGCGTGCCGCCGGAGCCCGGGGTCTGCCGCGGTCCACCGCTTCCGGAAGGGCCGGCGCCGCTCCTACCGCTCGCGGATGTGCCGCCAGGGCCGCTCGGCGCCTGATCACTGCCGCCCTCCGGGCCTGCGGCCGGCCCGCCGGTACCCTTTCGGGGTGCCTTCCCGGCCGCGCCCGTGGTCGCGTCGCCGGCGGGCTCTTCGCTCCCGTCCAGCGGGGCGAGCGAGACCTTGCCCTTCGGCGGCACGGCAGCGGTGGGCGCACGGTCCGGTCCTGAGCCGGCGGCGCCGAGGGCAACCTCCCCCTCGCCGCTGCTGCCGCACGCGGTCAGCGCTCCGCCGAGGCAGAGCGCCAACGCCACGATCCCTGAACCGGTTCGCCGTCGCATCGCGCCAGTGTGACTGACGGCCCGTCAGGAAGGAAGCTTCCGGAAAACCTCTTCGAGACGGGCCCCGAGCGGACGGAGCCCGGCTCGTCAGTCGGCGATCAGCCCTTCCCGCAGCTGTGCCAGCGTGCGGGTCAGCAGACGCGAGACGTGCATCTGTGAGATGCCGACCTCCTCGCCGATCTGCGACTGGGTCATGTTGGCGAAGAAGCGCAGCATGATGATCTGCCGCTCCCGGGGCGGCAGTTTGGCCAGCAGCGGCTTGAGGGACTCGCGGTACTCGACACCTTCCAGCGCCGAGTCCTCGTAGCCGAGGCGGTCCGCGAGCGAGCCTTCGCCGCCGTCGTCCTCGGGCGAGGGCGAGTCGAGCGAAGAGGCCGTATAGGCGTTGCCCACGGCGAGGCCGTCGACGACGTCCTCCTCCGACACACCCAGTACCGCGGCCAGTTCGGGAACGGTCGGGGAGCGGTCCAGCTTCTGGGCGAGCTCGTCGCTCGCCTTGGTGAGTGCGAGGCGCAGCTCCTGGAGCCGGCGAGGGACCCGCACGGACCACGAGGTGTCACGGAAGAAGCGCTTGATCTCGCCCACGACCGTCGGCATCGCGAAGGTGGGGAATTCCACGCCCCGCTCGCAGTCGAAGCGGTCGATCGCCTTGATCAGGCCGATCGTGCCGACCTGGACGATGTCCTCCATCGGTTCGTTGCGGCTGCGGAACCGCGCCGCTGCGTACCGCACGAGCGGGAGGTTGAGCTCGATGAGGGTGTCGCGCACGTAGGTGCGCTCCGGGCTGTCGTCGGCCGCGCCCTCGCTGTCCAGGGTGCGAAGCCGCAGGAACAGGGAACGGGAGAGAGTGCGGGTGTCGATGGCTTCCGAGCTGCTGGGCACGACGGGTGCGGGCGCGCTTGGAGCGCGAGTGAGCACCTTCGAGCTGCCCTGTTCTACGGACATGCCACCCCCTTGAGGTCGCGGACGGTCGCGGTGGCCGCGACCGTCTGAGGAACGCAGCCTCCACCTGAATACCGGCGGCGAGGCTGCGGCAAACGCGGTTCCAGCAGAATGTCACATGTCGGCAACACGCTGTAGTGACATGTCGACAAGTATCGCGCGAAAATGCCCAGTAAACAGGGGGTGTACGGCTTTTGAGCCGCCGTCAGCGGCTCAGAGGTGCTCTACCCGTTCGAGCTACGCTTCGATCCTGTTTGCGGAACGAAGTCGAGCGAAACTTCTCGCCAGCAGTCGCGACACGTGCATCTGGGAGACGCCCAGTTCCTGACTGATCTGCGACTGTGTCAGGTTGCTGTAGTAGCGGAGCATCAGGATCCGCTGTTCCCGCTCCGGCAGCTGGACGAGGAGATGCCGCACCAGGTCGCGGTGTTCGACGCCGGCCAGCGCCGGGTCCTCGTAGCCGAGCCGGTCCAGCAGCCCCGGCATGCCGTCGCCCTCCTGGGCCGCTTCGAGCGATGTCGCGTGGTACGAACGGCCGGCCTCGATGCAGGCCAGCACCTCGTCCTCGCCGATCTTCAGCCGCTCGGCGATCTCCGCGGTCGTGGGGGAGCGCCCGTGGGCGGTCGTCAGGTCCTCGGTGGCCCCGTTCACCTGCACCCACAGCTCGTGGAGGCGCCGCGGCACGTGCACGGTCCGCACGTTGTCGCGGAAGTACCGCTTGATCTCTCCCACCACCGTGGGCATCGCGAACGTCGGGAACTGCACGCCGCGGTCAGGGTCGAACCGGTCGATGGCGTTGATCAGCCCGATCGTGCCGACCTGGACCACGTCCTCCATCGGCTCGTTGCGGCTGCGGAACCGGGCCGCGGCGTACCGCACGAGCGGGAGGTTGGCCTCGATGAGCGCGGCGCGCACCCTGGAGTGCTCCGCGGTCCCCGCCTGGAGTCCCTTGAGGCGGCCGAACAGCACCTGGGTCAGAGCCCGGGTGTCCGCACCGCGCCTCTGCGGCCTCGCGGCAGGGGCGGTGTCGTCCGGCCTCTCGTTCTGAGGTGGCACCTGAGGCGCAGTACTGGCCGACACGGTCAAGCCACCCCTTTGCGGTCATTTTCGGTCAACTCATCCGTCAAAAGCGGTCATAGCATCACAAGACATGTCCACTGTGTGCAAGCACCCGATAACGCCGTGTTGACGTCCTGCTGGGACGGAAAACCGACGAGCCCCCCGCCCTGGAGGGCGAGGGGCTCGTGGAGGGGCCTTCAGAACTCGTAGTCGGCGATCACCCACGTGGCGAACTCGCGCCACTGTCCGGCGGCCGCCTGATGGGCCGGATGCTCGATGTACCGCTTCAGCGCGTCCTTGTCGGCCACGGCCGAGTTGATGGCGAAGTCGTAGGCGATGGGCCGGTCCGTGATGTTCCAGGCGCACTCCCAGAACTCCAGCTCCGGTACGACGCCGTCCAGCTCCTGGAAGGCCTTCACTCCGGCGGCGACGCGGGGCTCGTCGCGCTCGACGCCCTCGTTGAGCTTGAAGAGGACCAGATGGCGGATCACGGGGCACTCCCTGGTTGGCCGGCAGGCGGGGGCCTGTCCGGCGGATCTTGGCCGGGGACCGCGATGCCTGGCGCGGCCCTAGTTGACGAGCTCGGTCATGAACTCTCCGACGCCCTGCGCGGCGCTCGAAATGCCCTCGAACCCTACCCCCACCAGGTCGGCCGCCCGGTCGGGGGAGTTGATGATCGTGTACAGGATGAAGACGACCACGATGTACACGGCTATCTTCTTGGCTTGCACCATCGGCCCCTGTCTCCCCTGCTGTCCTGCCCCGGCGACGCGTCGCGTGAGTCTAGCCGAGCGCATTCGGACAGATTTTCCACGGCCAAGAGCCTGTTCCTCGCGCCCTTTCAGGCGCGCGGCCGGGCGGAGCGCGAGCCGCGGAGCCGCTCACCGGACCCTGGCCGTGGTGCCCCCGATCGCGCCCACCGGGCCGGCCCGGACCGGCGTCCGCCGGAGCTTCGCCTCGGCGCGCCCTGCGTGCAGGCGTCGGATCCTCAGCGGTTTCAGCGGTGCCTGGAGATCCCTCTGAGGGCCGCGGCGTACGGCCGGAAGGCCGGGGACGTACCGAGAGGTCCGCGGCCACGACGAAGGCCCCGGTGCCATGCACCGGGGCCTTCGACAAGAGCGGTAGCGGAGGGATTTGAACCCTCGGTGACTTGCGCCACACTCGCTTTCGAGGCGAGCTCCTTCGGCCGCTCGGACACGCTACCGGGAGAGAGCTTAGCCCAAGGTGGGCCGTGCTCTGAAATCGGTTATGGGCAAGCGTCCGCCGAGCCCGTTCCCGACTGCCGGCGGGCACGGTTCAGCGGTCGCCCGGCCGGTCCCTGAAGAACGCCGTGAGCTGCTTCGAGCACTCCTCGCCCAGCACTCCGCTCACGACCTCGGGCCGGTGGTTGAGCCGGCGGTCCCGTACGACGTCCCACAGGGAGCCCGCCGCGCCGGCCTTGTCGTCGCGCGCCCCGTAGACCACGCGAGCCACCCGCGACTGCACGATCGCGCCGGCGCACATCGTGCACGGCTCCAACGTCACGACGAGCGTGCAGCCGGTCAGCCGCCACTCGCCGAGGACGACGGCGGCCCTGCGGATCGCCAGCACCTCGGCGTGCGCGGTCGGATCGCCCGTCGCCTCGCGCTCGTTGTGCCCGACGGCGAGGATCGTGCCGTCCCCGGAGAGCAGCACGGCGCCTACCGGCACGTCGCCGCCCTGCTCCGCGCGGTCCGCCTCGCCGAGGGCGAGGCGCATCGACGCCTCCCACGGACCGCGCACAGGGTCGTTCCACAGCACCGGTTCCGGCGTACGGTCCGGTGCCTGTTCGTCTGCCGGGCGGGGCACTAGCGCACGGTCTCCAGTACCTCGCCGGCGCCGAGCGCGTCCGCGATCTCCGACAGCGCGTCCGTCTCCAGCGCCAGCAGTTCCTTTTCGGACAGCCCGAGATCGGCGAGGATCTCGCGGTCGCCGGCCGGACCCGTCGGGACGGACTCGCCGGCCTGGGCGGGCAGGTCCACCGTGTCGGCCCCGTCCTCCTCCGGTTCTCCGTCCTCCGTACCGTCGAGGTCCAGCGCGTCGAGGTCGGCGGCAGGGTCCTCGTCGTCCCCGCCGAGCAGTTCGTTGGTGAGGATCTCCCCATAGGAGGAGCGTGCGGCAGCGGCCGCGTCCGAGACGAAGATCCGAGGGTCCTCCTCGCCCTCGACCCGGAGGATGCCGAACCAGGCGTCCTCCTGCTCGATGAAGACGAGGACCGTGTCCTCGTCCACCGAGGCTTCGCGGGCCAGGTCGGTCAGATCCGACAGGGTCTCCACATCGTCGAGCTCTGTGTCGCTCGCTTCCCACCCGTCATGAGTGCGCGCGAGCAGTGCGGCGAAGTACACCGTGACTCTCCCACTGATCAGAGGTGTGACGACCGGCGGCGCGTTCTGCGTTCGTGCCCCGCCCACTCGGAATCGTGGCAGAAAGAGGCGCGTTGCGAGAGGTCTTCCGTCGTTGCGTCGGCCATCAGTTCTTAAGGGGCTCGTGGGACGGTCTACCAGCGGAAGGTCCGCATGCGCATCTGCCGGCGCATCCGGGCCGCTCGGGCGCGTCGCGGCTGGACACGGTCGCGCAGCGCTTTGGCCTCGTTCAGTTCGCGCAGGAATTGGGCGCGTCGTCTGCGGCGCTCCCCGTCGGTCGCGTTCTCCTGCTCCGGCTCCGGCTCCGGCTCGGTCTCCGGCATCGGCCACACCACCCCACGGCTGTCTCCGTACTCCCCCGGGACCTGTCCGCGGGCACTTCCTCGGCCCCGCGGCCTGGGGAGACACCTCTCCACCTTCCCTCCGGAACCGTCCTTGATGCGAGTGCGGGCTACTGTTGACGCCATGCGGATCCACGTCGTCGACCACCCGCTGGTGGCGCACAAACTCACAACGCTGCGCGACAGGCGCACCGACTCCCCTACCTTCCGGCGGCTCGCCGACGAGCTGGTCACCCTGCTCGCCTACGAGGCCACCCGGGACGTGCGCACGGAGCAGGTCGACATCGAGACCCCGGTGACCCGGACGACCGGTGTGAAGCTGTCCAGCCCGAAGCCGCTCGTCGTGCCGATCCTGCGGGCCGGCCTGGGCATGCTCGACGGCATGGTCCGGCTGCTGCCGACCGCCGAGGTGGGCTTCCTGGGGATGATCCGCAACGAGGAGACGCTCGAGGCATCGACGTACGCGACGCGCATGCCGGAGGACCTCTCCGGGCGCCAGGTGTACGTGCTGGACCCGATGCTGGCGACGGGCGGGACGCTGGTCGCCGCGATCCGTGAGCTGATCAAGCGTGGCGCGGACGATGTGACCGCGGTCGTGCTTCTCGCGGCGCCGGAGGGCGTCGAGGTGATGGAGCGTGAGCTGGCGGGCACGCCGGTGACCGTCGTGACCGCCTCCGTCGACGAGCGTCTGAACGAGAACGGGTACATCGTGCCCGGCCTCGGTGACGCGGGTGACCGCATGTACGGGACGGCCGAGTAGCGGTCCGTAAGTGGTGCGGCCGACCGCGCCGCGGGACACGGGAAGGGCCGGAGGGTTCCGGCCCTTCCGTCGTCCCCGGGGCGCTCCCTAGCACTTGCCGGAAGGCGCCGGCTTCGGCTGCGACAGGGCCGCGAGGGCGACGTCCGCGCTCGCCTTGGCGTCGAGGGTCTTGAACGCGGTGCCGATGATGAAGTCGACGTCCGCGGTCGTGCGGGTGTCGGTCTTCGCCTGGAAGCCCCGCACCTGGGTGCCGAGCACCCGGAAGGCGCCGCTCTGTGCGGTGGACGCCCCGAGCAGTACGGCGGTGCCGGGGACCTTCTTGTCGTAGGCAGCCGGCGCGTTCGCCACCTTGCCGATCTTGAAGCCACGTTTCTTCAGTTCGTCGGCCGTCGACTTGGCGAGACCGGCGCGCGGCGTCGCGTTGTAGACGTTCACCGTGATCTGGCGCGGCAGCGGCGGCGGGGGCGCTGCGGAGGGGGACGGGGCGGGCTTGCACCGCGTGCCGCCCCCGCTCGCGGAGGTCTTGGTGCCGCCGCCCGTGAACGCGTCGATGAGCTGCACCGTCCCCCAGCCGGCGAGGCCCAGCGCGACCACCGCGGCGACAGCCGCGAGGACGATCCTGCGGCGGTTCCGGGGGCGTCGCATTCGTGGGTACTTGTCGCCCGTGATGCGGTACTTTCCGCCCATGCCCGGGGGAGTCAGCATGCTCATGGGCGCAGCGTAATGCGGTGTGGTGGCCGTGCCTACTAAACGATCAGTTGATTGCGTCCGTACGGTGTCGAAAGGGCCCCGAAAGGATCAGCCGCAGACCGTGGCGGGCCGCCCTCGGGGCGCCGCCGGCCGTCGCCGCGGCCCCGGGGAAGCGCCGGTCCGCTCAGCCCAGCTCGAGCACGCGGGCGTGCAGGACCTGACGCTGCTGAAGGGCCGCGCGCACGGCGCGGTGCAGGCCGTCCTCCAGATAGAGGTCGCCCTGCCACTTCACGACGTGGGCGAAGAGGTCCCCGTAGAACGTCGAGTCCTCTGCGAGCAGCGTCTCGAGATCCAGCTGTCCCTTGGTGGTCACGAGCTGATCGAGGCGGACCGGGCGCGGCGCGACATCCGCCCACTGCCGGGTGCTTTCCCGGCCGTGGTCGGGATACGGCCGCCCGTTACCGATGCGCTTGAAGATCACACGGAAAGCCTACCGGTCAAGAGGCTCATGGCGCAGCAACGGAACCGCGGTGCGATCCGATCAATACTTTGCAAACCGGGAGAATGGGGTCTCCCGCTGCTCTTTCCCGTCGGCTCGGGGCAGCGTCCATGGTGTCCTCGCGGCCACCATGGGGTTGTTCCGAGGCCGGTCATCGCCTTTGGTGCAGGGCGCGGCGGGGCCCGGTCGATCCCGCGGACCGTGCGGCTGATTCGCTCGAACGGGGGGCGGCCTCACGCGGACCTCCGAGCGCCCAAGGACGCGCCGGAAGGTCTCGCGGCCTTCTACGGGGACGGCGCGCCGCGGGCGATGAGCCCGCGGCGCGCCGCGACCGTCGGCGGCCCGGTGCCCGTCGTGGGCGGAGCGGCCGGTGTGACGTTCGGTGTTACTCGGTCACTTCGTGGTCGTGACCGTCGTGGAGGCCGCCGCCGCTGCCGGCGTCACCGTCCGTCGGGACGGTCGTGACCGGCTTGCGCAGCGAGCTGATGTCGTGGGCGTAGGTGCCCACGGCGTTGGCGATGATGCCGATGTTGACGGCGAACGCCTTCATGTTGATGTTGCTGATGTCGTCGCCCGCGGCGTGGTAGTTCACGTCGTACGCGATGCCCGCGGAACCGCCGAACTTCTTCGCCTGCGCCTCGGTCTTGATCCCCTCCGCGCCGGTGAAGGTGCCGCCGGACGGGATGCCCACCTCGATGAACGGCCCGTAGTCGGAGCGGCCGGTGAAGTCGGTGCCCTCGTGCGGGGTGCCCCGCTTGTCGAGGAACTCGTTGATGTCGCGCTCGAGCTGCGCGGAGCCCGCCGGGCCGGCTCCCGAGCCGACGCCGTCGGAGTTGTCGCCGTCGTAGACGAAGAGTCCGTAGTTCGGCGACGCGATCATGTCGAAGTTGAGGTAGAGCTTGACCTCCTTCTTCCCCAGGCTGCTGAGGTTCGCGACGTAGTGCTCGGAGCCGAGCAGTCCGTTCTCCTCGGCCGACCACCAGGCGAAGCGCACCTTGTTGGTGGGCTGCTTCTCCCGCTTGGCGAGCTCCTCCGCGACCTCGAGCAGACCGGCGGAGCCGGAGCCGTTGTCGTTGATGCCGGGGCCGGCGGTCACCGAGTCGAGGTGGGCGCCGAGCATCACCGTGTTGGCGGCGTTGCCCCGGCGGGTCTCCGCGATCACGTTGTTGGTGCTGCGCTTCTCCTGGAGCTCGCGGACCTCGAAGGAGACCTCCAGCGGGCCCTTGGCGAGGTCGGCGGCGAGCTTCTCGCCGTCGGCCTGCGTGATGCCTCCGGTCGGGATCTTCGCGGAGGCCTGGTCGCCCAGGGTTCCGGAGAGGCTGCCCTCGGTGTTGTTGTAGACGATGGCGCCGACCGCGCCGGCGGCGGCCGCGGCGGCCTGCTTGTCGGCGAAGCTGCATCCGCCGCGCTTGATCAGCGCGATCTTGCCGGTGAAGGTGTCCGACGCGTAGTCGGCCGCCTCGCAGCCCGTCGTGTCGTCCACGGGCACCGCCGCCACAGCGGCCTTGATGCCTCCAACAGGAGTGGACTTGGTGTACGTCATGGCCGCGATGTCGACGTCACGCGGCGTCGGTGAGACGACGGAGAGCTTCTCGGCGAGCGTCTCCGTGTAGATGAAGTCGAAGCGCTGGTACGAGACGTCGTACCCGTACTTCTTCATCTGCTGGTACACGTACGCGGCGGAGGCGTCGTGACCGAGCGAACCGGCGGCGCGGTGGCCGCCCGTGCTGTCCGCTATCTGCTGGAACTTCTCAAGGTGCTCGAAGGCGTCGTCCGCGGACGCCTTCTGGACCAGCTTCCGTGCCAGCTTCGACGCGTCCATGGCCGCCCGGTCGCCCGGGTCCTGACGCTGCGCAGCGGACGGGGAGGCGGATGCCAGCAGGAGCGGGGTTGCGAGTGCGGCAGCGGCCACGGTGGCCACGGCTCTGCGATGGGTTGCCTTCACAGAGGTCCTTCCCGATGTGTACGAGGGTTGAGGGGAAGTTAGCGATCTCTGTCGCCCCTGTGAACACTTGTGCCGTAACTCATGGCGCATTTCCCCCCATCAGCACACGGAAGCGCTTCATCCACTTCAACTCCCGGTACTTCAGGGCTTCCTGGGTGACTTCGTCGACTTGGCGGACTTGGCCGTCTTCGTCGCCTTCAGGGTCCTGGCGGTCTGCGTGGCCTTGGCTGCCTTGGCGGCGGCCTTCTTCTCCTGCTTGTACGCCCGCACCCTGGCGAGCGACTCGGGGCCGGTGATGTCGGCGGCCGACCGGTACGAGTCCTTCTCGCCGTACGCGCCGGCGGCCTCCCGCCAGCCCTCGGGACGTACGCCGTACTGCTTGCCGAGGAGGGCCAGGAAGATCTGCGCCTTCTGTTCGCCGAAGCCGGGCAGCGCCTTCAGCCTCGCCAGCAGGTCCGCACCGTCGGCCGCGGTCGTCCAGACGGCGCTCGCGTCGCCGCCGTACTCGTCGACGAGGAACCGGCACAGCTCCTGAACCCGTTTGGCCATGGACGCCGGGTAGCGGTGGACCGCCGGCTTCTCCCGCAGCAGTTCGGTGAAGGCGTCCGGGTCGTAGGCGGCGATCTCGGCGGCGTCGAGATCGTCGGTGCCCAGGCGCTGTGCCACCGTGTACGGGCCGGTGAACGCCCACTCCATGGGGATCTGCTGGTCGAGGAGCATCCCGATCAGGGCGGCGAGCGGGCTGCGGCCGAGGAGCTCGTCGGCCTCCGGTTGCTGGGCGAGGTGAATCGTGGCGTCCATGCCCTGATGATCACCCGGCGGCCGGTGCGCCGCCAGCGAAGCGCCGGGCGGCGCCGGGGCTGTGCCGGCGGGGCCGCGCGGGTGTCACGGGCTCAGCCGGGCGGCCCTGGCCCGGAGATAGCGGGCTTCCGGGATGCTCAGCGTCAGGGCGGCCGCAGAGCGGTAGGCGGCGCGCGCGGCGTCGACGTCGCCGGCCTTCTCCAGCAGGTGCGCCCTTACGGACTCGAGCCGGTGGTTGCCGCTCAGCCTGTCCTCCAGGCGAGCCACTTCGGCCAGACCGGCCCGTGGTCCGTGCACCATCGCCGTCGCCACCGTCCGGCCGAGCTCGGCCATCGCTTCGGGAGTGCGGGCGACGAGAAGGTCGTACAGGGCGAGGATCTGCGGCCAGTCGGTCTCGTCGGCGCTCGGAGCCTCGTCGTGCAACGCGGCGATCGCCGCCTGCAGTTGGTACGGGCCCGCCGGGCCCTGTGCCAGCGCCTCCTCCACCAGTCGGGTGCCCTCGGCGATCGCCGCGCGGTCCCAGCGCGTGCGGTCCTGCTCGTCGAGCGGGATCAGCTCTCCGTGCGGGCCGGTGCGGGCGGCGCTGCGGGCGTCTGTGAGCAGCATCAGCGCCAGCAGCCCGGTCACCGCACCGTCCGCCGGCAGCAGGCGTCGCACGGCGCGGACCAGGCGGATCGCCTCCGCCGCCAGGTCGCCGCGGTGCAGATCACGGCCGGAGGTCGCCGTGTACCCCTCGTTGAAGATCAGGTAGAGCACCTGAAGTACGGCGGCGAGCCGGGCGTCCCGGTCCCCCGGTCCCGGCTGCCGGAACGGCAGACCTCGTATCCGCTGCTTCGCCCGGCTGATCCGCTGCGCCATGGTGGCCTCCGGCACCAGGTGGGCCCGGGCGATCTCGGCGGTCGTCAGACCGCCGACGGCCCGCAGGGTCAGGGCGATCTGCGCGGGCGGGCTGAGCTCGGGATGGCAGCACAGGAAGAGCAGGGTGAGCGTGTCGTCCTCGGACGGTGCGCGTGCCTCACCGGGCGGTGGCCCGGTGAAGGCGTCCCGCGGGGCGAGCCGGCCGGCTGTCTCCTCTCGGCGCCGCCTGGCCTCCTCGCTGCGCAGGAGGTCCGTCAGGCGGCGGGAGGCGACCCTGATCAGCCAGCCGCGCGGATTGTCCGGTACGCCGCAGTCCGGCCACTGCTGCGCCGCCGCCAGCAGCGCTTCCTGAACGGCGTCCTCGGCCAGGTCGAAGTGGCCGTACCGGCGCACCAGCGCGCCGAGGACCTGCGGCGCGTGCAGGCGCAGCAGGTCCTCGACCCGGCGGGGATCAGCAGACATCGCCTCCGCCGTCCATGATCTGCCGGATCACCACGGGGTATTCGGTGGTGCCTTCGGGGACCGGGCACTGGGTGATGCGGGACGCGATCTCCGTCACGCGGTCCAGGCTCTCGCACTCCAGGACCCAGTACCCGGCGAGCACCTCCTTCGTCTCGCCGTACGGCCCGTCCGTCACCACCGGCCGCCCGTCCTTGCCGGACAGGACGTGCCGGGCCTGCGCCGGCGCTGCCAGGCCCTGCCCGTCGACGAGCTCGCCGGACTCGGCGAGGTCGTCGTTGACGCTCTGCATGAACGAGAACATCGCCTGCATGTCCTTCTCGTTCCAGGCCGGGGCGTGCTCGGAGCCGTTGCCGCTCATCGCCTCGTAGTCCGCCTGCGTGCCCTGAATCATCACCAGGTACTTCATGACTCGCTCCTTGTGGCCGGTCGGTCGCCCCTCCGGGCAACTCTCACAGGAGACGTCGGAGACGTCGGGGCGTTCTCGACACGACGCGGCAGATTTTTTCGCGGGCGGGGCAGAGCGGCCCGTGAGCGCGGACAGATGTGCGACGCCGGCCCCGGGAGCGTGTCCTGGGACCGGCGTCGGCCGGAACTTTCCGGCCCTGCTGTCGGACGGAGGTCAGTTGGCGTCGACCAGGTCGTGCGCAGGCACCTTCACCGTGCGGGCGCCCGGCTTGCCGCCCAGCACGACCTTGCGGAGCGCGCTGTTGTTGTTGAGGTCGGTCTCCTGGAGCCGCTTCTCGGGGTTGGCCAGCACCTGGATGTAGTAGGTGCCGTTGGGAAGGTCGGTGATGTCGAAGGACTGGCCGGGCAGATCCTGGGTGTACGTGTCGCCGGAGCCGACATCCAGCACCTCACGGACGGAGATCGAGTTCTCCTGGCCGCACGCGGTGGACAGGTCGGTGTTCTCCGGGTGCCAGTTGGCGTTCTTCACCGTGTAGTCGACGGCGTCGGTGTTGGCCAGGCAGAAGGCCTCCTTGCCGCTGCGCACCGCTTCCTTCTGGTCGGCCTTGAGCAGCCGGTAGCTGGCGAAGTCGGTGAAGTGCCAGTGCTCGTGTCCGGGCCGCGGGTCCCATTCCATGGTGCCGGTCGGGGCGTAGCCGACCTGCTTGCCGGCGGCGTCGTAGAAGTACTGATAGGCGTCCATCAGCTTCTTGCCGGGGGAGCGGAAGCCGTCCACCACCAGTTGCGCGGGGCCCGCGTTCCACACGTTGGCGCTGAACGCCAGGTAGTCCTTACCGGGGACGTCGTCCCCGCCGTCGCTGATCTGGATGCCGTAGGCCGGCAGCGACCGCAGGTCGGGCTTCGGCACGTCGGGCACGGACGCCTTGCCGGTCGGCCGGTTGGCGTTGGGCGTCAGCGCGGGGGCCTTCCTGGAGCCGTCGGTCCGCCCGGTCCCGTCACCCGCCTGCGCGGCCTTGAGGGCGGCCTTCTTGAGGGCCCACGGCACGGCCGGAGGAGCGGGTGGGTAGGGCCCGTGGCCCACGTTGTACGACGACCCCGCGCCGCTCGTGGGGGCCGCGGGCGCCTCAGGACGCATGGCGTTGTGGCCCGAGTGACCGGAGTGACCGGCCGCGTGGCCCGCGTGCTCCTTGGCCGCGGAGGCGCGCGTGCCCTCCTCCCAGCTGCGTTCCCGCACGGTCACGCTGATCGTCTGCGGCTTGTCCGCGATGCCGAACAGGTCCCGGTAGCGCTTCGCCACGGACACCTTCGCGGTGTACTTGCCGGCCGGCAGGGCGACCGGGGCCGAGTAGAAGCCGGAGTACGTGTTGGACGCCCAGCCGTTCTCCACCCCCCACACAGAGCCGAGCGTGAAGGGATTCGTGGGACAGCTCTGCGGATACTTCGACTTCGCCGGGGCGTCGGGACGGACGCGGCCGGAGGCGTTGTTCGGGCAGAACGCCTCGTCCTTGGTCACAACGGTCTTGCCGGCCGCGTCGGTGACCGTGATCCGGACGAAGCCGGGAAGCCCGGAGAAGTCCTTCACGAGTCCCGCGGGCAGGGTCTTGGTCCTGGGCGCCTTGTTCCCCTGCCGGATGATCTGCGTGGCGACGACCGGGTCCTTGTAGGACTTACGGGTCACCTTGAGCTCGAGGGGGCCGTCCTCGGCGGTGAGGTACGTCCCGAGGTCGAGGTAGACGCCGGGATCTTCCTTCCAGGAGTCGAGGGTCACCGACGTGGAGGCGGCGATCAGACTGAACTTCGGCTTGCTCTGTGCCTTCCGCGCGTCGGGTGCTGCCGCGACGACGCCGGCGGTGACGGCGATCGCCGCGCCCGCGGCGATCGCGGGGCGCCACAGGCGGGCATGGTGGGATCTGGTCATCAATCCTCATATCCGAGTGCCTGACGGGACATGGATCAACAGCCCGCTCGCACAACCGGCCGCGCTCGTCGGAACGACGCGGCCCCCCGTCGCGAAGCTGTGTCCCGCCTGTGAGAGTCCAAGGACGGCCCTGTCGGTTGTCTGGGGTCCCCCAGCTCGCGGAGGGTTGGCCGGAACCATGCCCTTTTCGCCGGATCCGGCCGACCTGACCCCGTTCCCGCCCGCCGGACTCCCGGCCCGTGCTAGGTCGCCGGGTGCAGGCCGCCCTCCGGCGCGGGAAGTACGGCGCGTTCCGCCGCTCCGCGACGGAAACGTCGAAGGGCCCCACCGCGAACGGTGGGGCCCTTCGACATCGTGCCCGGTGAGGCACTGGCGGAGGATACGAGATTCGAACTCGTGAGGGGTTGCCCCCAACACGCTTTCCAAGCGTGCGCCCTAGGCCACTAGGCGAATCCTCCGCCGCAAACAATACAAGACGTTGAGGAGTGCTCGCGAACACCTTCCCGATCTTCCTCTCGGGGGTCATGACCACTCCCCGGCATCGGGTAGCCTGGGTGCAGCCCCTCACGTGGCGCTATCTGACTGAACTCCCCCAGGGCCGGAAGGCAGCAAGGGTAGGTCGGCTCTGGCGGGTGCGTGGGGGGCGCTTGCGTTCCCGGGGATCCGGGGCGGCTCCGGTTGTCGGTGGGCCCCGATAACCTCGTAGGTGTGTCGTCCCTTGCGCTGTACCGCCGCTACCGCCCCGAGTCGTTCGCAGAGGTCATCGGTCAGGAGCATGTCACTGACCCGCTCCAGCAGGCCCTGCGCAACAACCGGGTCAATCACGCGTACCTGTTCAGCGGGCCGCGCGGCTGCGGAAAGACGACCAGCGCCCGCATCCTCGCCCGCTGCCTGAACTGCGAGCAGGGACCGACGCCGACCCCCTGCGGGGAGTGCCAATCCTGCCGGGACCTGGCGCGCACCGGGCCCGGATCCATCGACGTCATCGAGATCGACGCCGCTTCGCACGGTGGTGTGGACGACGCGCGTGAGCTGCGCGAGAAGGCCTTCTTCGGCCCCGCGAGCAGCCGGTACAAGATCTACATCATCGACGAGGCCCACATGGTCACCCCCGCGGGGTTCAACGCCCTGCTGAAGGTGGTCGAGGAGCCCCCGGAGCATCTGAAGTTCATCTTCGCGACCACCGAGCCCGAGAAGGTCATCGGCACCATCCGGTCGCGTACGCACCACTACCCGTTCCGGCTGGTCCCGCCCGGGACGCTCCGGGCGTATCTGGCGGAGGTCTGCGGCCGGGAGGGCATCCCGGTGGAGGACGGCGTTCTCCCGCTGGTCGTGCGGGCAGGCGCGGGCTCGGTGCGTGACTCCATGTCCGTCATGGACCAGCTGCTCGCCGGCGCCGCGGACGACGGTGTGACATATGCCATGGCGACGGCCCTGCTCGGCTACACGGACGGTTCGCTGCTCGACTCCGTCGTCGACGCGTTCGCGGCGGGCGACGGAGCCGCCGCCTTCGAGGTCGTGGACCGCGTCATCGAGGGCGGGAACGATCCGCGCCGGTTCGTCGCGGACCTGCTGGAGCGGCTGCGCGACCTGGTGATCCTCGCCGCGGTGCCGGACGCCGGCACCAAGGGACTGATCGACGCCCCGGCGGACGTGGTCGAGCGGATGCAGGCGCAGGCCGCCGTGTTCGGCGCCGCCGAGCTCAGCAGGGCCGCGGACCTGGTCAACACCGGCCTGACCGAGATGCGGGGAGCCACGTCGCCGCGGCTGCAACTGGAGCTGATCTGCGCCCGGGTGCTGCTGCCGGCGGCGTTCGACGACGAGCGGTCGGTGCGGGCCCGGCTGGACCGCCTGGAGCGCGGGGCGTCGTTCTCGCCCGGCGGCCAGGGCCCCGCCATGGGATACGTGCCCGGGCCGGACGCCCAGGCGCACGCGCCCGTGTCGCCGGGTGCCGGACCCGCCGCCGCCCGTGCCGCGGCGCGCGGTGACGCGGCTCCCACGGTTCCCGCGCCGGCCCCGACCCCGGCGCCCGAGCCGGTCGCGCCGCCCATCGGACAGCAGCCGCCCCAGCAGCCCCCGCGACAGGAGCCGCACCAGCAGCCCCAGCCCGCCGCGTCCCGCCCGGGTGCCTGGCCGGGGACCGCGGGCCCGGGCGGTACCGGCTCCGCGGCCGGGACCGTGGAGCCGGCCCGCCGGCCCGGCGGCTGGCCCACGGCCTCCGCCCCCGGCCAGGGCGCGCCGCAGCCTGCGGCTCCCACCCCGGCCCCCGCTCCCGCGCAGGCGCCCCCGGCGGCGCCCGGTCCTGGCCTCGCGCAGGGTGCCGGTCAGGTGCGAAACATGTGGCCCGAGATCCTGGAGGCCGTCAAGAACCGCCGTCGCTTCACCTGGATCCTGCTCAGCCAGAACGCACAGGTCACCGGCTTCGACGGCACGACCCTCCAGCTGGGCTTCATCAACGCCGGTGCCAGGGACAACTTCGCGAGCAGCGGCAGCGAGGAGGTCCTGAAGCAGGCCCTGGCCGAGCAGTTCAACGTGCAGTGGAAGGTCGAGGCGATCGTCGACCCGTCCGGCGGTTCCGGCGGCCCGGGCGGATCCGCTCCTCCGTCGGGCGGCCCCGGCGGCTACGGCAGCCAGGGCGGCTACGGCCAGGGCAGGCCGCAGCCCGCCGCCCCGGCCTCCCCGCCCGCGCCGGCCCCCGCCGCGCCTGCGCCGCAGTACGACCGGGCCCCGTCGCAGCCGTCGCACCAGGCCTCCGCGGCTCCCGCGCCGCAGTCCTCGCCGGAGCCGCCCCGTCCGTCGGAGCAGTACGCACCGCCCCCTGTGTCCATTGAGGACGACGTTCCGGAGGCGGACGATCCGGACCTGGTGGACTCCGCGCTGTCGGGCCACGACCTCATCGTGCGCGAGCTCGGTGCCACGGTCGTGGAGGAATATACGAACGAGTAGCGGCCTCGCCCTCGGAGGCCCGTACGACAGGCAGGGGCGTCCGGCGGTTAGGCTGACTGCCGTGAAGGTCCTCGTCATCGGCGGCGGCGCCCGCGAACATGCCCTGTGCCGCTCTCTGTCCCTCGATCCCGACGTCACCGCTCTGCACTGCGCGCCCGGAAACGCCGGTATCGCGGAGGTCGCCGAGCTCCACCCGGTCGACCAGATGGACGGCGCGGCCGTCGCGGAGCTCGCCACCGGGCTCGGAGCCGGGCTCGTCGTCGTCGGCCCCGAGGCTCCCCTCGTCGCCGGTGTCGCCGACGCCGTGCGCCGGGCGGGCATCCCCTGCTTCGGCCCCTCCAAGGAGGCGGCGGAGCTGGAGGGCTCCAAGGCGTTCGCCAAGGACGTGATGGCCGCCGCGGGAGTGCCGACGGCGCGCAGCTACGTCTGCACGACCCCGGAGGAGATCGACGAGGCGCTCGACGCCTTCGGAGCCCCGTACGTCGTCAAGGACGACGGCCTGGCGGCCGGCAAGGGTGTCGTCGTCACCGACGACGTCGCCGCCGCCCGCGAGCACGCGCTGGCCTGCGGCCGGGTCGTGATCGAGGAGTTCCTCGACGGTCCCGAGGTGTCCCTGTTCGCCATCACCGACGGCGTGACGGTCCTCCCCCTCCAGCCCGCGCAGGACTTCAAGCGCGCCCTCGACGACGACGAGGGACCCAACACGGGCGGCATGGGTGCCTACTCGCCGCTGCCCTGGGCCGACCCGAAGCTGGTCGACGAGGTCATGGCGAGCGTGCTCCAGCCGACCGTGGACGAGCTGCGCCGCCGTGGCACGCCGTTCTCCGGCCTGCTGTACGCGGGGCTGGCGATCACCTCGCGCGGTGTGCGGGTGATCGAGTTCAACGCCCGCTTCGGCGACCCCGAGACGCAGGTCGTCCTGGCCCGTCTCAAGACGCCGCTGGCGCGTGTCCTGCTCCATGCCGCGAAGGGCACGCTGGACACCGAGCCCCCGCTCACCTGGCGCGACGACGCGGCCGTGACCGTCGTCGTCGCCTCGCACAACTATCCGGGCACCCCGCGCACCGGCGACCCGATCGAGGGCCTCGATGCCGTCGCGGCCGAGGACGCGCCCCACGCGTACGTGCTGCACGCAGGTACGAAGCGGGACGGCGACGCGGTCGTGAGCGCGGGCGGCCGGGTGCTGTCGGTCACGGCGACCGGCAAGGACCTCACCGAGGCCCGTGAGCGGGCCTACCGGGCCGTGGGCAGGATCCGCCTCGACGGGTCGCAGCACCGCACGGACATCGCCCGCAAGGCCGCCGAGGCCCGTCCCGGCGCCTGAGCCGGCCCGTCCGCGCCGTGGCGCACCCGGCCCGCCCGCCCTCGCGCAGATCCGGCCGCGTGCGCCCTGGCGCAGGCCGCACGCGGCCCGGCAACGGCCGCCCTCGCCCGTCGGCCCGGACCGACCGCGTGCGGCCCGGCAAGGCCGCCGGTGACACTTCGCACCGCCGTACGACGCCCGCCCGGACATTCCGTCCGGGCGGGCGATCCTTTACCCAAAGCCATTCCATCGAGTGACGGCTTCCCTATCCGGATGACGGCCGCCAAAGCCCCAACTATGGTGCGGCGCAAGCATTCCGGCACTTGGCCCACCGGCATTGCGATGTCAGTGGGCGATGCCACAGTGGGGGAGTGACCAACACCGTCGCAGGGCAGAGGGGGTGAGGTCCGGCCGTGTCCGGTACCGGTATCGGTGAGTCGATGGGCGCCAGGGGCGCGCGTGCCAAGGCACTGGCCGTGCTGCGTATCCGCAGCAGGGCGGTCGCGGCGGCACTCCTCCCGGCGGCTGTCGCCGTCGTTCTGTTCGCAGGCGGGGCGACGGGCCACATGGCGGGCGGCGGCTGGGACATCGCCCGCTGGGTCGTCACGGTCTGCGCGCTGGTCGTGCTGGTGACCGCCGCGGTCGTGACCGCGATGATCGTGCGTGCCTCCCCCGCGCTGAGCCCGACCGTGGAGCTGCCGGAGCGTTCCGCCCCGGATCTCTACCGGCTGGTGAGGGACCTGGCGGAGCGCCTCGAGGTGCCCGCGCCGTCGGCGCTGGCGCTGACGCCGGACTGCGACAGCTGGCTCGAGGACCGTTCGCACCCGGCGCACTCGATATCCGGTGGCCGGCGTCGCACGGGCGAGGCTCCGGTGCTGGTCATCGGTTCGCCGTTCCTGTGGTGGATGCGGGTGGCCGAGCTGCGCGCGGTGCTCGCTCCGGTCGTCGCGGGCACCGGGTCCGCCGCCGATCCCGACATAGCCGCCGCCCGCCGTTTCGTACGGGGGCTGGACGCTGTGGTCGCCGATGCCGCCCGCTCCGGCCAGGGCAGGACGCGCAAGCTGCTGTCCCGCTTCGTCGGCAGGACCGCGAGGCTTCTGCTCCGCAGCTGTCAGGACCAGGCCGCGGGCATGGAGCGCTGGGTCGCCGCAGCCGCGTCGGAGCGCGCACAGGCTGTGGACTACGGGCTGCGGATCGTGGCGCAGGAGCAGGTCGGCCTGGCGTACGCGGGCTGGGACCGGTTGCTGACTAGGGTCGCGCTCCCCGCCTGGCGGATGGGCCGCTGGCCCTCCCGGCTGGACGCCGGTGTGGTGTCCGCCCTGACCGAGCTGTCGCGCCGGGACCGCCTTGCCGAGGGCTTCACCTCCCGGCTGGGCGAGCGCCCGGCCTGTGACCTGCTGGAGGAGCCGGGCGCGGTCGACGAGGCGGCGTCGCTGCTGGCCGCGCGTCTCTTCCACGGCGGTCCCGCCGGCCAGGGCCCCGACTGGGCGCCGGTCGACTGGCAGCAGTATCCGGAGGAGGTCGTGGACCGGAAGTGGCGTACGGAAGCGGCCCGTATCCACCAGGTTCTCGACGAGCTCGGCGTCGCGCCGTCGAGGGGGCCGCAGGGCCCGACGCTCGTCCGGGTCATGGACCACCTGTCCGCACGGCCCGGCGGAGAGGCGACCGAGGCCCTGGCCGCCGTGCTGACCGCCCGTGTGGCGCGTGAGGAGGCACTCGCGGAGCCCGTGGCCGGGGCCGGGAACCACCCGGTGGACGCGTCCGAGGACGCCCTGGCGCTCTGGGGCGGCGGCGATCCGCTGCCGCTCATGCCGCTTCAGCCGCCGCGCACCGGCCGCGAACTGCTCGCCGACCATGTCGTCGCGATGGTGTGCTGCACGGCGGTCGACACCGTCGGCGCGGTGCCGGGTCTGGACTGGCTCGACGGTCCGGCGCTCCTGGTCGACGGCGAGCGGCGGGCGGATCTGGCGGCGCCCGTGCTGAGCCTGGTCGAGGACGGGGACGCGCAACCGCTGCGGGTCTGGCTGGGTTCCCTCGGGGTTCGCCCGGAGAAGCCGGTCCGCCTTGTCTGAAGGGCGCCCGTCGGGCGGAGCCGCGCCGGACCGGTCCGCATGCCAGGTGCCGGGCGCGACAGGGAGCGCGAAGCGGAGCGATCTCTTCCGGTTCCGGTCTCCTTGTCGTCAATTCGCGACGAACGGTGACGGACTGCATGCGTAATGTGATGTGCTGGAGACCGGCGCTGAACAGGTCGGCGCGGCGCGGTTGTCACAGGGGCACCGAGGGAGGGGGCAGGCATGGGGGCGGATCAGATCCGGCGATGGGAATCGGGCGCTCTCGCGCACGCCGTCTCCGACCCCTTCGGCCAGGGCCCGCTGCCCTGGCTGCGCGGCAGTGAGAACTACTTCGACGACACCGGCCAGGTGGTCCCCTGGTACGCCGATCCGAGCCTGGCCCGCGGCGGCTCCGGCGGCCCCCGTACCGCGGACGACGTGCGCCGTCAGATCAAGGGATTCGTGAGTCCCGGAGCCGCCGCCCCCGGCGAGGCCGTCGACTTCCACATCACGGTGGATCCCCCGCAGCAGTTCTCCGTCGACGTCTACCGGATCGGCCACTACGGCGGCGACGGCGCCGCCAAGATCACCACGAGCCCCCGGCTCTCGGGGATCGTCCAGCCTCCGCCGCTCACCGCCGACCGCACGGTCTCCTGCCACCACTGGTGGCTCTCGTGGCGGCTCCAGATCCCCTCGTACTGGTCCGTCGGCGCCTACGTCGCCGTGCTGACCACCCTGGACGGGTACCGCTCGCACATCCCCTTCACGGTCCGCGACGACCACCCCGCGGACCTGCTCCTGCTGCTGCCCGACGTCACATGGCAGGCGTACAACCTCTATCCGGAGGACGGCCGCACCGGCGCCAGCCTCTATCACGCCTGGGGCGAGGACGGCAGGCTGCTGGGCGAGGAGGACGCCGCGGCCACGGTCTCCTTCGACCGTCCGTACGCGGGCGCCGGCCTCCCGCTCCATGTCGGCCACGCCTACGACTTCATCCGCTGGGCCGAGCGGTACGGCTACGACCTCGCCTACGCCGACACCCGCGATCTGCACGCCGGACGCATCGATCCGGCCCGCTACCGTGGCCTGGTCTTCCCCGGCCACGACGAGTACTGGTCGGCCGCCATGCGCCGGGCGGTGGAGCTGGCCCGCGACCGGGGCACGTCGCTCGTCTTCCTCTCCGCCAACACCATGTACTGGCAGGTCGAGCTCTCACCGTCGCCGTCAGGCGTCCCCGACCGGCTGCTGACCTGCCGCAAACGCCGTGGTCCCGGAAAGCCCGCGCTGTGGCGCGAGGTGGACCGGGCAGAGCAGCAGCTGATGGGCATCCAGTACGCGGGCCGGGTGCCCGAGCCGTCCCCGCTGGTCGTACGGAACGCGGACCACTGGCTGTGGGAGGCCACCGGCGCGGGGGAGGGCGACGAGCTTCCCGGCCTGGTCGCCGGAGAGGCCGACCGGTACTTCCCGCGCACGGCACTGCCCGAGCACGAAGGTCGGATCCTGCTCGCACACTCCCCGTACCTGGACGGCGACGGCACGGTCCGACACCAGGAGACCTCCCTCTACCGCGCGCCCTCCGGCGCCCTGGTCTTCGCCTCCGGGACCTTCGCGTGGTCCCCGGCCCTGGACCGGCCCGGCCATGTCGACCCCCGGATCCAGCGGGCGACCGCCAATCTCCTGGACCGCATCTGCAAGCGTGACTAGTCCCCCTCCGTACGACCCGGGGCTCGGAGAGCCCCGGGCACTTGGCCGCCCGGCGGGGCCTGCCGCACCCTGACCAGCTGGGTCCGGCCCGCGTACGGGACAATCGGAGCTGTTGTTCACAGCCACGGGGAGGAACCGTGTCCGGATTCGTCGAAAAGCCCGAGCCGCTGCAGGTGCCCGGCCTGGTGCATCTGCACACCGGCAAGGTGCGCGACCTGTACCAGAACGAGGCGGGCGACCTCGTGATGGTCGCCAGCGATCGCATGTCGGCGTACGACTGGGTGCTGCCCACCGAGATCCCCGACAAGGGCCGGGTCCTGACCCAGCTCTCGCTGTGGTGGTTCGAACGCCTCGAGGACCTGATCGGCAACCACGTCATCTCCACCGAGCTGCCTCCCGGCGCGCCCGCGGACTGGGCCGGCCGCACCATGGTGTGCAAGTCGCTGCGCATGGTCCCGGTCGAGTGCGTGGCCCGCGGCTACCTCACCGGATCGGGTCTCGCCGAGTACCGGCAGAGCCGCACCGTGTGCGGTCTGGCGCTCCCCGAGGGCCTGAGCGACGGCTCCGAGCTCCCCGCCCCGATCTTCACGCCCGCGACCAAGGCCGCCGTCGGGGACCACGACGAGAACGTGAGCTACGAGGAGGTCGCCCGCCAGGTCGGCGCCGAGACCGCCGCCCACCTGCGCCAGTCGACCCTCGCCGTCTACTCCCGGGCCCGTGACATCGCCCGCGGGCGGGGCATCATCCTGGCCGACACGAAGTTCGAGTTCGGCTTCGACGGCGACAGGCTGCTCATCGCCGACGAGGTGCTCACCCCGGACTCGTCCCGGTTCTGGCCGGCGGCGAGCTGGCAGCCGGGCCGTGCCCAGCCGTCGTACGACAAGCAGTACGTCCGGGACTGGCTGACCTCGCCGGAGTCCGGCTGGGACCGGAACAGCGAGCAGCCGCCGCCCGCACTGCCGCAGGAGGTCGTGGACGCGACCCGCGCCAAGTACGTGGAGGCCTACGAACTCCTGACCGGCGCGACCTGGTCCTAGCGGGACGCCCGGACACGAAGAAGCCCCCGGCCGAAAGGCCGGGGGCTTCTTTCCTTGAGCGGACGACGAGATTCGAACTCGCGACCCTCACCTTGGCAAGGTGATGCTCTACCAACTGAGCCACGTCCGCATGCGCCGTAGCGCGGAGACCACTATACCCAAACTCGGCGGTGCGCGAGACGCACCGCCGACCGGAGTTCTCCCCACGGCCCGGCAGGGCGGGACGCGAGCGCATTCCGCATCGCCGCCCCGAGCCGGTGCGACTTCTTCGCGACGGGGAGCCGGCTCGGCCGGACGGCGATCCTCTCGCCCTTTCCCAAGGTCGTGGGTGAGCGCACTCCAAGAGGGCTTCGGCAGTCAACTCGCGCTGTCCGGAGGGATTTCCGGCGCATCGGAGGATGGTCGCCGGCCGCCGACGTTCTAGGGCCGGGCCCTCGCGCGGTCGTCACGAGCACTCCCGGCTAGGGCCTCGGCCGGCCTGTGCGGCCGGGTGTGATCATGGTTCGTCGGCGCGCGTCGGCTGTGGGCACTGTCACAACGGGGATGCCCAGGTCCGGCTGCGCGGTCTCCACATCGCCTTTGCCGGTCACGCGCTCGGCGGGATCATTTGCCGCCGGCGCCACCCGTCCGCAGATGAGCTGCCCGTCCGCACATGAGGAGAAGCCCGGCCAAGAAGAGGCCCCGGAGTATGACGAAGGCCCCGGTCGCAATGACTGGGGCCTTCGTTCTCTGAGCGGACGACGAGATTCGAACTCGCGACCCTCACCTTGGCAAGGTGATGCTCTACCAACTGAGCCACGTCCGCATTGTTGCCGCTCGGCTCTCACCGGGCGGTACGTCCACCACTGTACCTGATCCACATCCGTGGACGGTAAAGCGATGCAGAGCGGGTGACAGGAATTGCACACTGCGCCTTCCCCCTGGAAGGGGGATGTTCTACTACTGAACTACACCCGCACGCTCCTCGAGGCGGGCCTTTCGGCTTGCCCCTCGGCGTGCTCCAGACTCTAGCGGATCACCTGGGGTGCAGTGCAACTCCGTTCGGCGCGGCCGCGGCCGGCGTCGCTCAACTGGCCTCGCGGAACGCCTCGTAGACGCGCTTCGGGATGCGGCCGCGGGCCGGCACGTCCATCTTGTTGGACTGTGCCCACGCCCGGACCGCTGCCGGTGCGGCCTCGACGGCGGTGTGCCGGTAGGCGACGGCGCGCGGCTTGTCGCGCTTGCCGCTGTTCGTCTGCTTTCGTCCGGCAGCCATGTAGGGCGCCAGCGCCTTGCGCAGTTTCTTTGCATTGGAGAGATTGAGGTCGATCTCGTACGACTTCCCGTCGAGGCCGAACGTGACCGTTTCCGTCGCTTCTCCGCCATCGATGTCGTCGGAGAGCGTGACCACCACTCGCTGAGCCACGGATATCGGTCCTTTCCCTGCGGTATCACCGGAACGGCGTGGGTTGTGACGTGCGGCGATACCGGTTATTCGGCCGTCGAGGGGCAATGCTGCTTTCCTCTGTATTCCTTTGTACAGCGGATGGGCGCGCATTGTGAAGCCCCGGCAATTACTTGCGCGTGTCCTTCACAATGGGGCCCGGCAATCTTTCCTTGGATTTCGCGGGGGGCGGGTTTGATATCTACCCGCGTAGATTTTCGGGGCGGGTACGCTGAGGGAACCGCCCTCGCAACACACCACCGGGAGTGCCCGTGGCTCGCGTCGTAGTCGACGTCATGCTCAAGCCCGAGATCCTCGACCCCCAGGGACAGGCGGTGCAGCGTGCACTGCCGCGACTGGGATTCGCCGGGATCGCGGACGTCCGTCAGGGAAAGCGCTTCGAACTGGAGGTGGAGGGGCCGGTCGACGACGCCGCCCTCTCCCGCATCCATGAGATGGCTGAAACGTTCCTCGCCAACACCGTCATCGAGGACTTCGTCGTGAAGGTGGAGTCGTGACCGCTCGTATCGGAGTCGTCACCTTCCCCGGAACGCTCGATGACCAGGACGCGCTGCGTGCCGCACGGCTCGCCGGCGCAGAGGCGGTACCGCTCTGGCACCGCGACAAGGACCTCAAGCAGGTCGACGCGGTCGTCCTCGCCGGAGGTTTCTCGTACGGCGACTATCTCCGTGCCGGTGCCATCTCCCGGTTCTCGCCGGTGATGGAGACGATCATCGAGCAGGCGAAGGCCGGTATGCCGGTCCTGGGTATCTGCAACGGTTTCCAGGTCCTCACGGAGGCCCACCTCCTGCCGGGCGCGATGCTGCGGAACAACCATCTGCACTTCATCTGCCGTGACCAGAAGCTGCGGGTGGAGAACGCGGACACCGCCTGGACCGCGGACTACGAGTCCGGCCAGGAGATCTCCGTACCGCTGAAGAACATGGACGGCCGGTACGTCGCCGACGAGCGGGTGCTCGACGAGCTCGAGGCCGAGGGCCGTGTCGCCTTCCGCTACCTGGACCTGAACCCCAACGGCTCGCTGCGCGACATCGCCGGCATCACCAACGCCGCGGGCAACGTGGTCGGTCTGATGCCGCACCCCGAGCACGCCGTGGAGCCGCTGATCGGTACCGGCGGTACCGACGGGCTCGGATTCTTCACCTCCGTTCTCAAGAAGCTGGTCGCAGCATGACTCTGGACACCGTCAAGCACGCCACCGAGACCCCGGACGCCGGCCAGCCGTGGAAGGAGCTCGGCCTCAAGGAGGACGAGTACGCCCGGATCCGCGAGATCCTGGGCCGCCGTCCCACCGGTGCCGAGCTCGCGATGTACAGCGTCATGTGGTCGGAGCACTGCTCGTACAAGAGCAGCAAGGTCCACCTGAAGCAGTTCGGCGAGAAGGCGCCCGAGAACGACGCCATGCTCGTCGGCATCGGTGAGAACGCGGGCGTCGTCGACGTCGGCCAGGGCTACGCAGTCACCTTCAAGGTGGAGTCGCACAACCACCCGTCGTACATCGAGCCCTACCAGGGCGCTGCCACCGGTGTCGGCGGCATCGTCCGCGACATCCTCGCGATGGGCGCCCGCCCGGTCGCCGTCGTGGACCCGCTGCGCTTCGGCGCCGCCGACCACCCCGACACCAAGCGCGTCCTGCCGGGCGTGGTCGCGGGCATCGGCGGCTACGGAAACTGCCTGGGCCTGCCGAACATCGGCGGCGAGGTCGTCTTCGACGAGTGCTACCAGGGCAATCCGCTGGTCAACGCCGGCTGCATCGGTGTGATGAAGCACGAGGACATCCACCTCGCGAAGGCGTCCGGCCCCGGCAACAAGGTGATCCTCTACGGCGCCCGCACCGGCGGCGACGGCATCGGCGGTGTCTCGGTGCTCGCGTCGGAGACCTTCGAGTCGACGGGTCCCGCCAAGCGGCCCGCCGTCCAGGTCGGCGACCCCTTCCAGGAGAAGCTCCTCATCGAGTGCACCCTTGAGATCTTCAAGGAGAAGCTCGTCGCGGGCATCCAGGACCTCGGCGGCGCCGGTCTGTCCTGCGCCACCTCCGAGCTCGCGAGCGCCGGCTCCGGCGGTATGCGGGTCGAGCTGGACAGCGTGCCGCTGCGCGACGCGACGCTCTCGCCTGAGGAGATCCTCATGAGCGAGTCGCAGGAGCGCATGTGCGCGATCGTCGAGCCGGACAAGGTGGACCGGTTCCTGGAGATCTGCGAGAAGTGGGACGTCATCGCCACCGTCATCGGTGAGGTGACCGACGGTGAGCGCCTGGAGATCTTCTGGCACGGCGAGCAGATCGTCGACGTCCCGCCGCGGACCGTCGCCCACGAGGGCCCGGTCTACCACCGGCCGTACGCCCGCCCCTCCTGGCAGGACGCGCTCCAGGCGGACGACGCGAACAAGCTGGCCCGCCCGGCGAACGCGGAGGAGCTGCGCGAGCAGGTCCTCAAGCTGGTCGCCTCTCCGAACCAGGCCTCCAAGGCGTGGATCACCGACCAGTACGACCGCTTCGTGCAGGGGAACACCGTGCTGGCGCAGCCGGAGGACGCGGGCATGGTCCGGATCGACGAGGAGTCGAACCTGGGCGTGGCCATGGCGACCGACGGCAACGGCCGGTACGCGAAGCTCGACCCGTACACGGGTGCGCAGCTCGCGCTGGCGGAGGCGTACCGCAACGTGGCCGCCTCCGGTGCGAAGCCGCTCGCGATCTCCGACTGCCTGAACTTCGGCTCGCCCGAGGACCCGGACGTCATGTGGCAGTTCGCCGAGGCCACGCGTGGTCTCGCGGACGGCTGTCTGCAGCTGGGCACGCCGGTGACCGGCGGCAACGTCTCGCTCTACAACCAGACGGGCGAGACGGCGATCCACCCGACGCCGGTCGTCGCGGTGCTCGGTGTGATCGACGACGTCAACCGCAGGACGCCGATCGCGTTCGCCGAGGAGGGGCAGCTGCTCTACCTGCTCGGCGACACCCGCGAGGAGTTCGGCGGCTCGGCCTGGTCCCAGGTCGTCCACGACCACCTCGGCGGTCTGCCGCCGAAGGTCGACCTCGACCGGGAGAAGCTGCTGGGCGAGATCCTGATCTCGGCCTCCCGCGACGGCATGATCGACGCGGCGCACGACCTGTCCGACGGCGGCCTGATCCAGGCGGTCACGGAGTCGTGCCTGCGCGGTGGCAAGGGTGCGCGGCTCGTCGTCCCGGACGGTCTGGACGCGTTCACCTTCCTGCTGAGCGAGTCGGCGGGCCGTGCGGTCGTCGCCGTCCCGCGCAGCGAGGAGCTCCGCTTCAACGACATGTGCGGCGCCCGCGGTCTGCCCGTGACCCGTATCGGTGTGGTGGACGGAGACTCCGTCGAGGTGCAGGGCGAGTTCAGCATCCCGCTGAGCGAGCTGCGCACGGCGCACGAGGCGACCATCCCGGGTCTGCTCGTCTGACCTGTCGCTCTGCGGCCCCCGTCCGGTTCCGACCGGGCGGGGGCTTCTGCGTGTGGGTGTTGCACGAGATTACGTAATTACGTAATCTCGTTCGCATGGATCTGGAAGAGCGGGTCGCCGCGCTCGAGCGACGGCTGGCGGCCCTGGAAGGCGCCCGGCCCGCCGCGGCAAGCCCGGGTGACGGCGACTTCTGGGCGCTGGAGGGACTGAAGCAGCAGTTCGCCTCCGCCGGCGAGGCGGCGGCGGACGGCGGCGTGCTGTTCACCGGAGCCGTACGGCTGCCCACCGAGGAGCGGTACGAGTGGCAGTACGGCGCGCTCACCACGGACGTCCTCGATGAGGACGGCCCCGACCAGGGACAGCTCGCCGAGTCGCTGGCCGCCCTCGGCCACGCCGTCCGGCTGCGCCTGCTGCGCGAGATCCTCGGCGGCCGCCGTACCGCCGCCGAGCTGGCCGAGCTCGAAGGGCTCGGCACCACCGGCCAGATCTACCACCACCTGCGCCAGTTGACCGGCGCCGGCTGGCTCCGCACCACGGGGCGCGGTCGCTACGAGGTACCCGGGGCCCGGGTGGTCCCGCTGCTCGTGGTGCTGACCGCCGCGTGCCCGTGACACGGCAAATCCGTGCCGCACCAAGGGGGAACCGACCATGTCCGTACGCAAGACGCTCGTGATCGTCTACCGGTCGGGATGGGTGGCGTTCTTCACGCTCATCCTCCTCGACCTGTTCGCCGGCCTTCCGTTCGACCGGCTGTGGATCTGGTCGCCCGCGCTGCTTTCCCTCGCGATACTTCTGGGCGTTTCCGTTCGCACCCGCCGGGCCCGGCGCCGGCACCCGCGCGAGGCGGTCGAGGTGGGCGTCCCGGTGCGCGGCCGCTGGTCGGCGCTGAACAGCCCGACGGACCGCACGCCGAGCCACGGCACCCATGGCTACGGGCAGACGTACGCCATCGATCTCGTTGCCGAGCCTTCCGAGGGCGCCCGGCCGGGGTTCAAGCTCCTGTGGCCGGTCGTCCGCCGGAACAGGGACTTTCCTGCCTTCGGGGAGCAGCTGTTCGCCGTCGCCGATGCCACGGTCGTCCACGCCGAGGACCGTCAGCGCGACCATCTCAGCCGCAATTCGCTGCTCGCGGTGCTCTACCTGATGATCGTCGAGGCGTCGCTCCGGGACATCGGCGGAGTGCGCAGGGTCTTCGGCAACCATGTCGTCCTGGACCTCGGCGAGGGAGTGTTCGCCGCGTACGCGCATCTCCAGCGCGGCTCCCTCGCGGTCCGGGCAGGCGACCGGGTCCGGGCAGGGCAGCCGATCGCACGGTGCGGGAACTCCGGCAACTCCTCGGAACCGCACCTCCACTTCCAGCTGATGGACGGCCCGGACGCGGACACCGCGGTCGGCGTCCCGTTCCGCTGGCGCGGCCTCGAAGTCCCCGGGAACGGGGAGACGTTCACTGCCGGGGACACGGTGCCCGGTGGCTTGCCCACCCCGTAGGGTCGGCTCATGCCACCGGCCAGGAAGCGTCTTCGCAGCTACGATCCCGCCCTCACCCGCGCCGCCGTGCTCGCCCAGTTCGGGCACGTCAGGCAGGCCGTGGACGGCCTCACCGACGATCAGTTCGCGCTGCCGACGCGGCTCGGGGACTGGACCGTACGGGAGCTCGCCGCGCACATCGCCATGGTCGCCGGACTCGTCACGCGCTATCTGCGCCTGCCGGAGCCGGACAAGCAGGACCTGGCGCTGCTGGACTGGCCCTTCGTGACGGTGACGGCGGCCGGGCAGGTCGACGAGGACACCAGGGCGTTCGCCGAGGGCGGTACGGTCACCGAACTGTTCGACCGCACGGCCGCGGGCCTCGAGGAGCTGCTGCCGACCGCTGACGCGGAGCGGCTCGTGCCCATGCGGTTCGGCGGGATGCGGCTCGGGGACTTCCTGGTCACCCGCACCGTCGAGCTGATCGTCCACACCGACGACCTGAACGACGCGACCGGGCTGGACATCCCGTACGACCGCCGGGCGCTCGCCGCCTGCACACGGCTGCTCGCGGACGCCCTCGCGGTGAAGGCGCCGGGTGCGTCGACGGAGGTGCGTGTCCCGCCGTTCGCCGTGGTGCAGTGCGTCGAAGGCCCGCGGCACACCCGCGGGACGCCGCCCAATGTCGTCGAGACCGACCCGCTGACCTGGGTCCGCCTCGCCACCGGCCGTACCGGATGGCGTGAGGCGCTCGACTCGGCGAAGGTCGCCGCGAGCGGTGAGCGCGCCGATCTCGGGGCACTGCTGCCGATCCTGGGCTGACCGGCCCGGGCGGGACGGAAGGGCCTCGTCGGGCCCGTGCCCTGCGGCCGGACGGGGGAACGGGCGGAACCGACCTCAGGGCCGCTCCGTCCCACGGGTATGCGCAATCAGCTGAGCATTTCTGTGACCGCACTGGCCGTCCTCGCACTCGCCGCCTGCGGCACGGAGTCGGGCGCCGGCTCCGGTGACCGCGGCGACGGAGGAGGAACCGTGCAGCCCGATGTTCCCGTGACCGGTGTCCACTGGTCCGTCGACAGCGTCACGGTCGACGGGCGCAGGACCAAGGCCCCCGCGGACGCCCACGTCGAGATCACGGACAAGGGGCGGGCCCAGGGCAACTACGGCTGCAACCACTTCGGCGCCGACGTGAAGATCGAGGGCGACACCATCACGGTGGGGCCCGGAGAGATGACCGAGATGGCGTGCGAGGAGAAGATCCAGGGCTTCGAGGACACCCTGCGCGCCGCCTTCTCCGGGAAGCTCAAGGCGAAGCTCAGCGACGGCAGGCTGACCCTGACGACGGAGAAGGGCGACTCCATCGCCCTCACCTCGGAGCCGTCCTCCCCGCTGGTGGGCACCAAGTGGTCCGTGAACAGCCTGGTGTCCGGACAGACGGCGGCATCCCTGCCGGCCGGCACGGAGAACAAGGCGCATCTGACCTTCGCCAAGGACGGTTCGGTCAGCGGCAGCCTGGGCTGCAACCGCTTCACCAGCACGGCGAAGATCTCCGACGACTCGATCACCTTCGGCCGCCTCGCCTCGACCCGGAAGCTGTGCGAAGGCCCGGTGATGGACGTGGAGCGTCAGCTGGTCAAGGTCCTCGACGGGACGGTGAAGTACCAGCTGGGGCACCGGTCGCTGACGCTCACCGCCCCGGACGGCGAGGGCTTCGCGGCGGTCACCTCCGACACGTCCCGCGAGAAGTGACCGTGTGAACTAGCACACGCCGCCTCCGCCGGGCGCGACGGGCCGCACCGGGCGCTCGTTGACGGAGGGTGATCAAGTCGATGCCGGCGGGCCGGAGGCCGAATCCCTGGCCGGGACGGGGTGCGGGCACGTCCGTCCCGGATCGTGGACGCCCGACTGGACGATTTCCGAGCGTCCCGCGAGGTCGGGCGCACGCCGGCGGACCCAAGGGACGGGGCCCTTCATGCGCCGTTTGCACCCCTGGAAACCCGGTTGCGCGGTGTCCCCAATTCGGACCAGTGGTCGATCTCGCCTACACTCGGTGGCGTGCCACGTGGTGACGGACGACTCAACCACGACCTGCTCCCCGGTGAGAAGGGCCCCCAGGACGCTTGCGGCGTCTTCGGTGTCTGGGCTCCGGGAGAAGAGGTCGCGAAGCTCACTTACTTCGGGCTCTACGCCCTCCAACATCGAGGCCAGGAATCCGCGGGAATCGCGGTGAGCAACGGCTCCCAGATCCTCGTCTTCAAGGACATGGGCCTGGTTTCCCAGGTCTTCGACGAAACCTCCCTCGGCTCCCTCACAGGTCATATCGCGGTCGGTCACGCCCGCTACTCGACCACGGGCGCCTCGGTGTGGGAGAACGCGCAGCCGACCTTCCGGGCCACCGCCCACGGCTCGATCGCGCTCGGCCACAACGGAAACCTGGTCAACACCGCCCAGCTCGCGGAGATGGTCGCCGAACTCCCCAAGGAGAACGGCCGCGCCACCCAGGTCGCCGCGACCAACGACACCGATCTGATCACCGCGCTGCTCGCCGGCCAGGTCGACGACGACGGCAAGCCGCTGACCATCGAGGAGGCGGCCGCCAAGGTCCTCCCCGAGGTCCGGGGCGCCTTCTCGCTCGTCTTCATGGACGAGGGCACCCTCTACGCGGCCCGCGACCCGCAGGGCATCCGCCCGCTGGTCCTCGGCCGCCTCGAGCGCGGCTGGGTCGTCGCGTCCGAGACCGCCGCCCTCGACATCTGCGGCGCCAGCTTCGTCCGGGAGATCGAGCTCGGTGAGCTCATCGCCATCGACGAGAACGGCCTCCGCAGTTCGCGCTTCGCAGAAGCGAAGCCCAAGGGCTGTGTCTTCGAGTACGTCTACCTGGCACGCCCGGACACGGACATCGCCGGCCGGAACGTCTACCTCTCCCGTGTGGAGATGGGCAGGAAACTGGCCAAGGAAGCGCCGGTCGAGGCCGACCTGGTCATAGCGACGCCGGAGTCCGGCACGCCCGCGGCCATCGGCTACGCAGAGGCCAGCGGTATCCCGTACGGCTCCGGCCTGGTGAAGAACGCCTATGTCGGCCGCACCTTCATCCAGCCCTCGCAGACCATCCGCCAGCTGGGTATCCGCCTCAAGCTGAACCCGCTCAAGGAAGTCATCCGGGGCAAGCGGCTGGTCGTCGTGGACGACTCGATCGTCCGCGGCAACACCCAGCGGGCCCTGGTCAAGATGCTCCGCGAGGCAGGAGCGGCCGAGGTCCACATCCGGATCTCGTCCCCGCCGGTGAAGTGGCCCTGTTTCTTCGGGATCGACTTCGCGACCCGCGCGGAGCTCATCGCCAACGGCATGACGATCGACGAGATCGGCACCTCGCTCGGGGCCGACTCCCTGTCGTACATCTCCATCGACGGCATGATCGAGGCGACCACGATCGCCAAGCCGAACCTCTGCCGTGCCTGCTTCGACGGCGAGTACCCGATGGAGCTGCCCGACCCCGAGCTGCTCGGCAAGCAGCTTCTGGAGACCGAGCTGGCGGGCGGCTCCGACGCCGCCGACGCGCTCCGTCGTCCGTGATCCCCCTGCAGTACGACACGAAAGTTCTCCAGCATGTCTGCTGAATCTTCCGAGCGTGCTCCGCACGCGGGCACCGGTGCCAGCTACGCGGCGGCGGGCGTCGACATCGAGGCGGGCGACCGCGCGGTGGAGCTGATGAAGGAGTGGGTGAAGAAGACGCAGCGCCCCGAGGTCGCGGGCCTCGGCGGCCTCGGCGGCTTCGCCGGCCTCTTCGACGCCTCCGCCCTCAAGCGCTACGAGCGTCCGCTGCTGGCCTCGGCCACCGACGGCGTCGGCACCAAGGTCGACATCGCACGCCAGATGGGTGTCTACGACACGATCGGCCACGACCTGGTGGCCATGGTCATGGACGACATCGTGGTCTGCGGCGCGGAGCCGCTGTTCATGACCGACTACATCTGCGTCGGCAAGGTCCACCCTGAGCGGGTGGCGGGGATCGTCAAGGGCATCGCCGAGGGTTGTGTGCTCGCCGGCACCGCGCTGGTCGGCGGCGAGACCGCTGAGCACCCGGGCCTGCTCGGGCCCGACGACTTCGACGTCGCGGGCGCCGGTACCGGTGTGGTCGAGGCGGACCGGCTGCTCGGCCCGGAACGCATCCGTAAGGGTGACGCGGTCATCGCGATGGCGTCGTCCGGGCTTCACTCCAACGGATACTCGCTGGTCCGGCACGTGCTGTTCGACCGGGCGAAGATGTCGCTGGACCAGCAGGTCGAGGAGCTCGGCCGGACGCTGGGCGAGGAGCTGCTGGAGCCCACCAAGATCTACTCGCTGGACTGTCTGGCGCTCACCCGGACCACCGAGGTGCACGCGTTCAGCCACATCACCGGCGGCGGTCTCGCGAACAACCTGGCGCGGGTCTTCCCCGACTCGCTGCACGCGGTCGTCGACCGTTCGACCTGGACCCCGGGAGTGATTTTCGATCTTGTCGGCAAGGCCGGCCAGGTCGAGCAGCTCGAGCTGGAGAAGACGCTCAACATGGGCGTCGGCATGATGGCCGTCGTGCCGCAGGAGTCCGTCGATGTGGCGCTGACCACACTGGCCGACCGCGGGGTCGAGGCGTGGGTGGCCGGGACCGTCGTCGACCGGGACAGCGACCGGCACACGGGTGCCGAGCTGACCGGGACGTACGCGTAGCGACCGTGGTCCGGCCGGCGGCGTGAGCCGACAGCACAGAACCCGGTCCGGGGTCGCCCCTGGACCGGGTCAGTGTCGGTGCAGCGTCAAGCGCCGCGGCGCTGTTGCGACGACGGACCGGACTCGTCGTCCTCGTCCTCGTCGTCGTTGTACAGATCCGCGTACTGTGCGTACGGGTCGTCTTCCTCGTCGTCGTCCTCGAACGGCTCGCCGTTCGGAGGCTGACTCGAAGTCGAAGCGCCCAGCTCGTTGGCCAGACGCGACAGGTCAGTCCCGCCGCTGTTGTACTTCAGCTGGCGGGCGACCTTTGTCTGCTTGGCCTTGGCCCGGCCGCGCCCCATGGCTCGACCCCCTCGGTGACGGGGCTCGACGGCCCCAGAGTCTTGACACGCGTTCATGAGTCGGAACGGGCTCTCCGTGGAGAGACCGGTCCGTAGGGCTTCAACGGTACCTGCTTCCGCGGCCATACGGTACGCCGCCCGCATCACGTGCCACTTGGCAGGACCAGCAAAGTGCCCGATCCTCGCTGGTCAACTGCGATTTTAACCTCTTCCCGGCGGTCGACCCGCCGACCGGGGTGAGTCTTGTCTCCCCGAGGCCGGCGGGCCGGGCGGACACGGTCAGCGACCGCGCGCCTCCGCCATGCGGTGCTCGGCGATCCGGTCGGCCGCCGCAGCCGGCGGAATACCGTCTTCCTTCGCACGTGCGAATATTGCCAGCGTGGTGTCGAAGATCTTGGACGCCTTCGCCTTGCAGCGGTCGAAGTCGAAGCCGTGCAGTTCGTCGGCGACCTGGATGACGCCGCCGGCGTTCACCACGTAGTCGGGCGCGTAGAGGATGCCGCGGTCCGCGAGGTCCTTCTCCACGCCCGGGTGCGCGAGCTGGTTGTTGGCCGCGCCGCAGACGATCCTGGCGGTCAGCACCGGGACGGTCGCGTCGTTCAGGGCGCCGCCCAGCGCGCAGGGGGCGTAGACGTCCAGGCCCTCGGTGCGGATCAGGGTGGCCGTGTCGGCGACCGCGGTCACCTTGGGGTGCCGGTCGAGGATCCGGCGCACCGAGTCCTCGCGCACGTCCGTGATGACGACCTCGGCCCCGTCGGAGACCAGGTGGTCGACCAGGTGGTGGCCCACCTTGCCGACGCCCGCCACGCCGACCTTGCGGCCGCGCAGCGTCGGCTCGCCCCACAGGTGCTCGGCCGAGGCGCGCATGCCCTGGAAGACGCCGTACGCGGTCAGCACGGAAGAATCGCCCGCGCCGCCGTTCTCGGGGGAGCGGCCGGTCACCCAGCGGCTCTCACGTGCGACGACATCCATGTCGGCGACGTAGGTGCCCACGTCGCAGGCGGTCACGTAGCGGCCGCCGAGGGAGTCGACGAACCGGCCGTAGGCCAGCAGCAGTTCCTCCGACTTGATCTGCTCGGGGTCACCGATGATCACGGCCTTGCCGCCGCCGTGCTCGAGCCCGGCCATGGCGTTCTTGTACGACATGCCCCGGGAGAGGTTCAGCGCGTCGGCGACGGCCTCTTCCTCGGATGCGTACGGGTAGAAGCGGGTGCCGCCGAGGGCCGGGCCCAGAGCGGTGGAGTGGATGGCGATGACAGCCTTCAGGCCACTGGCGCGGTCCTGGCACAGCACGACTTGCTCGTGGCCCCCCTGATCCGATCGGAACAGGGTGTGCAGTACGTCGGCATTGGCGCCGGTCACATCGGTCACGGTGGTGACTCCCAAGTACGAAGCGGCGGAGACGGTCCGTCCTCGGGGGGCCTGACCGTCGCTTTTGGCTGGGCAGACGCGGGGAAGGACCGGTTTGGCAAGAGGGTAAGTCCTACGCGTGCGTAGATCCGACGCAGTGCCGAGGATCACCCTCTCGCGGGGTACCGGCGTGGAAGGATTTGCGGCATGCCAGCGCTGTCCTCGGTTCTTGTCCCTTACGCGTCCTATCTGCGGATCTACGAGCCGCTGGCGGCCTTCCCCGAGCCGGAACGCGGCCACTGGGCCCGCTACGCCCGCCGGGAGGCCACACCGACGGCCCAGGACGAACTGCGCCGTTCGCTGGCCGACTTGCTGCCGACGCCGCCCGTCCCCGTACCGGTCCACGAGAGCGCCGACGCGTTCGTGGCGGACGTCGACGGGGTGGTCTGCGTCTGCCCCTGGCGGACCCGGCTGCGCGGCTGGCTGGCCCTGGAGGAGCTTCCGGAGCAGCTGCCGGCGCAGTTGCTGGACGCGGCGCTGCCGCGCGTGGTGCGGGACCAGGCGGCGGCGGACTTCGAGGAGTGGCGCGCCCGCAACCCGGACGCCCGGCCGTGGATCAGGACGGCGGTCTGGCATGTACCGGTCGGCTGGTTCACGCTCTTCGCCGACGAGGAGCGTGAGTACGAGGCGGCCGGTCCGGCGGCGCCCGTGCTGCGGTACCGGACGCCGATGGTCCAGGCGCGCAGGCGGGTCGCACGGGCGCTGCGGACGCTCCGGGAGACGATCGACGAGGGTCCGCTGACCGAAGGGCTGCTGGACGTCGGCCGCTGGCTCGAGGAGTTCCATCCGCGGTCGCTGGTGGAGCTGGATTACGGCGGCCTGGTGCACGCGCTGCCGGACGGACAGCTGGCGCAGGACCGTTCCGCGGCCGATGTGGCGGAGGGGATCGCGGCGCTGCGGGCCGGCGACGGTGAGGGCGCGGCGCTGGCGTACGGGCGGCTGACCGAGCGCTGGCGGGCCGTCAGGGACCGTCAGTTCGCCAACTGAAGGCCGACTTCGTTGTCGGGGGTGCACTGCGTACAGGACGTAGGTCCCGATCCGGGCACTTACCCCCCAAGCGTGACGGACGGCACTAACCGCGCCCTTGCGCCCATCACCTACCCTCGTGTCAAAATAGGACAAGGAGTCCGGGGAGGGTTCCTTCCGTCCAAGTAAGGGCGGAATGCTCAGCATTGCACGCTATGGGGGGTCTGGCGACTCCTGATCGCTCTGTGACTGATCGTTACTGTGACGTGACTGTCCGTTATGGCATGGTCCATCGGGCTTCGGCCGCTGATGGACACCTGAGAGGGCAATTCCATCGGTTTGGCCGACGTCGCTGGACAGATGGTGTAGTTGTAGTGCCGAGGACAAGCCGTTCGTCCTATAACCGACTCGGCCCGCGTCTGCCATTTCGGGCAACGCGGGTCAAGGTGCAGAATTTAGAGGAAAGAACCGAGAAGGTTCGGTTCTCCCGAGGAGGCCGCTCATGACCGCTCGCACCCCTGATGCCGAGCCGCTGCTGACCCCGGCTGAGGTTGCCACCATGTTCCGCGTGGACCCGAAGACGGTTACCCGCTGGGCCAAGGCAGGCAAGCTCACGTCCATCCGCACGCTCGGAGGACATCGCCGGTACCGCGAGGCAGAGGTCCGCGCACTGCTTGCGGGTATCCCGCAGCAGCGTAGCGAGGCCTGAACACCCCTGTAAGACCGGGCATTTCCGGGGCCCCCACCTCGGAGAACCCACCCCTAGCTCCATGTGACGGTGCTCTGCCCCAACAGACCCTCGTCATCGATCGCGCTGGACTCCGCCGGGTCCAGCGCGATTTTTTTGTGCCCGGTCGGGGCTTCGGGGGGCCTTGTGCCGGCCTGTGCCGGACCGCCCCGAGGAGGGTGCAATGGCACATATTAAATCGGACGGTTGTAGGGAGGGGTTAAAAGGAGGGGTTCTGAAAACCCGTTCGGTGACTACCGTCACACCGCACGACTCTTGCCAAACTCCAGCCTGTCACGGAACCAGGCGCGCCGGAGCGGCTGTTGGTCATTCCTTGGTGGGACCTTCGTCCTCGGCCGACGGGCCGTCCGGCGCCTCTGCCGACGGCCGGGTTGCCTCTGCCGACGGCCGGGCGGCGGGTGGCTGTGCCTGTCCGGTGCCGGACGGCTCCCCGTCGGGGCGCTCCATGGCGAGCCGCAGGAGGCGATGGCAGATGGGGCAGGACCTTGTGAGGTGCCGATAGCCGGAGGCGGCGGACAGATGGGCGCGCAGCAGCGCCCGGGTCTCGTACCGCCTTGCTGTGGACGCCGCCATGCACGTCACCTCCGGGTGTGTGCCGTCCTCTTGGGTCGCTCGGCCGGCTCCCGCCGGATCCGAACGAATGACCCTAGTGACTGGGTACCCGTGGCAGATGACGCCGTCAAGACGCCCGGGCACGACGAAGGCCCGCATCGAAATGATGCGGGCCTTCGTCATCCAGCGCGGTCCTGACGGGATTTGAACCCGCGGCCTCCACCTTGACAGGGTGGCGAGCACTCCAAACTGCTCCACAGGACCAGGTTTCGCAGCCGGCACTTGCTCCCTTGGCTGCGAGAGAGACTGTACAGCAGGTGCGACCATCAGGTCGAACTCACTCCTGGCGACCGGCCCGTCACGGCGCTGCCGCGTCGATGGCCTTCACGATCCGCTTGTCGGACACCGGGTACGCCGTGCCCAGCGCGTGCGCGAAATAGCTCACCCGCAGCTCCTCGATCATCCAGCGGATGTCCAGGACCTCCTGCGGCACCGGCCGGCCCTGCGGCAGCTGCTCGAGCAGCCAGGCGTACTCGTCCTGCATCTCGTGGACCTTCTCCATGCGCGTGGTGTCGCGCTGGACGGCCGTGGGCATCTGCTGGAGGCGGCGGTCCACTGCCACCAGGTAGCGCATCAGGTCTGGCAGCCTGCGCAGCCCTGTGCGGGTCACGAAGCCGGCCGGCACGAGGGCCGCCAGCTGCTCGCGTACGTCCTGGACGTTGTTGATGAGCACCAGGCTGTTCGTGGCCTTCAGACGGCGCTCACAGGCCTGCCAGGCCGCCAGGATCTGCTGCACCTGGTCGATGGTGCGGACGGTCAGGTCGACGAGGTCGGCCCGCACCTTGTCGAACAGCTTCCGGAACGATTCCTCGTCCCACGCCGGTCCGCCGTGTTCCGCGATCAGACGGTCGGCCGCGGCCAGGGCGCAGTCCTCGAACAGCGCCTGGACCGAGCCGTGCGGATTGCGGGAGAGCGCCAGCTTCTGCTGGTTCGTCAGCTTGTCCGAGGCGAACTTGGCCGGATTCACCGGGATGTTGAGCATGATCAGACGGCGGGTCCCGCGCCACATCGCCTGCGCCTGCTCCGCCTCGGTGTCGAAGAGCCGTACGGCGACGGAGCCGCCCTCGTCGACCAGGGCGGGGAACGCCTTGACCGGCTGGCCCGCGCGCCGCGTCTCGAAGACCTTCGAGAGGGTCCCGATCGTCCAGTCCGTCAGTCCGCTGCGCTCCAGGGACTCGCCGGAGGGACTGGAGGAGGCGGCGGCCTTGGACAGCGCCTGCCGGGCCTTCGGCTTCAGCTGGACCCGGAGGGCCTCCAGGTCCTTGTCCTCAGCGAGCTTCTTACGACGCTCGTCGACGATCCGGAACGTGATCTTCAGGTGGTCGGGCACACGGGACAGATCGAAGTCCTCGGCCGTGACCGGCACGCCGACCATCCGCTTCAACTCCCGCGCGAGCGTGACCGGCAGCGGCTCCTGGAGCGGCACGGCCCTGGCCAGGAACGCCTTCGCGTAGTTCGGCGCGGGCACGTAGTGGCGGCGGACCGGTTTCGGCAGCGAACGGATCAGCTCGGTGACCAGGTCCTCGCGCAGCCCGGGGATCTGCCAGTCGAAGCCCTCGTCGGTCACCTGGTTCAGCACCTGCAGCGGGATGTGCACGGTGACACCGTCCGCGTCCGCGCCCGGTTCGAACTGGTACGTCACCCGGAACTTCAGCCGGCCCTGCCGCCACGAGTCCGGGTAGTCGTCCTTGGTGACCGCACCCGCCTTCTCGTTGATGAGCATCTCGCGCTCGAAGTCGAGCAGGTCGGGCTGCTCGTGGCGCTTGTGCTTCCACCAGGAGTCGAAGTGCGCGCCGGACACGACGTGTTCGGGCACCCGCTGGTCGTAGAAGTCGAAGAGGGTCTCGTCGTCCACCAGGATGTCCCGACGGCGGGCGCGGTGCTCCAGCTCCTCGACCTCGGTCAGCAGTCTGCGGTTGTCCGCGAAGAACTTGTGGTGCGTGCGCCAGTCGCCCTCGACCAGCGCGTTGCGGATGAAGAGGTCACGCGAGACCTCCGGGTCGATCCGCCCGTAGTTCACCTTCCGCTGGGCGACGATCGGCACGCCGTAGAGCGTCACCTTCTCGTACGCCATCACCGCGGCCGCGTCCTTCTCCCAGTGCGGCTCGCTGTACGTACGCTTCAGCAAATGCTCGGCGAGCGGTTCGATCCACTCCGGCTCGATCCTCGCGTTGACCCGCGCCCACAGGCGGGACGTCTCCACCAGCTCGGCCGACATCACGAACCGCGGCGGCTTCTTGAAGAGGGCCGAGCCTGGGAAGATCGCAAACTTGGCGCCGCGGGCGCCCAGGTACTCGTTCTTCCCTGTGCTCCTCCCGCTCTCGCCCCCGGTCTCCTTCACGTCCTTCATGCCGACGTGCGACAGCAGACCCGCGAGCAGCGAGACGTGGACGGACTGCTCGGGCGCGTCGTCCTCGTTCAGACCGATACCCATCTGCTTGGCGACCGTGCGGAGCTGGGAGTAGATGTCCTGCCACTCCCGGATGCGCAGGAAGTTCAGATACTCCTGCTTGCACATCCGGCGGAAGCTCGAGGAGCCGCGCTCCTTCTGCTGTTCACGGACATAGCGCCACAGGTTGAGGAAGGCGAGGAAGTCGCTGGTCTCGTCCTTGAAGCGGGCGTGCTGCTGGTCGGCCTGCGTCTGCTTCTCCGCCGGGCGCTCGCGCGGGTCCTGGATCGACAGCGCGGCCGCGATCACCATGACCTCGCGCACACAGCCGTTCTTGTCGGCCTCGACGACCATACGGGCGAGCCGGGGGTCGACCGGCAGCTGGGAGAGCTTGCGGCCCATCTCCGTCAGCTTCTTGCGGGGATCCTTCTGCGCCGGGTCGAACGCGCCCAGTTCCTGGAGGAGCTGGACACCGTCACGGATGTTGCGGTGGTCCGGCGGGTCGATGAACGGGAACTTCTCGATGTCGCCGAGTCCGGCCGCCGTCATCTGGAGGATGACCGACGCCAGGTTCGTACGGAGGATCTCCGCGTCCGTGAACTCGGGCCGGGCGTTGAAGTCGTCCTCCGAGTACAGCCGGATGCAGATGCCGTCCGACGTACGGCCGCAGCGGCCCTTGCGCTGGTTGGCGCTGGCCTGGCTGATCGCCTCGATGGGCAGCCGCTGCACCTTCGTGCGATGGCTGTAGCGGGAGATACGGGCGGTCCCCGGATCGATCACGTACTTGATGCCGGGGACGGTCAGCGACGTCTCCGCGACGTTGGTGGCGAGGACGATCCGGCGGCCGGTGTGCTGCTGGAAGACGCGGTGCTGCTCGGCGTGCGAGAGCCGGGCGTAGAGGGGGAGCACCTCGGTGAAGCGGTACTGCTTCTTGTTGAGCGCCTCCGCGGTGTCGCGGATCTCGCGCTCGCCGGAGAGGAAGACGAGGATGTCACCCTTCCCCTCGCCCATCAGCTCCTCCACCGCGTCCGTGATCGCGGTGATCTGGTCGCGGTCGCTCTCCTCGCCGTCCTCTTCGAGCAGCGGGCGGTAGCGGACCTCGACGGGATACGTACGGCCGCTGACCTCGACGATCGGGGCGTCGCCGAAGTGCCGGGAGAAGCGCTCGGGGTCGATCGTCGCGGACGTGATCACGACCTTGAGATCGGGACGCCTGGGCAGCAGCTGCGCCAGGTAGCCGAGCAGGAAGTCGATGTTGAGCGACCGCTCGTGGGCCTCGTCGATGATGATCGTGTCGTAGGCGCGCAGCTCGCGGTCGGTCTGGATCTCGGCGAGCAGGATGCCGTCCGTCATGAGCTTCACGAAGGTGGCGTCCTGGTTCACCTGGTCGGTGAAGCGGACCTTCCAGCCGACGGTCTCGCCGAGCGGGGTGTCCAGCTCTTCCGCGACCCGCTCCGCGACGGTGCGGGCGGCGATACGGCGGGGCTGCGTGTGCCCGATCATGCCGCGCACGCCACGGCCCAGTTCCAGACAGATCTTCGGGATCTGGGTGGTCTTGCCGGAGCCGGTCTCGCCCGCGACGATCACGACCTGGTGGTCCCGTATAGCCTCGAGGATCGCGTCCTTCTTCTGGCTGACCGGGAGCTGCTCCGGGTACGAGACCGCGGGCACGCGGCCGGCACGGAGCGCGGTGCGGGCCGCGGACTTCTCCGCCTCCGCGGCGATCTCGTCCAGCACGGCCTGCCGAGCCTCGGGCTTACGGATACGGCGGGCGCCTTCGAGACGGCGGCCGAGCCGGTGGGCGTCGCGCAGCGACGCCCCGGCCAGCAGGGTCTGAAGGTCGGCGAAGGAAGTAGACATACGAACCCCAGGATCGCACCCCCGCCAAACCACTGGCGAACTCATTTCACGCGCAGCCTGGTGCAGTATTGAGCGACTCCGCCCCCGACGACCCCGAAAGGACAGCGCGTCCATGCTGATCGGCCGCGACCGCCGGCACCGCCTCGTGGTGTCCGCGAGCCTGCTGCTCGGCCTGCTGGGGACGCTGCTCGGGTGCATGGGCGCGGCGACGGCTGCGGCGGACCCCGGACCGGTGTCCGTCGCCGGGCCGGTCACCACGCCCGGGTCCATGCCAGGGCCGGTCACGCCGCCCGGGTCCATGGCCGGGCCGGACGCAACGCTCGCGCCCAAGGCCGGGCCGGGTGCCGTGCCCGCGTCCACGGCCGGGCCGGCGGCCGCTCCCACGCAGCGACCGGGCTGCGGGCAGGGCGCCAATGACGACGACAGGGACGCCCACCCGGGGACGCCCCCGCGCGGCAGTTCCCCGTACGAGCTGCTGCCCGCGCTCCACCAGGCCGGCGGTCCCGCCGGCCACGGGGCGCTGCTGCCCGACCGTGCCTTCCTCGACGAGTCGCCGCTGCCGGCGCCACCGCCGGCGGCACCCCCCACCCCGGTCGCCCTCTCCGTCCTGCGCGTCTAGGCCCGGCGGCACCCTTCACCGTCAGTCCGCCGGACCTTCGCCCAGGAGCACCACCATGCCTTCTTCCCCTTCCCGTAAGCCCCTCGCCATCGGCACGGGTGTCCTCGTCGCCGCCCTGCTGCTCGGCTTCGCGTCGTACACCGCCACCAAGCCGGACGCGCCGGCGGGCGGTTCCTCCGCCGTGGCCGATGTCTCCGCCGACCCGCGGGACGGCGTCCATCCCGCGCTGGAGAAGCTCGCCCGCCGAGACGCGGCGGACCCGCTGGCGGTGGGCCGCGCCGACGCGCCCGTCGTCATGGTCGAGTACGCGGACTTCCAGTGCGGCTACTGCGGACAGTTCGCCCGCGACACCGAGCCTGAGCTGATCAAGAAGTACGTCGAGGACGGAACCCTGCGTATCGAGTGGCGCAATTTCCCGATCTTCGGCGAGGAGTCGGAGGCCGCCGCACGCGCCTCCTGGGCGGCGGGCCGGCAGGGCCGTTTCTGGGAGTTCCACGCGGCCGCGTACGCGGAGGGCGCCAAGGAGAAAGGCTTCGGCAAGGAGCGGCTCGACGCGCTGGCGCGCGAGGCGGGAGTCGCCGATCTCGGGCGCTTCGCACGGGACCTCAACAGTGAGGCGGCGCGGCAGGCCGTGAAGAAGGACCAGGAGGAGGCGTACGGGCTGGGCGCGACGTCCACCCCGTCCTTCCTGATCAACGGGCGGCCCATCGCGGGCGCCCAGCCGATGGCGACGTTCACCGAGGCGATCGAGGCGGCGAAGCAGGCCGCGGACGGGAACGGCCGGTGAGCGACATCGGCTATCTGGCCGCCTTCCTCGGCGGTCTGCTGGCGCTGGTCAGCCCCTGCAGCGCACTGCTGCTGCCCGCCTTCTTCGCCTACTCCGTCGACTCGGCGGGCCGGCTGCTGGCCCGCACGGGAATCTTCTACGCGGGCCTGGCCACCACCCTCGTCCCGCTGGGCGCTGCGGGATCGTTCGCGGGACGGCTGTTCTACGGCCACCGCGATCTGCTCGTCCTGGCCGGCGGATGGCTGATCGTCGCGTTGGGAGTCGCGCAGATCCTCGGCATGGGTTTCGCCTCCCGCCGTATCGCTTCGGTGTCCGGCCGTATCCGCCCGACGACAGCGGCGTCCGTGTACGCGCTCGGCCTGGTCTACGGCCTGGCGGGGTTCTGCGCGGGTCCGATCCTGGGCAGCGTGCTGACGGTGGCGGCGGTCAGCGGCAGCCCGGTCTACGGCGGTCTGCTCCTCGCGGTCTACGCCCTCGGCATGGCGGTCCCGCTCTTCGTCCTCGCCCTGCTGTGGGAACGGTTCGACCTGGGCCGCCGCCGGTGGCTGCGCGGCCGGACGCTGCGGGCGGGACGCTTCGAGCTGCACACGACGTCGCTGCTCTCGGGACTGTTCTTCGTCGTGCTCGGGACGCTGTTCCTGGTCTTCGACGGGACCACGGCCCTGCCGGGACTGCTCTCGGTCGACGACTCGTTCGCTGTGGAGGAGTGGGCGTCGCGCCTCGGCGGGGCGATCCCCGACTGGGCGCTGCTGGCCCTGGTGGTGACGGCGACCGCGGTGATCGTGGCCGTCCGCCTCCGGGCCGACCGCGGTGACCGCGAGCGCGCCTGACGTGCGGGGGCCCGCCCGTCCTGGGCGGGCCCTGCGGCACCGGTGATGTCCCCGGACACTCCCTGAGCACGACGACGGCCCCGGCTCGAAGAGCCGGGGCCGTCTGAGTTGTGGCTGGGGCCGGGGTCGAACCGGCGACCTATCGCTTTTCAGGCGATCGCTCGTACCAACTGAGCTACCCAGCCACGAAGCTCTTTCGAGCTTCAGCGGTCCTGACGGGATTTGAACCCGCGGCCTCCACCTTGACAGGGTGGCGAGCACTCCAAACTGCTCCACAGGACCAAGCTATGTGCGAGACCAAGTCTCGCACACGGTAAAGCGTGCCCCCAACGGGATTCGAACCCGTGCTACCGCCTTGAAAGGGCGGCGTCCTGGGCCACTAGACGATGAGGGCTAAGGGCCCGCCTGGGCGCTTCTCAGCGCGTCGGGGACGTGAGAAGCATATGGGATGCGGGGAGCTATCGCCAAAACCGTTTACGGGGAGGGGTTCGGCGTGGCGGGGGAGGGTGTGCCGGAAGGGGTACCGGACGGCGATCCCGAAGGCGAGGGCTCCGCCGTCGGGTCCTCGGCGAGGTGGCGGGTGACCTCGGCCGTCGTCAGTCCGAGACCTCCCAGGGTGATCTCGTCCCACGCCTGCATCCGGCGGGTCGTCCGGTCCAGATAGAGGACCGAGGCGCGCACCTTCTCCGGCTTCTCGTTCTGGACCGCGCGCAGACCGCCGCCGCCCGTGGAGCCCTCGATCTTCAGCCGGGTGCCGTGCTTGAGGAGCTCGGTCTGCCGCTTGTGGATGTGGCCGGCCAGCACCAGCGGGACCGTCCCGTCGGTCTCGCGGGCGGCGACCGGGTTGTGGGCGACTGCGATGTCGACGGGCGTGCCCGCGGCCTCCTGGTCCCGCAGCGCGGAGGCGAGGCGGATGCCTGTCATCCGTTCGGCGGGGTCGCCCTGCGCGACCACCGACCGGTCGGGGGTGAACTGCGGGTCGCCGCTGCCGGCGATGCGCAGCCCGGCCACGGTCACGGCCCTGCCGTCGTCGAGCACGTGCACGTTCTTGAGGCGGGAGAGGTACTCCTGGGTGGTGCGCGAGTCATGGTTGCCGCGCACCCAGACGTACGGCGCGCCCAGGTCGGAGATCGGGTCGAGGAAGCCGTTCTCGGCGGCGGAGCCGTGGTCCATCGTGTCGCCGGAGTCGATGATCACGTCGATGTCGTACTGCTCGACGAGCGACGCGATGATGTGCCAGGCCGCCGGGTTGAGGTGGATGTCCGAGACGTGCAGCACCCGCATCGTGCCCGGGTCGGGCTGGTAGGCCGGGAGCGTGGAGGTCGCCTCGTACAGCTTGGTGACGTTGGTGACGAGACGGGCCAACTCCTCCTGGTAGATGCCGAATTCGGTGACGATCGAGCGGGCATTGCCGACGACGGAAGGCGCGGACGTCAGCAGGCCGGAGAACTTGGGCTCGAGAACGGACTTCGGGTTCCAGGTGGCGTACGCGCTGACGCCGGACGCCGCCAGCAGGGCCAGCGCCAGGCCACCCGCCGCCAGCGCCCGGCGCGGGCGGCGGTAGACGGCGAGGCCGAGCGCGGTGGCTCCGGAGACGACGGCGACGCAGGACCGGAACGCCAGCTCCGCCGTGCCGTCCTGGACGTCGCGGGTGATCTCGTCCTGGAGGCCGGAGATCAGTTCCGGATGTTCCACCAGGGCCTGGGAGCGGACCGGGTCCAGCCGGTCCACGTCGACGTCGAGACGCACCGGTGCGGTGTGCGAGTCGAGCTCCAGCGCGCCCAGCGGAGAAACGTTGATCTTCGTTCCGCCGTTCAGGGAAGGCCGCAGCGTCATGGTCGTGTCCATGGGGCCGACCGGCGTACGGACGTTCCCGACGATCAGCAGCCCCAGCCAGGCGCCGATCAGGACGACGCCGGTGACTCCCAGCGCCCTGACCCATGGCCGGGGGGCCGGGTCCAGCGCGGGGGCGGGGGCCGGTCCGGCGGGCGCGCCGCGTTTGTGCAGGCGATGCAGGAGCCGGCTCAGTGCGGCCGGGATCGGCGGGAACGACGTGGGCGAGCGGTGCGGTTCCTGGGCTTGGCGGGCCATTGGTCCCGTATGCCCACACCGACGGGCGGCCATGCCGGGGCGACCACTCGCACGGCGTACGTGACAATGGCCGGGTGCTGGAGATGACGCGCGAGGAGTTCGAGGAACTGGTCTCCGAGGCCCTGGACAGGATCCCGCCCGAGCTGACGCGGCTGATGGACAACGTCGCCGTGTTCGTGGAGGACGAGCCCGCCCGGGACGACCCCGACCTGCTCGGCCTCTACGAGGGGACTCCGCTGACCGATCGCGGGGAGTGGTACGCGGGCGTGCTGCCCGACCGCATCACCATCTACAGGGGGCCGACGCTGCGGATGTGCGAGTCCCGCGAGGACGTCGTCGCGGAGACGGAGATCACAGTGGTGCACGAGATCGCGCACCACTTCGGGATCGACGACGAGCGGCTGCACGAGCTGGGGTACGGGTGATCTCCGGCGCCGACGCAGCCGGCGACGCGGAGGCCATCGACCCGGACGTCGACCTCCACGTCCCCGCCCACCGGGCCGAGACTGCCGGCGGGCGCAAGTGGGCGGTGCTCGCCGCGATTTCGGCGGGCGGCGTGGTCGGCGCCTGCGCGCGCCACGGCGCGACCTTGCTGTGGCCGACGCCCGAAGGCACGTTCCCGTGGGCCATCTTCTGGGTCAACGTGACCGGCTGCGCCCTGATCGGTGTGCTCATGGCGCTCGTCGGCGAGGGAGGCCGAACGGCGCCCGCGCTGGTGCGGCCCTTCCTCGGGGTCGGTGTGCTCGGCGGGTTCACGACGTTCTCCACGTACGCCCTGGACCTGTCGGGCCTGTTGGAGCGCGAAGAGACCGGCGTCGCGCTCGCGTACGCGGGCGGCACGCTCGCCGGGGCGATGGGCGCGGTGTGGCTCGCGGCCTCGGCGACGCGGGCGGCGCTGAACCGGACGGCGGCGCCGTGAACTGGCTGCTGGTGGTCGTGGGCGCCGCGGTCGGCGCGCCGCTGCGGTACCTGACGGACCGTGCGGTGCAGGCCCGCCACGACTCGCTGTTCCCGTGGGGGACGTTCGTGGTGAACGCCGCGGGAAGCCTGGTGCTCGGCGCCGTGGCGGGGGCGTCGGTGTCCGCGCCGGCTTACGCGCTGCTCGGTACGGGCCTGTGCGGGGCGTTGACGACCTATTCCACGTTCTCGTACGAGACGCTGCGGCTGGCCGAGCGGGGAAGGCGGTTCCTGGCCGTGGCGAACGTGGCCGCCTCGGTGCTGGTCGGGCTCGGATCGGTGTTCCTGGGGCTGGAGTTGGGGCGCGCCCTCACGGCGTGACCCGCCGCCCCGGCCCGCGCCGTGGCGGGATCCCGGGCGTGTCCCTTGCGGGGTGACGGGAGTTGGTCAGGGAGACCCGCGTCCCCTGCCCCGGAGGTGCCCCCGTGCGCCAGTTGTCAGCCCCCGGCCGTACGGCCGTCTGGATCGCCGCCTCCATGGCGGTTCTGGCCTCGGCAGGCTGTATGAGCGTGAGCGACGACGGCGGGGCGAAGCCCGCGCCCAGCTCGTCCGCGGAGCGGCACGGGACGGGGGCGGAACCGGACGGCGGACGTGTGCTCCCGGGCGGACACGGGCGGCAGGCGGGAGGCGGCGGGGACGCCTCCCGCGATCCCGACGGGAACGACGGGAGCCCTTCGCCCGCCCCGAGCGGTCCGGCCTCCGCCGGTGCCGGGCCCTCCGAGGCCACCCCGCCGCCCTCGGAGCCGAAGCCGTCCGCGCCCCCCGGGGGTGCCGGGCCGTCCGCGTCCGCGCCGCAGTCGTCGATGCCGCCGGCGGAGGAGTCGCCGCAGCCGCCGGTGGAGAGCCCTCCGCCGTCACCCCCGCAGTCGTCCGACCCGCCGAGTGCCTCCTCCGCGCCCGAGGTGCACGCCGGCGCGATGCGGGTGGTGCCGGCCGACGCGGACGCGGAGCCCTCGGCGTCACCGCAGTCGCGCCCGGACGGCCGGGGCGGAAGCGACGGGGCCGGCCCGTCCGCCGCCTAGGGAGTGTGCCGGGCGTCACTCTGCAGCGGTTTGCCTTCGGTGGGGGAGGGTGCGTATGGTGGTAGATCGTTTGATCCCATTGCCCGGCGCCGAAACAGAAGAGCGCCGCGTGGCGCGTACTCTCCCTAGCCGTGGCTGACCGCATCGAGGCGGTCGAATTGCGAATTCACGGAGTTTGGGCGCGTGCCGAGACTCCGGAAGGTTTCGCATTTCGCATGTCCAATTTCAGCACTGATCACGCCGTCATGCCCGAGAACGACGAGATTGTCGAGACGGTTGTCGCGGAGGCCGCAGAGGCCCCCGAGGAGCCGCAGACCACGTTCGCGGAGCTCGGCCTCCCCGAGGGCGTCGTACGCAAGCTCGCCCAGAACGGCGTGACCACGCCCTTCCCGATCCAGGCCGCGACCATCCCGGACGCCCTGGCCGGCAAGGACATCCTCGGCCGTGGCCGCACCGGCTCCGGCAAGACCCTCTCCTTCGGTCTGCCGACCCTGGCCACGCTGGCCGGCGGCCACACCGAGAAGAAGAAGCCCCGCGCGATCATCCTCACCCCGACCCGTGAGCTCGCGATGCAGGTCGCGGACGCGCTGCAGCCCTACGGCGACGTGCTCGGCCTCAAGATGAAGGTCGTCTGCGGCGGTACCTCCATGGGCAACCAGATCTACGCCCTCGAGCGCGGTGTCGACGTCCTCGTCGCCACCCCGGGCCGCCTGCGCGACATCATCAACCGCGGCGCCTGCTCCCTGGAGAACGTCCAGGTCGCCGTCCTCGACGAGGCCGACCAGATGTCCGACCTGGGCTTCCTGCCCGAGGTCACCGAGCTGCTCGACCAGATCCCGGCCGGCGGTCAGCGCATGCTCTTCTCCGCCACCATGGAGAACGAGATCAGCACGCTGGTCAAGCGCTACCTGACCGACCCGGTCACGCACGAGGTCGACAGCGCCCAGGGCAACGTCACGACCATGAGCCACCACGTGCTCGTCGTGAAGCCCAAGGACAAGGCGCCGGTCACGGCCGCCATCGCCGCCCGCAAGGGCCGCACGATCATCTTCGTCCGCACCCAGCTCGGCGCCGACCGCATCGCGGAGCAGCTGCGCGAGTCGGGCGTGAAGGCGGACGCGCTGCACGGCGGCATGACCCAGGGCGCCCGTACCCGCACGCTGGCCGACTTCAAGGAGGGCTACGTCAACGCGCTCGTCGCGACCGACGTCGCCGCCCGCGGCATCCACGTCGACGGCATCGACCTGGTCCTGAACGTGGACCCGGCCGGTGACCACAAGGACTACCTACACCGTTCCGGCCGTACGGCCCGGGCCGGCAAGTCCGGTGTCGTCGTCTCGCTGTCGCTGCCGCACCAGCGCCGCCAGATCTTCCGGCTGATGGAGGACGCGGGCGTCGACGCCTCGCGTCACATCGTCGGCGGAGCGGGCGCGTTCGACCCGGAGGTCGCCGAGATCACCGGCGCCCGCTCGCTGACCGAGGTCCAGGCCGACTCGGCGAACAACGCCGCCAAGCAGGCCGAGCGCGAGGTCGTCGAACTGACCCGCCAGCTCGAGCGCGTCCAGCGCCGTGCGACCGAGCTGCGCGAGGAGGCCGACCGTCTGGTCGCCCGCGCCGCCCGTGAGCGCGGGGAGGACCCGGAGGCCGCCGTCGCCGAGGTGACCGAGGCCGCGGTGGCCGAGATCGCCGCGGTGCCGGAGCAGGCCGAGCCGGTGCGCGACCGTGACGAGCGTCCCTCGTCCGACCGTCGTGACGAGCGTGGCAACTTCCGTCGTGACGACCGCGGCGGTGACCGTGGTGGCTTCCGCCGTGACGACCGCGGCGGTGACCGTGGTGGCTTCCGCCGCGACGACCGCCGTGACGACCGTGGTGGCCGTTCCTTCGAGCGTCGTGACGACCGCGGTGGCGACCGTGGCGGCTTCCGCCGCGACGACCGCAGTGGTGACCGTGGTGGCTTCCGCCGCGACGACCGCCGTGACGACCGTGGTGGCCGTTCCTTCGAGCGTCGTGACGACCGCGGTGGCGACCGTGGCGGCTTCCGCCGCGACGACGACCGTGGTGGCCGTTCCTTCGAGCGCCGTGACGGTGACCGTGGTGGCTTCCGCCGTGACGACCGCAGTGGTGACCGTGGTGGCTTCCGCCGTGACGACCGCCCCGCCGGTCACCGTGGCAGCGACCGTCCGTTCAACCGTGACCGCCGCGACGACCGCCCCTCGAGCGGCTTCCGTCCCGGTGCCGGCGACCGCCCGTACGGCCGCCGTGACGACCACCGCGGTGGCGCCGGTTCGAGCTCCGGCTCCTTCGGGGGCGGCCGCCGCGACGACAAGCCGCGCTGGAAGCGCAACGGCTGACCTCGTGTGAGGACCGATTGAGCAGGGCCCGTACGGCACTTCGGTGCGGTACGGGCCCTGCTTCTTCGTGTACGGCGCCGCTTCTCGTGCGGGTGCGTGCCTGTCCCGGTGCCCGGGAAGGCGCCTGCGAGCGGGTCGCGCCCGAACGTGTTCACGCTCCTTCGCCGGCGACTCGTGCGGGGGAGCGGAGATACCCGATCGGCTCCGGGGATCTCTCCCGCTATGCTCAGGGGTGTTGTGTCGAGGGCCGTTAGCTCAATTGGCAGAGCAGCGGACTTTTAATCCGTTGGTTGTGGGTTCGAGTCCCACACGGCCTACCACTCAGCCCCAGGTCAGGAAGGTTCTGGCCTGGGGCTGATCTTGTCTCCGGCCGGCCTCGGCGGTGATCCGGCCCCACCGGCCGGCCCGGACGCCGGTACCCCGGGAACCCGCGCACACTGGAGACAGGAGGTGCACCCATGGCACTCGAAGACGACTGCGACCACACGACCGGGATCCAGCACGACATCACCAGGACGGGAGACGAGGAGCTCGGGGCGAAGCGGTACCTCTGCGGCAAGTGCGGGCACGAGTACACGGTTCCGCGGCAGGACACCGCGAACGAGGACCCCGGCGGTCAGTCGCTGAAATAGCGGCGCACCCCTGAGGACGCTCGGTCGCGTCGCCGGCAGCAGAGGAAGACCTGTTCCTCGGGCGGCACGTCGCTGATCGCCGGTGCGTAGGTGTACGAGGACTCCTCGAGGATCTCGAAGTCCTGCTCGACGACCTTGTGCAGCTCCTCACGGAGGTAGCCGGACACCCGGATGCTCTTTCCGAGGAACGGGATCGCGCGGTTGTCCATGTCCGCCTCCACCATCGAGATCACGAACAGGCCGCCGGGAGCCAGCAGGTGGTGGACGGTGCGCAGGGCCTCGGGGATCTCCTCGCGGGGGAGCATGAGCAGGGAGAAGAAGGCCGTGACCGCGTCGAAGCGGCCCAGGTCCGCGGGGCCGCCCGGCCGGAGGTCCGCGACGTCGAGTCGGTGGAACTCCCCTTCCGGCACGTTCGCCCGGGCGAGGCGCACCATCTCCTTCGACAGGTCGACACCCACCACCTCGAATCCGGCGTCCGCCAGCCGCCGCGCGGTCGGCACTCCGGTACCACAGCCCACATCCAGCACCCGTGCCCCGGGGGACAGCGCCTCGGCCAGCCATTCGCCGGCGGAGATCTGGCCCTCCTTGTGGGGGAAGGCATCGTCGTAGCTGTCGCCGATGGCGTCGAAGGCCTCAGCCTGGTCCCTGCGGTCGGGGCGTATGCCCTCGTAGTCGGCGTCGCTGATCCTGTTTGTCACGAAAGTACCTTTCGGAGGCCGCCTTGGGTGACCCATAATCGCGCCGTCGCCTTCCGGTGTCAGGCGGATGGCATCGGAGGCGCCCGGCTCGGCACTGTGCTGTGGTGCCGGGCTCCGGCGCCCTGCTTCGCGGCTCGGCGGCAGGCGGGCGGCACGCGAACCCAGGGTTGGCGCGGTGGGACGGACCCCAAATGCGACTCTCAGATGCGTGTTTGTTAGCTTCGCCTCGTGCGACTGACCAAGTTCACCGATCTGGCGCTCCGCGCCGTCATGCGCCTCGCGGTCTCCGAGCAGGGCGGGCCTCTGACCACCCGCGCGGTGGCGGAGGAGATGAACGTTCCTTACGCGCACATGGCCAAGGCGATCGCCCGGCTCCAGCGTCTCGGCGTCCTGGAGGCCCGGCGCGGACGGGGCGGAGGGCTCGAGCTGACCGCGCTCGGCCGGCGGGCCTCCGTCGGATGGCTGGTGCGGGAGCTGGAGGGGGAGGGTGAAGTGGTCGCCTGCGAGGGCGATGCGCCGTGCCCCCTGCGCGGGGCCTGCCGGCTGCGGCGGGCGCTGCGCGATGCGCAGGAGGCGTTCCACGCCGCCCTGGATCCGCTGACGGTGGCCGATCTGGTGGCTTCCCCGGCCGGGCCGGTCCTGGTCGGGCTCTCAGGTCGCCGCACCGGATGAAACCAAGCTGAAGCCGTGCCCTCAGGAGTTTCAGAACGACGGCTTCGAATACGCAGATGAAATACCAATTAAGGAGTAGTCGTGCTCTCCGAGCAGTCCGTCCCGGTCGTCCGGGCCACCCTCCCCGTCGTCGGAGCCGCCATCGGCGACATCACCCAGCTCTTCTATCGCAAGCTGTTCGACGACCGGCCCGAGCTGCTGCGGGACTTCTTCAACCGGGGCAACCAGGCCAACGGGGAGCAGCAGCAGGCGCTGGCCGGCTCGATAGCCGCCTTCGCGGGCATGCTGCTCGAGCGGTCCGACGAGCGGCCGGACGCGATGCTGGCGCGGATCGCCAACAAGCACGCCTCCTTGGGTGTCACCTCCGGCCAGTACAAGCTCGTGCACGAGCACCTGTTCGCGGCGATCGCGGAGGTGCTGGGTGACGCCGTCACCGCCGAGGTCGCCGCCGCCTGGGACGAGGTCTACTGGCTGATGGCGAACGCCTTGATCGCGGCGGAATCAGGTCTCTACAAGGAGGCCGGCGCCGCCGACGGTGAGGTGTGGCGCAGCATGGAGATCGTCGAGCGGCGCGAACAGACGCCTGACGTGGTCTCGTTCCTCCTTCGGCCGGCCGACGGATCTCCCGCCGGCGCCTTCAGGCCCGGGCAGTACGTCAGTGTCCAGGCCGAACTCCCTGACGGTGCCCGGCAGATACGCCAGTACAGCCTCTCCGCGGCCCCCGGTGGCTCGCAGTGGCGCATCACCGTCAAGCGGGCGCGGGGCGCGGCCGGTCCGCAGGGTGAGGTCTCCTCGTGGCTCCACGAGACCGCGCGGGCCGGGGATCTGCTGACCGTCTCCTTGCCCTTCGGCGATCTGGTGCTGGGCGAGGACGAGGGCCCGCTGCTGCTGGCGTCCGCCGGCATCGGCAGCACGCCGATGCTCGCCATGCTCGACCACCTCGCCGCCACCGGTTCCGACCGCCGGGTCATCGTCGTGCACGCCGACCGCAGCCCGGCGGACCACGCCCACCGCGAGGAGTTGCGCCGTCTCGTCGACGCCCACCCTTCGGCGTCCCTCCACCTCTGGTACGAGACCGGCGGCGACGCCGGTGCGGCGGCCGGGCAGGCCGACATCGGCGCACTGGACCTCCCCGAGGGGCTCACGGCCTATCTGTGCGGCCCGTTGCCGTTCATGCGCTCCGTACGGGATGAGCTGCTGCGCCGGGGCGTTCCCGCCGCGGCCGTGCACTACGAGGTTTTCGGGCCCGATCTCTGGCTCGGTCAGGAGTAGCCGACGACAATTTTCCGGCCTTCTCCCGGCGCTGCTCGTAATTGGTACGGATCTTGCTCTGCATGGCGTAAGGTTGTGTTCACCGACGCGGGGTGGAGCAGCTCGGTAGCTCGCTGGGCTCATAACCCAGAGGTCGCAGGTTCAAATCCTGTCCCCGCTACTGATGACACCGGCCCGGTGGTCGATCGAGAAGATCGACCACCGGGCCGGTGGCTTTTTCCGGCAGCGTTCCGATCGTCGCCCGGTCGGGCGACCGGAAGTCGCCCCGCGGCGCGTCGGCCTTCAGCCTGAGGGGGGCGCGGTACTGTCCGCAGCCGTCAGCGGACCCGGTAGGACCCGGCAGGAGACCACCTTTGGGCCAGGAGTGGCGAGATCAGGGCGGCGCCAGAAGAGCCCCGTGGTTCGTCCGCGTGTTGCCCATGGCGATGATCGTCGGCGGGGTGGTCTTCGACGTTCTGACCCCGCCCCGGTTCACCGCCGTACCTCTCTATGCGGCCGCCCCGCTCGTCGCGGCGCCTGTCCTGTCATGGATGGCGACCCTGCTGACCGGGATCGCCGCGGTTCTGGCGCTGAGCGTCCTCCATGCCGTCAACAGAAGCTTCTGGCAGATCACGGTCCTCACCGAGACGACCACGGTGGTCACCGTCGTCGCACTTGCGCTGTTCATCAACATCCTCGTGCGGCGCAGCGGTGAGCGGCTCGCCTCGGCCCGGGTGATCGCCGAGACCGCGCAGCGGGCCGTCCTGCCCGCGCCGGCCGACCGGATCGGCGGTCTGTACATCGCCGCCCGGTACGAGGCGGCGCAGGCGGGCGCGTTCATCGGCGGTGACCTCTTCGCGGTGCAGGACACCCCTCACGGCGTGCGCCTCCTCGTCGGCGATGTGCGGGGCAAAGGGCTGGGGGCGGTGGGGACCGTGGCCGTGCTCATCGGCGCCTTCCGCGAGGCCGCGGAGCAGGAGCACTCGCTGGAGGGCGTGGCGCAGCGGTTGGAGCGGGCGCTCAAGCGGGAAGGCACCAGGCGGGAGGGGCTGGACGCCGTGGAGGGGTTCACCACCGCCGTTCTGGGCGAGATCCCGCGCGGCCGGGCCCTGGTGCGCCTGGTGAACCGGGGGCATCCCGAGCCCTTGGTGCTGCACGCCGACGGCGCTCTGGACGTCCTCGGGCCGGCGCAGGCCGCGCTGCCGCTGGGGATGGGCGACCTGGCGGCGTGGCCGGACCGGGCGGACGAGTACCCGCTGCCCGACGGGGCGACGCTGCTGCTCTACACGGACGGGGTGACGGAGGCGCGGGACGCTCGCGGCGTCTTCTACGACCCGGTGGAACGGCTCGCGGGGCGTCTCTTCCCGGGGCCGGCGGAGCTGCTGGACGCGCTCGTCGACGACGTACGGCGGTACACCGGCGGCGGTTCGAGCGACGACATGGCGCTGCTGGCGGTCGGCAGGCCTGCGGAAGGGCAGCCGGAACGACGCAGGACGGTGCCGGTGGTTCCGCCGGAGCCGGACGGCCGCGGCAGGCCCGCGTGACATCACGGCCCTGATACGGGTGGTGCGCACGCTCCGTAGTCGAAGGGGAGCCGTCCGCATAACATTTGATACACCGTCAGAACTGTGACTGCCTCTGGCGTTTGATCAACTCGCCCGGTTCCGGCCGACTCTGTCCGGGTAAGTCCCGGGCGAAGTCGTTAATGATCACCCGGAACAGCTTGGAATCCGGCCCCGGCGTCTATTAACGTTCGATAACGCAGTGCGGTCGTCCCAGCCGTCGCAGAGGCGGCGCCGTGCGCACGTGCCGAATCCCGTAAGGGAACCGGGGAACCACTAATTGGGGTGAATCGGTCACCCTTTGCCGCTCTGTCCGCGGTCGAGGGCGCCCGTAGGAGACCTTCCTGCTCCGAACCCGTCAGCTAACCCGGTAGGCGAGAAGGAAGGAAAGGAGTACGCCTTCGTGGCGTCCAACATGCCTGCCCCCGAGGCCCGCTTCGCGTCCGAACGTTTCAGTACCGACGCCCCCGAGCGGACTTGGGAGGAGTGGAACCCCACAGAGGACTCCGTCCGCCCCGTGCGCGGCCGGCACCGTGTCATCAAGCAGCGCGGCGGAATCGCCCGCAGCTCCACGGTGCTCGGAGTCGGCGTCATCGCCGCGGTCGGCGCGGGTGGCATAGCCACCGCGCAGGACAAGCCGGCGGTCTCCATCTCCCTTCCCGATTCCATCGCGGACAAGCTTCCCGACGCGAAGTCGCTTCCCGGCGTGGGATCCCTGATCTCCGACTCGGACGACTCCGACGGCGATGTGCACGCCGCGCCGCTCACCGCCGCGACCACGGTCGCCGACAGCGGCGCCGGCCAGGCTCAGGCCGCCGGCTCCGGCGAGGCCCTGCGCGCCCGGATCCTCCAGCAGGCCGAGCAGCAGCAGGCAGAGGCCGACGCCGAGGCGAAGGCGGCCGCGGAGGCGCTTGCCGCCGAGCAGGCGGCGGCCGCAGCCGAGAAGCAGCAGAGCGCGGCCGAGGCCAAGGCCGCCGAGGAGAAGCGCAAGGCGGAGGAGGCCGCGCGTGCGGCGGCGGAGGCGGCGCGTCTCGCCGAGCTCGCCCGCAGCTTCTCCCTTCCGACCTCCTCCTACACGATCACCTCCACCTACGGTGAGTCCGGCGCGATGTGGTCCTCCGGCCAGCACACCGGCCTGGACTTCGCGGCACCGACCGGGACCCCGGTCAAGGCGGTGCACGGCGGCACGGTCAAGTCCGCAGGCTGGTCCGGTTCCTACGGCTACCGCATCGTCCTCGAACTCGAGGACGGCACCGAGGTCCTGTACGCCCACCTCTCCTCGATGACGGCGAGCGCGGGCCAGCAGGTGTCCACCGGCGAGACGATCGGGCGCGTCGGCGCGACCGGTAACGTCACCGGCCCGCACCTGCACCTCGAGGTGCACACCGCCGGCGGCGCGGGCATCGACCCGATGGCGTGGCTGCGCGGCAAGGGCCTCACGCTCTGATCCCTGCCCGGTACGGGTCGCGGTAAGTCCCGTACCGGGCACATCCATGTCTCCGGAGCCCTGGCGCACACCCCCCGACGCCAGGGCTGCCGGAATAGCCGGTACGGGCACGGCCGTTGATCACCGCATGACCTCTCTGCGCACCCTCGGTTCCTCCGGCCTGACCGTCTTCCCGCTCGCTCTCGGCGGCAACGTCTTCGGCTGGACGGCCGACGAGGCGCGGACCTTCGCGGTCCTCGACGCGTACACCGCCGCGGGCGGCAACTTCGTCGACACAGCCGACAGCTACTCCTCGTGGGCCCCCGGGAACGAGGGCGGCGAGTCGGAGACCCTCATCGGCAAGTGGCTCGCGGCCCGCGGCAACCGCTCCGAAGTCGTCGTCGCCACCAAGGTCGGCGCCCACCCCCGCCACAAGGGTCTCTCCGCCACCACGCTCAAGGCGGCTGCGGAGGAGTCGCTCACCCGGCTGGGCACCGACCACATCGACCTCTACTACACCCACTTCGACGACCCGTCCGTGCCCGTCGAGGAGATCATCACCGCCCTCGACCAGCTGGTGAAGGACGGCAAGGTGCGCGCGATCGCCGCCTCCAACATCAGCGCCGAACGGCTCCGGGCGTCCCTGGACTTCTCCGAGCGGGAGGGCCTCGCCCGCTATGTGGCGCTGCAGCCCCACTACAACCTGGTCTCACGCCGCACCTACGAGGGCGAACTCCAGGACACCGCCGCCCGCGCCGGCCTCGCCGCCGTCCCCTACTACGCGCTCGCGTCGGGCTTCCTCACCGGCAAGTACCGGCCCGGCACCACGGTGGACAGTGCCAGGGCCCAAGGAGCCTCCAAGCACCTCGAGTCGGAGCGAGGGCTGAAGGTCCTCGACGTGCTCGACAGGATCGCGCAGGCCCGTGGCGCGGAGATCGCGACCGTCGCACTGGCGTGGCTGGCCGCGCAGCCGACCGTGGCCGCGCCGATCGCGTCGGCCCGTACGGTCGAGCAGGTGCCGGCCCTGGTGGCGGCGGCGGACCTGGCCCTGACGGAGGGCGAGCTGGCCGAGCTGACCGCCGCGTCCGCCTGAGACCGCACCGGCGCGGGCTCAGTAGCGGTAGGGGTTGTAGCCGCTGTAGTCGCGGTGCGGCGGCGGCAGCGGCATCCGGGCCGTCGCCTGGGCGGCGTACGCCAGCGAAGGGCCCGCCACCTCCCTGCGCTGCCACAGATGGTGCAGCAGCTCCTGCTCGCGCTCCACGAAATCCGGGCCCGCAGCGCCCCGGTGGGCCCGGTGACGCAGGAAGGCGAGCGTCGTCGCGAACGCCTCGTACTCCGACACGGCGTGCCCGGCCGCCGGGCCGTACGCGCGCCGGGCGAAGTCCCGGGCCACGGTGCGGGCCCGCATCGACGACAGGGCGCGGGGCTCGGCCGCGGACATCCAGCCGGCCGCGGCGTACGCCGGAAGCTCCTCCGAGATCGTGCGCAGCTCACGCTGGCGGGTCCATATCGCCAGCCAGGTGAGCAGCGCGAACACCGGCACCATGAAAGCCCCGTACACGGCGTAGAAGCCCCACGGGCCGAGCATCGACGCCGAGCCGTTCCACAGGGCGTGCATCCCCATCGCGAGCGCCAGGCCCAGCAGCGGCAGCGCGATGCGCCGCAACCGCAGGTGCCGGCGCGCGCCGAGCGCGGCGAGACCGAAGCCGAGGCCGGTGAGCACGGTGAAGAGCGGATGCGCGAACGGCGACATCACGATGCGTACGAAGAACGTCGCGGCGGTCACGGAGGCGAAGCCGGAGGTGCCTATCGCCTGGTCCTCGTCGAAGGCGCTGCCCAGATAGAGGATGTTCTCCGTGAAGGCGAAGCCGGTGGCGGTGAAGCCGGCGACCACCACGCCGTCCACGATCCCGGTGAAGTCCCGTCTGCGGAAGACGAAGAGCAGCAGGATCGCGGCGGCCTTGGCGCTCTCCTCCACGACCGGCGCTATCACCGTCGCGCCGAGAGTGTCGGCCGAGGCCGGGTCGGCGGTCGCCGTCGCTATCCAGCGGGTCGCGAAGGTGTTCGCGACGATCGCGACCAGCGCGGCGGCGAATGCGCCCCAGGCGAAGGCGAAGAGAAGATTCCGCCACGGGCCGGGCTCCACCCGGTCGAGCCAGCGGAACGCCGCCAGCAGCAGCGGGACCGGCAGGGTCGCGAGACCGAGACCGACCAGGAAGCCGTGGGTGCCGGTCTGCTCGCGCACGAGCACCAGTATCACCAGAGCGCACAGGGCGAGCAGGGTGATCACCGCACCGGCGCGGAACGCCCGGCTGCGCCAGATCCTCGACGCCGCCCGCGGCCGGTAGCGCCGGCGCGCCGGCGCGGGCACTTCGGTCAGCAGCGCGTCGACATGCTCCTGCTCACGCGCGGGCAACACGGGGTGCGGGGGCACCGCCGGGCGCTGCGGGCGGTGCTCCGGTGGTTGCTGCGCGGAGTCGGACACCCGTCGACCCTAACCAGGAGCACCGACAAGCGGCGACGGCGCGTCGCCCGTCGCGGGCGTCACCGCACAGTTCAGGCCTGGGGCGTGACCCGGCGGAACAGCAGATCGCGGACCTTGTGGCCCTTGTCCAGGCCCTGGCCCTCGAAGCGGGTCAGCGGACGGAACGCGGGTCGCGGCGCGAAGCCGCCGTCCTCCTGGGTGTTCTCGAAATCCGGATGCGCCGACAGCACCTCGAGCATCTGCTCGGCGTACGGCTCCCAGTCGGTCGCGCAGTGCAGGATCGCGCCCGGAGCGAGCGGCCCGGCGGCGAGGGAGAGGAAGTCCGGCTGGATCAGCCGGCGCTTGTGGTGCCGCTTCTTCGGCCACGGGTCGGGGAAGTAGACCCGCATGCCGTGGAGCGAGCGGGGCGGCAGCATCTCCCGAAGCAGGATGATCGCGTCGCCGTTGGCAACCCGGATGTTGGACAGGCCGTTCCGTTCCGCGAGAGCGAGCAGGTTGCCCTGGCCGGGGGTGTGGACGTCGACGGCGAGGATCCCGGTCCCCGGGTCGTCGGCGGCCATCTGGGCGGTAGCCTCCCCCATGCCGAAGCCGATCTCCAGGACGACGGGAAGTCCGCCGAACATCTCCTCGAGGTCCAGCACCCGGTGCCCGTCGATGTCCAGGCCCCACAGCGGCCACAGCCGCTGCAACGCGTCCTCCTGCCCGGCGGTGACCCGGCTGCGCCGCGGCTGGAAGCTGCGAATACGACGCTCGTGGTGCGAACCGGCCGGGTCGGCGGCGGGTCCGCCCGGGAAGCGCGGCTCGCTCTTGGCGCGGATGAAGTGGCGCGGGGCCTCGGAGCTGGGGTCGGGATCACGGAACTCAGACACAGTGATGCCGATTCTACGAGGGCGCGATCGGGCGGTGCGCCGGCGTGGGCCGCCCCCGGTGAGCGGGAGCGGTCAGGTCACGGGGCGGCGCAGCCGCTTGAACGCTCCGCGCGAGGCGCGGCCGTCCGGTCCGGCCGCGTCACCGGACGGTGCGGGGACGCGAGGGCGACAGCGCGGTGAGCGCGCGACGGGCGACCTCGCGGCCGATCGGGAGCGACGCCGTCGCCGCCGGAGAGGGGGCGTTCAGGACGTGCACCGTCCGCGGGGCCTCCCGGATCAGGAAGTCGTCGGCGAGTGTCCCGTCGCGGAGCACCGCCTGCGCGCGCACGCCCGCCGGTGCCGGGCGCAGGTCGTCCTCCGTGACCGCCGGCAGCAGTCGCCGTACCGCCGCCGTGAACGCCCGCTTGGACACCGAGCGGCGCAGCTCCCCGGCCCCGTACCGCCAGTGCCGGCGGGCGATGTGCCAGGAGCCGGGCCAGCCGAGCGTGCCCGCCAGGTCCAGGGGCCGGACGGCCGACCAGCTGTAGCCCTCGCGTGCCAGAGCGGGGACGGCGTTCGGGCCGACGTGGACGCCGCCGTCGATGCCCCGGGTGAGGTGGACGCCGAGGAACGGGAACGCCGGGTCGGGCACCGGGTAGACCAACCCGCGGACGAGACCGGGGCGGGCCAGGTCGTAGTACTCCCCCCGGAACGGGACGATCCGCATCCCCGGGTCGTCGCCCGCGAGCCGGGCCACCCGGTCGCAGTGCAGCCCGGCGCAGTTGACCAGCACCCGGGCCCGTACGACCGTGCCCGAGCGTGTCCGGACCGCGACGCCCCACGGGCGGCGGTCGACGGCGGTGACCTCCTCGCCGTACCGCACGTCCGCGCCGGATGCCGTCGCGAGCTGTGCGGCCACCGACCCGTAGTCGCAGATGCCGGTCGTCGCCACATGGATCGCGGCGAGGCCGCGGACCTCCGGCTCGTACTCACTGATCTGCGCCGGACCGAGCTCGCGCACCGGAATGCCGTTCTCCCGGCCGCGCTGGACCAGGGCGTGGAGCCGTGGGAGCTCGTCCCTGTCCGTCGCCACGATCAGCTTGCCGGTGACCTCGTGACCGATGCCGTACTCCGCACAGAACTTGACCATCTCGGCGGCGCCGCGCACGGCGAACCGGGCCTTCAGCGACCCGGGCCGGTAGTAGATCCCGCTGTGGATCACACCGCTGTTGCGGCCCGTCTGGTGCCGGGCGGGGCCCTGTTCCTTCTCCAGGACCGTCACTCCCGTGCCGGGGGCCGAGCGCGAGAGCGCGTACGCCGTCGACAGGCCGACGATGCCGCCGCCGACCACCAGCACATCGCAGTCGAAGTCATGCCCGGACGCCCTCACCGCGTCACCTCCCACCCCGATAGTGCACTGGCCCGCTGACAACGCGCTCAAACCAGTCGACACGCGGGAGACACGCCCGACTTCCACGCGGGAACCGCCGCCGGCGTCCCCGGGGGTGCCGTCAGGGGCGTCAGGCAGGTGTCATGAGGAGCGGGCGGGCCCTCTCCCGCAGCTCCATGACCCGCGGCTCGTCGCCGTACGGCTCGAGCCGGTGCAGCAGGTCCCGTACGTACTCCGTGGTCCGAGCGGACGAGATCCGGCCCGCGACCTCCACCGCGCGGGTGCCCGCCGCACAGGCGGCGTCCAGATTGCCCGATTCCAGCTCGGCCACCGCGGACACCACGAGCCGCAGTCCGTGCGAGCGCACGTACTCCTCCGTGGGGCGGGACAGTGCCTGCTCCGTGAAGCGCCGCACCTGCCGCGGTGCCTTCAGGTCGCGGTAGCACTCGGCCGCGTCCGCCGCGAATCTGTCGTACGAGTAGAAGCCCAGCCAGGACGGGTCGCCGTCGCCCTCCCTCGACCTCTCCAGCCAGCCCTCCGCGGCCTTGAGGGCCGCGCCCGCGGCCGCCGCGTCGTTCGCCTTGGCGTGGGCGCGGGCCTCCACCAGACGGAAGAAGCTCATGGTGCGGGCGGTGGCGAGGCCCCGGTTGCGTTCCAGTGCCGCCTGGGCCAGGTCGACGCCCTCGTCGGCGAAGCCGCGGTACGTCGCCTGGAGCGACATGGAGGCGAGCACGTATCCGCCCAGCGGCACATCGGCGGCGGCGCGGGCCAGGCGCAGCGCCTGGATGTAGTAGCGCTGCGCGGCTTCCTGCTGTCCGGTGTCGAAGGCCATCCACCCGGCGAGTCGGGTCAGTTCGGCGGTCGCGCCGAACAGGGCCCGGCCCACTTCGTCCGAGTACGAGCCGAGAAGCAGGGGTGCGGCGTCGACGCGCAGGCACTCGGGGACCATCGACGAACGCCAGTCACCGCCCCCGTACTTGGAGTCCCAGCGGCGGGCGTCCTCCGCCGCCTCCCGGAGTTTCGCGACGTCGCTGTGACCCACGCGGGCGGGCGTGTCGGCGGCGTCCGCGGTCTCCGTGCCGTCGGGAACGTCGGGGGAACCGGAAGAGGGGTCGGAGGAGAGGGACGAGCCGCCGGTCGCGTCGAACAGCCGCTCGACCGACGCGTCGGCCGGGGTTATCAGCCAACGGGAGGCGGGCGTCGCGTAAGCGCTCACTGCGAACGATCCGGCCAGGGACTGCCAGATGCCCCCGCCGCCGGCACGGCGGCCCGCAAGATCCAGCCGGTACAGTTCGGTGGCCGATTTCACCGCTTCGCCGACATCACGCGGGAACGCCAGTCCCACCTCGGGCGCCGGGTCGGCGTCGGCCAGTCCGATCTCGTGGAGCGGCACCGGACGGCCCAGCTTGGCGCCGATGGCTGCCGCGATGAGATGGGGTGCGGCGCCCTGCGGCACCATGCCCTTGGACACCCACCGGGCCACCGACGTCTTGTCGTAGCGGAGGGTCAGACCACGCTGCGCGCCGAGGTCGTTGACCCGCCGCGCGAGGCCCGCGTTACTGATTCCCGCGAGGGCGAGAACCGTGCCGAGCTTTTCGTTCGGCCCGCGTTGCTCCCTGGACATGCGCCACCCCTCGACACGCAGACGGCTGCCGCGCACGGCCCGCGCACGGCATTCGTGCTGGGTTCTCCCGGTTCGCGGCACCCCCTCCCGACCGGTCCCGGCTGCAAAACCATGTGGCCGTGCCCTGCGGAATATGCGCGCCTGTGGAGAACAGCAGCAAACACAGCGTAGTTCGCCGCATCCCGACCGTTAAGGGGCCAACTTCCCTATGGCGGGATTGTTGTCCGTACGGGTGATCGCCCGTCCGCCCTCGTGCTCCCGCCGTGTGGCCGTGCGCCCGTCCGTGCGCTCTGGCCGGTCGGAGGCGGGAGCGCTTCCATGAGTGCTGCGTGGGTCGGCCCGCTGCGTACTGGAACCAGCGGGCTGGGGGACACCGCCGCCTCAATCCCCGCGGGCGGCGGACAGGGCCCGGGAGGCGAACTGCGCCTCCCGGTCCGTGTGTTGCGGTCAAACTGCCACGCTGACGCGGCCCCGAAAATGGCTGAATGACGCCTGTCCGTCGGCCCTTCCCGAGGGTTGCCCGGACCTCCGGCGGCCTCGGAGCCGGCTCCCGCACCGTCGGCAAATCGCCAACGCCGCCGCGGTGTTCCGTTTTTGCACGCGCTACCGGGAGCCCTTCGCGTGCGCCTCCTTCGTGGCAGCATGTTCCCGAACGGCTTCGGCGATGTCCGGCAATGTTGGGGAGGCGGCGATGCGGTGGCTGGTGGGGTGGAGCAGTATCGCCGCGAACTTCGGCACGGCGGGCGCCGTCGGAGCCTCCGAAGAGGGCCGCACCCTGCATCCCGTCGGAGCCCAACTCCTGTGGGGCGACCCGGATCCGCTGTGGGCCGTCGGGGACTGGCGGCCCGACGAGGTGCGCATCATCACCGCCGAACCGCACCAACGGCCTTATGCCACCCCGGGCAACGGCCAGGCGCCCACCGTGACCCGGCTCGCCGTCCTCGGCTGCTGCGCCGCCAGCGACGAACAGCTGCGGGTCGGGCTGTTCGCGGCGCGCGGCGGCGCACTGAGGCATCTGACCGCGTGGGCGGGCAGCTACACCGTCGTCGTCCAGGTCGGCCGCCGCATCACCGTCGTCGGCGACCTCGCCGGTGCCCGCCCCGTCTTCTACACCCCGTGGGCGAACGGCACGGCGTACGCGACCGCCGCCCTCCCGCTGGCCGACCTCATCGAGGCCCAGCTCGACATCGGACACCTGGCCGCCCTGCTGGCCTGCCCCGAGTCGCCGGAGGCGCTGCGCGACTCCACCCCGTACGCCGGAGTGAAACGCATCCCGCCCGGACACGCGCTGATCCTGCGGGAGGGCTCACGGGAGATCACCGGGTACGAACCGGTCGCCTCGCTCGCCGTCGCCGCCCCGCAGGTCGAGGCCGCTCGCGCCATCGACGGTGTACGCGACGCACTCGTCGAGGCCGTACGTGCCAGGCTGACCGCGCCCCGGCACGCGCCCGAGACCATGCCGCCCGACCCGGGGCCCGTCCCCGGGATGGGCCCCGCCGAACGCCGCGCGGCCCGCGGCGGGCCGACGCCCGGGATCGGCGCCGACCTCTCCGGGGGCAGCGCCTCAAGCACCCTCGCCCTGCTCGCGGCCGGACTGCCCGGCGTACCGGGCACGGTGCTCGGACACGGCACCGGCGCCGGTGAACGCCTGCTCGCCGTCACCTTCAACGACCTCGCCACCAGCGGACACGAGCTGCGCGAGCCCGAGCTGGAACGGGCCCGCCTCATCGCCGCCAACCCACGCCTGCACCATGTCGTGGTCGCCGCCGGAGAAGAAGGACTGCCGTACGCGAATCTCGACTCCGGCCCCCTGACCGACGAACCCGCACCGTCCTTGGTGACCGCGGAACGCCACCGGGGTCGGCTGGCCGCCGGCAGTGCCGACCACTTCACCGGAGCGGGCGCGCGGCAGGTGCTGGACGCGCATCCGGCGCGGCTGGCCGACCTGCTGCTGGACCGGCGCAGACGCCACCTGCTGCGGCCGGTCACCGCCCTGGCCCGCTCGGAACGGCCTTCCCCCCAGTCCCTCTTCGTCCCGCTCACCGTGTACCGGGCAGCCCGCAAGCTGGCCCGAACGCCCTACCGCACCGGACTCGAGGCGGCTGCCGGCGACGTGCTCCTCGCCAATCGTCCGGGTCCCGCCCTGCGCAACGGCGCGGTGGGCGCGTCACTGGCGGCGCTGGCGTGGTCCCGTCCCGGGCCCGCGGCACGCTGGCTCACCGGGGAGGCGCTCGCTGAAGTATCGGTTCGGCTGACGGAGGCGGCGACCCGGCCCACCTCGGTCCAACGGCCGGGCGAGACACGGGCACGGGCCGCGCTCGCCCGCCACGCCTTCGACCACCGGATCCTGGAACAGGCCGCGGAGGTACGCAGCCAGCGTCTGCACGCGCCCTACCTGGACAACCAGGTCGTACGGGCCTGCCGGGACCTGCCGGAATCGCTCCGCGTCCAGCCGGGCGCGCGGGCCGCCGTACTGCGCACGGTCCTCGCGGGCGCCGGCATCCACGACCTGCCGCCCGGCTGGGGCTCCCCGACACACGCCTCGTCCGCCGCGGCGGCCCGCACGGGACTACGGTCGGCGCTGCCGCACCTGATCGCCCTCTTCGACGCCCCGCTGCTCGCGGACGCGGGCCTCATCGAGGCCCGCGTCGTCCGCGGGGCGCTCCGTGCGGCGTCCGAGGGCGAGCCCGTGCCACTGGACGGGCTGGCGGACCTGGTCTCCACCGAACTTTGGCTGCGGAGGCTGCTGTCGCGCCGGGGCACGTGCTGGACGGGTACGGCGGCGCCGCGGCAGCGAGCGGTGGCGGGCGGGGTGCCGCGACGGCCGACGCTGCAGTCGTAGGGGGCGGGTGCGGGTGCGTGGCGCCTGCGGCGGGCTTGTCCCTACCCGCCCCTTCCCGCTGTACCGATGTGCGGCTCCGCCGCGTGGCGGGGCAGGCCCCGGACCCCGTACCGCGCTTCGCGCGGTGCCCTCAATCTCCTACGGCCTGGCGGCCGTGGGAGGTGCCCCCGGGCGGGCTCGAGTTGCCTGGCAACTTCAGCCTCGCCGGCGTTCGAGGCGCGGGGGTGCGGTGGGGGTCCCCCCACGCCGCCATGCATAGGGGGAGGAGCCCCCGAAACACCGCGCTTCGCGCGGGGCCGGGTCCGGGCGGAGCCCGGTTTCGGGAAGGGGCGGGTAGGGGAAACGGCCCCGCGCAGCGGTCAAGCCACGGCGGCCACGCCCCGCCCCTACTCGCAGGTGATGCGTGACTCCGCCCAGTCCGCCAGCGCCACCTGGTCCCGTGCAGTCTCCGGTTCCGCCACCAGGCGGATGGTGCTGCGGCCGGTGATGGGCACGTGGACCGGGACCGCCGGTTCGCCGCTGCGGACGACGGGGGAGCTCCACAGCCGCGTCCCGTCCCCGTACACCGAGAAGCGCACCGCGCCCATGCCCAGGCCGCGCGTCAGGTCGTCGATGCCGACGAATGCTTCGTACGTGGTGCACCGTCGGTTGAGGTCGATGGTGATGGACGACTTGGCGTGCGCGGTCGCCCCGTGCGCGTACTGCGTGCCGCCGATGGACATGGACGAGCGCTGCCAGAGCCAGCTGCTCTCGCCGAGCCGGACCTCCGGGCCCGTGTGGTCGCCGAAAGCCCCGTAGTCGAGGCGGTTCACCTGGTAGACCTCCGGCGCGGGCGACGGAGGCGTGGGTGTGGGGGTGGGTGTGGGGGTGGGTGTGGGCGACGGCGTGGGTGTGGGCGTCGGGGAAGGCTGCGGCTCCGGCGTGGGGCTCGGCTTCGGCGGCGTGGGCTTCGGGGGTGCCGGCTCGGGCTCCGGCGCCGCCACGGCTTCGACGACCGGCGGCGAATTCGGCGCGGGCGGGGCCGGGGACTCCGGCTCGGGCGTGGGCGGCGGTACGACGGGCTGGGCGACCGGCGGCTTCGCCACAGGATCCGGGACCGGTTGCGGGTCACCGGAAAGCGCCCAGACCAGTCCGGCGGCCGCGACCGCGGCGACAGCGGCCGCGATGCCCACCTTCGCCGGGGCCCCGAGGCCTTCGGCCGCGGCACCGCCCGTGGCACCGCCCGAGGCGCCACCGGCGGTGCTCCCGGTGGCGGCCGCCGCCGCTCCGGCTCCTGCGGCGCCCACGGCGCCGCCCGCCACGATGCCCGCGGCCTTGAGGGAGTACCCCGCGGCGAACCAGCCGATCACCGCGATCGGCAGCAGCGCCGGAATGCCCGCGTTGACATGCGCCAGTTCACCCGCGGCGAGCCGGCACTTGACGCACTCGTCCAGGTGCTTGCGAAGCCCGCGTTCCGCCCGCATGCGCAGACCGCCGCGGGCGTAGGCGCCCAGCCGGTCCGCGTAGCGCGCGCAGTCGCCGCCCGTGGTGAGCGCGGTGCTCACATGGGCCTGGAGGTAGGCCTGCTTGAGGCCTTCGCGGGCCCGGCTCGCGAGCACCGCGGTCGCGTTGGCGGTCAGCCCGAAGAGCGGTGCGACGTCGCTCGGCGACTCCTCCTCGACGGTGGTGTGCCACAGCACCGCCTGCCAGCGCTCCGGCAGTGACCGGAACGCCTGCATGGCGAGTGACCGTTCCGCCTCGTGCATCGCCCGTACGTCCGCGCCGAGGTCGAGGGTGTCCTCGTTCGACGCGTCGGCGCTGCGGGCCGCCTCCGTGGCGAAAGCCGCGAAGTCCTCGACCAGTTGCTCCCGCTTCGCGGTCTTCATCCAGTTCGCGGCGACGCGCCGGACCGTGGTGAGCAGGTAGGCCCGTACGGCCTGCTCGGGCCCGGCGCCGCCGCGCACCGCCTGCAGCGTCCGGGCGAACACCTCCGCGGTCAGGTCGTCGGCGGTGTCGGCGTCCCGGCAACAGGTGCGGGCATAGCGCCGGATGGCGTCCGCGTGGCGGCGGAACAGCTCCTCGTACGCGCTGTCGTCGCCGTCCCGCATGCGCAGAATCAATTCTGCGTCTGCCGGTGGCAGTTCGCGGGGCGGGGGCAGCACCGAGCCGTGGCTGCCGGCCTCCCGCTGCTGCGGCACCGCGTAGTGGTTCTGCGAATCCGCAGGTTCCGCGGACAGCGCCCTGGACACGTCCGGCGCACTGTCCGTTGCCTGCCCCGCCGCGCCGGCCGGTCCCGCCCCGCCCGGGGAATAACCTCGGCCGCCCTGGCTGGGCACCTGGGAGGCGGACAGTTCGTCCGCCTCCGGCCCGGCCGCGCCGCTCAGCGACTCGTCCCGCCCGTCACCGCTCATCGCGGAAGCCCCCGTAAGCACCTACAGACCCGAACACCGGGCAAGCGTGCCATACAGCGGCCCTACGCCGAACCCCTCCGTACGGCAACCACCCGTCCGGGGAAACTTCCACGGATCCGGTTCCTCTGCCTCACTCGTAAGAGGCACACTGCGGCGGGCGTACGGACACGGCGTGTTGACGTGCGGGCAGCAATCACACCGCCCGGGGGCGCAGGCCCTCGAGCAGAATGTCCAGCAACCGGGCCGAGGCCGCCTCCTGCTGTGCGGCGTCGGGCAGCGAGGGCGCGGCGGTGGCTATCACCAGCAGCACGTCCGCCACGGTCACATCACCCCGAAGCTCGCCCGCCGCACGGGCCCGCTCCACGAGCCGGCCCACCACCTCCAGCAGATCCGCCGCACCGCTGTCGTCCAGCTCCTCAGCCGGCATCGGTCGTGGCGCCACCACACGCAGCCCGGGCTGTGCCACCGCCCGCTGCTGCGGCACCCGGGTGTCGTCCAGCGGCTCGGTGTCGGTGACGACGGTCGGCTCGTCACCGTCGACGCCCACCCGCAGCACCTGCGGCGGCAGCAGACGACCGGCGCCGGACGCCACCGACGTGCGCAGGAAACGTGCGAGAGCCGACCACGGCTCCTCCTCCTGCCCGAGCGCGGTGCGCGCCTGTTCGGTCAGCCGGGACGTCTCCTCCTCGGCTATCCGGCGCACCAGGACGTCCTTGCTGGGAAAGCGGCGGTACACCGTCCCCACGCCGACCCGCGCACGCCGGGCGACGTCCTCCATCGGCGCGCCGTAACCAAGCTCGCCGAACACTTCGCGCGCCGCCCGCAACACGTGCTCGAGATTGCGCTGCGCGTCCACCCGCAGCGGCGCGGAGCGGCTGGTCCCGCCCGATCCCGCGCGCCCGCTCCCATTGCCGTCGGCCGCCGATGCCGGCGCGACGGCAGTCTGCCAATGCGAATCCTGAATATGCATGAGCGTTCCCCCGGTCATGTCGTCTCCCCCCGGAGACCTCCCCGCTGTCCGCCGGGCATGTCGTGACCCGACACCCCGACCGAGTACGAACATAGTTGAGCCCGAGTCAATTCAGAAGGGGGTACTTCCGCACGGAGCGCCCCCCGATCGGAGCAAGGGCCGGAAGGTTCCCTATTACGCCCCGGGACCCCGACCCACCCGCCATGTCTGACCTGCGTGGCTTCCTTTTTGCCCCGAGCTGGGCGCGGAGCCGCCGGAAGCCGTCTTCCGGTCACACAATTTGCCGGGCCTGTGGACAAACTCCCGAGGCCGTTGCCTCATGGGATGGTGAAGGCTGCAAACACCCGGGGCACGACCCCCGGCACCCCGCCGCGCAAACGCATTCTCGTCGTCGGCGGCGGTTACGTCGGGATGTACACCGCGCTGCGCCTCCAGCGGAAGCTGAAGCACGAGCTGGCGCGTGGCGAGATGGAAATCGTCGTGGTCACGCCCGACCCTTATATGACGTATCAGCCGTTCCTCCCGGAGGCCGCGGCCGGTTCCATCTCCCCACGCCATGTCGTGGTCCCCCTCCGCCGTGTTCTCGACAGATGCACCATCGTCATCGGCGAGGCCAAGGCCGTCGACCACGCGAAGCGCACGGCGACGGTCAGCACGCTCGCGACCGAGGAGGAGGGCGCCGGCGCCGTCGAGATCACCTATGACGAGCTGGTCATCGCGCCCGGGTCCATCTCCCGCACCCTTCCCGTCCCCGGCCTCGCCGACTTCGGCATCGGTTTCAAGACGGTCGAGGAGGCGATCGGCCTGCGCAACCACGTCATCGAACAGATGGACATCGCCTCGTCGACCCGGGACCCGGCCATCCGCGACGCCGCCCTGACCTTCGTCTTCGTCGGCGGCGGCTACGCGGGCGTCGAAGCCCTCGCCGAGCTCGAGGACATGGCCCGTTACACCTCCCGCTACTACTACAACATCAAGCCGGAGGACCTGAAGTGGATCCTCGTCGAGGCACAGGGGCGCATCCTCCCCGAGGTCGGCGAGCAGATGGGCAGGTACGCCGTACGTGAGCTGCGCGCCCGGAACATCGACGTACGCCTGGAGACGCGCCTCGACTCCTGCGAGGACCGTGTCGCCGTCCTCAGCGACGGCTCGCGCTTCCCCACCCGGACGCTCGTGTGGACGGCAGGCGTCAAACCCGCCCCGGTCCTCGCCGCCACCGACCTGCCCCTGAACGGGCGGGGACGGCTCAAGTGCACCGCCCGTCTCTCCGTCGAAGGCGTCGACCACGCCTGGGCCGCCGGTGACGCCGCGGCCGTCCCGGACCTGACGTCCGACAAGCCCGAGGCCGAGTGCGCGCCCAACGCCCAGCACGCCGTACGCCAGACCAAGGTGCTCGCGGAGAACCTCGTGGCCTCGCTGCGCGGCGCGCCCATGCAGGACTACGCGCACAAATACGCGGGATCAGTCGCGTCCCTCGGCCTGCACAAGGGCGTCGCGCACGTCTACGGGCGCAAGCTGAAGGGCTATCCGGCCTGGCTGATGCACCGGGTCTACCACCTCAGCCGGGTGCCGACCTTCAACCGCAAGGCACGAGTGTTGGCCGAATGGACCCTCTCCGGGCTCTTCAAGCGTGAGATCGTCTCTCTCGGCTCGCTGGAACACCCGCGCGCCGAGTTCGCACTCGCGGCGGGAGGCGAACGACCGGCGAACGGCTCGAAGGAGCAGCCGTCCGCCGGCCAGAAGGAAGGGCCCCAGGAGCAGTCGGCCGACGGGTCACCCGACGGTCCCACGGGGACCTGACGGCGGTTCGGCAACTCGGGAAAGACGACTGTCAGTCCGGTCGGCCACACTTGACGTGTGACCATAGGTGGGCTCACACCTGCACAGAGTGACCCTTGGCGACGATCCCATTGAGGCTAGAAAGTCAGTGAACTTCACGCGTTGGAGCGCCAGGCTCCCCGGTACGCAGCGCCGCGCCGCGGCGCGGGGAACCGACCGAGGGCTCTCCCCGGCGCAGCGGTCCGAGGGCTCCGTGCCCGCGGCCCGCGGCGAGTACGGTCACTCCGAGCCCCCGCCCGACGTCCCGGCGCTGGAAGACTTCTCCGTACCGGAGATGCTCGGCCGCCTGCCCGCCCTCGTCGCGCTCGTCTACGGCCCCGAGCACCGCATCGCCTACGTGAACGACGCCTACGCCGCCGCCTTCGGGCCGCGGCAGGCCGGATCGCCTGCCGCCGACGTGTGCCCCGAGCTCACGGAGCTGGGGCTACTGCCGCTGATGGACCAGGTGCTGCGCAGCGGCAAGCCGCGCACGGTCAAGTCCCGCAGGATCCAGGGCGGTGGGGAATCGGCCCGGCGGGGCGAGGGGTCGTACACGATCACCTGCCTGCCCGCGGAGCGCGCGGACGGCAGCAAGGAGACCGAGGGCGTGTTCGTCTTCGCGGCCGACGTCACCGACCACGCGGACGCGGCGGAGCGTCTGCGGGCCAGCGAGCGCCGGCATCGGGAGACGGCCGTGACGCTTCAGCGTTCGCTGCTCCCGCAGGAACTGGAACAGCCCGACGATCTCCGCTTCGCCGCCACCTACCAGCCCGGCGGTATCGACGCCGCGGTCGGCGGCGACTGGTACGACGTGATCACGCTCGGCGCGGGACGCACGGCGCTCGTCATCGGAGACGTGATGGGCCGCGGCGTGCGCGCTGCCGCCGTCATGGGCCAGCTGAGGACCGCGGTCCGTGCCTACGCCCGCCTCGACCTCCCGCCGCACGAGGTCCTCCAGCTGCTGGACGGCCTGGCCTCCGAGATCGACGCCAGCCAGATCGCCACCTGTGTGTACGCCGTACACGACCCGAACGAGGGCCGGCTCGTCTACGCCTCCGCCGGCCATCTGCCGATCCTCGTGCGCGACGAGGACGGCACGGTCCACAAGGCGGCGGAACCGACCGGACCGCCGCTCGGCACCGGCGGCTGGCTGCACACCTCGGGCGCCATCGACCTGCCGCCCGGTTCCACCGCCGTCCTCTATACGGACGGCCTCGTGGAACGCCGTGGCGAGGACATCGACGAAGGGGTGGCCGCGCTGGAGCGCGCGCTGTCCGGGGCGACCGGCAGCCCGCAGGTGGTCTGCGACCGGCTGATCCGTTCCCTCGGCGTCACCGCGGAGCACGACGACGACGTCGCCGTGCTCGTGCTGCAGCACCCGACGCGGAAGGGGGCGGACGCCGAGCTGTTCCACAACGCCGCCCTGGACCTGCTCGGCGGTATCGAGGCGGCGCCGCGTGCCCGGGCCTTCGCGTCAGGGGTCCTCGCCTCGTGGCGGTTCTCGCCGGAGCTGCACGACCTCGGTGTGCTGGCCGTCAGTGAACTGGTCGCCAACTCCCTCCAGCACGGCACCCCGCCCATGCGGCTCAGACTCCGCCGCACCGACCGCCGTCTGATCGTCGAGGTGACGGACGGGGACGACCATTTGCCGCGCCGCCGCCGCGCCGAGACGGAGGACGAGGCGGGCCGCGGGATCTCCATCATCGCGACGATCGCCTCGTCCTGGGGGAGCCGACGCACCCCGGGCGGCGGCAAAGCGGTCTGGTGCGAGTTCGCCCTTCCGCGCTGAAGCCCAGGGACCCGGGGCCTCAGCGGGCGGGGGCGACCGCTTCCTCGGGCTTGTGCACGGCAACCACGCGGGTCCTCGCCGAGAGCGACGGCCGGTCCTGCACCGGGGTGAGCCGCTTGCCCAGGCGCAGCGCCAGCACCGTGACCGACAACGAGAACAGCACGAACGTCACGATGTACGGGCCGTGCAGCGCGGCGCCCATCGGCCCGCCGACGGCCGGGCCGACCGCCAGAGCGAGCTGCTTGACCAGCGCGAAGGCCGAGTTGTACTGCCCGACCATGGCCTCCGGCGCCAGGTCCGCGACCAGCGGTGCCACGGTCGGCGAGAGCATCGCCTCCCCGAGGCCGAACAGCGCGTACGTCGAGATGAACGCGGCCGTCGCCATGGCCTGGCTGCCGTGGCCGAGGCCCGCGTAGCCGGCCGCCAGCCAGGCCACGGCCCAGATGAGCCCGACCGAGGCGATGACCCTGCTGCGCCTGCGCCGCTCCACGAACCTCAGCACCAGGAACTGCGCGAGCACGATGACCGCGGTGTTGGCCGCGAGGGCCGTGCCGAGGGTCGCGGGCTCGATACCGGCGGCCTCCGTGCCGTAGGCGGCGAGACCCGACTCGAACTGGCCGTAGCAGGCGAAGAAGAGGACGAAGCCCAGGACGAGCAGCTGCACCATGGCCCGGTGGCCGAGCAGTGCTCGCAGGCCGCCCTTGGCGCCGGTCTCCGCGCCGGAGGGACGCGAGTCGTGGAGCGTCGGGGAGTGGGGGAGCCGCACGGTCAGGGCGATCGCCGCGAGCACGAGGAACATGGCCGCCTCGATACCGAACAGCAGGGTGAAGCTCGCCGGCCGGCTCTCGTCGACGATGTGTCCGCCGATCAGGCCACCGACGCCGAGTCCCAGGTTCTGCAGGAAGAACTGTGTGGCGAAGGCACGGGTGCGGGTCGCCGTCTCCGAGCACCAGACGATCATCGTGGCGAGCGCCGGCTGCATCACGGCCGTGCCGGCGCCGAGCAGCGCGGCTGACAGTACGACTGCTGGGATGCTGCCGGAGAGACCCATGCCGACGGCTCCCGCGGAGGCGAGCACGGCGGCGGCCACGAGCACGGGCAGAGGCCCCCGGCGGTCGATGATCCGCCCGGTGAAGGGCAGAGCGACGAGCGCGGCCATCGCGAAGACCGCGAGCACGGCACCCGCCGTGCTCGCGCCCAGCTCGCGCACCTGCGCCACATAGACGTAGAGGTACGGAACGGTGAAGCCGAGCCCGAACGCGCTCAGCGCGTTCCCCGCCTGGATCCGGCGCATCGCTGCACCCTTCGCCTTGGTCACACTCACCTGCTTCTGGTCGAGAAGCCCCTCGAGTCCGTAGGACTGAACCCTGAAGACTTCAACACTAAAGTTCAATGCTGAAGAGTACACATCGAAGGACTTCAATGCCAACGAGTGCCGTGCCATACTTCGGCGCATGCCTACCGAGACCCCCGAGGCCTCCCTGACGTCCGGCCCGCACGAGCCGAGCCTCGACGAGCAGATCGCTGCCTACCAGCGCGAATTCGGCGATCTCGACCCGCAGGTCGAGAAGGTGGTCTCCGCCCTCGGCCGGCTCAACCGCCGGATGAACGTCGCGTACGGCCGCCAGGTCGCCGACCTCGGCATCAGCAACACCGAGTGGGAAGTCCTGAAGACGCTGGTGCTCTCGGGCTCCCCCTATCGCATGGGACCCGGTGAACTCGCCAAGCGCCTGGGGCTCACCCCCGCCGCGATGACGCACCGCATCGATCGCATGGCCGGCGAAGGCCTGGTCACCCGCGACCGCGACGAGAACAACCGGGTGCGGGTGATCGTCGAGCTGACGGACGAGGGCCGCGCCAAGTGGCTCGAGGCGATGCGCATGGCGACGAACTTCGAGGAGGACCTGCTCCAGGACCTCTCGGGCGACGAGCGGGCGGTCCTCGGCGAGCTGCTCATCCGCGTGCTCCGCCGTGTGGAACACGACCAGCCGGACGCCGGCGGGCGGCTCACCGACCTGGATTAGCCGGGCCGCGGGGCAGGGTTGACACGGACCTCTGCGATCCGTAAGGTTCTTCGAGTTGTCGCGGGGCCGGAACGGTTCTGCGACAGCCATCCCGCCGCGAACGCGGCAACCAAACTCAGCACGATCTCCCAGCCGGGACGAATTTCGGCATGCCGAAATTCATTTCGAAAGCTCGATTATGAGCCGCCCGGGAAATCCGCTAGAGTTTGAGCGTCGGAACGGCCCAACAGCCGGGATGACAACTCCCGCTGACTGGGAATCAGGCCCGAAAGAGTCTGATAGAGTCGGAACCGCCGGAAGGCCGAAAGGCCGGAAAGCACACCGAGGAAATCGGATCGGAAAGATCTGATAGAGTCGGAAACGCAAGACCGAAGGGAAGCGCCCGGAGGAAAGCCCGAAAGGGTGAGTACAAAGGAAGCGTCCGTTCCTTGAGAACTCAACAGTGTGCCAAAAATCAACGCCAGATATGTTGATACCCCGTCCATC